>NZ_BAAAZT010000077.1:0-221981 GCF_039537045.1 Halomonas cibimaris | reverse complement strand
GGGCCTGGCGGCGCACACGGCGCTGGAGCAACTGTTTGCCGGTGAGGTGCCTGCCTTCATGCGAGAGGACGAGCTGGATCAGGCAGCATGAGCTAAATAGTTACCTTCCTGTTTACCTTTGCCGGCTCGCTGGCGCTGCTGCTGGGGATTATCGGCCTGTATCTCTCGCTGGAGACGCCCAGCTTTGATATGCGCCTGATTATCCAGCAGCAGCCGCTGGCCGGCGGCGGGCTCTATGCGGGGCTTGTGTTTTTTGGCCTGATGCTGGGGCTTGCGATAAAGACGCCGCTGGTACCGCTGCATACCTGGCTGCCCCAGGCCCACGTGGACGCACCGGGGCCGGCCTCGGCGATTCTGGCCGGCGTGCTGCTGAAGATGGGCACCTACGGCATGATTCGCCTGCCGCTGGCGATGCTGCCGGAGACGTTTGCCCGCCATGCGTTAGTCGTCGGGGCGATCGCGCTGGTGGCGATTATTTACGGGGCGCTGGTGGCGCTGGGTCAGGGGAATCTCAAGCGGCGTATTGCCTATACCTCCATCAACCACATGGGCTATACGGTGCTGGGCATCGCCATTGCCGCTAGCGTCAGCGATAACCTGGCGGCCAGGCAGCTGGCGCTTACCGGGGCGACGGTGGAAATGGTCGCCCACGGGCTGATTACCGGCGCGCTGTTTCTGATCTGCGGCAGCTTCTGGTACCGCACCGGCAGCTACGACCTGAACGGTTACGGCGGCCTGGCGTCCAGAGCGCCCAGGCTTGCCGGGCTGACCGTACTGCTGGCGTTTGCCAGCCTGGGCATGCCGGGGCTGGCGGGCTTTGTCGCGGAGTTTCAGATTTTTGCCGGCACCTTTGCCGTCTACCCGTGGCTTGCGGTGCTGGCGGTGGTGGGGATTCTGGTCACCGCCGCGCTGTTTCTGGATATGCTGCGCCGGCTGTTTTTCGGCAAGCTGCCGGATGCGTTAATCGAGTTCAAGGACCTCAACCGCGCGGAGCTTACGGTGCTCAGCGTGCTGGGCCTGGGAGTGGTGATTGTCGGGGTGTATCCCGGTTTTCTCCTGCAGGTGATCGATAACGCCGGCGTGCTGCTGATCGGAGGTCGCTGATGCCCCTGGGTCATTTGCTCCCCGAAATCACGCTGCTGCTGGGCGCAGTGGCGATTGTGCTGCTGGCCGCGTTTGTTCCGCGTAAGCGTCAGGCGTGGGCCGCCGCGGTGGCGCTTATCACGCTGCTGGCGGCGGGTGCCGGGACATTCGCCCAGTGGCAGGCGCCTGCGGGGCCGGTGTTTTCCGGCGTCTGGGTCATAGATGACATGGCCGTTGCCGCCAAGCTGTTGATGCTTCTCAGCGCCGCGGTGGCGGTCGCGCTGTCCCCGGACTGGATGCGCAGCGATCCGCGCCACGGCGAGTATTACGCGCTGTGCCTGTTTTCGCTGCTGGGCGCGATCATGATGGCGTCCGCCCACGACGCCATGGAGCTGGTGGTCGGGGTGCTGCTGTCTTCCGCCGCCGGCTATCCGCTGGCGGCCTACCATCGCGGCTTCACCCCGGCGCTGGAAGCGGCGATGAAGTACTTTCTTATCGGCGCGCTGGCCAATGCGCTACTGACCATTGGCGTGGTGATTGTATTCGGCCTGGTGGGCGATACCGACTACGCCCGGGCCGCCGAGGTCTTTCACGCCGGCACCGACACCCTCGCGCTCAGCATTGCGGTGGTCTGCATCATCACGGGGTTAACCTACAAGCTCGGGGCGGCCCCGGCCCACGCCTGGATGCCCGATGTGGCCCAGGCGGCCCCGGCGCCGGTGGCGGCGTTTTTGACCGTGATTCCCAAGATCGGCGCGGCGGTGGCGCTGGCCCGCTTTGTCACGCTGTTGCCTGACACCCTGATGTGGCCCGGGGTGATTGCGCTGATTTCCGTCGCTACCATGACGCTGGGTAACCTGGCAGCCCTTGCCCAGACGGACGTAAGGCGGCTTTTGGGCTGGTCGAGCGTGTCCCAGTCCGGCTATATGCTGATGGCCATTGTGGTGATTCAAAGCGGCGTGGGGGGCCAGGCGGCCTTGCTGGCGTTCCTCGCGGCCTATGCGCTGGCCAACCTGCTGGCGTTTGCCGTGGTCACCTACCTGCGGGGGCGCACGGCCATCGAGGACTACCACGGCCTGGCCTACCGTCGGCCGCTGGTCACCGCCGCGCTGGCGGTGGCGCTGCTGTCGCTGGTGGGCATTCCGCCGCTGGTGGGCTTTTTCGGCAAGTTTTTGCTGTTCGAGGTGACCATCGCGGCGGGGTATACCTGGCTTGCCGCAGCGGCGGCCCTGAACACGCTGGTGTCTTTGTACTACTACCTGCGCGTGATCGCCGTGACCGTGTTCAAGGAGCCCCGGGGCGAGGTGCACGTGCTGGGCCGCGGGTCCGGGGCGGTGCTTTATCTCACCCTGGCGGTTTTGCTCGGGGCAAGCCTGGGCTTTGAGTGGGTGCTGGGAGTGCTGTCACCCTAATGGCAGCTCCAGGGCTCCGTGGCGGCGTTGTCCTTGATGTTTTGATCCACAAAGCGGTAGTGGTTTGCCCGGGTGCGGTTCCACCACCCGCGGCTGACGTGCATGTCGTGCTTGGCAAGTATTTCCTCGACGCGCTCAATACCGATGCGCGAGGCATCGTAGGCCAGGCGCAGCGTTTGTCGGCGGCGGTTAAACGACACGCCGTCCAGGCCGTATAGCCGGTCGATGTCTGCGATGGCCTTTTGCACGTCGGGAAAACGACCGGGCGTGAGCCGTAGCTTCCGCGTGACCAGCGTTGCCTCGTTGACGCCGAGACGGTGTTTGCGAGACATGAGTGCCTCCTGTCGTTTTGTGCCGGTAGTGTCTGGCCGTCACGATTCGAGATCGCGGCGGCGCGCCTCGTACTCCTGCCTGTCGATTTCACCCCGGGCATAGCGCTGCTCCAGCAGCTCAAGGGCAGAGGACGATGGCCGGGAAGCCGTATGGCGGCGGCGTGACGTCAGCCCGCGCACAAGAAAAATCACCAGCGTAATAACACCGCCCCAGAACAGCACCATCATGGCGCCGCCCAGGAGCATGTGCCCCCAGCTATGGCCTCCCATATGCGTCATCATGTTGCCCCACATGGCGTTACCTCCTCGATATCGGCTGTATGGCGATGGATTCCGGCTCAAGGGTAAAATCCATGGGCGGCCCACGGGTCAAGGTGAAATGGGGCTGAACATGAAGGCGGGAGGTGCTACGCAAAATGACGCCGTTAAAGGTGTCACAGAATGATAAACGATTTTTACGGCATTTTTTGACCTTGAGGCAGCGAGCGCTGTGTCGTCATTGGCATGACGCGCCATTTCACGGCGCTGGTCACAGGCCATCGTTGCGCGCGCCGCCAGGGGCATGTGGTTTAACGCAATCGTGAAGCTATCGTCGACGCGTTTGGTAAAATTGGCCGATTCCCTGCGCTTTGTGGCTCAGCCTCGTGGACGGGGGAATCGGGCACGCGACTGCAGAGCTGAGAGGGAAGTCATACAAGGCTGGCCGTTAGCAACGCTGTCGATATCAAAGTGGTCGGCAAATGTTCCACAGCTGGGCTGACTCATCCGCCATGGTGGCGATCAGTGCGTCAAAGCGTTCGGGGTCCGATAAAACGGCCAGCATGTCGGCGTTGGGTGTCCGAAACGTCATGGGCTGTTGGCCATAGCGGTAGCTGGGCCAGTAGACATTGCGGCTGCCGGCATGGCCATGCTCGTCCAGCTGCTTGCAAATGGCATGATAGCTTTTGGGGTCGCTGTCCTTGCAGCAGTAGACGCCCCAGTAAATCGCGTCCTCTATCTCGATACCGATGCACGCTTCCTCGCCGTAGCCCGGTATGCGGTAGTAAAGGCCGAAGTATTTGCTGTCGCGGCGTCTTTCGGCGTAGTCGCGGCAATAACCGTCCAGCGCTGTATTTTTCCAGGAATCTGCGTGAAGCTGCTCGGCCATGGCCGGATGCTGCTGCTCAATCCGTGTTTTCAGGTGCCGCCAGAGTCGGGCATGCAGGTTGACCAACGCTTCATCGTAAGCCAGGCGAATATCGTGGGCGCTTTGAAGGTTATCGCCCTGAAGCAGCGTCTCTGTCAGGGCCGTCAGGTGATCGTTGTTCATGTCGTGTCCGGTTAGTTGCAAAATGAGCTGGCAATACTGAGCGAGGCTTTCGCGCAGCGGCGGATCAAGGGCGGCACGGCCCAGTAGATTGTTCAGCCAGGGAACCATGTCGGCGTAGTAGCCAAGCGCGGTGTAGCTTGCGTAGGAACGCTCACGAAGATCGCCAAGGCTATTTGCGCTGGGATCGCCGCCGTCAAGGCTCAAGTAGCAGGCGTGAATTTCCTGGTAGCCGCTTGTTTGTAGCTGCTGGTGGTAGCGCACCAGCTGTTCGGGCTGGTCGCCAGCGTTGATTTTATTTTCGATGAAGAGTGCCTGGCGGCGGGTGTTGGTCACCAGAATATCGATGTTCCAGCGCTCGCATTCCACCCTGACTCCTTCCAGCGAAAAGTCGCTGATACCGCAGTGGCTGAGCAGCTCCTGCAATGGGGCATGGCCCAAATCATGCGCCTGTGGATCAAGCATGGCGGCGATAAAGCGCGAGTGCAGGCGAACTTCATCGCTTGCGCCTCGCAGTGTGGTAAACAGATTGAAATCCGGCCGGCGTGCATAGCGCTGGCGTAGAAGAGACGCCAGGTGCAGCAAAGTGGTGTGAGATGACACGGAGCTTTCCTTGTTAATCGGCATACTGTGCCAGCACCTGCTCGGCGGTGGCTTTCAGCTGTTCGCGCCAGGCAGCGGGTTCGAGCACCTTGACGTTGGCCCCCATACCCATCAGCCACCATAGAGTCTGCTGGTCGTCGGGCACGCGGGCGGTCAGCCGCTGCCAGTCGGTGTTGGGCAGTGGCTTGATGCTTTGCTCTTCGGCCAGCGGCGTTTCCTGCAGCAGCCAGGCGACCGGCCGGGCAATATCGGCCTGAAGGATGACCTCTTGCTCCCCTTGCCGGTAGCCAAATGCGCCGCCTTGAATATAGCCGTCAATATCAAACTGCGGCTGGGCGTTCCACGACGTGTCGCTCAGGGCCGCGTGCTTGATGCGGTGCAGGGCAAACTGACGGATATCCGCGTAGTCGTTCACCGTGGCCAGCAGGTAGGTCACGCTGTGGCGGCTGACCAGCCCTTGCGGGTGCAGGGTGAGCGCCTTTTGGCTTTCGCTTGAGCGCGAGAGGTAGGTGACGTCGATGGCCTTTTGCGTCAGCAGCGCCTCGGTCACGATTTGCCAGACGGCCTCGTCAAGCTCCGCCGGGATCAGCGCCTTGCCGTTGGGAATGGCGCGTACCTTCTGTGCCCAGCGGCTCAGCCCGTTGGACGGCAGCTCATCCAGAAGCCGCCGGGCATCGGTAAACTGTGGAGCCAGCTGGCCGATCACCACCGGCGGCAGCAATCCCTTGAGGTATTCTTCCGCCAATACCAGCGTCAGTGCGCTGGGCACGTCCAGCGCCGGCAGGTGGCACTGAAACTCCCGGTCAAAGTACCAGCGGTAGGGCTTTTGGCTGTCGTCGCAGGTCAGTGGAAAATGCATTGACAGGCGATCGCGCAGGTCGCGCTGCAGCGAACGAGTGTCGATGTTGAAACCGCGCTCGGCCAGCTTTTCCTTCAGCACCGGCGTCGACGCCCGCCCCGGGTAGCGAGGAATCAGCTGCAGCAGTGTCAGGTAACGAAACAGGGTATCGCGAAGGTCTGACATGAAAGTCCCGGTATGCGTCAAAAAAGTGGGCCGCAGTATATCCCGCGATGCAATGCGCATCGACTGCCTGCCGGCGTTTAACGGTTGGCCTGACGCCAGTAGGCCAGCGACTGTTCGGAGACGACGCCCTGCGTGGTGCCCAGCCTGATAACTGCTTGTTGAAAGGAAGCAGCCAGCTCGGGCTGGTGGCACAGGTGCAGGCTGCGGATGATGCGTGAAATCCGCAGATGGTTGTGGCCGCCGCGCTTGAGCCAGATATGTTCTCGCATATTGAGCTCTGACCGTGCGTCGATGTGCTGCTCTCGGCGATAAAGCCCGAAAAAGGCCAGCATGACATCCAGTGAGCGTCGCTGGCGCTCGCGCAGCGTTGGGTCTTCGGCGAAGGCGCGGCGGTCGGCGGCGCTTAACAGCGGGGCGAACGTATTGAAGCGGCTGGCCTCGGGCAGCGGAAAAAGCCACTGCACGTAGTCGTGGGTGTGTTCCAGCCAGAACGGCGAAAGCGCCCAGATATCCTGGATCATGCGGCCCTGGTGATCGCCGGTCTCGCCGCGGTAAAAGGCGGTGACAGAAGAAAGTGCGTGTCCCATGCGGGCTCCTGCTCAGTGTGTGGAAAGCATTGGCCGGCGTTATGCTCGAGCAAGCCAGGCTTGAAGCTTAGCCATGGCAGCAGGTGAGGGGCTTGCGTTAGCCGTGCCGCTGGCTTCGCTGAGCGCCCAGCCGCTGCCCTGGGGGCGTAGCGCCACGGTGACCGGCTCAGGGGCGCGCAGATGATAAATCGCCACCTGTTCCGCGGCCACGGCAGCGTGATAGGCCCCCACACAGTGCTGCATGGTTTGGCCTTCCTGCAGCAGTTCGTGCCAGCTGCGGATGGGGGTAATGTCCTCACTGCCTGCCAGCGGCGGAGCCGGGTAATGGCCGTATTGCTGCAGCAGCGTAATAGGGTGTGGCGCTTGCGCCATACCGCGGTGGGGCCTGTTAAAGCGGGCGACCAGCCGGTTGTGAAGACGATTCAGCGCGGCCAGCGAATCAATGCGCCGGGGCCTCGGGTCGTTCGGGCCGAGCATTCGCTCCACGTCGTGAAGGGTCTGCGTCAGCCGTGTGGTGCTGCCCGCGGGCGGACGCTGGCCGTCAGCGTGATAGGCCAGCAGCTCATCCAGCATGGCAGGCAGGCCCGGCCAGCGAGCGACGTCGAGATCGGCCAGAAACAGCAGGTGGTCAACGCGCAGGGAGGGATAGTGGCGCAGCGCGGCCAGTTTGCCGTTATGGCTTAAGGTGCGTTGTATAGCCGGCAGCTCGCCGCGGGTCAACGGGCGCAGCCGGCAGCGTCTGACAAGCCGGGCGCAGGATTTGGTGCCACGAAGCCCGGCCGTGCGGCACAGATCGGGCTGCTTTTGCGCCAACTGCTGCGCCATCCTCTCCGGCGTCCAGCCTTCCCGGGTGCCGAGTTCGACCAGCAAAATCAGCAGCAGCGGCGAGCTTTCCGCCAGTTCCCGCGCGGCGCCAAGCCGGCCGCACGCCTGAGCCAGCTCGATGCCCAAAAAAGGCGCCCAGTCCATCACGGCGCGCACGGCGGCCGGTACGCCGGCCAGCAGCTCATCGCCCTGCAGCGTCTGTAGCATCTCCCACGCTATGCCGGGCGAAGACAAAAAGTCACCCCGGGCCAGCGGTTCGCCGTCGTGCAGGCTGTGCCAGGCAAAAGGCGTTTTTGAGCGCCAGGCGGCGACGTGCAGCGTGAGCGGGTAGCCCACGGCCCGGGAAACATCCAGCGTTTGCATGCGCGGCGTTTGCCGCTGGCGCTTGGGAACCGTGCGCCGCTGAGTCAGCCATGCCGGGACCAGCCTTGTTATCGTCAGCATTGTGGTTGTCGGCCTCGCCCCGTTCCCCGTGGAGTTAACAGCGTCGCGCGCTGCGGCACCCCTTAGGCTATCACCGAGGTGCGGCATTGTGTGTCGCATTTTGCTAGCGCGACGCGCAAAAGCCAGCCACTGCAGATGGCAGGGTGGCTGTTTCCCGAGCAAGCAAGTGCGCTCGGCGCTGCCACAGGGTCGCCAGTGCCGGCGAGGTATGTTGGGCAGTTTGATAAGCCCACAGCGCTGCTGGATGTATATCTTGAGCAATCTCGGTGTGCGGCGCCGGATGATTGGCCAGCCAGTGATAGACCTGGTAGGCGCTTTGGCCATAGCAGATGGGAAACAGCACTGCGCTTAACGGCAGTTCAACGTCAAGCGCCAGCAGCAGGGCGTTGATCTCATGATCGCAGGCCAGGTGCCAGCAGTGGGGACTATTCACCAGCGGCGCGGTTAGGTGCCCGGCCAGGCAGTGCCAAAGCAGATGCATCTGCAGAAATTGACGCGCTTTGTCGGTTAGCGTGGCGCTATGGGCAGGGCAAAAGAACAGACGGCGTCCGTCTGTGCTTGCGGTAAAGTTCTGAATGCCTTCCAGCGGCGTAAGCGTCAGGCACTCGGCAAGCTTTGTTATGACTGGAAAACACTCGTGCCAATGCGTGCGATCCTCGCGCCATTTGGATAGTTCCTGTTGGGCCCGTTCCGATAGAGATGATTCAGCAGTAGAGGACTTTTGCGGCGAAGAAACGATATGAGCCATAGAACGGCAGCCTCCAGAAGTGTGGATGGCTACATTATGCGGGGCTGATGCGACACAGCATGTCGTAAGGCGAGGCGGGTGCTTGGCTGGCGTAGCGATCTTTGCACTGAATATTCCAGATTCAGGGTGGCAGTCACAACCCGTAGGAAATCGCACGGACCTTTTGTGCCCAGCAGCTCAGCCCATTACTGGCAAGCTCATCCAACAGCCGCCGCGCATCGGCAAAATGCGGTGGCGACTATCGATCGCCACATGCACAAGAACAAGTTTGGGGCGATGATTCGAGGGCGTGTGTGTAAGATGTAACGAATGCATAGTAATGAGCAAGTTACACTCAGCGCCTATGCTCGCCCACTCTAAGGATAACAAGATGAAGTCATCACCCAACAATCGAATAAACGCCATTATTGATGCTCTGCTGGCAGCTCATGACGATGCGCAAAACCTGTCGCTTTCTTCTCTGAATCGTATGCCCGAATTTTTTATGGCCGTTCGGGTGGCCGATTATTTTGCCGAGCACTTCATCAATTTTGGTTACCGCCTTGAGTCATCGGTAAAGCGCACTCTGGAAGCTTCCGAAATGCGCGCTGATGATATTGAGGAGCTGCTGCAAGATCCCGACTTGCGTTCTGACGGGCGTTTTGACCTGGTGCTTCATACCGGCAAAAAAGGGAGAACGGCGCATATTATTGAATTCAAGCGCGGCGATGCCATGCGCGGCTTGATCACCGATATCAGGCGTTTGGCCAAGGTCTCGGCTCAGGCCGAGCGTCATAGCCTCAAGACCAACTACCTGGTGTTAACGCGCCGCTGCCCAGCCGAAAAAGATACGACAGACCGCTTGCTTGAGCGCCTGAACACTGCGCTTGAGGCGGACGGTTTGGGGGATACGGATATCAACCTGGTTTACTCGCAGCCGCTGGGGCCATCACTCGATAGTAACCATGAACTCGTAGCCGGCCGTGCCTTTCAAATTGTCGTCCTTGAAATCAAGGGATAAGCGGTCAAAAGCTAATTTGCATTAGCCCATGCCAATACGCCACCGACTCGGCCGATACGCAGCCGTAACGGGTGCCCAGCCTTATTACCGCCTGTTGTAGCGCCGTTGCTAACGTCGGCTGAGTGATCGCGTTGTCTTCCCCGCGAGTCAGGCCCAAAAACTCAAGCATGACGTTAACCGAGCGACGCTGGCTGCCTTGCCCCTGGTAAAAGGGGATGAGTCGAGCGTTTTCGTTGCGCATTCAGCGGGCCTTTATTGTTGCTTTTACCTGTCGTGCTACCCCTCTATGCGACGCATTATGTCGCACGCGTTCGATACACTGACTGGGTAAGCGCTTGAGGCAACCCAAGTGGAAAGGGTATCAGTAACGGGAGGCGGTATAGACACTTTGACTCTGGACAGCAGCGGTGGGGCAGCACTGGTTGGCGCGGTCGGCAATGCCGACGGCGGGCGACGGCTGATGCTTGATAATCCGCATCTGCGGGCGCTGGACATACACGGTGACCGGCAGCTGGAGGCGATTGACCTCAGCGGCTGCTCTGCCGATGCTTGCCTGCATTTGCAGCTCAGCGAGCTGCCGTTACTGCGCCGCGTCTACCTGCCGGCCGGGGGCGAAGGCGCTGTGGTGCATCTGTTTGCGTTAACGCTGCCGCCGACGCTTGTGATTCACGGCGCCGTGACCGAGATTGACGCCGATTGGCAGGCCGGCACGTTCAGCGTGCGTGCCGGCAAAGACGCTGGCGTTTGGCGCGGCGTGCGGCTGCTGGGGCAGGACGCGCTGCCTGATGATCTGGCGCCCGGCGCGGAGGCTGAAGGTGACTTGGCCGTCGTTATGAACCCGGCCGTGCTGCCCGGTGGGCTGACGCTTTCAGGTCAAACGGAGTGGCTGATCGCCCATGCCGAGCGAGTGACGCAGTGCACGGTGGAAGGCTCCCCTCGGGTGCGGCTGGACAACGCCACCCGGCTGGAAGCGCTGGTGCTGAATGGCCACGGTACGGTAGAGGTGCGCCGCGCCGGAATGCTGGCACAGGCCGGGGCGGTTCCCGCCGAGACGGCGCAAGCGGCAGAAGACGAACATGAAAATGCCGGCGGCCGGCTGGTACTGCATGGCAACACGCCGGTGCTTGCGCTTGCCGGACGCTGGGGCAGCGTGCAGCTGCATGCGCCGGCACTTGCGCGATTGACGCTTGAGCAGGCACAGCGGCTGTCGCTGTATCACTGCCGCGATCTTGAAGAGGTGTCGCTGCCGGATGATCAGGAGGTGGACTGCTACGGCAGCGTGCCGGCGCCGCTGCTGGACCGCGCGCGCTTTGTCATCGACGAGGCCACGCTCAGCCAAACCCTGACCCGTGTGGAAGACGGCGAAGAGGATCTGCTGGAGGGGCTGCTGGAAGTCATGGCCCGCAGCGAAACGCCCCACGCGGTGTTTCACAGCTTAACCTCGCTGCGTCGGCTGGCCGAAAAGGGCGTTGACCCGGCGCGCCTCTGGGAGTGCCGCCGCACCCTGAGCGCCCGCCAGTGCCGCAGCTCGCGCAAGCGTCGCCAGCCGGCGCTGTCATTAGCGCACTACCAGCACGCCGATGCCCGTTGGCACTGGAAACTCCCCGACGACCGGCAGGATGAAGGCCAGCGTGACGATCTGCAGCTGTGGGCGCTATGCGTGCCCCACAGCGAGGATGCCCGCCGCTACGGCGTCACCCTGCGCAAAGCGGTGTACGCCAAAAAGGGCTATTTGGATCAGGAGAAACTGGTGCAGGTGCTGCGCCTGGCCACCGCTGAAGCGGCGCGACCGGCGATTGCCGGGCTGGCGCTTGAGATACTGACAAAGCTATACGGCAAGGACACTTGGCCGGAGGTCAATCTGAAGCGTGAGCATGACGGCATCGCCGGCTATCTGCCGCGGCTGCTGAACGTGCCGGATATCAGCGCGGCCCAGCGTCAGGCCGTGCTTTGCGCCACGCTGGAAATGACCACAGGTGAGGATTTGGCCCAGCGCGCCGGGCAGCTGCTGCGCCTGGCACCGGGGCAAACCCGTGCGCTGCTGATGACGCTTTCCCGTCAGCCGGACGCGTGGCTACAGCGCTACCTGACGGAAGAAGATGGGGAGCTGGTGCTGCCCCTGTTCTTCTCTCGGCGGGTGAACCCGGAGACGGTCAAACGAATTCAGGGAGTCCGCCAGACGCTGGTGCAGCTGGCGCTGATGCCGCCGCCCGCGGAACACGCCTCCCACGCTTGAGCCAACCGCTAACCGCAATGCCTGTCAGGAGAACTGCCCATGTACGCCACGCCGGATAACGCCCAGACGCTTTTGACCCACCAGCTGCGCCAGCTTCACGAACATCCCGAGCTTGCCGCCGAACTGCCGCCGGTGATGCTCTGGGGCGCGCCCGGGGTGGGCAAGAGCGCGATTGTGCGGGAGGTCGCCGAGGGCGAAGGCGTCGGCTTTATCGACATTCGCTTGGCCCAGCGTGAGCCGGTGGATCTGCGCGGCCTGCCGGTGCCGGACCGCGAGCGCGGCGTGGTGGACTGGCTGCTGGCCGGCGAATGGCCCCGGGACCCAAAGAGCCGCGGCATACTGCTGTTTGACGAGCTGACCGCCGCCGATCGCAGCCTGCAGGTGGCCGCCTACGAGCTGATTCTGGATCGCCGGCTGGGAGATCTGTACCGCCTGCCGCCGGGCTGGCTGGTGGTGGCGGCGGGCAACCGCCAGACCGACCGCGCCGTGGCGCAGACGTTTTCCAGCGCGCTGGCCAACCGCTTTTGCCATCTTAACCTGGCGCCGGATCTGGACGTATGGGTGCGCTGGGCACGCGGCCAGGGGCTGCACCCGGACGTGATTGCCTTTTTGCGCTTTCGCCCCGAGTGCTTTTTCGACATGGAAGGCGCGGTCGAACAGGGCTGGCCCAGCCCGCGCAGCTGGGCGCGGGTGGCCCAGTCGCTGACTTACGGCTCGCAGCTGCCCGACGAGGTACAGGCGCTTACCGTTCACGGGCTGGTCGGCGAGGGCGCCGGCACCGAGTTTCTGGCGTTTCGCCAGTGGGCGCAAAAGCTGCCGGATATTCCGGCCATGCTCGCAGGTCAGGCGCCCATTGTTATCCCCGAGCGCGCCGACCAGCGCTACGCCTTCTGCGCGGGGCTGGCCCATACGCTATGGCAAGGCGTGGATGACGTGGTAACGGACAGTGCCGCGACGCAAAAGCGGCTGGGGCGCTTTTTTGCCATCAGCCGCGAGCTTACCGCCGACTTTGCCACGCTCTGCCTGCTGGATGCGCTGCAGGGGCCGGACGAAGCCGCCACCCAGCGGCGGACGCTGGCGCTTTTGAGCCACCCGGACTTTACCGCCTGGAGCGAGCAGCACGGCGAGGTGTTCTATCAGCACTTCAGCGCCCGGATGGGGGCCGTCGGCGAGGACGCCACGTCGCCCGAGCATCAAGAAGCACAGGCGCAGGAGGACGGGCTGAATGGCTAAGCGCGCGCCCAACGCCGACGAGCAGCAGCTAAAGTGCCGCGTGCAGCAGACCTGCGAAAAGGATCGCGCCTGGCTGATGACGCGCCAGCCGTTTACCGCGCGGCTGATGATGCAGCTGAACCTGATCGCGGTGGTCGACGACCGCCTGCCCACTGCGGGCACCGACGGCGAGGCGGTATTCGTCAACGCCGCGTTTATGGCCGCGCGCAGCGACGCCGACCGGCGCTTTGTGCTGGCGCACGAAGTCTGGCACTGCGCGCTGGGGCATCACCGGCGCGAGCTTGGCCGCGAGGCCGAGCGCTGGAACCACGCCTGCGACTACGAAATCAACGCGCTGCTTAGCAGCCTGCTGGGCCACTGCCCGGACGATGCGCTGTATCACGCCGGCTTTGCTGGCCAATCCGCCGAGCAGATCTATGCGCGGCTGAGCACAGGCTCGCGGCCGCTCCGCGGTCAAACGCTGGACGTGCACGATGTTGGCGGGTTGCTGGGCAACGAGGGCGAGGTCAACGACCCCGATTTTACCCCGCGCCCGGTGAGTGCTGATAACGCTCGGCGCTGGCAGCAGCGGCTGGTGGCCACCGCCCAGCAGGTAGAGCGCCAGGACGGAAAAGGCAGCCTGCCGGCCCATATTCGCACCCTGGTGGAGGGCCTGCGCCGGCCGGAAGTGCCCTGGCAGCAGGTGCTGGCCGCGTTTATACAAAATACGCTGGGCGGCAATCGCCGGTGGCTACCGCCGTCGCGCCGGCACGTATACCAGGGCCTGTACCTGCCCAGCCTGCGCAGCCAAACGCTCTCGCTTGCGGTTGCGCTGGACACCAGCGGCAGCTGCCAGCGCGATTTGCCACACTTTTTAAGCGAGCTGGCGGGGATTCTAGGCGCCTGCGACCGCGTACAGCTTGACGTGCTGGAGTTCGACACTCGGGTGGCCCGGCGCACCACGCTGGATGAAAGCGAGCTGTACCGGCTGAACCAGTGGGAATGCCACGGCGGCGGCGGCAGCGATATCCGCCCGGTGTTTACCGCGCTGGAAGCCACGCCGCCGGACGTGCTGGTGGCCTTTACCGACGGCCATATAGACGTGCCGCAAAACGCCCCCGGCTATCCGGTGCTGTGGTGTTTGACCCAAACAGGGCAAAAGCCTACAGCATGGGGCGGTATGGTCGGCCTCGCTGAATCTTGCGTTGATTGATATGCCGGTATGCTAACTTAGGAATGCCCGAGATGGATCATCTGCAGCGCGACATCATGCAGTGCCCCTGCGTGGCTGTTTACGGCACGCTCCAGCGCGGCGATCCCAATGATCACAGACTTCACGGCGCTACATTGTGGGGCAGGATCAGCCTTACTGATATCGCCTTATGCGAGCTGTTTGTTCGCGGCAGCATAACCCTTGATAGAAAAAAGCCAGGGACAGTCGGCCGGTCTCCTCGCATGATGGTAGCCTGTGTCGACAAAAGGCATGTGCAGTAGCCAAACGCCATCCTGAACAGCATGTGACGCCTTTGCCAAGCAAAATGGGTATGGGCTGTCACACCGGTGTCACAGAAGAATTTAGACAGGCAGACAACAAAAAAGGCAGACCAGTAAGTTACTGATCTGCCTCTCGAAATATTGGTAGCGGGGACCGGATTTGAACCGATGACCTTCGGGTTATGAGCCCGACGAGCTACCAGACTGCTCCACCCCGCATCAACGTGGGGCGTATACTACCAATTTTTTCGCCAGTGTCAAACCTTTTTGTGGGCGCTGGCCGGCTCGTTGCCCTGCCCGCCGGAAATCTGGCGTACCAGCGCGTCAAGATCGCCCACGCTTGCGTTCCAGGTTGCCCGCGGCATGGGGCCCAGCGCGAGCAGCTCAGCGAGGATGTCGCGCAGTTCGTCGGCGGTGCTGCGCGTCTGGCCGAGGCCGCGCTTCAGCCGCTCTACCTGTATGGCCAGGCGCAGCGGCTCGTCGCTTTGGCGTACCTGGCCGGTGGCCAGCAGTGACAGGTGCACGCGCAGACGGGCGAGGCGCTGGCCGCTTTGGGTGGCCGCGTCGAGCGCGTCGGCCCGGCGGCGGCTGGCGTTACGCTGATGATGGGCATCAATGAACGGCGCCTGCAGCGGTGCGTCAAGGACTTGCTGTGCGTCCACGTCTGCGGCGGGTGCGCCGTCCAGCATGGCCTGATCGGCGTCCAGATGGGCGTTGAGCAGCGCAAGGCTTTGCTGCCAGTGCGATATCACGGTATCGGCTGCCAGCTGGTCAAGCCGCTCGCGCCGGGCGCGCACAATGCCGTTGAGGCGTTTGCGCATGCCTTGGCTGCGCCGGCCCCGGGGCAGAGGTTCAAGGCTTTCTGCCTGCTGCACAAAGTCGTCCAGCGTCGATGCGTCCGCGGCGCTTTGCGGCTGCCAGGCGTCCATGCGTTCAAGCAGTGCCTGCATGGCGTCAAGGCGTTGCTGCTGGCGTTCGGCGCGTTCGCTTTGCTGCGCCTCGCGCGCGGCAAAAAGGCGTTCGCTGGCTTGGCGAAAGGCGCGCCACAGGGCTTTTTCTTCGCCTTTGGGCGCGCGGCCCAGCCGGCGCCACTGCTGCTGTAGCTTTTTGGCCTGGGCGATGCGCCGGTCAAGCGGCTCGCGGCCTTGTTCCAGCGCCTGGGCCTGGGTAACCAGCGTTCGCTTCTGTGCGGCGATGTCCTGGGCGCGCTGATCAATCAAGGCCTGCAAGCGGTGGCGGGCGCGGCCAAAGCGGCGTCCTACGGCTTCGGCCTGCTGGCGAGGCACCGGCGAGTAGTGCTGCCATTGCTGGCGCGAACGGTCGCGAATCTGGCGCAGGGCGTCGGGGTCGGCATCGTCGGCGGGCTGTTCCAACAGCATTTCCAGCTGTTCGCACAGGGCTTCGCGGGCCGCCAGGTTGGCGCGGCGCAGCTGTTGACGGCTTTCGCGCCAGGGTGCCAGCCGCCGGTGAATGCGGTCCGAGGCGGTGCGAAAACGACGCGCAAGCTCCCGGGTGGCAGCGGCGTCTCCCAGCGCTTTCCATTCCTTGACCAGCTGGCGGTGGCGGCGGTCCAGCGCGGTGTCGCTAAGCTCGGTGTCTTCGGCCAGAGTTTCGATGCCGGCGCACAGCTGCTCACGCTTGGGGCCGGCAACAAAGCCGCGCCAGTCGCGCAGTTCGGCAAGCTGCGCGCCAAGGCGCTTAAAGCGTGCCTTGAGCGTGTGGGCGTCGGGGCTGTGCGGCTGGGAAAGCTGAGGTTTTAGCTGCTGGTGCAGGCGGCTGGCCGCGCGGAACTCGCCGCGTTCCAGGTGCTGCTCCAGCGTATCGAGCGCTTGGTGCAGGCCGTCCGGGTCCGGGGCGGTATCGGCCGGCGGCGCTTCCCGGCTTTGCAGCCGGCGTTGCGCCTGATCGAGCAAAGGCGGTAGCGCCAGCTCGTCGGGCCACCGGCAGGCCTCGATCTGCTCGGCGAGGGCGCGGGTGTCGGCGCTGGCAAGGGCGGCCTGCAGCGCCTCGGCGGCGTCAAGATAGCGCTGCCAGGCGGCAGTGTAGCGTTCGTAGCGCTGCATGGCCTGCGCGTAGCGCTGGCGGGTGGCCTCTTCAGGCGGGTGCGTATCGGAAAGCGCCTGCCACTGCTGGCCGGCCAGCTGGCGCCCGGCGCGCAGGCTGGCGATGTCCTGGGCGCTGGGGGCTCGGCCGGTGCCGAGCTCGGCCAGGCCGTTTTCAAACGTTTCGAGCAGCGTCTGGCGCTCGTCTTCCGCTGCCAGGCGGTGAAGGCGGTGGCGTTCACGGGCATGTTCGGCGGCGGTGTGATCGTGCAGCGTTTTTTCGCAGCGGGTGACGGCATGCTGGTAGCGCGCCTCAAGGTCGCTATCCGGCGGGTGGCCAAGGGCTTCCCACTCGTTTTGCAAATGGTGCAGGCGCGCCGGATAAGACGGCTCCCACACCGAACGGGCAAGACGCTCCAGCTGTTCCAGCAGGGTGTGGCGGCGCTGCTGTTGGCTGTGAACCCATTGAGCATCGGCTTTCAGGCGACTAAGGTGCTCGCGTGCCTGCCGGGCGACGTGCCGGTCACGGCGCGATTCTTTGCTCAGCCGCTTGAGTCCCGCCTCGCTGGTCACGCGCTGCGCTGCCCGGTGGCGCACAGCGGCGATGCGGTTGTGGCAGGCCTGCTCGATCAGGTCGTTTTCGTCGTCCAGGCGGGCCAGGGCCGCCAGGCGCAGATCAAGATTGTCCCCTTCAAAGGCGACGCGGCGCAGCAGCTCGGCATCGTCAAGCGTTGCGAGCAGGCGCTGGCGCACGGGCAGCGCGCTGTGGCCGTCGCGGCCGCTCAGCCGCGCGATCAGCGCCTCTCGCCAGCGGCTGTCCTGGGGCTGCTCGTTGAAGGCGTGCGCCAGCCCTGCCAGATCATCGAGCAGGCACAGGGCGGCGAGGCGAATATCGGCCTGGCGGTCCTGGGCCAGCGCCTGCAGCCCGCGGCGATCCTCGGGCCGGGCGGGGTCGAGCTGCTCAAGCGCCCGGCGGCGAACGTCGGCACGCGCGTGCTGCCAGCGGGGAGCGAACAGGCGACGTAACAGTCCTTGCATGTCTTATCCTGCATAAAAAGGGCCGAACGTGAAAAAAAAGGGCGATCGGCCGTTGGTGGTTGCAGTTGCCCACGCTGTCGCTTAGCTTTGGCAAAAGCATGGTCGGCGTTGCGGGGAGTGTTATCCTGCTGCTCGGCGCACACCGGTGCGCCAGCCTATCTTACCGATCCAGACATGGAGTTTCGGCCATGAGCCTCAATGTGGATGATGCCGAAGAGGCCTTTACGTTTAAAGGCGGCATGCTGCCCATGACTGTAATGGAGCTGGGGTGTGCCGATCCGGAGCGCATTCGCCAGCAGCTGCAAAGCAAGCGTACCCAGTCGCCGGCGTTCTTTCAGCATACACCGGTCGTGCTGAGTGTGGAAAAGCTCGATGCGCCGCACCTGTCGCTGGAGCGCATCTGCGCGGCCTGTCGCGATCACAAACTGCTGCCGGTTGCCGTGCGTGGCGGTACAGATCCGGTGCGCCAGTCGGCCTGGGCGCTGGGGCTGGGCTGGTTTGCGCCGGCAGAAGAGCCGCTTGCTCGGCGCCTGACAAGCGTGGAAAAAGCGCCGCAAGCGCGTTCAAAGACGGCCCCGCCCGAGGCGGCCCCGGCAGAGCAGGCCCCGCCCGAGGCCGCAGCGGTCGTGGGCGCCCGCCTGTATCGCGGCACGGTGCGCTCCGGCCAGCAGGTGAGCGCCGCCGACGGCGACCTGGTCGTGGTAGGGGCGGTCAATGCCGGGGCAGAGGTGCTGGCCGCCGGCAATATTCACGTGTACGGCGCGCTGCGCGGGCGAGCGCTGGCGGGCATCCACGGTGATTGGGAAGCGGCGATTTTTTGTCGCGAACTCAAAGCCGAACTGCTGTCCGTGGCCGGCAACTACAAACGCCTGGAAGATATCGACTCGCGCCTTCTGAACGCACCTGCAGAGGTGCGTTTTCATCATCAGCAACTTGAGATCAAGCCTCTCGCATAGGCAGGCCCGGGCACAGCAGAGCCGTGCGCCACTTGCCGCGCCCCGTGCGCGGCGGACTCTATTGCCACTTGCAGATGCGATTGGCGCTACCGAAAGGAACGTAACCTTGGCCAAAATTATTGTAGTAACGTCAGGCAAGGGAGGGGTTGGCAAAACCACCACTGCAGCGGCTATTTCCACCGGGCTTGCCCTGCGCGGCAAAAAAACCGTGGTCATCGACTTTGACGTGGGGCTGCGCAACCTGGATCTGGTCATGGGCTGTGAGCGGCGCGTGGTCTATGACCTGGTCAACGTCATTCAAGGCGAGGCGGGGCTGAATCAGGCGCTGATCCGCGACAAGCGCGTGGAGAATTTGTTTATCCTGCCGGCTTCGCAAACCCGAGACAAAGACGCGCTGACCCAGGAAGGCATCGCCGAGGTGCTGGAAAAGCTCAAGGAAGACTTTGATTTTGTCATCTGCGATTCGCCGGCGGGCATCGAAAGCGGTGCGCAGCTGGCGATGTACTATGCCGACGAGGCGATTGTGGTGACCAACCCCGAGGTCTCGTCGGTGCGCGACTCCGACCGTATTCTGGGGCTTCTGGCAGCCAAGACGCAGCGCGCCGAAAAAGGCGAGGATCCGGTCAAGGAGCATTTGCTGATCAGCCGCTATAACCCGGACCGGGTGACCAGCGGTGATATGCTGACCCTGGACGACATTCGCGAGATACTGGCGATCGATCTGCTGGGGCTGATTCCCGAATCCGAGGCGGTGCTGCGCGCGTCGAACCAGGGCGTGCCGGTCACCCACGATGAGGCAAGCGATGCCGGTCAGGCCTACGCTGACACCGTATCGCGCCTTATCGGTGAAGACATACCGTTACGCTTTCATCAAGCCCAGAAAAAAGGCCTGTTAACCCGCATGTTCGGAGGAGGTCGCCGGTGAAACTTCTGGAGTTTTTAAAGCGCGAGCGTAAAAAGTCAGCGCCGGTTGCCAAGGAGCGTTTGCAGATTATCGTGGCGCATCAGCGCAGCCAGCGCGGCCAGCCCGACTACATGCCCACGCTGGAGCGCGAGCTGGTTGAGGTGATTCGCCGCTATGTGGATATCGACGACGATGCCGTGCAGATATCCATGGACAGCGAAGATAACTGTTCGGTGCTGGAGCTTAACGTGACTTTGCCGAAAACCTGAGAGGAGACCGCTTTTCCATGGCGCCACCCAACGCCGCACCGGCCAGCTTTCTCTGGCACGACTATGAGACTTTCGGTGCCGATACGCGCCGGGATCGGCCGGCCCAGTTTGCGGCCATACGCACGGATGCCGCGCTCAACGAAATCGGCGAGCCGGTCACGCTGTACTGCAAGCCCGCCGACGACGACCTGCCCCACCCGATGGCCTGTCTGATCACCGGCATTACGCCGCAAAAGGCGCAGCGCCGGGGCCTGCCGGAAGCCGAGTTTGCCGGCCGGGTGCTTGACTGCATGAGCGAGCCCGGCACCTGCGTGGTGGGCTACAACAGCCTGCGCTTCGACGACGAAGTCACACGCCAGCTTTTTTATCGTAACCTGATCGACCCGTACGCTCGGGAATGGCAAAACGGCAATTCGCGCTGGGATTTAATCGATGTGGTTCGCGCGTTCTACGCGCTGCGCCCGGCGGGCATTGAATGGCCGCTGCGCGACGACGGCGCGCCCAGCTTCAAGCTCGAAGACCTGACCGCGGCCAACGGCATTGAGCACGCCGGCGCCCACGACGCTTTGGCCGACGTGCGCGCCACCATCGCCCTGGCGCGGCTACTGCGTGAAAAAAACGCCGGACTTTTTGACTACCTGCTAAAAAGGCGCGGCAAGCGCGCCGTGGCCCGGCAGTTAAACCTGCCCGAGGCCAAGCCGATGCTGCATATTTCCCGGCGCTACCCGGCCAGCCGGGCCTGCAGTGCGCTGGTCATGCCGCTGGCCGAGCACCCGACCAACCCCAACGGGGTGATCGTGTACGATCTGAGCGTAGCGCCGGATGACCTGCTGGCGCTTTCCGCCGAGCAGGTCCGCGAGCGGGTGTTTGTCAGCCAGGCCGACTTGAGCGAGGGCGAGGCGCGCATCCCGCTCAAGGTCATTCACATCAACCGCTGCCCGGTGCTGTTCCCGGCCAGCTTTCTCAAGGACGTGGATGGCCCGCACCGGGGCGAATACGGTGACCTGGTGGCACGGCTGGGAATTGATCTGCCGGCCTGCCGCACCCACTGGAAAGCGCTGCATGCAACACCGGGCATCGCGGCCAAGGCCGCCGAGGTGTTTGCCGCCCCGCCCCGGGAAGAGGTGGCCGATCCGGATTTGATGCTATACGCCGGCGGCTTTTTCTCCCGCGCCGATCGCCAGCAGATGGAGCAGGTGCGCCGGACGCCGGCCTGGGACCTGGTGGGCCAGCGCTTTGCCTTTCAGGACCCAAGGCTTGAGGAGATGCTGTTTCGCTACCGGGCGCGCAGCTATCCGGAAACCCTGGAAGGCGAAGAGCGGGCCCGGTGGGAGGCGTTTCGCTGGGAGCGGCTGAACAATCCGGCCCTATCGGGGTTCACCCTCAAGGACTTCGCCCGCGAGATTGAACAGTACAATCAGCAGTCGCTGGACGACCATTCGCGCCGGATACTCGAAGAGCTGGTGATGTACGTGGAAGCCATGCTCCCCGCCCAGGCGTTTGACGGATAAAAATCGGCCGTCCATGGTGATAAAAAAGGCCGCTACCTTCGGGTAGCGGCCTTTGGCGTTTCTACAGGAGTGCAAGGCTAGTTCTCGGCTGTAAACGCGCTCAGCCCGCTGCGATAGGCGCCCACGTCGCTGGGCTTGTCGCCCGGGTCAAAGCGCAGATCCAGCGAGCGCTTTTTCAGCGTTGACCACAGCTCGCGCAGCGCATCGGGGCTTACGTTCAGCGCTTTTTGTGCCTGGCGCAGGCGACGATCAAAGCGCACATCTTCCCGGGCGGTGGCCTGCCAGTAGCGGCCGGTAAGCCGGCCAAGGCCGGTGGCGCGCTCGGTGAGCCGGCTGTGTACCGCCTGACGGTAGGGCGCAAGCGTGGCCTCGTCCAGCGCGTCAAGGCGCGCTTCGGTGGCGACCATAAAGGCATCAATACGCGCGGCCACAGCGGCGCTGTCGGTGTTGGGAGACTGCACCACCAGCGCCAGGCCCGGGGCGTCCAGCAGCGGGTAGTAGCCGGCGTTGACGATATAGCCCAGCTGCTCTTCGGTGCGCAGCTGCTGGTAAAACGGCGTTTGCAGCCACTGGGCCAGCACGCTGACGGCGGCCTGCTGGCGCGGGGTGTCATCGCTGCCCTGCAGATAGCGCAGCACCAGCGATTCATCCCGGGTGCTGTCCGGGCGCAGCACGGCAGGCTCGGCGCTGACGGCGAGCGGCTCAAGGCTGGGAATGGCGTCCCGGGTCAGCCGCGGGCGCAGGGTTTGCTTGACGGACCGGGCCTGCGCGGTGGCCTGCTCGGCGGTCACATTGCCCACGGCCATGGCGTCGACGTAGAGCCGGTCAACAAAGCGCCGGCGGAAATCTTCCAGGTGGTGGCGCTCAAGGCGCTGGCTGGCGGCCAGCAGCTCTTGGCTGGACCAGCGCGGCGTGAGCAGCGCTTGATCCAGCGTGCGCCGTGCCTGGCCGATCAGCGAGGCATCCGGCGCATTGCGCCACTGGCGCTGCAGCCGGCGCTGTACGCGCTTAAAGCTGCCCGGATGAATGTCGCCGCTTTGCAGCTGTGTGATTACCCGTTCGATCAGCGGTGCCTGGCCGTCGCGCCAGCCGGAGAAGGCCAGCGTCATGCCCCGGGCGTGGGCGTAGGCGTTAAACGATTGGCCGGCCAGCCGCGCGGGGTACAGCGCCTCGTTGAGGCTGTCGTTGAGCCAGCCGGCGAGCATGCGATCCAGCACGGCTTCTTCGGCCGAGCGGCGCACGCTGGGATGCTGCAGGCTGACTCGCCACTCCACCTTGGGCGTATCAAAGCGGTCCACGGCCATGTGCCAGGCGGCGAAGTGAGCGTCGTCGATCAGCATGGTTGGCTTGTCGTCCTGGCCGTCCTGCAGGGTCAGGTCATCGGCAATAAAGGGGTTGGGCCCGGGCAGCGACAGGCCCTGCAGAGCGGTGCCGCCGGCGTTGTCGGGCGCGGTTTGCTGCCACTGGGTATCAAACCAGGGCGAGACGCGCTCGCTTGTGACCTCGGGGCCGGAATACACGCGAATCATGTTGTCCGGCGTCAAGGCCGCGAGATAGGCGCGGGTGCGTTCAAGGTCAAAGCCGTCCATGCGGTAGGGGGCGTACTGCACGTCTTTGACCGGATAGCGCGACAGGCGCATGGCAAGCTCGGTGGCTTCGTGTTGGGGCGCGCCGTGCTGCTGAAAGCGAAACGCCTGCTGTTTGAGCGCGGCCTGTTCGTCATAGCGCCACGCCTCCAGCCCGTTGGCGGCGATGTTGTCAACGGCGGCAAACAGCGTGGCCTGGATGTCGTCGAGCCGCTCGGCGCCGGCGGGGGTCAGGCGGACGCTGACGCTTAGCAGCGCGTGTTCGCCGTCGCGGCGGCCAACGCCTGCCGAAAGGCCTTCGGCAAGGCCGGCATCGCGCAGTACCGCCAGCACGCTGCCTTCGCTTTCATCGCCCAGCAGATGGGCCAGCAGCTGGGTGGGCTTGTGGGCGTAGTCTTCCTGGGGGTCGGGCACCGGAAACAAAAAGCGCACCTGGCGGCTGTCCTTGAGTGTCTGGCGCTCCAGGTAGACGGGCAGCGCGTCGTCTGTCACCAGCGGGGCATCAACGGTGGGGGGTTCAAGGCGACGGTCAGGCACTGCGGCGAAGCGTTCGGTAACCATCTTCTCCAGCTGATCAAGCGGCTGGGGGGCCACAACCGCCAGCTGCATGACGTTGGCCCCGTAGCGGGCGTGATAAAAATCGATGACCCGCTGGCGCAGCGACGGCGCATCCGCCGGGCGGTCGGCAAGGGTTTCAAGGCTGCCCACTGAAAAGCGCGTGCCGGGGTGATCGGGGTTGAGCACTTGGTTGAGCACGTCGTTTTCCCGGCGGCTTTCGCTGCGCCGCCGCGCCTGGTATTCGGAGTCGACTACGCGGCGCTCGCTTTCCAGCTTGCCGTCGTTGAACAGCGGCGAGAGAAAAAATGCGCTGAAACGGTCCAGCGCCCCGGGCAGCGCCGAGGGCTCGATGTCGAAGAAATAGTTGGTATCGCGCGCGGCGGTAAAGGCGTTGTGTGAACCGGCGTGGCGCGTGATGTAATCCTGATAGGCGCTCGGCTCGGGGTAGGGCTCGGTGCCCAGAAACAGCATGTGTTCCAGCAGGTGGGCCAGGCCCAGCAGGTCGTCAGGGTCCTGGGCGCTGCCGACGCGAACGTTCATCGAAGCGGCGGCTTTATCGGCCTGGGCGTCGCTGACCAGCAGCGCCGTCAGGCCGTTTTCCAGGGTCAGCACGCGGTAGTCGCGGCTGTCAAAGGGGCTGGTGATCGGCGCTTGGCTGGTCGCAATGCGTGCATCATCAGCTACCGTTGACGCGGCTTGAGCGGGCATCCCGGCGATGCCGAGCGCAAGCGCTGTGGCCAGCGTCAGCGGCGCGCGGCGCGATAGCGGCGAAAAAGGGCGTAGGCGTGACAGCATGGGGGCTCCTGTAATCAGGGATGGCCGGTCAGCATCGGGCCCACAGGATGGGCGCAGGCCGGAGACTGGTTGGCCGGGTTGTTAACCTGTTTTGATACCGGAAAAGCGCCCAATAGTTCCTGCGGGGCGGGCATCAGCAGCCGCTGTGCCTGGTCCAGCGGGGTATCCGGGTCCAGCCAGCGCCGGGCATTGGCCGAATCAATGATCGCCGGCAGGCGCTCGCTGAGCGGGGCAAGCCAGGCGCTGGCCGGTACGGTGATTAAAGCCGCTGAGTCGTTGAACGCGGTGCGCGTGGTGTAATAGCGACACCAAAGCCCGGCCAGCAGCAGCGGGGCACGCTGAACGTGCGTGACCAGGTAGGGCTGTTTGCCTCGCGTTCCGGGTTTCCACACGTAAAAGCCCCCGGCCGGTACCAGGCAGCGCCGGGCGTAAAAGGCGTCGCGAAACATCGCACGGGCGTTGAGCGATTCGGCCCGGGCGCAGTGGGGGGCGTGGTCGAGCACTTCAAGCCAGGGCGGCGTCAGCCCCCAGAAAAGCGGTGACAGGCGGTGTTCGCCCCGGGCCTGGCGCACCGCCGACACCGCCCGGCGCGGGGCCAGATTGGGCGAGGTGCTCAGCGTGTCAGCGCCGGCCAGCTCGGGAAGCAGCCGGGGCAGATCAAGCGGCGGAACGTAAAGGCGTCCGGTCATGTGCGCCTCGGTGCGTCGTGGGTGGTGTTGATGTGGTTGACAGTGCCGGCAAGGCAGGAATACAGCTCGAAAACGCTGTTCGATCTGGGGTATCCTAAGCGCTCGGCCGCCGGTGTCAAAGCGTACGCGTCGTGCGCTGCGCTGTCGTGCGCTGCGCCTTGCCGAGTCGCTCCGTTTTTTTCATCACAGCCCTTGAGGCCAACCCGAAGAGAATGCCATGGCCCGTCCCAGACAGCATGCGCCCGATACGCTCCATACGCAGGTGATGGCGGTCTGCGATCGCTGGTTAACCACCCGGCCGGTTCATGACCTGTCGCTGCGCGCGATCGCGCGGGAGGTAGGCTGTGCGCCAAGTACCCTGCTCAAGCTTTACGGCAGTTTTCACAACCTGCTGCAGTACGTCAACGTCGAGACGCTGGCGCGGCTGCAGTATACCATCAGCAGCCTGAAAACCGCCGCGCCGGAGCCCTGGCTGCGCTCGCTGGTGCACGCCTACTGG
Source organism: Halomonas cibimaris (assembly GCF_039537045.1). Lineage (GTDB taxonomy): Bacteria > Pseudomonadota > Gammaproteobacteria > Pseudomonadales > Halomonadaceae > Vreelandella > Vreelandella cibimaris. The sequence continues at coordinate 196,828 of NZ_BAAAZT010000077.1, read as the reverse complement.
CAGTTTTCCGAGCAGGACTGCTACCGCTGGCAGCTGCTGTTTGACTATCCTCTGGCCGACGGCGGCGAGCTCGACCAGCGCCAGAGCGGGCTGATCGAGGCGCTGTTTGTCGAGGTGGAAACCTGCCTGCGCGAGTTTCAGCCGGCGCTTGGCGAGCTGGAAGCCCGCGAGCTGGGGCGCATGCTGTGGGGCAGCGTTCACGGGCTGGTGCAGCTGGGGCTGAACGAGCGGCTGGGCTACTGGCAGGGCGAGCAGCTGCAGGTCGACCAGCTCCTCGACCGGCTGCTGACCACGGTGCTGGCCGGGCTGCGCCACCGGGGGCCGACGGCGTGACCCGGCTGCTGGCCGGGATGGGCCATCGCGTGGCCCGCTATGTGATTTTGGCGCTGGTGCGGCTTTGCTATCGGCTCAAGGTGCGCGGCCATGCGCATATTCCTCGCCGCGGGGCCGCGCTGGTGGTGTGCAACCACGTAAGCTACGTGGATGCGCTGGTGCTGGGCGGCGCCTTTCCGCGGCCGCTGCGCTTTGTGATGGATCAGCCGATCTACGACTCGCCCTGGCTGAAGTGGCTGTTTTTGCTGGTGGGGGCCATTCCCATCGAGTCCGAGCGGCGCGATCCCGGGGCGCTGCGCCGGGCGCTGGACGACATCAGCGCGGCACTGGCCAACGGCGAGGTGGTGATGGTGTTTCCCGAAGGCCGGTTGACCACCGACGGCGAGGTGCGGGCGTTTCGTCGCGGGCTGGAGACGATACTGGCGCGCGATACGGTGCCGGTGGTGCCGGCAGGGCTTGCCGGGCTGTGGGGCTCCTGGACCTCGCACTGCAACGGGCCGGCGCTTGGCAAGCGCCCGGCGCGCTTTCGCGCCCGGGTGAGCCTGCACTTTGGCGAGCCGATTGACCCCGCGGCGGTGCCGGGCGATGCCCTGCGCCACTATCTGGAAGCCCGGGTGCGCGTGCTCAAGGCCGGCGCCGACGACGATATTTGCCGCCGCGACCGAGGCTAGCGCCGTATCGGCTGCCAGCAGCGCGCCGCGGTAATCAGGTTGTCGCGGATGTCGAGAATTTCCAGCCGAACGCTGCCGATCTGCAGGCTGGCCGGCCCCTGAGGAAACGACTCCAGGTGCTCAAGAATCAGCCCGTTGAGCGTTTTGGGGCCGCCGGTAGGCAGGCTCCAGCCCAGCGCTTTGTTGACTTCGCGGATGTTGGCGGTGCCTTCGATGATGTGGCTGCCGTCGTCCTGGGGGTAGATTTCCCGGGCTTCGGACACGTCGGTGGTAAACTCCCCGACGATCTCTTCGAGAATATCTTCAAGGGTCGCAAGCCCTTTCACGTCGCCGTATTCGTCGACGACGATGCCGATGCGGCGCTTTTGCTGCTGGAAGTTGAGCATCTGGGTATGCAGCGGCGTGGACTCGGGAATGAAGTAGGGCTCCCGGGCCTCTTGCACAATGGCCGCCTTGGTGACTTCCGAACGCGAAAGAAAGCGCGCGGCGTTGCGCAGGTGCAGCATGCCAATGATGCTGTTGATATCGCCTTTGTAGAGCGGCAGCCGGGTATGCTGGCTGGTACGAATCTGGGTGAGAATATCTTCAAGGCTGTGATCCAGATCGATGCCGATCACCTCATGGCGGGGCACCATGATGTCGTTGACGGTGACGTTTTCCAGATCGAGAATCGACAGCAGCATGGCCTGGTGGCGGTAGGGAATCAGCGTGCCCGCTTCGTGAACCACGGTGCGCAGCTCGTCGCGGGTCAGGCCGTCGCCGCTGCCGTCCACGCGCTTGACGCCAACCAGGCGCAAAAGGCCGTTGGAGATCATGTTGACCAGCCACACCAGCGGGTAGAGCAGCTTGAGCAGCGGCTCAAGCACGTACGACGCCGGGTAGGCAATACGCTCAGGCCTGATTGCCGCGTAGGTCTTGGGCGTGACTTCGGAAAAAATCAGAATGGCTACGGTGAGAAGCGCCGTGGCGATGGCCGGCCCCGAGACTTCGCCAAAGAAATGAATGGCGATGATGGTGGCAATCGACGCTGCCAGATTGTTGATGAAATTGTTGCCGATCAGAATCATGCCGATCAGCCGGTCGGGGCGTCCCAGCAGGCGCATGACCCGCCGTGCGCGGCGATCGCCGGCGCTGGCATGATGGCTCAGACGATAGCGGTTGATCGACATCATGCCGGTTTCCGAGCTTGAGAAAAACGCTGACAGCAAAATCAGCAAAGCCAGCAGGCCGAACAGTAACCCCAGCGGGAAGTCGTCGTTCAAGTTGTGCAATCCTTTGGTGAAACGCCCCCGCTCAGGGCGTCAGCAGAATTTCCAGGACGAACTTGCTGCCAAAGTAGGCCAGCAGCAAAAAGCCGCAGCCGGCAAGCGTCCACTTGACCGCGCGCATGCCTCGCCAGCCGAAGCGATAGCGGCCGATAAGCAGCACCGCAAGCACGCCCCAGGCGACAAACGACAGTACGGTTTTGTGCACCAGGTGCTGGGCGAACATGTTGTCGATAAAAATCAGGCCGCTGACGATGGCGATGCTGAGCAGCACCATGCCGGCCCAGATCAGCTCAAACAGCACCCGCTCCATGGTGGTCAGCGGCGGCAGAGACTGGACGATGCCGCGGATGTGATGGTGGCGTAGCGCCTGGTTTTGCAGGCCCACCAGCACCGCCTGGACCGCGGCAATGGCGAGCAGGGCAAACGCCAGCGTCGAGGTGACAATATGCAGCAAAATGCCCGGCGTCATACCGCCCTGAATGCCGTGGCTGGGCAGCCCCGTAGCCAGCATCAGCGCCACGCCGGCAAGCGGGAACAGCGCGATGCCGGCGTTGAGCACCGGCTTGAACAGGCTGGCCACCAGCACCAGGTTGGCCGCCACCGCCATGAACAGCGCCACGCTGGTGGTAAAGCCGGGGAAAAAGCCCGATGTGCGGCCCAGCAGGTCAACAATCACCGGGATGTGCAGCAGCAAAGCGAGCGTGGCCAGCAGGCGCACGATGCCCTGGCGCGGCGGCACCCGGCGCAAAAGCGTCATACCCTGCCAGATGGCAGCGGCAAGATAGAAAACAAGAGCGATCGTGGCGAAAGGCAGCGCCTGCATGATGCCGTCCGTGCGCCCGGCGGCGCAGTCAATGAGTGGTAACAAAAACAGTGAAAGCCCGCGCATCGCGCTGAAGATCAGGCGTGCCGCTGACTTACGCTGGCTGGCCTTCTACTATAACGAATCCTTGCAGCCTCGCACAGCGGTGACGGATGGAGACTCGCGGCGCCAGCGCGTATAATCGCGGCCATCTTGTCCAGGGCACATGCGTCTGGTGACCACAAGGGAGACTAACGCCCCATGTTTGACAATCTCAGTGAGCGTCTGTCCCAGACGCTGAAGTCGATCAAGGGTCAGGCGCGCCTGACCGACGACAACATCAAGGACACCCTGCGCGAAGTCCGCCGCGCGCTGCTGGAGGCCGACGTCGCCCTGCCGGTGGTCAAGGCGTTCGTCGACCGCGTGCGCGAGCGGGCGGTAGGCCAGGAAGTATCGAAAAGCCTCTCGCCGGGCCAGCAGTTCGTCAAGATCGTCCAGCAAGAGCTTGAAGCGATCATGGGCGAGGCCAACGAAGGCCTTGCGCTCAAAAGCCAGCCCGCCGCGGTGTTGATGGCCGGCCTGCAGGGCGCGGGCAAGACCACCTCGGTGGCGAAGCTGGCGCGTTTTCTGCGCGAGCGTGAAAAGAAAAAGGTGCTGGTGGTATCGGCCGACGTCTACCGGCCCGCCGCGATTGACCAGCTGGAAACCCTGGCAAAGGAAGTCGAGGTGGAGTTTTTCCCCTCGGATTCCGGGCAAAAGCCGGTGGATATCGCCCGCGCGGCGATGCATCACGCCAAGATCCAGTTCCACGACGTGGTGCTCATCGACACCGCCGGCCGGCTGGCCGTCGACGAGGCGATGATGGAAGAAATCCAGGCGCTGCATAAAGCGGTAAGCCCGGATGAAACCCTGTTTGTCGTCGACGCCATGACCGGCCAGGACGCGGTCAATACCGCCAAGGCCTTCCACGAGGCGCTGCCGCTGTCCGGGGTGATTCTGACCAAGGCCGACGGCGATGCCCGGGGCGGGGCGGCGCTGTCCGTGCGCCATGTGACCGGCAAGCCGATCAAGTTCATGGGCATGGGCGAAAAAGTCGACGCTTTGGAGCCGTTCCACCCTGACCGCGTGGCCTCGCGGATTCTGGGCATGGGCGATATGCTCTCGCTGATCGAACAGGCCGAGCGCACTGTTGACAAGGACAAGGCGAACAGGCTTGCCAAAAAGGTCAAAAAGGGCAGCGGCTTTGATCTGGAAGACTTCCGCGAGCAGCTCCAGCAGCTCAAGAAAATGGGCGGCATGGGCGGGCTGATGAGCAAGCTGCCGGGCATGGGGCAGATGGCGGAAATGGCCCAGGGCCCGGGACCGGAAAAAGAGCTTGGCAAGCTGGAAACGCTGATCGATTCGATGACGCCCAAAGAGCGCCAAAAGCCCGAGATCATCAACGGCTCGCGCAAGCGGCGTATTGCCGCCGGTGCGGGCCTTCAGGTGCCGGACCTCAATCGCCTGCTCAAACAGCACAAGCAGATGCAGAAGATGATGAAAAAGGCGGGCAAGAAAGGCGGCATGGAGAAAATGATGCGCGGCATGGGCGGTATGGGTGGCCCGGGCGGCATGGGTGGGCCCGGTGGCATGGGTGGGCCGGGCGGTTTGCCCCGGCGCTGACGCTGCCGGCTTTTCCCCGCGCAGACTTTCCAAACCCCGCGTGGTTGCGTAGAATGCGGCCTCTTCATGCGTGGGTGATGCGTTCAGCGTTGCCCGTGAAGGTTTGAGCAAGCATTTGTATCCCGACAAAGCGCACCGTTATCCAAGGGTGAACATGCCCCGCGGCGGCGCTTTTGTTACCTCAACCGAAGGATATTGATCGTATGGTTACCATTCGTCTGGCACGCAGCGGCGCCAAAAAGCGTCCGTTTTATCATCTGTCCGTGACCGATTCGCGCAAGGCGCGCGACGGCCGTTTCATCGAACGCGTGGGCTTTTTCAACCCGGTCGCGCGTGGCCAGGAAGAGCGTTTGCGCATCGATCTCGACCGCATTGCCCACTGGCAGAGCAACGGCGCACAGCTTTCCAACCGCGTGGCCGAGCTGGTCAAGGAAGCCGGCAAGCAGGCCTGAAGGCGCTGCGACGTCGCTAGGTGAGGTGCTGATGTCTGATCCCGTGCGCAATACGCCTTCGACCGGCACCCAGCGTGCCGCGCCGGAAGAGTATGTCGTGCTGGGCAAGCTGACAAGCCCCCACGGCGTCAAGGGGTGGCTTAAGGTATATGCCTACACAAGCCCCGCTGACAGCATCTTTGACTACCCCGAATGGTGGCTGCGCCAGGGCGAACGCCTTGCGTGCTATCGCGTCGTTCAGGGGCGTCGCCAAGGCAAGGGGCTGGTCGTTGAGCTGGACGGTATCAATGACCGCAGCGCCGCTGAAGCGCTGGCAAAAGCGGAGATCGTCATGCCCAAGGACGCACTCCCCGCGCTTGCCGACGACGAGTACTACTGGCACGAGCTTGAAGGCCTGGCGGTTTTTACCCGGGCCGGCGAACGGCTGGGACGGGTGGCCGGCCTGTTCGAGACCGGCGCCAACGATGTCATGATGGTGCGCGGCGACCGCGACGCCATTGACCGGCGCGAGCGGCTTTTGCCGTACCTGCCGGGCGATGTGATCATCGCGGTGGATCTGGACGCCGGCGAAATGCACGTAGACTGGGATCCGGACTTTTGAGCGCGTCGCAGGCCCGAGAAAACGCCTCGCTGTGGGTCGGCGTGGTGTCGCTTTTTCCCGAGATGTTCGCCGCGCTCACCGAGCACGGCGTCACCGGCCGGGCCGTGGAAAAAGGCCAGCTGACGCTTGAATACTGGAACCCGCGCGACTACGCCACCGACCGCCACCGCAGCGTTGACGACCGCCCCTACGGCGGCGGCCCGGGCATGCTGATGAAGGTGGATACCCTGCGCGCAGCGATTGCCGACGCCCGCACCCGGGCGGCGGCGGCGACGGGCAAGACGCCCAGGGTGATCTATCTGTCCCCCCAGGGGAAAAAACTCGACCAGCCGGGCGTACAGGCGCTCGCCGCCGAGAGCCCGCTGGTGGTAGTGGCCGGGCGCTACGAAGGCATCGACGAACGTGTGGTCGAGCATGACATCGACGAAGAATGGTCGATCGGCGACTATGTGCTAAGCGGCGGCGAGCTGCCGGCGATGGTGCTGATCGACGCGGCGGCAAGGCTGGTTCCCGGCGTGCTCGGGCATCAGGATTCCGCCGTCGAGGACTCATTCAACGAGGGCCTGCTGGACTGCCCGCACTATACGCGCCCGGAAGTGATCGACGGCGCGCGGGTGCCTGAGGTGCTGTTGAGCGGTGACCATCAGGCCATCAGGCACTGGCGGCTGAAACAGTCGCTCGGGCGTACCTGGCGGCGGCGCCCGGAGCTGATCGACCGTCAGGCCCTGGACAAAACGCAGCGCCGGCTGCTCGATGAGTTCATCGAAGAAAACGCCTTGCCTCACCGGTCGGAAAGCCGGCCACACAGCCGGCCGGAGGGGCAGGACAGCGGTGCAGGGCGAGGCCGTTAGCCGCGCACCTGCGTCACCCACAACGACTCCCGCGCACTCGCATCGAGCGCCGGGATCACGGTTTGTCCGCCGGCAGGCGGCAGGCCACGACGACCTATCAGGAGCAAGACAATGAGCAAAAACAAGGTGATCCAGGCGCTTGAAGCCGAGCAGATGGAAAAAGAGATCCCCCCGTTCGCCCCGGGCGATACCATCTCTGTGCAGGTCAAGGTAAAGGAAGGCGCCCGCGAGCGTTTGCAGGCGTTTGAAGGCGTGGTGATCGGCAAGCGCAATCGCGGTCTGAACTCCGCTTTCACCGTGCGCAAGATTTCTCACGGCGTTGGCGTTGAGCGCACCTTCCAGACCTACAGCCCGCTGGTGGACTCCATCCACGTCAAGCGTCGCGGTGACGTTCGCCAGGCCAAGCTCTACTACCTCCGCGAGCGCAGCGGCAAATCCGCACGCATCAAGGAAAAGCTGGCCTAAGACAGCACGCCCGGCAGCGCATGCCGCGATGCTGACACACCCCGTCACCGCTTTGCGGGGCGGGGTTTTGTTTGTCTGCCACCCCGTCACCGCACGGCACGCACCACAGAGCCCGCGCTTATGGACCTTCTTGATGCCTTTCTCGATGCCCAGTGGCTGGAGCGCGGCGCCAGCGAGCACACCCTGGCGGCTTACCGGCGCGATCTGATGGCCTGGTGCCGGGCGCTGGACGACGCCGGCGCTACGCTTGCCGCGCCGCCGCCGGAGGTGCTCGTGGCGTGGTTTGAGGCGCGCCGCGAAGCCGGATACAAGCTGCGCAGCAATGCCCGGCTGCTGTCCAGTCTGCGCGGCTTTTACCGCTGGGCGCGGCTTGCCGGGCACGTTTCTGATGACCCGCTGGCAGGGGTTCGCCTGCCGCCGGTGCGTCCGGGCCTGCCCAACGTCATTGACGAAGCCGAGGTCGAGCGGCTGCTGGCCGCACCGGACATTGCCCTGCCGCTGGGGCTGCGCGATCGCACCATGCTGGAGCTGCTGTATGCCTGTGGCCTGCGCGTCTCCGAACTTGTAGGCTTGAGCGTGGACGCGGTCAACCTGCGCCAGGGCGTGGTGCGGGTGCGCGGCAAGGGCGACAAGGATCGGCTGGTGCCGCTGGGGGCGGAGGCCGCGCACTGGCTGGAACGCTATATCGACGCTGCGCGCCCGGCGCTGATGGGGGATGTGACGCGCCCGGCGCTGTTTCCCGGGCGCGGTGATCAAAGCATGACGCGCCAGACGTTCTGGCATCGCATCAAGGCCCATGCGCGTGCCGCGGGGATCACCACGCCGCTGTCGCCGCACACGCTGCGCCATGCGTTTGCGACCCACTTATTGAATCATGGCGCCAATCTGCGCGTCGTACAGCTGCTGCTGGGGCACAGCGACCTGTCCACCACGCAGATTTATACCCACGTGGCCCAGGCGCGTCTTGAACAGCTGCACACCGACCATCATCCACGAGGTTGAACGACAATGGCTCGACAGAGTATTTCCCGCCTGGCGCTGGCCGCCGCGCTGCTGCCCGCTGTGGCCTGGGCGCAGCCGGCGCCCGAGGCGCTGACCGATTCGCTGCGCATCAACGGCCAGAAGGTGCCGGTGGAAAGCGTCGGTGAAACGCCGCTGGACGGCATCTACCACGTTGCGCTGAAAGGCGGCGAATCGTTTTACGCCAACGCCGACGGCAGCTACTTCGTGGTGGGGGATCTGTACCGCAATCAGGGCGACGAGCTGGTCAACCTTTCTGAGCAGGCGAAAAATCGCCAGCGCGTGGCCGCGCTCTCGGCCGTTGAGGAAAGCGACCGCGTGGTCTATCGCGGCGTGGACGAGCCCCGCGCCACCGTTACCGTCTTTACCGATACCAGCTGCCCGTACTGCACGCGGCTGCACGAAAGCATCCCCGAGCTCAACGAGCGCGGCATCGCGGTGCACTATCTGGCCTTTCCGCGCGGCGGCATGCAAAGCCGAGCGGCCCGGGTGATGCAAAAGGCCTGGTGCAGCGACAACCCCGGTGAGGCGCTCAGCCGGGCGTTTGCCGATGAAACCCTCGACGCCGGCGCCGGCTGCGATAACCCGGTGGCCGAGCAGCACCGGCTAGGGCTTGAACTGGGCGTGCAGGGCACCCCGGCCATTATTCTGCCCGACGGCACCATGGTGCCGGGCTTTGTGCCGCCCGAGCGGCTGGCGGCCATGCTGGGGCTCGACGGCTAGTTCAGCCCTGCGCAACAGCGCAAACCAAACGCAACCTGACATTATGCTGACTGCACCGGTCGATGGCTGATCCGACACCGGTGCGCAACAAACAAGGGGATTTATTGTGAAACCGGTGAGAGTAGGCATCTGTGGTCTGGGCACCGTCGGCGGCGGCACCTTTAACGTGCTCACGCGCAACGCCGAGGAAATTGCCCGCCGGGCGGGCCGGCCGATCGTGATCGAGCAGGTAGGGCATCGCAGCGTTCATCCGGACTGCGATGTTACCGGCATCAAGGCCACCGGCGATGTCTTTGAAGTGGCGGCCAACCCTGACGTTGACGTGATCGTTGAGCTGATCGGCGGCTACGAAACCGCCCGGGAGCTGGTGCTTAAGGCCATTGAAAACGGCAAGCACGTGGTCACCGCCAACAAGGCGCTGATTGCGGTACACGGCAACGAGATTTTTCAGGCCGCCCACGAAAAAGGCGTGATCGTCGCCTTTGAAGCCGCGGTGGCCGGCGGCATTCCGGTGATCAAGGCGCTGCGCGAAGGCCTGGGCGCCAACCGCATCGAATGGGTAGCGGGCATCATCAACGGCACCGGCAACTACATTCTGACCCACATGCGCGACGAAGGCCGGGCCTTTGAAGACGTGCTCGCCGAAGCCCAGGCGCTGGGCTACGCCGAGGCCGACCCTACCTTTGACGTGGAAGGCATCGACGCCGCCCACAAGCTCACCATCATGGCCTCCATTGCCTACGGCGTGCCGCTGCAGTTTGACAAGGCCTACACCGAAGGCATTGCGCGTATTACCGCCGAGGACGTCGACCAGGCGAACAACCTGGGCTACATGATCAAGCATCTGGGCATCGCCAAGCGCACCGAGCACGGCCTTGAGCTGCGCGTCCACCCCACGCTTGTGCCCAAGGACCGCCTGCTGGCCAACGTCAGCGGCGTGAAAAACGCCGTTGCGGTGATGGGCGACGCCGTCGGCCCCACGCTGTACTACGGCCCCGGCGCCGGCGCTGAGCCCACCGCGTCTGCGGTGATTGCGGACATTCTCGACGTGGCGCGCGACATCAACACCGAGCACCCGTATCGCGTGCCGTACTTGGCCTTCAGCGGCGTCAATGAAGACATGGACGCCCCGGCCATCATGCCCATGGACGACATCATCACGGCCTACTACCTGCGTCTTTTGGCGGTGGATCGCCCCGGCGTGCTGGCCCGAGTGGCGACGATTCTTGCCGAGCACGGCATTTCCATCGAAGCGCTGATTCAAAAAGACATCACCGAAGGTGAGATGGTGCCCATCATTTTGATGACCCACCGTACCCGCGAGCGGCAGATGAACGACGCCATCCGCGAGATCGAATCCATGGCCGACGTCGCCGGCGCGGTTACCCGCATCCGGGTCGAGAGCCTGGACGAAGGAGAATAACGCCATGCGCTATATCAGCACTCGGGGCCAGGCCCCGGCGCTCTCTTTTGAAGAGGTGGTGTTGACCGGCATGGCAAGCGACGGCGGCCTTTACGTCCCCGAGACGCTGCCGTCGTTTACCGCCGAGGACCTGGCCGACATGGCAGGTCTTTCCTACGCCGACATCGCCTTTCGGGTGATGAAGCCGTTCGTCAACGGCGAGATCGACGACGCCACGTTTCACGCGCTGGTGGTGGAGGCCTATTCCACCTTCAGCCACGACGCGGTGCTGCCGCTCAAGCAGCTCGACGCCAACCACTTTTTGCTGGAGCAGTTCCACGGGCCGACCCTGGCGTTCAAGGACGTGGCCCTGCAGCTTTTGGGCCGCATCCTTGACCACTTTCTCAAAAAGCGCGGCGAACGCGCGGTGATCATGGGCGCGACCTCCGGCGACACCGGCTCGGCGGCCATCGAGGGCTGCCGCCACTGCGACAACCTGGATATTTTCATCCTGCACCCGCACAACCGGGTGTCCGAGGTGCAGCGCCGCCAGATGACATCGGTGCTGGCGGACAACGTCTTCAACGTGGCCATCGAGGGCAACTTCGACGACGCCCAGGCCATGGTCAAGGCAAGCTTCGCCGACCAGGACTTTCTCAACGGCACCCGGCTGGTGGCGGTCAACTCGATCAACTGGGCGCGCATCATGGCCCAGACGGTCTACTACGTCGCCGCCGGCGTGGCGCTGGGCGCGCCGCACCGGGAGGTCAGCTTCTGCGTGCCCTCGGCCAACTTCGGCAACGTCTTTGCCGGCTACATGGCCTACAAGATGGGGCTGCCGGTCAAGCAGTTCATCGTTGCCACCAACGCCAACGACATTCTGCACCGCACCCTTGCCGACAACGACTTCTCCAAGCGCGAGCTTGAAGCGACGCTGGCGCCGTCCATGGATATCGTGGTGTCGTCCAACTTCGAGCGCCTGCTGTTTGACGCCTACGACCGCGACGGCAAGGCCGTGGCCGAGCTTTTAGAGCGCTTCCAGCACGAGCCCGCGGCCCTGGCCGAGGCGCCGCTTTCGAAGCTGCGCGAGAAGTTTTCCAGCCACAGCGTGGACGACGCCACCATCCTCGAGGTCATCCGCGAGGCCCACCGGCGCACCGGCGAAGTGCTCGACCCGCACACCGCCACCGGCTACCGCGCCGCCGAGCGCGCCCGTGTTGATGCCACAACGCCCATGATCACCCTTGCCACCGCACACCCGGCCAAGTTTGCCGATGCCGTGATCGAGGCCGGCTTCCCCGGCGTGGCGCTGCCGGCGCACATGAGCGATCTGCTCGAACGCGAAGAGCGCTACACCGTGCTGCCCGCGGAACTGGCCGCCGTGCAGCGGTTTGTGGCGGAAAACCGCCGCGGATGAGCATGATGCAAGAGCTGCCCCAGAGCTTGACCGGGCCGCGCCTGGAGCCGCGGCCCCAGGACCCGGCCATCTACGCCCGGGCGCGCGCCGAAGGGCTCACCGAGCTTCAAGCTCGGCTTTTGGCCGCACGCCTGCCGGGCTATAGCGAGCCGCTGACCCCGCTGGTAACGCCGAGTTTGCGCTATCTGGCGCACCCGGAAAAGCTGGCGGACGGGCGCCGCGCCGCCGAGCGCATCGCCCAGGCGGTGGTGGACGGCGAGCACATCGGGATTCTCACCGACTACGACGTGGACGGCATCACCTCGCACGTGGTCATCCGGCGCACCCTGGTGGAGCTTTTCGGCGTGCCGGAGGCGCGGCTGCACAGCCTGATCGGCCATCGCATCCACGACGGCTACGGCATCAGCCTGCCGCTGGTGGAGCGAACGCTGGGCCTCAAGCCCAAACCGACGCTGGTGATCACCGCCGACTGCGGCAGCTCGGATGAGCCGCGCATCGCGAGCCTTGCCGCCGAGGGCATCGACGTGGTGGTCAGCGATCACCACGCCCTGCCTGAAGAAGGCCCGCCGGCCTCGGCCTACGCCTGCGTGAACCCCACCCGCAGCGACTGCGCCTACCCGGACGCCACCATCGCCGGCTGCATGGTGGCCTGGCTTGTGATGTCGCTGGCCCGCGGCGTGCTGATCGAGTGGGGCGCGGTGCCCCAGGCCACCCCCAAGCTCTCGCCGTGGCTTTCGTACGTGGCGCTGGGCACCGTGGCCGACTGCGTGTCGCTGGGGGCAAGCCCGGCCAACCGCGCGGTGGTGATTCAGGGGCTCAAGCTGATCAACCGCATGGACGCGCCGTGCTTTCGCGCCATGGCCGAGCGGCTGGGGCCGGACAGCGTACCGTTCAACGCCGAAACCCTGGCGTTTCAGATGGGCCCAAGAATCAACGCCCGCTCGCGCCTCGACGACCCCTACGCCGCGCTGGACTTCATGCTCGCCGAAAGCGACGCCGTGGCGGCAAGAAAGCTTGCCATCCTCGAAGACGACAACCAGTCGCGCAAGGCCATCGAGGCGGAAATGGCCGCCGAGGCCCGAACGCTTGCCGCGCCCGAGCTTGCCGCCGAGGCCAAAGCGCTGGTGGTGTTTGTTGAAGACGGCCACCCCGGCGTGCAGGGCATTGTCGGCTCGCGGCTGGTGCAGGCCTACGGCCGCCCGGCGCTGGTGCTCACCCGGGCGGCTGCGCCGGGCATGCTTACCGGCTCCGGGCGCTCCATTGAGGGTTTGCACCTGCGCGACGCGCTGCAGCGCACCCTTGAGCTCGCCCCCGAGGTGCTGTCGCGCTTTGGCGGGCACAGCGGTGCGGCCGGCATTACCCTGCACGAGGCGCGGCTGGTCGAGTTCAAGGCGGCGTTTTTGCGCGCCGTGGAAGAGCAGCTGGGCGATACGCCGCTCTACCCCAGGCTGTGGACCGACGGCGCGCTTTCGCCGGGCCAGCTCGATCTGGCGACGCTTGACGAGCTGGAAGCCCTTGGCCCCTTTGGGCGGGAGTTTGACCCGCCGCTGTTTGAAGGCGAGTTTATCGTCGAATCGCTGCGCCCGGTGGGTGCGGACGGCAGTCATCTGATGATGGAGCTGTCGGCAGGGCCCCGCGTGCTCAAGGCCATCTGGTTTCGCGCGCTGACCCCCGGCGAGCTTCCGGCTTTTGCCATGGGCGATACCCTGCGCTGCGCCTACAAGCTCAACCGCAACCGCTACCGCGGCCGTGAAAGCCTGCAGCTGATGGTCGAGCACGCCGAGCCGCTGTGACCCGACCCTCCCGCCGCGCGCCATGTTCTGATGCAAGGAGCGACCATGCCTGCACCGTCTTCCGGCGGCCCGGCGCCGCTGGCCTTTCTGGGCCCGGCGTTTGCCTTTCTGGCGGTCATGCTGGGCACCACGCTGCCCACGCCGCTATATCCGATCTATCAGGCCGAATACGGCTTTTCCCAGCTGGTGATTACGCTGATTTTTGCCGTCTACGCCACCGGCGTGATTGCCGCGCTGGTGGTGACCGCGCGCTGGTCCGACCAGCTGGGGCGCCGCCCGCTGCTGTTGGCCGGCATCGCCTTTGCTGCGCTCAGCGATGCGGTGTTTCTCGCCGGCGACGGCCTGGCGATGTTGATGGTCGGGCGGGTGATCTCAGGCATATCGGCGGGGATTTTTACCGGCACCGCGACGGTGGCGGTGATCGAGCTGGCCCCGCCGGCGTACAAGGCGCGCGCCACGCTTGCCGCCACCGCGGTCAACATGGGCGGGCTGGGGCTGGGCCCGCTGGTGGCGGGCGTGCTGGTGACCTGGCTGCCGGCACCGCTTTCGTTTTCCTACGCGCTGCATCTGGCGATGCTGGCGCTGGCGGCGTGGTTTGTGTGGCGCGCGCCGGAAACCGTCACCCGCGCGGCCAGGCCGAACCTGCGCGTTCAGCGGCTGAGCCTGCCCCGGGAAGTGCGCGGGGTGTTTGTGCCGGCCGCGCTGGTGGGCTTTGCCGGCTTTGCGGTGCTTGGTTTTTTCAACTCAATGGCGCCGGCCTTTATGCAGCAGGTGCTGGGCGAGCAGAATCTGGCGGTGATCGGGCTGGTGGTGTGCCTGGTCTTTATTGCCTCAACGGTGGGGCAGACCCTGCAGGGGCGGGTAGCGCCCCGGCGACGGCTGCCGCTGGGCTGTGTGACGCTACTGGCAGGGGCGCTTTCCATCGGCGCGGGAATCTTGACCGCGAGCACGGCGGCGTTTTTCTGCGGGGCACTGCTGGCGGGCACCGGCCAGGGTATCGGCTTTCGTGCCGGCATGGGCGCGGTGGCCGCGGCCTGCCCGCAGGACCAGCGAGGGGCGGTGACCTCCACGTTTTTTGTGGTGGCCTACGTGGCGCTGTCGATTCCGGTGGTGGGCATCGGTGTTGCCACCAGCCGGCTGGGGCTGGTGGCAACGGGGACCGGCTTTGCCGGGCTGGCCGCGCTGCTGTGCGCGGTGGCGCTTGCGCTGGTGCTGCGCATTGCCGGGCGGCTGCGTTAGCCGCCGGTGGCCGGCTAGCGCAGCCAGAACCAGTAAACGATCAGACCGATCAGCCCAAGCCCTGCCAGATTAACAAGTACGCTCATGCCGCTTTCTCCTCTGTGCGCGTGTCGGTGTGTGAGCCGGCCGTGCCGTGCGGGCTAAACAGCCGCAGGCGGTTGGCGTTGCTGACCACGGTGATTGACGAAAGCGACATCGCCGCCCCGGCAATCATCGGCGAGAGCAGCGCGCCGGTAAGCGGGTAGAACACCCCGGCGGCAATGGGGATGCACAGCGCGTTGTAGCCAAAGGCCCCGGCCAGGTTCTGCTTGATGTTGGTAAGCGTGGCCTGGCTGATCTCGATGGCCGTGGCAACGCCGTGCAGCGAGTCGCGCATCAGCGTGATACCCGCGCTTTCGATGGCGACATCGGTGCCCTGGCCGATGGCAAAGCCGACGTTGGCCCGGGCCAGCGCCGGGGCGTCGTTGATGCCGTCGCCGACCATGCCGACGATGTGGCCTGCCTTTTGCAGCCGTTCGATTTCTTCGTGCTTGTCTTCGGGCTTGAGCTCGGCGCGATAGTCTTCTATGCCCACTTCATCGCCCACGGCGCGGGCGGTGTGGCGGTTGTCGCCGGTGAGCATGATCACGTGAAGGCCGTCGGCCTTGAGCCGGGCAATGGCGCTTTTGGCGTCCTCGCGCACCGGATCGCTGACGCCGAACAGCGCGGCGAGCCTGCCGCCCACGGCGAGGTATACGATGGTGCGGGCCTTGCTCTCAAGGGCTCGGGCGCTTTCGCTGCCGATGGCAAGGTCAACGCCTGCATCTTCCAGCAGGGCGGCGTTGCCCAGCAGCAGCTCGCCGTCGCTGCTTTGCGCCTTGACGCCGCCGCCGGTGATGCTGTCGAAGTCGCGAATCTCGGCCGGCTCCGTGTTTGCTGCCTGTTCGCAGTAGGCGGTTAACGCGGTGGCCAGCGGGTGCTCGGAGCCGCGCTCCAGCGCGGCGACGTAGCCCAGCGCGGCGGCCTGGTTGCCGGAAAGGGCGCCTGCGTCGAAGACTTCCGCCTCGGTGACCCGGGGGTTGCCCTCGGTCAGGGTGCCGGTTTTATCCACCACCAGCGCGGTGAGCTTGCTGGCGGTTTGCAGCGCCTCGCCGTTTCGCACCAGCACGCCGTGCTCGGCGGCCTTGCCCACGCCGATCATGGTGGAAATCGGCGTGGCCAGGCCCAGCGCGCAGGGGCAGGCGATAATCAGCACCGAGGTGGCCGCGACCAGCATGTGAATCACCCGCGCCTCAACGCCGAAGTTGAACCACGCAAGCGCGGTGAGCACGGCGATGATCATCACCGAGGGCACAAAGACGCTGGAGACCTTATCGGCCAGATCGCCGATGGGCGGGCGCGAGCCCTGGGCGCTGGCCACCTGTTCGGTGATTTGGCCCAGGCGGGTGTTGTTGCCCACCCGGGTGGCGCGGTAGACCAGCCCGCCGCGGCCGTTGACCGTGCCGGCACTGACCTCGTCGCCGGTCTGCTTGGCGATCGGCTCCGGCTCGCCGGTAAGCATCGACTCGTCGATGTGGCTCTGGCCTTCGGTGACCTCGCCGTCCACCGGCAGGCGCTCGCCGGGGCGCACGCGAACGTGATCGCCCTGGCGCACAGCGTCAATGTCGACCTCTTGCTCCTCGCCGTTGCGAATCACCCGGGCGGTGCGGGTCTGCAGATCCAAAAGCCGCTTGAGCGCGTCGCTGGTGCGCCCCCGGGCCTTGAGCTCCATGGCGTTGCCCAGCAAAATCAGCCCGATGACCATGGCCGAGGCTTCAAAGTAGATGCCCCGGGCGGCTTCGGGCAGCCAGGGGCCGAACAGCACCACGGCCATGGAATACACCCAGGCCGTGCCGGTGCCCATGGCCACCAGGGTGTCCATGTTGGCCTGGTGGTGCTTGGCGTTTTTCCACGCGCCGGTAAAAAAGTGCCGGCCGGGAAAGGCCATGATGGCTAGGGTCAGCGCGCCGATCACCAGCCAGTAAAGCCGCCCGGCGCCCACCGGGTCGGGGTGAAAGACAAACATGCTCGCCATCAGCGGTACGGCAAGTGCGAGCGCGGCAAAGCTGCCTTTAAGGCGCTTTTTGTAGTCCCGGGCTTCCTGCTCGGCCCGGGTAAGTTCGGCGTCGCGCACGTCCACGATCCGCTCGGCGTCGTAGCCGACGCTCTGCACCGCGCCGATCAGCGCGCTTTCTTCGGCGCTGCCCGTCACCTCGGCGGTGTGGGTGCCGAAGTTCACCGCCGCCGAGGTCACACCCGGGGTACGTTCGAGCGCCTGCTGCACGGTTTTCACACAGCTGGCGCAGGTCATGCCGCTGACCGCCAGGCGGGTTTGCGCACCGCCGGCAGGTTTTTCGCGGCTTTCAGCGGTACCGGCGGCGTCATCGGCCGGCGCTTCGGCGCTGTCGGCGTCGCTGGCCGGCTCGGCGTTGGGGTCGCCGGGCGGGTAGCCGGCGTTTTCAAGCGCGCGGTCCAGCGCGTCGTCGTCCAGCGGGCTGCTGTCGGCATCAATGCTGACGTCGAGGCGCTTTTCGTCCGGCGTGCCGACAACGTCGGCGCGCTTGTCCACCGCGACAACGGCTTCGCGCATGCGCTTGACGCAGCCCTGGCAGTTCATGCCGGGTACGTAGCGCGTCAGTGTTTGCGATTTCATGGCGTCTCCTCAGGAAAGCTTTCAATCAAACGGCACAGGCTGTGGCCGTCCGGCGTGCCGTCGGGCATGTTTTGCCAGCTGGCAAGGGCGGTTTCCATGCGCGAGGCCAGCGCCTCAAGCTCGGCGATGCGTGCGCG
Source organism: Halomonas cibimaris (assembly GCF_039537045.1). Taxonomy (GTDB): domain Bacteria; phylum Pseudomonadota; class Gammaproteobacteria; order Pseudomonadales; family Halomonadaceae; genus Vreelandella; species Vreelandella cibimaris. The sequence continues at coordinate 179,321 of NZ_BAAAZT010000077.1, read as the reverse complement.
GATCTGTGGCAGGCGGGCGGCGAGCATGTCGCGCACCAGCGGGCAGGGGGAGTCGCCCTTGTCGGCCTGGGCGAGAATTTCGCGAATTTCCGCCACGCTAAAGCCCAGTTTGCGTGCCCGCTGAATGAACCCCAGCCGTTCCAGGTCGTGCGTGGTAAACAGCTGGTAGCCGTTGTGCGGATGGCGTTCGGGCGTAAGCAGGTTTTCGCGTACGTAGTGGCGCACGGTTTCGGCGGTAACGCCGGCCCGGCGGGCAAGTTCGCTGACTTTCACTGGCAGCCCCCTTTGAGCCTGTGTCATGTGTAGGCGCAGTATAAAACCTGTGTGTAACACAAAGGTCAAAGACCGGCGCCTGACGCCGCGATGCGCTGTGCGACCAATGGATAAACCGAAAACGCCGGAAAACCCCGCCCCGGCCTTGAACCCCGGCGGCGGGTGCGAGAAAAAGGCACTACGTTAAACGTGCGTATGAGTCGCAGGGGTTTTCGGCTTGGCGCATGCCGGGCGGCCCTGGCCGCCGAACGGTCAGCGTACGCTACGTACGGCACCGCCCGTATGCTCATCGGGGAAGAAGGAAGCGACATGAACAATATCAATAAAAGTGTCATTGCCAACCATCGCACCAAAACGCTCGCCTTGACCGCAGGGGTCGCGGCCGCCGCGCTTGCCGCGCAGGCCCCGGCCGGCGGGTTTCAGCTCAACGAGCAGAGCGTGAGCGGCCAGGGCTACGGCCATGCCGGGCGCAGCTCCAACGTCCACGATGCCACCATCGTCTTTGGCAACCCGGCGGGGATGTCGTTTCTCGACCGCGCGCAGGTGTCCGTGGGCGGCACCTATCTGGATATCAACAACGACATCAGCAATGCCCGGGCGTCGCAAACCAGCCCGGCCTTTTTGCCGGCCACCGGCGGCGCGACGGATACGCTGCCGGTGGCCGGGTCCAACGACGGCGACATCGTAGACGCCAGGGTGATTCCTTTTGTCTTCTACGCCCATCCGGTCACCGACCGGCTGGCCTTTGGCTTTGGCGTGTACGCGCCGTTTGGCTCTGAAACCGACTATGAAGACGGCTTTCAGGGGCGCAATCAGGGCAACTACACCAAGGTAGAAGTCAAAACCGCCCAGCCCACGGTGTCCTATCGCTTTAACGATCAGTGGTCGGTGGGCGCCGGGGTTACCTATAACCGGGTAGAAGGCGAGCTGCATCGCCAAGTGCCGGCGGTAACGCCGCTGGGACGGACAGAAGTGGACTCCCGGGTTGACGGCGACGACGAGGCCTGGGGCTATAACCTCGGGGTAATCTACCGGCCGGTGGCGGAAACCACCCTGGGGCTGACCTATCGCTCCCGGGTGGACTATGAGCTGGAAGGCGACTTTACCGCCTCGTCGCCGGCGCTTGATCAGCTGGGTATTGGTACCGTGACCGACGATGCCTCGCTGGATTTGACCACGCCGGAAACCGTCAATTTCTCGATTACCCAGCAGATGAGTGAAAAGCTCAAGCTGATGTTCGGCGCTTCCTGGACGCGCTGGAGCCGGTTTGAAAAAATTCTGGTCGAGGGAGAGACCCGGGGCGAGATCACCAATGAAAGGCAGAGCTATGCCAACGCCTGGGCCTTTGCCGTGGGCGGCGAGTATCAGCTCAATCCCGAATGGGCGCTGCGCGCCGGGCTGAGCCTGGACAATACGCCCACCAGCGATGCGCATCGCAGCGTGCGCATTCCCTCCGACGACCGGCGGATTTTCTCGCTGGGGGCGGGCTGGACGCCGGTCGACGATGTGACCGTTGATCTGGCGTATTCCTATCTCACCGAACGCGGCACCGAGGTCAGCCAGACCAAAACCGACGGCTTTACCGTGGCCGGCCGGCCAACGCCGCCGGTCACCTCCCGCTATAACGCCGACTACAAAAACGAGGCCCACGGCTTTGGCGCGCAGCTGACCTATCGTTTTTAAGTTCGGCGCTTTTAAGTTCGGCCCTTTTAACGCCTTGGATGAGGCTTGAATATCACCGCAACCCGGCTACGGCCGGGTTTTTGTCGAGCGGGTGTTTTCTGCGGATAAGGCGGGGATGGGTGCGGGGTGCGCCGGGTTTCGTTACAATAGCGCCTTTGTCCAGGCGATTCATTCACTGGCATCAACGCATTATTCACTGGCACCAACATATTGGGGCGCATTCATGCTGGAAACCAACCCGATCCATCAGCAAATCAAGGATCTGTCGGCGCGGACAGAGATTCTTAGGGGGTATCTTTGACTATGCTGAGCGTAAAGATCGGCTAGAAGAAGTTACCCGCGAGCTTGAAGATCCCGACGTCTGGAGCGACCCGGAGCGCGCCCAGAAGCTGGGCAAGGAGCGCGCGTCGCTGGATACCATTGTCTCCACCATTGATACGCTTGAACAAAGCCTGGGCGACAGCGAAGATCTGCTGGAGCTGGCCGAGGTGGAAGACGATGCGGCCACGGTAGACGAGGTCTGCCGCGAGCTTGAAGGGCTGCAGTCGCGCCTGGAGACGCTGGAGTTTCGACGCATGTTTTCCGGCGAGATGGACGAAAACAACGCCTATCTGGATATCCAGTCCGGCTCTGGCGGCACCGAAGCCCAGGACTGGGCCAACATGCTGCTGCGCATGTACCTGCGCTGGGCCGAGCACCACGGCTTCAAGGCAGACCTGCTGGAAGTGTCGGCAGGTGACGTGGCGGGCATCAAGTCGGCGACGATTCACGTGCAGGGCGACTACGCCTTCGGCTGGCTGCGCACCGAAACCGGCGTTCACCGGCTGGTGCGCAAAAGCCCGTTCGACTCCGGCGGCCGGCGGCACACCTCGTTTACCTCGGTATTTGTCTCGCCGGAGGTGGACGACAGCTTCGAGGTCGACATCAACCCGTCCGATCTGCGCACCGACACCTACCGCTCCAGCGGCGCCGGCGGCCAGCACGTTAACACCACCGATTCGGCGGTGCGCATCACCCACGAGCCCACGGGCATCGTGGTGGCCTGCCAGAGCCAGCGCAGCCAGCACGCCAACCGCGATTTCGCCATGAAGCAGCTCCGGGCCCGGCTCTGGGAGCACGAAATGGACAAGCGCAACGAGGCCAAGCAGGCGGCTGAAGACGCCAAGGCCGATATCGGCTGGGGCAGCCAGATCCGCTCCTACGTGCTGGACGATCAGCGCATCAAGGATCTGCGCACCGGCGTGCAGTCCAGCAGCTGTGACAAGGTGCTCGACGGCGATCTGGATCCGTTCATCGTCGCCAGCCTCAAGCAGGGTCTCTAGTCCCGCGGGCGCTGCCTTGGCGGCAGCGCCTGGCTGACTTTTTTTCCGGTTTATTATTCAAGGGTGCCCGAATGGCCAACCATGACGCGTCTTTTGACAACGAAAACCACTTGATTGCCGAGCGCCGCGCCAAGCTGGCCAAGCGTCGTGAAAAGGCCAAGGCCCAGGGCGTCAGCGCCTTTCCCAACGACTTTCGCCGGGACAGCCTCAGCGCCGAGCTGGAAAAGGCGCTGGGCGACAAGGACAAGGCCGCGCTTGAAGCGCTGGATCACCACGCCGCGGTGGCCGGGCGCATCATGCGCAAGCGCGGCCCGTTTATCGTGATTCAGGATGCGGCCGGGCAGATCCAGCTGTACGTGGACAAAAAGGGCCTGGCCGAAGACGTGCTGGAAGACGTGAAAAGCTGGGACATCGGCGACGTTGTGGCCGGGCGCGGGCCGGTGCACAAATCCGGCAAGGGCGATCTCTACGTCAAGATGGCAGACGCCACGCTTTTGACCAAAAGCCTGCGCCCGCTGCCGGACAAGTTCCACGGCCTGACCGACCAGGAAGCGCGCTACCGCCAGCGCTACGTGGACCTGATCATGAACCCGGATTCGCGCCGGGTGTTCGAAACCCGAGCGGCGATCATCAGCGCTATGCGGCGGTTTTTCGAGGATCGCGGCTTCATGGAAGTCGAGACCCCGATGCTCCAGCAGATCCCCGGCGGGGCCACGGCGCGGCCGTTCATTACCCACCACAACGCGCTGGACATGGACATGTACCTGCGCGTGGCCCCGGAGCTCTACCTCAAGCGCCTGGTGGTGGGCGGCTTTGAGAAGGTTTTCGAGATCAACCGCAACTTCCGCAACGAAGGGCTCTCCACCCGGCACAACCCCGAGTTCACCATGGTGGAGTTCTACTGGGCCTACGCCGACTACCGCCAGCTGCTGGATTTGACCGAGGCCATGCTGCGCACCACCGCAGAAAAGGTGCTGGGCAGCACCACGGTGACGTATCAGGGCGCCGAGTACGACTTCGGCAAGCCGTTTGCGCGGATGACCCTGCGCGACGCCATCCTCACCCACGGCGACGGCATTGCCGCGGCCGATCTGGACACCCGCGAGGCGGCCGTCGCACTTGCCGAAAAGCTCGGCATCGCGGTGAAAGACAGCTGGGGGCTTGGCAAGCTGCAAACCGAAATCTTCGAGGAAGTCGCCGAGCACCGGCTCGACCAGCCGACGTTTATCACCGAATACCCGGCCGAGGTCAGCCCGCTGGCCCGGCGCAACGACGCCAATCCGTTTGTTACCGACCGCTTCGAGTTCTTCGTCGGCGGGCGCGAAATCGCCAACGGCTTCTCCGAGCTCAACGACGCCGAAGACCAGGCCCAGCGCTTTAAAGAGCAGGTGGCCGAGAAAGACGCCGGCGATCTGGAAGCCATGTACTTTGATGCCGACTACGTGCGCGCGCTGGAATACGGCCTGCCGCCCACCGCCGGCGAGGGCATCGGCATTGACCGGCTGGTGATGCTGTTTACCGACAGCCCCTCCATTCGCGATGTGCTGCTGTTTCCGGCCATGCGCCCGGAAGCGGACGCCTAGGCGGTGCTCGGGCGTTGGCAAGTCGGCGCGCAAACGCCCATAATGACGGCGTCTGAACGCCAGTGATCGTTCCGTGAGGCATCGTTGTCTGAGGAGAATCCCATGAAACTGCTTAACCGCTCTGCCCTGAGCGTCCGGCCGACCCAGGAATTCGTGGACTGGATCAATGCGCTTGAGCCCACCATGGGAGACGATGACCTCACGCTTGACGACGTTGAACGCGAAAGCACCGTCTACCTGATCCCCGAGATGGACACCCCCGAAGCGCTTGGCGCCTACGTGCGCGAGCGCTACGTGGAAATTCTGGAAACCGAGCTGCGCGCCTGGGAAGAAGACGAGCGCCAGTGGCCCGCCGTGCTCGACTGGGCGCTGTTTGAAGACTTTGTGCGCATTGAGCACAGCTTTCTGGCGGTGGATCTTGACGACGAGACGGCGCTGGAAATTTCGGAAGTCGACGACGCGCTGCTGCTCGACAACGACCCCCAATAGGCCCGGCGGCCTGCCGGCCGCGCCCGCTTCGTGCAAAACCGGCTGCGGCCGGTTTTTGTGTGTCTCCAAGGTATTTTTCCCCAGGAATAGTAGCCCATGCGACTGTTTGAAACGCGCGACGGCGATGACGGCCTGCCCGGCCCCGAGCGCTTTCTTGCCGTGCTGGCGCTGGTCAGCGGCACGCTGATGGCCGTGGTCGATACCACCATGATCAACCTGGCGCTGCCCTCGATTGCCGCCGACCTTGACGTGTTGCCGGCTCAGGTGGTGTGGGTCACCAACATGTTCCAAGTGGTCAGCGCGGCCTTTTTGCTGGTGTTTGCGGGCTTGAGCGAGCTTGCCACGCGCCGGCGCATCTACCTGTTCGGGCTAAGCACCTTTGTGCTGGCAGCCCTGGGCGCGGCGCTTTCGCGCAGTCTGGAAACCCTGCTGGTGTTTCGCGCCCTGCAGGGGCTGGGCGCGGCGGCTACGCTTTCCATTGGCCCCTCGCTCTACCGGCTGATTTTCCCTTCTCGCCTGCTGGGCAGCGCGCTGGGCCTGTCGGCGCTGGTGGTGGGCGGCGGCTACGCGGCCGGCCCTACGCTGAGCGGGCTGGTGCTGTCGTTTACCCACTGGCCCTGGCTGTTTGCGCTGAACGTGCCGCTCGGGCTTTGCGCTTTGCTGCTGGGCCTGCGCGCCCTGCCCAGAGAAACCCCGCGCCAGGGCAGCTTTGATGTACCCGGCGCGCTTTTGTCCATGCTGATGCTGGCCGGGCTTTTTTTGACCATGAACGCCGTTGGCCACAGCGCGCCGGCATGGCAAAGCGTGGGCTTTGGCGCGGGCATGCTGGCGGCCGGGGCGGCGTTTATTCGCCGCCAGCGCCGCGCGCCGTATCCGCTGCTGCCGCTGCATCTGTTTCGGGAGAAGCGCTTTACCCTGGCGGTGTCGGCCTCGGGGCTTGCGTTTATCGGCCAGGGGCTGGCGTTTGTCGCACTGTCTTTTTTGTATCAGGAAAAAATGGGCTTGAGCCCGCTGCTCACCGCCTGGCTTTTTACCCCCTGGCCGCTGGCGCTGATGGTGGTCGGGCCGCTGGCCGGGCGGCTGGCGGACAGAATCAACCCCAGCGTACTTTCAACGGTCGGCCTGGGGGTTTTGGCGGTCGGATTTATCGCCCTGGCGCTGGTGGATGAAAGCACCGGCATTGCCGGCAGCCTGTGGCGAGTGGCGCTGTGCGGGATCGGCTTTGGGCTTTTCCAGCCGCCCAACAACCGCGAAATGATGGCCAGCCTGCCGGCGGCGCGCAGCGCCAACGCCTCGGGGGTGATGAGCACCACGCGCACCGTGGGCCAGTCGCTGGGGGTGGCGCTTGTCGGTGCGGTGCTGGCGCTGGGGCTTGCGGTGCAGGTGACGCTGTGGCTGGGGGCGGCGAGTGCGCTGCTCTCGCTTGCCGCCAGCGCTGCGCGCATTCCCCTGGCACACCGCGCGATGCAGCAGCGCGCATCGTCGCGTCGCGCATAAGCGCGTACAATGGACCGTTCTCTCAGTGATATTTCTTCCAGGAGAATCGCCGTGACGCTTAAAGCACAGATCGAGCACAAGTTGGAAGCGCTGGCACCTGCGGTGCTGGCCGTGGAAAACGAAAGCCATCGCCATAGCGTGCCGCCCAACTCGGAAACCCACTTCAAGGTCACGCTGGTAAGCGATGCGTTTGACGGCCTGCTGCCGGTCAAGCGCCACCAGCAGGTGTATAAACTGCTGGCCGATGAAGTCTCAGGGCCGGTGCACGCCCTGGCGCTGCATCTTTATACCCCGGCGGAATGGCAGGCCCGCGGCGGCGAGCGCCCGGATTCGCCGGACTGTCGCGGCGCCGGCAAGTGAACGCGGAAGTCGCTCGCCGGCAGTACCTCGACGCCATGGGCATTACCGCCTTCGCGTCGCGCTACTGCCTGCCCAACGCGCGGCCGACGCCGGCCTGCGAGTGGGACGACGCCTCCCCCGAGCGCGAATCACCGGGCAAGCGGCTGCACGCCCTGCTGGACGATGCCCAGCAGGCAGAGGCCAGCCGCCGCACCGCAGCGCCTGCTGAACCCACGTCCAATCCCGCCTCGCTCAAGGCGCTGCTGAATACAGCGCCCGCCGCTGAGGCGGCGTTGGCGCAGCCGGAAAATGCGCCGTCCCCGGAAGCGGATGCGCCGGCGCCGCTGCGTTTTACGCTGTCGTGTCTGTGTCTGGGCGGGCGCTGGCTGAGCCTGCACGAAGGCGAGCCTGCCGCGCCCGCGCGCCGGCTGCTGGCCAACATCTACCGCGCGGCGGGTGTCGACGCCTCGGCGCTGTCGGCCTGGCACACCCTGAGCTGGCCGCCGCTGGCTGACGGCCCCGAAGCGGATGAGCCGCTGGCAGAGGCCCGGGAAGGGGTCAGCGCCTTTCTCAACGGTGCGGCCAGCCGCAACGGCTGGGCGCCGACCCGCGCGCTGTGGTGGGGCGGGCATGAGGCCTCGCCGTTGGCTCGGGTGCTGGACGTGGAGCACAAAGGCGCCGGCGCCGTTTCGCGCACGCTGGCACTGCCGCTGTGGCAGGGGCCCGCGCTGGATACGCTGCTGGCCGACGGCGCCGCCAAGCGCGATCTGTGGCCGGCGCTGGCCGCGCTTGGCGAGCAGTGGCGCGCGGAGGCGGCCGATGGCTGAAAACAAAACGCAAACAAGCGCGAGCGCGCGGTGGCAGGTGGAGGCGCTCGGTTCGCGCCACGCCGGCCGGGTCATGGCCGGGGGCAGCATTGCCGGAAGCGGCACTATGGCCGGTGCGCTGTGCGATGCTCTGGAAACAAAAGACGGGCAGGTGCTTGGCGTCATGGCCGGCGGTAGTGCGGGGCAGGCGCCCGAGCTTGCCGGCTATCTGTGGCTGGCGCGGCTGGCGTTCGATGCCGAAATTCAGGCGCTGGGCGTGGCGCCGCAATACCGCGGCCGCGGCGTCGGCGATGCGCTGATGCGCGCCGCCGATGAGGCGGCGCGGCGCTGGCACAGCGAGCGCGTACTGCTGGAGGTGCGCGCGGGCAACGCTGCGGCTATGGCGCTATACCGGCGCCACGGCTTTGGCGTGGACGGACGCCGCCGGGGCTACTATCCGCCCCTGGCCGGCGGCAGCGAGCGGGAAGATGCGCTGCTGATGTCGCGGGCCGTCGGTGTTTAAGCGTCGCTTTCGTCAAACTTTTGCAGCAGGCCGTTGAGCCGGCGTTCCCACTCTTCGCGCTCTTGTTTGAGCGTCTGATTTTCTTCGCGCAGCTCGTCGTTTTCCAGCTTGGCAAGCTCCAGGGCTTCTACCGTGGCGGTGACTTTTTGTTCGAGCTGGTTGAACAGTTCCTGACTCATGCATCTCTCCGGAGAATCAATTCAATAAAGAGGTAATACCGGCCAAGGGGTAATACCTAAAGGGGTAATACCGGCCGGGCCGGCGGGTCGCGCCTGAGCCTAACGCCCGGGCGGCGCGGCGGCAAGCGTGGCTTGGCGTGCGATGCGGCAATACAGCCGGGCGGTGGTGTCGCCGGCCTGGGTTTGGCGATAAGGCTGCCAGCAGGCGGGCAGCGTCGGCGTATGCGTCGACTCCGCCTCTACGTAGATCAGCGCGTCGGGCGCCAGCCAGCCGCCGGCTTCCAGCGCCTCGGCGCAGGCATCCACCAGTCCCTGATAAAAAGGCGGATCAAGCAGCACCAGATCAAAGGGGGGCTGGCCAAAGGAAGGCTGGTCAACGCACGCCGGCGCGCTGAGAAACGCCCGGGCGTCTTGGCAGATAACGTGCGCGCGGGAGGCGCCCAGGGCGGCAAGATTGCGCCTTAGCTGATCGGCGGCGAGGCTGTCCTGCTCGATGAACGTCACCTGTGCGGCCCCGCGCGACAGCGCCTCGATGCCCAGCGCGCCGGTGCCGGCAAAGCTGTCCAGCACCCGTTTGCCGTCAAGCGTTTGGCCCAGCCAGTTGAACAGCGTCTCGCGCACGCGGTCCGGCGTCGGGCGTAGCCCCGGCCGGTCGGCAACGGGAAGCTGGCGGCGGCGGAACTCGCCGCCGATCACTCGGAGCTTGCCGCTCTGGCGGCTTGCGGCGCGGCGCGCACCCGGGCGGGCCGAACGAGAAGAGCGTTTTCGTGTCATGGGCGGGGATTGTAGCGCTCTGCGTGTCCAAAGTCTTGATGGGCGGTGGTAGGATGTTCCCATCCTGATTGCCCGTATCCCGCCGGCGACAGCCTTTTTGCTTTTTTTTCACCATAATCTGTGCGGACGAGTGCCATGTTTGGTTTTTTAAAGCGCAAGAAAAAACACGATGATACCCACGATCCGGCGGCAGAAGACGACGGCACGCCGTCTCAAGAGCCGGCGGCAGAAGAAACCGCCGATGCCACGGCAGACGACGGCACCGCCGCGCCGCCACCGCCCGCCGACGAGGCTGAGCCTGCACCGGATGCTGCGCCCGAGGCCGAACCCCGGCCCGAGCCGCCCGCCGAGCCTGAGCCCGGCGTTGCGCCGGCCCCGGCGCCCCAGCCGCAGCCTGCCTCGCGCCCGGAGAAAAAGGGCTGGTTTGCGCGCATCAAAGCGGGGCTGGGCAAGACCCGGGCCAGCTTCACCGACGGCGTGGCGGATCTGTTTCTGGGCAAAAAGCAGATCGACGACGAGCTGCTTGAAGAGTTGGAAACCCAGCTGCTGATGGCCGACGTAGGCATTGAGGCTAGCACTACCATCATCGAGCGGCTTGAGGCGCGGGTGTCGCGCAAGGAAATCAGCGACCCGCAGGCGCTGTATCACGCGCTGCAAGACGAGCTGACGGCGATGCTGGAGCCGGTGACCACGCCGCTGGACGTTGAGGCGGCCGGCGACGGGCCCTTTGTGATGCTCGTGGCAGGGGTCAACGGCGTGGGCAAGACCACCACCATCGGCAAGCTCACCCAGCGCTTTCAGCGCGAAGGCAAAAGCGTGATGCTCGCCGCCGGGGATACGTTCCGCGCTGCCGCGGTGGAACAGCTCAAGGTGTGGGGCGAGCGCAACGGCGTGCCGGTGATTGCCCAGCACACCGGGGCCGACAGCGCCTCGGTGGTGTATGACGCCGTGGCCGCGGCCAAATCCCGGGGGGTGGACGTGATCATCGCCGACACCGCCGGCCGTTTGCACAACAAGGGCCACCTGATGGAGGAGCTGAAAAAAGTCCACCGCGTGGTGCAAAAGCTCGACGCCGCCGCGCCCCACGAGGTGATGCTGGTGCTCGACGCCGGCACCGGCCAGAACGCCATCAGCCAGGCGACCACGTTCAACGAAGCGGTGCCGGTCACCGGCATTACCCTGACCAAGCTCGACGGCACCGCCAAGGGCGGGGTGATCTTTGCGCTCGCCAGCCAGCTGAAAACGCCGATTCGCTTTATCGGCGTGGGTGAAGGGCTGGACGATCTGCGCCCCTTCGTCGCCCGGGAGTTTGTCGACGCGCTGTTTGACCGCCAAGGCGACGACGCCGGCGAATGATCGCTTTCGAGCACGTGGGCAAACGTTACGGCGGGCGCTTTGAGGCGCTTTCGCACATCAATTTTGGCGTCGGCCGGGGCGAGATGGCGTTTCTCACCGGCCACTCCGGGGCGGGCAAAAGCTCGCTTTTGCGCCTGATCATGCGCCTTGAGCGCCCCACCCGCGGGCGCGTGGTGGTAGCCGGCCACGACATTGCCCGGCTTCACCCAAGCCAGGTGCCGTTTTATCGCCGCCAGATCGGCGTGGTGTTTCAGGATCACCAGCTGCTGTTTGACCGTTCGATTTTTCACAACGTGGCGCTGCCGCTGGAGATTCAGGGCGCGCCGCCCAGAGAGGCGGCCCGCCGGGTGCGCGCCGCACTGGATAAAGTCGGCCTTTTGCACCGCGAGCGCGCGCTGCCCGTGGAGCTTTCCGGCGGCGAACAGCAGCGCGTGGGCATTGCCCGGGCGGTGGTCAACAAGCCGGCCCTGCTGCTCGCCGACGAGCCCACCGGCAACCTGGATCCTGAGCTTTCCGCCGACATCATGACGCTGTTTGAAGACTTCAATCGCATCGGTACCACGGTGATGATCGCCAGCCACGACCTGGCGCTGATCACCCGGCTGCGCCACCGCATGCTGCGCCTGGCCGACGGGCGGCTGATCGCCGACGAGGGGGCGCGATGAACGAGCCGCGCCGCCCCGCCGTCACAGCCCGCCGACAGCGCCCGCAAAAGTCCGCCTCGCCGGCCCGGGCGGCGCATCCGGTGAACGCGGGGCCGGGAGCGGCCAGCCGGCTGCGTGCCTGGCTGCGTCATCATCGCGCCATGGCGCTGGACAGCGTGCGCCGGCTGCTGCGCTATCCGATCGGCAGCCTTTTGACCATGCTGGCCATCGCCGTTGCCCTGGTGCTGCCCGCCGCGCTGTGGCTGACGCTGTCCGGTGCGCGCCTGCTCGACGCAGAAGTCGACGACGGTGCAACGCTGACGGTGTATCTGCACCCGCGGGTCACGCCGGGCGAGGCCGGCCGCGTGGAGCAGGCAATAGCCGCCGACGCGCAGGTAGCGCAAACCCGGCTGATCAGCGCCGAGCAGGGCATGGCGGATTTTCAGCGCGCGCTGGGGCTTGACGATGCGCTAAGCGGGCTTGACGACAATCCGCTGCCGGCAAGTATTGTGGTGACGCCGCAGCGCGCCGCGCCCGCCGCCGTGAAGGCGCTGGCCGCCCGGCTGGGCGGAATATCCGGCGTAGACGAGGTGCGTCTGGATTTGGCCTGGATTGAGCGGCTGCGCCATCTGGCGGAGCTTGGCCGGCGCGTGACCCTGGCGCTGGGCGTGCTGTTCGGTTCGGGGGTGCTGCTGGTAGTGGGCAACACCGTGCGGCTGGCGGTGGAAAGCCGCCGGCGCGAGATCGAAGTGGTCACGCTGATCGGGGCGACGCATGCTTTTGTGCGCCGGCCGTTTCTCTACAGCGGCGCCTGGTACGGCCTGGGCGGCGGGGCGCTGGCGCTGGGGCTGTTGACGCTGGGCGGGCGCTGGCTGGCCTTGCCGATACAGGCGCTGGCGCAAAGCTATGGCGCTACGTTTACCCTGCCGACGCTGGGCGTTGCGGGGTCTACAGCGCTGCTGCTGTGCAGTACACTGCTCGGCTGGCTGGGCGCATGGCTGGCGGTGAGTCGGCATCTGGCCGGCAATCGGCCGCGCTGACGGTGCCGGCTGGAGCCGTCTTGGGCGAGGCGGCGGGGAACTTTTCAAGCGTGGCGTTGTCTACTATATTCAGCACCGCACACATGCCACACATCCGCTGTCATTCAGGGCAAGCGTTCGTGCAAGATAAGCCGTCATGCAAGATAGCGCGTCACATCAAAGCGTAAAAGCCAAGCGTCACACCAGCGTACATCGTGCGGCCGTACCGTAACGGTGTCGCAGAAAAGCCGCGTCCGTTTTTACAGTCAGCGTCACGCATATTAGGGGTATTTCAGGGAGGCCACCTGCATATGAGCAACAGTCTTCTACCGGTAGGCCAGCTATCGCCGGGCAACGATCTGGGCGGCTACATCAACGCGATCAGCCGCATTGCGGTGCTGAGCGCAGACGAAGAGCGCTCGCTTGCCTGGCGTCTGTACGACGAGGGGGACCTGGAGGCGGCGCGCCGCCTGGTCCTTTCGCACCTTCGCTTTGTGGTCCACATTGCCCGCAGCTATTCCGGCTACGGGCTGGCACAGGCGGATCTGATTCAGGAAGGCAACGTCGGCCTGATGAAGGCCGTCAAGCGCTTTGACCCGAACCAGGGCGTGCGGCTGGTCTCGTTTGCCGTGCACTGGATCAAGGCGGAAATTCATGATTTCGTGCTGCGCAACTGGCGCATTGTCAAAATCGCCACGACCAAGGCCCAGCGCAAGCTGTTTTTCAACCTGCGCAGCGCGAAAAAGCGCCTGGCCTGGCTCAACAACGACGAAGTCGATGCCATTGCCAAGGATCTCGACGTCAAGCCCGAGGTCGTGCGCGATATGGAAGGGCGCCTGTCGTCGTTTGATGCCGGCTTTGACGCCTCGCCGAGCGATGACGAAGACAGCGCCAGCGCCTATCGGGCGCCGGTGCACTTTCTCAACGACGAGGCGGCCGACCCGGCCACCCAGCTCGAAGACAGCGACTACGAGCAGGACGCCTCGCAGCGGCTGCAGTCAGCGCTTCACGGGCTGGACGCGCGCTCCCGGGATATTCTCCAGCGCCGCTGGCTGGCCGAGCACAAGGCCACGCTGCACGATTTGGCCGACGTCTACGGCGTCTCCGCCGAGCGCATTCGTCAGCTGGAGAAAAACGCCATGAAAAAACTGCGCCACAAGATGGGAGATACCCTTTTTGCCTAGCAGGCGGGCGGCTGCTCTGCCGGGTGGGCGGTGATCAGGGTGCCAACCCCTGCGTTGGTGAAAATTTCCAACAGCACCGCATGGGGCACCCGGCCGTCGATAATATGCGCGCTCTGCACGCCGCCCTTGACCGCGTCCAGCGCGCAGCGAATCTTGGGCAGCATGCCGCCGTGGACGGTGCCGTTGTCGATGAGCGCATCCACCTGAGCGGTGGTCAGCCCGGTCAGCACCTCGCCGCTATCGTTCATCAGCCCGGCGACGTTGGTTAAAAGCATCAGCTTTTCTGCGGCCAGCGCCTCGGCGACCTTGCCGGCGACCAGGTCGGCGTTGATGTTGTAGCTCTTGCCGCTGCCGTCGACGCCGATAGGGGCGATCACCGGGATGAAATCCCGGGCGGCGAGCATCTCGATCAGATCGGTGGAAATGGCTTCAACGTCGCCGACGTGGCCGATGTCGATGATTTCCGAGGCCGTATGTTCGGGATTTTGCTGCTCGACGTGCAGCTGCCGGGCGCGAATTTGTGCGCCGTCCTTGCCGGTGACGCCGATGGCCTTGCCGCCGCACTGGTTGATCAGGTTGACGATGCTTTTGTTGACCAGCCCCCCAAGCACCATTTCCACCACGTCCATGGTTTCGGCATCGGTGACGCGCATGCCGTTGACAAAGCGCGATTCGATGTTGAGCTTGCCCAAAAGCTCGCCGATCTGCGGGCCGCCGCCGTGGACGACCACCGGGTTGATGCCGACCTCCTTCATCAGCACGATGTTGCGCGCAAACGAATCGATCAGATGATCTTCGGTCATGGCGTTGCCGCCGTATTTAACGACCACGGTTTTACCGGAAAACTGCTGAATATAGGGAAGTGCCTCGGACAGCACCTCCACAACGACCTGGGGGTCGCGACTGGCTGCGTTCATGGTGATCCCTTGGGTATTTGTGATGAAGCGTTGCAGGACGGCGTAGCGCGGGCCGGTTAACGGTTTTCGGGCAGCTTCAGGGCAGCATCAATCTGGCGCAGCGCGGCGGCAAACTGCCCCCGAATGCGCTCAAGCGCCGCCTCGGTCTTGCCTTCAAAGCGCAGCACCAGCATCGGTGTGGTGTTGGAAGCGCGGCAAAGCCCCCAGCCGTCGGCGTAGTCCACGCGGATGCCGTCGAGCGTGGTCTTGATACCTTCGCCGAAGTCCCCCTCCCGGGCAAGCTTGTCGACCAGAGAGAACTTGTCGTCGTCGGTCACCTCGATGTTGATTTCCGGCGTCCCCACGTCCAGCGGGAAGCCGGCAAAGAAGGTGTCGGCGTCGTCGCCCTGGCCGGCGAGAATTTCCACCAGCCGGGCGGCGGCGTAAAGGCCGTCGTCAAAGCCGTACCAGCGCTCCTGGAAGAAAATATGCCCGCTCATCTCGCCGGCAAGGGCCGCACCGGTTGCCTTCATTCGCGCCTTGATCAGCGAGTGCCCGGTGCGCCACATTTCCGGCTCGCCGCCGGCGCGCTCGATCACCTCGGTCAGGTTGCCGGTGCACTTGACGTCAAAGATGACTTTTGCCCCGGGATTGCACGCCAGCATGTCGGCGGCGAAGGCCATCAGCAGATGGTCGGGGTAGATCAGCTTGCCGGCGGGCGTCACCACGCCCAGCCGATCGCCGTCGCCGTCAAAGGCAAGCCCGATGTCGGCGCCGGTATCCTGCACTTTGGCGATCAGGTCGGTGAGGTTTTCCGGCTTGCCCGGGTCCGGGTGGTGGTTGGGAAAGGTGCCGTCAATGTCGTCGAACAGCGGGATTGTCTCCACGCCCAGCCGGCGGATGAGCTCGGGGCCGAGCTCGCCGGCGACGCCGTTGCCGCAGTCCACCACGGCTTTGAGCGGGCGTTTGACCTGAATATCGCCGGTGATGCGCTCAAGATACGCTTCGCGCAGGTCGTGGTCGCTGACGCGGCCTTCATCGCCCGGCGCGGCGTGAACCAGATCGCCGTCGACAATGCGCTGATGCAGCGCGGTAATGGCCTCGCCGGAGAGCGTCTCGCCGCCGAGTACGATCTTGAAGCCGTTATAGTCCGGCGGGTTGTGGCTGCCGGTGACCATCACGCCGGACGTCGTGGCATCAAGCACGTGGGTGGCAAAGTACAGCACCGGGGTCGGCACCATGCCGACGTTGACCACGTTTTGCCCGGCGGCGGTGAGCCCGCGAATCAGCGCGGCCTGCATGCGCTCGCCGGAAAGCCGGCCGTCCCGGGCGACGGCCACGGTGGTTTCGCCCCGGGCGGCGGCTTCGCTGCCGATGGCGTGGCCGATCAGCGCAACGCCTTGCTCGGTCAGGGTGTGATCAACGATGCCGCGAATGTCGTAGGCGCGAAAAATGGAAGCGTTGGGCGTCATAAGAGAGGGGGTTCCAGTCGGAGCGTGAATCGGGGTGGCAGGCCGCGGCCGGGCAGCCTAGCGTGCGCCGGTGCTGCCAAAGCCGCCGGCGCCGCGTTCGCTGGGCGTGAAGTCGTCCACTACGTCGAGCGCGACCTGAACAACGGGCACGACGACGTACTGGGCCAGCCGCGTCAGCGGCTCGACGGTGAAAGGGCGCTGGCCGCGGTTCCACACCGAGATCATCAGCTCGCCCTGATAGTCGGCATCGATCAGCCCCACCAGGTTACCCAGCACGATGCCGTGCTTGTGGCCAAGCCCCGAGCGCGGCAGGATCATGCCGGCCAGATTGGGGTCGGCAATGTGGATAGCAAGCCCCGTGCGTACCAGCTCGCAGTCGCCGGGGGAAAGCGTCAGCGGCGCGTCCAGCAGGGCGCGCAGGTCCATACCCGCCGAGCCCTGGGTGGCATAGGCGGGCATAACGTCGCGCAGGCGTTCGTCGAGTACGCGGCATTCAAGGCGCGGTTGAGAGGGCGTCATGCAGGGTCCTCGGTAGCGGGTGGAGCAGGAAGCAGAGCAATGGCGCGCTGCAGCACGGCCCGGGCGAGCCGGGTTTTGGGCTGGGGCGGCTGGCGGGCGCTTTCTGTGCCGCTGCCGGTGCGCCACAGCAGCCAGGCGGCGTTGTCGTCGCTGCCAAAACCCAGCCCGGCGGCGGAGACGTCGTTGGCCACGATCATATCCAGCGCCTTGCCGGCGAGCTTGTCTTGGGCATAGCGCTCGACGCGGCGGGTCTCGGCGGCAAAGCCGACCACCACCGGCGGGCGCTGCGCGGCGTCAAGCCCGGCGACGTCAGCAATGATATCGGGATTTTTGGCCAGAGTGAGCGTCAAGGTGTTGTCGTCGGTTTTCTTGCGCTTGTGCTCGGCGATCTCGGCGGCGCGGTAGTCGGACACCGCCGCGCAGCCGATAAATACGTCGCTCTCGGGGGCCAGGCGCATGGCGGCCTTGTGCATCTCGGCGGCGGTGGTGACGTCGATACGTGTCACACCCGCCGGGGTGGCAAGCGTTACCGGGCCGCTGATCAGGGTGACGCGAAAGCCTTGTTCCAGCGCAGCGGCGGCCAGCGCAAAGCCCATCTTGCCCGAGCTGTGGTTGGATAGCGCGTGTTTGGACAGGTAGCGCACCGGGTCAAGGGCCTCGCGGGTGGGGCCGGCGGTAATCACCACGTGCCCGCCGGCGGCCGGCGGTGTTAGCCGCCGGGCTACGGCGGCGACGATGGCCTCGGGCTCGCTCATGCGGCCGAAACCGCTGTCACCGCAGGCCTGATCGCCGGCGTCGGGGCCGATCAGCTGCCAGCCGTCGTCGGCCAGCAGCGCCGCGTTGCGCCGGGTGGCCGGGCTTTTCCACATGGCCTGGTTCATCGCCGGGGCCATCAGCCCCGGCGCCTCGCTTGCCAAACACAGGGTAGCCAGCAGGTCGTCGGCCAGCCCGTGGGCCAGCCGCGCCATTACGTCCGCGGTGGCCGGGGCGATCACGATTACGTCGGCCCAGCGGGCCAGCTCGATATGGCCCATGCCGGCTTCGGCCGCCGGGTCCAGAAGCGAAGTGCGCACCGCCTCGCCGGACAGCGCCTGCAGCGTGAGCGGGGCGATAAACGCCTGGGCGCCGTCGGTCATTACAACGCGCACGTCAGCGCCGGCCTGCTTGAGAAGGCGCGTGATCAGTGCACTTTTATACGCGGCAACGCCGGCGCTGACGCCCAGCAGCACCCGCTTGCCCGACAGGGTCAAAGCAGCCATGGCAGAATAGTCCCTCTGTTTTCCAAGGGGCGTACCATACCATTCGCGCCGCGGCTTTGGCATGCTGAACGCGGGCGCACAAGGCTTTCGCGGTGCTTTATCAGGGATGACACAGACACAGACAGGGAGAGCGTATGGGGATCAACCACTGGCCGGAAGGCGAGCGGCCCAGAGAAAAGCTGCTGCAGATGGGGGCGCTGGCGCTTTCGGACGCTGAGCTGCTGGCGATATTTCTGCGGGTGGGCGTACCCGGGCGCTCGGCGGTGGATCTGGCGCGGGATTTGCTGGCCGAGTTTGGCGGACTGCGCCCGCTGCTGGAAGCCGACCAGCCGGCATTCTGCGCGGTGAAGGGGCTGGGTAGCGCCACCTATGCCCAGCTGCAGGCAACGCTTGAGCTTTCGCGCCGCCATCTGGCCAGCCAGCTGGCCCGGGGCAACGCGCTGACTTCGCCGGCGCTGGTACGCCACTACCTGACCGCGCAGATGCGCCACCTGGGCCACGAGGAGTTCGCCGCGCTGTTTCTGGACACCCAGCACCGCATCATCCGCTTTGAATCGCTTTTTCGCGGCACGCTGGACAGCGCCTCGGTCTACCCCCGGGAAGTCGCCCGGCGCGCGCTGGAGCTTGGGGCCGGGGCGCTGATTCTGGCGCACAACCATCCGTCGGGCGTGGCCGAGCCAAGCGATGCCGACCGGCGCATTACCCGGCGGCTACAGGACGCGCTGGGGCTTTTGGATATTCGCGTGCTGGATCATTTCGTGGTGGGCGACGGCGAGGTGGTTTCGTTTACCGAGCGCGGCTGGATGTAGCCCGGAACCGCTGCGAAAACGCGGTTTTTCTTGTCGTAGCGCGCTGTCTCTGGTATAAAATGCCACCTTTGAACTTGGGTTGAATAACGGGCCTGGGAAAGTCAAGGCGATCAAACGCCGGCTGCCGCCCTGCTCGGGTCTGCCCGACGGTTTTGAAAACGGTTTTTGCACCACTCGCCAAGCGGTTGGAGACTCTCATGTCCAATATATGTCAAGTTACCGGCAAAAGCCCGGTATACGGTAACAACGTTTCTCACTCCCAGCGCAGGACGCGTCGTCGTTTCGCGCCGAACCTGCACTCGCACCGCTTCTGGGTCGAGTCGGAAAACCGTTTTGTCAAGCTGCGCGTTTCCTCCAAGGGCATGCGCATCATCGACAAAAAGGGCATCGACAGCGTACTTGCCGACCTGCGCAAGCGCGGCGAAGCGTTCTAAGACGCCTGCGGGCCAGAGCTGGGCCGGGGCTTCCCGGCCAGACGTGCTGAATTTTTGGGGAGAGTTACACCATGCGCGATAAAATCAAGCTGGTATCCAGCGCCGGTACCGGTCACTTCTATACCACCGACAAGAACAAGCGGAATACGCCCGACAAGTTCGAGTTCAAAAAGTACGATCCGGTGGTACGCAAGCATGTGATCTACCGGGAAGCCAAGATCAAGTAAACGCGCTTGATCGGCTTTTCCGCAGGCGAGGACCTGTCGCAAAAACCCGGCTTCGTGCCGGGTTTTTGCGTGCCTGTCGTTGCCTGCGCTGTTACCCAGTCGAATAGCGACCCGTTTTGCCATGCCTGAACTGCCCGAAGTTGAAACCACGCGCCGCGGTATCGCCCCGTATATCCAAGGCCAGGAAATAACCGAGGTGCGCGTGCGCCATACCCGCCTGCGGGTGCCGGTGCCTGCGGATCTGGCCGAGCGGCTGATCGGTGCGCGCCTGGATACGCCCCGGCGCCGGGCCAAGTATCTGCTTTTGCCTCTGGTGGATGCGCCGGGCACGCTGCTGTGGCATCTGGGCATGTCCGGCAGCCTGCGTATCGCCCGGGTGGGCGATACACCGAAAAAGCACGACCACGTTGATCTGGTGCTTGCAAGCGGCGACGTGCTGCGCTACCACGACCCGCGCCGCTTCGGCTTTGTCGACTGGCTTGACGGCGACGAGAGTCGCGATTCGCGCCTGGCGCATCTGGGCCCGGAGCCGCTGTCCGAAGGCTTCACCGGCGAGCGGCTTTATCAGCGTTCGCGCGGGCGGCGCATGGCGGTCAAGCCGTTTTTGATGGATAGCCGCGTGGTGGTGGGGGTGGGCAACATCTACGCCGCCGAGGCGCTGTTCATGGCCGGGATTGATCCGCGCCGAGAGGCCGGGCGCATCAGCCGGGTGCGCTATCAGCGCCTGGCCGGTGCCGCCCGGGACGTGCTGGCCGCCGCGATTACCCAGGGCGGTACCACGCTGCGCGATTTCGTCAGCGGCCAGGGCGAGCCGGGCTACTTTGCCCAGCGGCTCAACGTCTACGGCCGCCGCGGCGAGCCCTGCCGGCGCTGCGGTGCGCGGCTCAAACACGTCGTGCTGGGCCAGCGGGCAAGCGTCTACTGCCCGGCCTGCCAGCGCTAAGTCTCGTATTACCCCTTTTTGGGAGACTCCTGTGAGCCAACCTCTGCGACTCAAGAAAAACGCCGACCGCCGCCTGAAGGCGGGGCACCTGTGGATCTATTCCAACGAAGTGGATATCCGCGCCACGCCGCTGAAAGCCTTTCAAAGCGGCGATCTCGCCCGGGTGGAGGCGTCCAACGGCCGCGCGCTGGGCGTGGCCTACGTCAACCCCGGCTCGCTGATCTGCGCGCGGGTCATGTCCCGGGACCCGGCAATGGCGGTGGACCGCTCGCTGTTTGTCCACCGCTTCAAGCAGGCCCTGGCCCTGCGCGAGCGCCTGTACGCCCGGCCGTTCTACCGGCTGATTCACGGCGAGGGTGATCTGCTGCCGGGGCTGGTGGTGGACCGTTTCGGCGATGTGGTCGTGGTGCAGCTCAATACCGCCGGCATGCAGGCGCTAAGCGAAGCCATCGTCGACGCGCTGGAAAAGGTCCTCAAGCCGGCCGCCATCGTGTTTCGCAACGACACCGGCGGGCGCCGTCAGGAAGGGCTCGACGCTCACGTCGAGGTTGTCAAGGGCACGCTGCCCGACGAAGTGCTGCTGGAAGAAAACGGCGTGTGCTTTGCCGTGCCGGTGCTCGACGGCCAGAAAACCGGGTGGTTTTTCGACCACCGCGACAACCGCGCCTGGCTCAACCGCCACGTGGCCGGCAAGCGCGTGCTGGACGTGTTCAGCTATGTGGGCGGCTGGGGCGTGCAGGCGGCGGCCAGCGGTGCGTCCGAGGTGCTGTGCGTGGACGCCTCGGGCGCGGCCCTTGAGCAGGTGGCGGGAAACGCCGAGCGCAACGGCCTGCACGAGCAGGTGGCCATCGGCGAAGGCGATGCCTTCGAGGCGCTGGCCGCGCTCAAGGCCGACGGCGAGCAGTTTGACGTGGTGGTGCTGGATCCGCCGGCGTTTATCAAAAAGCGCAAGGATATCCCCGCCGGCGAGCGCGCCTATGCCAGGCTCAACCGCGAAGCCATGCGCCTGCTGGGCCGGGACGGGCTGCTGGTGTCGGCGTCGTGCTCCATGCACTTGGCCCCCGAGCGGCTGATGGACGTGGTGCGCGGCGCGGTGCGCCATCAGGACCGCCACGGCCAGGTGATCTTTCAGGGCCATCAGGCGGCGGACCACCCGGTTCACCCGGCGATTCCCGAAACCGCCTACCTCAAGGCGCTGGGCGTGCGGGTTTTCCGCGACTAGCGCCGCCGGCCAGGGGGTCCGACACAGACTACCCTGGCCGGTTGGATACCGCGTCTTGGCTTAAGCGCTCAATAGTGCGGCGGCGCCTCGTCTTCGGCGTTGCCTGCCTGGGCTGCCGCGGTGTCGGCCGTTATCTGCTGTTCGCGAAGCCGCTTTTGCATCAGTGCGCTGATGCTTTCCAGCGCCTCCAGCCGGCGCTGCTGGGTGATGACGGCCTGATCAAGGGTGTCGAGCCAGTCTTCCTGAAAGGCCAGGCGGGCTTCCAGATCGTCAAGTCGTGCCTGAAGGGCGGCAGGCGACAATTTGTGGGGCATGGTAACATCGCCGTCTTGTGGAGTTTGGGACGACGTATTGTCCTTCCTTTGTCATCGATACAACAAGCGAGCTTTTTCTATCCATGAATCCAAAAGTTGTGTTGCGCTGTATTCTGATCAGTCTGCTGCTGGCCGCGCCGGCGCCTTTTTTGCTGACGGGCATTTTTCAGCTGGTCAGCACCCCGCTTATCAATGAGTGGATCGCCGAGTTTGCCATGATCGGCGGCGTCGGCGCGTATTTTGCCGCAGCGCTTGGCTGCTTTGTGCTGCTGTGCGTGGGCACGCTGGCCGCCGCGGCGCTGGCGCCGCCCATGGTCGTGCAGGCACCCAGTGCCCCGGTAGCCGCCGCTGCGCCACCGGCGGATGAGGCGCCGGTGGCGTATGAACAAGAGGAGCGGGATCACGAAGATAACGTGATTGACCCCGACGACGGGCGCGAAGAAGGCGACGTCAAGTGGTTCAATACCAACAAGGGCTACGGCTTTATTACCCGGGACAGCGGCGAAGACGTTTTCGTCCATTTTCGCGCCATTCGCGGGCGCGGCCCGCGGATGCTGCACGAAGGGCAGGTGGTGCGCTATCAGGTGATTCGCAACGAACGCGGCCTGCAGGCCGACGACGTCAGCATTCTTGAATAGGCCAGGCGTTTTGCTGGCATAAGCCAGGCGCCTTCGCTTTATCCAAACCCCGCCGCGGCGGGGTTTTTTTGCGTAATACGCGCGGCTTTTGTGACGCGCTTACGCGCTGGCGGCCGGGCCGAACAGCGCCTCAACAATGGCGGTATAGATGCGGCTCAGGTCGTCCAGATCCGCGGCGCGAACGCGCTCGTTGGCCTTGTGGATGGTGGCGTTGAGCGGGCCCAGCTCCACCACCTGGGCCCCCAGCGTGGCGATAAAGCGCCCGTCCGAGGTGCCGCCGGAGGTGGATAGTTCAGGCCGCTTGCCGGTCACGGCCTGCACGCCCTGTGTGGCGGCGTCGATCAGCGCGCCGGCGGCGGTTAAAAACGGCTCGCCGCTGAGGTTCCAGTCCAGCTCGTAGGCCAGGCCATAGGCGTCCAGCAGCGCTTCGGTGCGCGTTTTGAGCGCGTCGGCGGTGACCTCGGTGGAAAAACGAAAGTTGAAGATCACTTCCAGCTCGCCGGGAATGACGTTGGTGGCCCCGGTGCCGGCGCGCAGGTTGGAAATCTGGAAGCTGGTGGCGGGAAAGAAGGCGTTGCCTGCGTCCCAGCGCTCTTGGATCAGCGCATCCAGCGCTGCCATGGCCTGGTGGACCGGATTGCGCGCCAGATGCGGATAGGCCACGTGGCCCTGAATCCCCTGTACCCGCAGCACGGCGCCCAGCGAGCCGCGCCGGCCGTTTTTGATCACGTCCCCCAGCCGCGCGGTGGACGAAGGCTCGCCGACAATGCAGTAGTCCAGCCGTTCGTGGCGCTCGCGAAGGTGCTCGACCACCGCCCGGGTGCCATCCCTGGCGGGGCCTTCCTCATCGGAGGTGAGCAAAAAGGCGATGCGCCCGTCGTGATCCGGGTGGCGGGCAACGAAAGCTTCCACGGCGGTGATCATGGCGGCCAGGCTGCCTTTCATATCCGCCGCGCCGCGCCCGCAGAGCATGCCGTCCGCGTCGATGCACGGCTCAAAGGGCGGATACTGCCAGGCGCTTTCCGGGCCGCTGGGTACTACGTCGGTATGGCCGGCAAAGGCCAGCACCGGGCCGTGGTGGCCGCGCACCGCCCAGAGGTTGTCGACCTCGCCGAAGGGCAGGCGCTCGATATGAAAATCCAGCGCCTCAAGCCGCGCGATGAGCAGCGCCTGGCAGCCTTCGTCGTCCGGGGTGACCGAGGGCCGGCGCATCAGCTCGCAGGCCAGTTGGAGCGTGGCAGACTCAGTTGTGGGCATGCAGCGCCTCGTTCAGTGCCACAGCACTCTTGTTGGTCAAGCATTCGATGCGCCCGTTTTGCGAGCTGCGCCGCAGCAACAGATCGCTCTGGCCGGCCAGCGCCCGGGCGGCGACCACGCCGGCCTCGCTGCCCTCGGCGTCGATCAGGGTGACCTTGGCCCCGGCGGTCACGTAGAGCCCGGCCTCCACGGTGCAGCGGTCGCCCAGCGGAATGCCGATGCCGGCGTTGGCGCCGATCAGGCAGCCTTCGCCGATCTTGATGACGATGTTGCCGCCGCCGGACAGCGTGCCCATGGTGGAGCAGCCGCCGCCCAGGTCCGAGCCCTTGCCCACGGTGACGCCGGCGGAGACGCGCCCTTCAATCATCCCCGGGCCGTCGCTGCCGGCGTTGAAGTTGACAAAGCCTTCGTGCATCACCGTGGTGCCTTCGCCGAGGTAGGCGCCCAGCCGCACCCGGGAGGTGTCGCCGATGCGTACGCCACGGGGGACGACGTAGTCGGCCATTTTGGGAAACTTGTCCACGCAGTCCACGCGCAAGGTGCGCCCGGCCAGGCGCGCCTTGAGCCGGCGGGCGGGCAGCTCTTCGATGTCAACGGGGCCTTCATCGGTCCAGGCGATGTTGCGCAGCAGGCCGAACATGCCGGTGAGGTCCACGCCGTGGGGCTTGACCAGGCGATGGGACAGCAGATGCAGCTTGAGATAGACCTCGGGCGCGGTTTGCGGCGGCCGGTCGCGGTCGATAAACATGGCCACCAGCGGGCGCCGGCTTGCCCCCAGCGCCTCGGCAAGCTCGGCCTGTTCGGCGTGGCCGGCGTCAGCCAGCGCCCGGGCGAGGGTCGGGCAGTCTTCGGGCAGAAAGCTCACGGCGGCGTTGCCGTCCGGGGCGTCCAGCGCCTTTTGGGCGGCGTCGGTCAGGCTGGCGTCCGGCTGAAAAAGCGGGGCCGGGTAGTAGATGTCCAGCCAGTCGCCCTGGGTGTTCTGGGTGCCGATGCCGAGTGCAAAGCTGAGCATGCGTCGCTCCTTGAATGCAGAAGATGCTGCGGAATGGGCGCGGCGGCCCGCCGCGCCTCAGGCGTCAGAGCGTGCCAAGATCGGCGTAGTCGCCGTCCCGGTAGCCGGTGGCAAGCAGGATGCCGTCAGCGGCGGTGAGCAGCGGGCGCTTGAGCAGGGTAGGGTGCTCGGCCAGAAGCGCCCGGGCCCGGGCCGTGTCCGGGGCGTCGGCGGCGAAGGCGCGTTTGTCGGCGTCATCCAGCTCGCGCCAGGTCTTGCTGCGTTTGTTGGCCGCGCCCGCCGCACCGCGCTCGGCCAGCAGCGTGTCGATCAGCGCCTGTGGCACGCCGTCTCGGCGCAGGTCGTGCAGGCGGTACTCCGTGCCCTGTGCATCAAGCGCCCGGCGGGCCTTGCGGCAGGTGTCGCAGGTGGTAATCGTGTAAAGGGTGAGCATGGTGTCCTCGGGTGATCCTTCGTCGTTATACGCTCAGCACGTCGATCAGACGCTCGCGCAGCCGGGCCTGACGGTCGGGATCGGTGAGCGGCTCGCCGGCCTTGGTGGTGATGAAAAACACGTCTTCCACGCGCTCGCCGAGCGTGGCGATCTTGGCGGCGGAAAGAGCGATGTCCTGCTCCATGAAAATGCGCCCCACCCGGGCCAGAAGCCCGGGGCGATCCGGGGCGGTGAGCTCCAGCAGCGTGCGCTCGTTGGCCGGGTCCTGCTCGATGCTGACGTGGGTGGCCACCTTGAAGTGCTTGAGCTTGCGCGGGGTGTGGCGGGTGACAATGCGCGGATAGTCGTCCGGGTCGTCCAGCTCCTCGACCAGATGGCGGCGCATCTCTTCTATGCGTTCGCTATCGCGGATGGCCTGGTGCTGGTTGTCCAGCACGATAAAGGTGTTCAGCGTCCAGTCGTTGTGCGAGGTGGCGATGCGCGCGTCGTGAATGGAAAGCCCCAGCTGTTCCATGGCCGCGGCGGTGGCGGCAAACAGATCGTCCACCGAGCGGGTATGGATAAACACCTGGGTGCCGCCCGTTTCCATGCCGTCGGCGGGTGCGCTGATCAGCACCAGCGGCAGCTGCGGGTCGCGGTGGGCGAGAATGCCCCGGGTCTGCCAGACGATTTCGCCGGGGGCGTACTGCAAAAAGTAGTCTTCGCCCAGCGAATCCCACAGCGGGTCGATGCGAGCGTCGTCGATGCCGGCATCGTGGAGCAGTGAGCGCGCCTCGTCGCGGGTTTCGCGCACCCAGTCGTCGCGGTCCGGCGGGTTGTCCAGCCCGCGGCGCAGCGCGCGGCGGGTTTCGGCGTGGAGCTGGCGCAAAAGCGTGGCTCGCCAGCCGTTCCACAGCGACGGGTTGGTGGCGTTGATGTCGGCCACGGTGAGCACGTACAGGTAGTCCAGCCGGGTTTCGTTGTGCACGGTCAGGGCGAAATCGCGGATGACTTCAGGATCGGTGATATCGCGCTTTTGCGCAGTCATCGACATCAATAGGTGATGCTCCACCAGCCAGCTGGCCAGGCGCGTATCGTGGGCGGAAAGCCGGTGGCTGTGGCAAAACGCTTCTACGTCCCGCGCGCCGATGATGGAGTGATCGCCGCCGCGGCCCTTGCCGATATCGTGAAACAGCCCGACGATCCACAGCACGTCCAGCCTTGGCAGTTTGGGCATCAGCTCGGCGGCCACGGCGTAGTCCGTCCGCGCTTCGGGCTTGCGAAAGCGGTGCAAAAGCTTGAGCAGCTTTAAGGTGTGGGCATCCACGGTGTAGAGGTGAAACAGGTCGTGCTGCATCAGCCCCACGGCCTGGCCGAACTCGGGCAGGTACTTGCCCAGAATGCCGTAGCGGTTCATCCGCCTGAGCTGGCGCGCCACGTTGCCCGGCGAGCGCAGAAGCGCCAGAAACAGCCGCTGGTGCGCCGGATCTTCGCGGTAGTGATCGTCGATCAGGTGGCGGTGATCGCGGATCAGGCGGATGGTGTCGGCGCGCACCCCTTCGATCTCGGGGTGGTTGGCCATGAGCAGAAAAAGCTCCAAAAGCGCTTCGGGATGCTCGCGAAACAGCGAGCGCGAACGCGCCTGAATATAGCCGCCGCGGGTCTCGAAGCGCTCGTTGAGCTCAATGGTTGCCAGCGCCTCGCCGCCGCGCAAAATGACCTCGTCGAAGTGCTGCAACAGCATGTCGTTGAGCCCGGCAAGGGCGGTGACGTGGCGGTAGTAGCGCTTCATGAACTGCTCGACGGCCAAACGCTCGGCGCTGTCCTTGAAGCCGAACAGCTCAGCGATGCGGCGCTGGTGGTCAAACAGCAGGCGGTCTTCGGCGCGCCCGGCCAGCATGTGCAGGGCGTAGCGCACCTGCCACAAAAACGCCTGTCCCTGGCTTAAAATGCGCAGCTCGGCGTCGTTCATAAAGCCGTTGGCGACGATATCGGCGTAGTGCTCGGTGCCGAAATGGCGCTTGGCCACCCAGCCGATCATCTGAATATCGCGAAGCCCCCCGGGGGAGCTTTTGATGTTGGGCTCCAGGTGATATTCGGAGTTGCTGTAGCGCTGGTGGCGGGCGAGCTGCTCGTCGCGCTTGGCGGCAAAAAAACGATCGGCAGGCCACAGCCGGCGGGTATCCAGACGTTCGCGCAGGGCGTCGCGCAGGCGCTCAGGGCCTTTTATCAGCCGGGTTTCCAGCAGGTTGGTCATCACCGTGACATCGTCCCGGGCTTCGCGCTCGCAGTCGTTAAGCGAGCGTACGCTGTGGCCGATTTCCAGACCGATATCCCAGAGAAAAGTGATAAAGGCGGTGAGCGGCTCGCGGTAGGCGCGGTCGTCATCGCCTTCGAGCAGCACCATCAGGTCGATATCGGAATGCGGGTGCAGCTCGCCGCGGCCAAAGCCGCCCACGGCGAGCAGGGCAATGCCGTCGTCGGGCCAGGCGTGCTGCGCCCAGGCAACGGCCAGCAGCCGGTCGAGGTGCCAGGCGCGCCCGCGCACCAGATCGCGAATGTCGGCACCCTGGCGAAAGCGCGCGTCCAGCTGCTGCTGAAGCGACGCCAGCGCCGCTTTGAACGGCGCGACCGGCGAGCGCGAGCCGGCGAGCTCGGCGCGAAAAGCGTCGAGATCGAGCAGGGTGGTATCCGGCACGAAGCGGTAGTGATGAAGCAGCATTAGCCCTCGAGAAAGCTCAGGTCTTCGTCGCGCCGGGCGGTGAGCACTTCCACGCCGGTGTCGGTGACCAGCAGAGTGTGCTCCCACTGGGCGGAAAGGCTGCGGTCCCGGGTCACCGCCGTCCAGCCGTCGCGCAGCACCTTGGTTTTGTAGCTGCCGACGTTGATCATGGGTTCGATGGTGAAGCACATGCCGGGGGCAAGCGCGATGTCGGCTTCCGGGGCGTAGCCGTCGTAGTGCAGAAACTGCGGCTCTTCGTGGAAGTCGGCGCCGATACCGTGGCCGCAAAAGTCGCGCACCACCGAATAGCCGCTGGCCTCGGCGTGGTGCTGGATGACCCGGGCAAGCTCGGACAAACGCACGCCGGGCTTGATGGCGGCCATGCTTTTATACAGGCATTCCTGGGTCACCCGGCTTAAGCGCTCGCCCTGAATGGACTCGCCGACGATGAACATCATGCTGGAGTCGCCGTGATAGCCGTCAGCGGTTCTGACGGTGATGTCGAGGTTCAGGATATCGCCTTTTTTAAGCTTTTTGGCGTCATCAGGGATGCCGTGGCAGACCACATGGTTGATCGAGGTGCACGTCGCCTTGGGAAAGCCGTGATAGTTCAGCGGCGCCGGGGTCGAGCCCAGCTCGTTGACGATATAGTCATGGCACAGGCGGTCAATTTCCCCGGTGCTGATGCCCGCCTTGACGTGGGGGATGATCATTTCAAACACGCTGGCCGCCTGGCGGCCGGCCACGCGCATCTTGTCGATTTCGGCGGACGTTTTAATCGGGACGTTCATGGATACTCGTTGATATAGAAGGTGAAAGCCATAAGGCGGTGAAGCCAGCGGATAAGATCCGGCCCGCGGATAAGCCGGTAAAAGGCGCGGCGACTTCATCTTGACGGGGAACTATGGTATAAAGCCGCGCGCTTTCCTGCAATCGTGCGTCGTATCCGGGCAGCGCTATGCACCCCGGCCTCGGCCGGAGCCGATAAGGGCTCGCCCCGGCGTTGCAACGAAGCGTGTCGCTACCGTGCCCCGCGGCGCGGCAGCCGCTACTTATATTAGTAACCGCAAGCCTTGAAAACACACATGCACCGGCACATGGTCCCGGGTGCCGATGAACGCCACGCGGCGTCGCCGGTCGGATCCATGGGGTGCGTGGAGGCCTAACCCGAGTTTCAGGAGTTCTACCATGGCACATGTCAATATGCGTGACCTGCTCAAGGCAGGTGCTCACTTCGGCCACCAGACCAAGTACTGGAACCCGAAGATGAGCCAGTACATCTTCGGCGCGCGCAACAAGATCCACATCATCAACCTTGAGTACACGCTGCCGGCGCTGAACGAAGCGATCGACGTTGTCGCCAAGATGGCCGCGGCCAACAACAAGATCCTGTTTGTCGGCACCAAGCGCAGTGCCAGCAAGATCATCAAGGAAGAAGCCAACCGCGTCGGCCAGCCGTTTGTCAATCACCGCTGGCTCGGCGGCATGCTGACCAACTTCAAGACCATCCGTCAGTCCATCAAGCGCCTGCACGACCTGGAAGCGATGCACGAAGACGGCACCTTCGAAAAGCTGGTCAAAAAAGAAGTGCTGATGACCACCCGCGAGCAAGACAAGCTTGAGCGTTCCATCGGCGGTATCAAGCACATGAACGGCCTGCCGGACGCGCTGTTTGTGGTCGACGTAGACCACGAGCGCCTGGCCATCAACGAGGCCAACAAGCTGGGCATCCCGGTCATCGGCGTGGTGGATACCAACTCCAACCCTGACGGCGTTGACTACGTGATTCCGGGCAACGATGACTCCATCCGCGCCATTCAGATCTACGTCAAGGCCATCGCTGACGCCTGCGCCAGCGCCAAGGAAGGGGATCCGGACGAGTTTGTCGAAGTTACCGACGACGAGGCCCCGGCCGCCGATCAAAGCGCTGCCGCCGAGTAAGCCGGCTCGCTTGTGGTACCGGCCAGGGGGTGCGCCCCCTGGCCATGGCGTTTCATCATTTCGTTAGACTTATCAGAGGTGAATTCCCATGGCAGCTATCAGCGCCTCTCAGGTCAAGGAACTGCGCGAGCGCACCGGCCTTGGCATGATGGAGTGCAAAAAAGCACTCACCGAAACCGACGGCGATATCGACGTCGCGATTGAAAATCTGCGCAAAAACTCCGGCCTCAAGGCCGCCAAGAAAGCCGAACGCACCGCCGCTGAAGGCGCCGTCGTTACCCGGGTAGCCGACGACGGCAGCTACGGCGTTATGGTCGAGATCAACTCCGAGACCGACTTTGTCGCCCGCGACGACAACTTCACCGCGTTTGCCGATACGATTGTGGATGCGTTTTTCGCCGCCAAAAACGACGACGTCGCCGCGGTGATGCAAGGCGATCTGGAAAAGACCCGCGAAGAGCTGGTGCAAAAGATCGGCGAGAACATCAGCGTGCGTCGCGCCGTGGTGGTGGACGCCGGCGAGGGCAACACCGTGGGCGCCTACGTTCACGGCGGCCGCATCGGCGTTTTGACCGTGCTCAAGGGCGGCACCGCTGAGGCCGCCAAGGACGTTGCCATGCACGTCGCGGCGATCAACCCAAGCGTTGCCCGTCCCGACGACATGCCCCAGGAGCAGCTGGACGCTGAAAAAGCGGTTATCCTGGCCCAGCCGGACATGGCCGGCAAGCCGGAAAACATTGCCGAAAAAATGGTCCAGGGCCGCCTGAAGAAATACCTGGCGGAAAACAGCCTGACCGAGCAGCCCTTCGTCAAAAACCCTGACCAGAGCGTGGCTGAATACGTCAAGGCAGCGGGCGGCGAAGTGGTCGGCTTTACCCGTTTTGAAGTGGGTGAAGGCATCGAGGTCGAAGAAGTCGATTTTGCCAAGGAAGTCATGGAACAGGCTGGCCGCGCCTAAGGCCTGCGTTTCTGTCCATGAGGCGTGCGTCCCGGCGCACGCCTTTGTGTATCTGCTTCCCGCTTCCGGGAGCCACCGCCATTTATCCGCTCACGCCTGCTGCAGGAGAGTTGCCATGCCCCACCAGACAAACGAACCGCTGTCCCCCGCCGCCCACAAGGCTGAAAGCCCGCAGTCGAGCAGCTCCAAGTCAAACTACAAGCGTATTTTGCTCAAGCTCTCGGGCGAGGCGCTGATGGGCGAGCACGACTTTGGCATTGACCCGAAGGTGCTTGACCGCATGGCGCTGGAAATCGGCCAGCTGGTCGGCATCGGCGTGCAGGTCGGCATTGTCATCGGCGGCGGCAACCTGTTTCGCGGGGCCGCGCTCAACGAGGCGGGCATGGACCGCGTCACCGGGGATCACATGGGGATGCTGGCCACGGTGATGAACGCGCTGGCCATGCGCGATGCGCTGGAGCGCTCCAACATTCGCTCCCGGGTCATGTCGGCCATTCAGATGAGCGGCGTGGTGGAACACTACGACCGCCGGTCGGCGATTCGCTATCTGACATCGGGCGATGTGGTGCTGTTTTCCGCCGGCACCGGCAACCCGTTTTTTACCACCGACTCCGCCGCCTGCCTGCGCGGCATCGAGGTCGACGTGGACGTGGTGATCAAGGCGACCAAGGTCGACGGCGTCTACGACAAGGACCCGGAAAAGCATCCGGATGCGGTGAAATACGAGCAGCTCAGCTACGATGATGCGCTGGAGCAAAAGCTCGGCGTCATGGATTTGACCGCTATCTGTCTGGTGCGTGACCATAATATGCCGGTGCGGGTATTCGACATGAACAAGCCGGGCGCGCTGCTGAACCTGGTCGTGGGAGGCCGGGAAGGCACGCTGATCAACCAAGGCTAATACGCGAGGGTAAGTGATGGAAGACATCAAGAAAGATGCCGCAACCCGCATGAAAAAAAGCGTCGAGATGCTGCATGCCAACTTCAACAAGATTCGTACCGGCCGTGCCCATCCGAGTATTCTCGATGCGGTCACCGTTGACTATTACGGCGGCGAGGTTCCGCTCAACCAGGTCGCGTCGATCAACGTGGAAGACGCGCGCACGCTGACGGTAAGCCCCTGGGAGGGCAACATGGTGCCCAAGATCGAAAAGGCCATCATGATGTCGGATCTGGGTCTCAACCCGTCAAGCGCCGGCAACGTCATTCGCGTTCCCATGCCCATGCTCACCGAGGAAACCCGCAAGGGCTACATCAAGCAGGCGCGCAGCGAAGCGGAAACCGCGCGGGTGGCGGTACGCAACGTGCGCCGCGACGCCAACGCCAGCCTCAAAACGCGGCTCAAGGACAAAGACATCAGCGAAGACGACCAGCGCCTGGGCGAAGAAGAGATCCAGAAGCTGACCGACAAGCATATCGCCGAGATTGATAAAGCGCTGTCTTCCAAAGAAGACGATCTGATGAAGGTGTAGCGTGCACGGTGCGCTATCGCCGCCCGATGCCGCCGTTTTCGACCTCGCGTTGCTTTCCATGTCTGATTTCAGAGCCGAGATGCCATGACGCCACCGTCGCCTACTGATACACGCCCGGCCCGCGCTGACAACGTCTGTGGCAACGTGCAAACGCCGGCGCTGCCCGCCCACGTAGCCGTTATCATGGACGGCAACAACCGCTGGGCGAAAAGGCGCGGCCTTTCCGGCGTGCGCGGCCATCGGGCCGGCGTCGAGTCGGTACGCGCGGTGATCCAGCGCGCCGGTGAACGCGGCGTGGGCACGCTTAGCCTGTTTGCCTTTTCCAGTGAAAACTGGAGGCGACCGGCAAGCGAGGTCAACGCGCTGATGGAGCTTTTTCTGATGGCGCTCAAGCGCGAAGTCAAAAAGCTCCACGAACGCGGAATCCGCCTGTCCATCCTGGGGGATCGGCAGGGCTTTTCCCATGCCATTCAGCAGCGTATCGCGCGCGCCGAAGCGCTGACCCGAAACAATGCCGGCATGCATTTGGTGATTGCCGCCAACTACGGCGGCAAGTGGGATATCGCCTGTGCAGCGCGGCAGCTGGCCGAGCAGGTAGCGGCCGGCACGCTTGACGCCGCCGACATTGATGCTGACCGGCTCGATCAGGCCATGGCGCATTCCGGCGTGCCGCCGGTTGACCTGTGCGTGCGCACCAGCGGCGAGCAGCGGCTTTCGAACTTTATGCTGTGGCAGCTGGCCTACGCCGAGCTGCATTTTTCTCCGCTGTTATGGCCGGACTTCGGCGCTGATGCGCTGGACGCCGCCCTTGACGATTTCGCCGGGCGCAAGCGTCGCTTCGGCATGAACGACGAGCAAACAGAGGTCCAGGGTGCTTAAACAGCGCATACTTACCGCCGCCTGGCTGGCGCCGCTGGCGCTGGCCGGGCTGTTCGGGCTTGACGGCGGCGCCTTTGCGCTGTTTGCCGGCGCCATTGTGCTGCTGGCCGGCCGAGAGTGGGCCCATCTGGCCGGTGTCACAACGTCGCTGGGACGCGGGCTTACGCTGGCCGGCCTGGCCGGTGTGCTGCTGGCGCTGTGGTTCGGCGGTGCGGCCCGGGCCAGCTGGCCGCTGGTGCTGGGGGCGCTGGGCTGGGCGCTGAACCTGTATTGGGTATCGCGCTATCCGGCCGCCGTGACCCAGTGGCAGACAACGAGTCGGCGGCTTGTCATGGGCTTTTGTGTGCTGGTGCCGTGCTGGGTCGGCTTTAACGTGCTGCGCGCCAGCGAGCCGGGCGGCGTGTGGCTGCTGTTTGTGCTGCTGCTGACGTGGGCGGCGGATATCGGCGCCTACTTTACCGGACGCGCCTTTGGCCGGCGCAAGCTTGCCCCGGCGGTCAGCCCGGGCAAGTCGTGGGAAGGAGTAATGGGCGGCATGGTTGCCACAGCGCTGCTGGCGCTGGTTTTCGCGGCCTGGCAGTCGCTGGGCGCGGCGGCGGCTGCCTTGCTGCTGGCGGCCACCGCCGGGGTGACCCTGGTATCGGTGCTGGGGGATCTTCTGGAAAGCATGCTCAAGCGCCACTGTGGGATCAAGGATTCCAGCAACCTGCTGCCCGGCCACGGCGGCGTGCTGGATCGCATTGACAGCCTGACCGCGGCGGTGCCGGTGTTCGCGCTTTTCTACCTGCAGGTGCTGGCCCTATGATGGACGCCGCCGTTCGCCGAATTACCGTGCTGGGGGCCACAGGCTCCATCGGCAAAAATACCCTGGACGTGATCGCCCGCCACCCAGAGCGCTACTCGGTGTATGCGCTGACGGCGCACACGTCAAAAAAGGCGCTGCTGGCCCAGTGTATTGAGCACCGCCCGGCGGTGGCGGTGCTTGACGGTGAGGCCGACGCGGCCTGGCTGCGCCGCGAGCTTGCCGCGGCAGGCATAGCCACCCGCGTGGCGGCCGGCGCCGAGGCGCTGTGTGATGTGGCCCGCGATAGCGCCGCCGATACCGTTATGGCGGCTATTGTCGGCGGCGCCGGGCTGTTGCCTGCGCTGGCCGCGGCGCGGGCCGGCAAGCGCGTGCTGTTGGCCAACAAAGAGGCGCTGGTGATGAGCGGGGCGCTGTTTATGGACGCCATCGCCGCGTCCGGGGCGACACTGCTGCCCATTGATTCGGAACACAATGCCATCTATCAGTGTCTACCCGCCGAGCATCGCGGCGGCCTTTCTCGCCACGGCGTATCACAGCTGCTGCTGACCGCCTCGGGCGGGCCGTTTCGCCATCTCAACGCCGAGGCCCTTGAACGGGTTACCCCCGAGCAGGCCTGCGCCCATCCCAACTGGTCCATGGGGCGCAAGATTTCCGTCGACAGCGCCACTTTGATGAACAAAGGCCTTGAGCTGATCGAGGCCTGCTGGCTGTTCGATGCCCACCCAAGCCAGGTGCAGGTCGTGGTTCACCCGCAAAGCGTGGTGCATTCCATGGCGGCCTACGACGACGGCTCGGTGATCGCTCAGATGGGTAATCCCGACATGCGCACGCCCATTGCCTACGGCCTGGCCTGGCCGGAGCGTATTGATGCGGGAGTGGCCACGCTGGATCTGTTTCAGGTCGCCCGGCTGGATTTCGAGCCGCCCGACGAGGCGCGCTTTCCCTGTCTGCGCCTGGCCCGGGAGGCCATGCTGGCCGGCGGCACCGCTCCCGCCGTGCTCAACGCCGCCAACGAAGTGGCCGTTGATGCCTTTCTTGATCGTCGCCTGGGGTTTGCATCCATTGCCCGAGTGGTGGAAGACGTGCTGGAAGGCCAGCCGCCGGGCGGTGCCAAGCGCCTTGAGGCAATTATTGACGCCGACCGGCGCGCACGCGACGCCGCTGTTCGGCGGCTGGCACACTACGCTGAGATGCGCGCCTAACCCGCGCATCCGGCGCGCAGGAGAAACAGCCAATGGGTCTGGTACAGAATATTCTAGCGGTGATCGTGGTGCTGGGCCTTTTGGTGACCTTCCACGAGTTCGGCCACTTCTGGGTGGCGCGCCGCTGCGGGGTCAAGGTGCTGCGCTTTAGCGTGGGCTTTGGCAAACCGCTGTGGTCCCGGGTAGACCGCCACGGCACCGAGTTTGCCGTGGCCGCCATTCCGCTGGGCGGCTATGTCAAAATGCTCGACGAGCGTGAAGCGCCGGTGGCCCCGGAAGAGCAGCACCGCGCCTTTAACCGCAAAAGCGTCTGGCAGCGCATCGCCGTTGTGGCAGCGGGGCCGGCGGCCAACTTTCTGCTGGCGATTGTGGCCTACTGGGCGCTGTTTGTGGCCGGCACCAGCGTGGTGGTGCCCAAGGTCGGCGCGGTGGCGCCGGCGTCGCCGGCTTTTGAAGCCGGGCTGCGCCAGGGCGACGAGCTGACCGGTATCCAGGGCGAGCCCGTGCGCTCCTGGGAAGACGTCAACCTGGCGCTGGTGGGGCTGATTGGCCACGACGGCGCGCTGGCGCTACAGGCGCGCCCGGAAGGCGCAAGCGCTGCTCGGCGCTACACGCTGCCGGTAGAGGACTATCTGGTGCGCCAGGACCCCCCGCGGCCGCTCAAGACCCTGGGTATTACGCCCTGGCAGCCGGCGTTTCCCCCGGTGCTGGGCCAGGTGGTGGACGGTGAGGCGGCAGCGCGTGCCGGGCTCAAGCCCGGGGATCGTATTGTTGCGGTCAACGGTGAGCGGATAAGCGACTGGATGGGCCTGGTCCAGCGCGTCCGCCAGCGCCCCGGCGAGGCGCTGACGCTGCGTTTCAAGCGCGACGGTGACAGCCGGGAAACGACCCTCACACCGAGCCGCCAGACGCTTTCGGATGACACGCAGATCGGCTATATCGGGGCCGGCGTGGCCGCTGCCCAGTGGCCCGACGAGATGCGCCGCGAAGTGCGCTTTGGCGCGGTTGAAGCGGTAGGCAAGGCGGTGTCGCGCACCGGCGAAATGACGCTGTTAACCCTGGATTCCATCGGCAAGATGCTGACCGGGCTGATCTCGCCGTCCAACCTGTCCGGGCCGATCACCATCGCCCGGATTTCCGGCGATTCGGCGCGCGCCGGGCTGGACGCCTTCGTCGGCTTTCTGGCGTATCTTTCCATCAGTTTGGGGGTGCTCAACCTGCTGCCGATTCCGGTGCTCGACGGCGGTCATCTGCTGTATTACGTCGTTGAGCTGGTGCGTGGGCGTCCGGTCTCCGACAAAACCCAGGCCCTGGGGCTGCGTATCGGCCTGGCGATGGTGGGAACGCTGATGCTGATGGCGCTGTACTTTGATCTGATGCGCCTGTGGTAACAACGTGTGCCGTGGCAGCGTGCCTTGTCATCTGCCCGCACAAATGTATAAGGTGCCTGTCTATTCGGTGGGCAGACCAACGCGAGCGAACTGACTGCATGAAAATAAAGACCCTAGGAATGGCGGCATTTCTGCTGGCGGCAGCCGGCAGCGCCCAGGCACAGCCCTTTGACGTTTCTGACATTCGTGTAGAAGGACTCAAGCGGGTCTCCGCCGCCTCGGTCTTTAATGCTTTTCCGGTAACCGCAAGCGATACCGTCAGCGAACGTGAGCTGGCCGCCGCCGCCCGGGAGCTGTTTGCAACCGGTTTGTTTGACGATGTCTCCCTGGCCCGGGAAGGCAGCGTGCTGGTGATCCAGGTCGTCGAGCGGCCCACCATCGCGCAGTTGAACATCAGCGGCAACGATCAGATCGCGGAAAAGGACCTGCGCGAGGGGCTGCGCGAGGCCGGTCTGTCAGAGGGGCAGGTGCTGGCGCTTTCCACCCTGGAAGAAATCCAGCGCGAGCTGGAAAGCGTGTATCAGTCCCAGGGGCGCTACAGCGCGCGCATCGATGCCGGCGTGGAAACCATCGACAACGGCCGCGTGAAGGTCAATATCGACATCAACGAAGGCGACGTGGCACGCATCCGCCAGATTAACATCGTGGGTAACCGCGCCTTTGACGACGACACCCTGCGCGATCTGTTCGAGCTTGAGGATAGGCCGGGCATGTTTTTCGGCTGGTTTTCAAGCGATGAATATTCTCGCCAGGCGCTGGCCGGCGACATCGAACGGCTGCGCACCTACTATCTGGACCGCGGCTATGCCAACTTTGAAGTGGCCTCAACGCAGGTCTCTATCGGGCCGGAAAAAACCGATATCTACATTACCCTGAACGTACACGAGGGCGAGCAGTATCGCATTGGTGATATTGGCTTTACCGGCAGGCTGATACTCGATGAAAGCGAAGCCCGGTCGCTGCTGGCGGTGGATCGCGGCCAGCAGTTCTCGCGCAGCAAGCTCAACGCCTCCACCGAGGCGCTGCGCAAAAGGCTGGGCGCTAAAGGCTTTGCCTTTGCCGAGGTGAACGCCGTCCCGACGATGAAGGCCGACAGCACGGTGGATCTGGTGCTCAACGTCGACCCCGGCGAGCGCACCTACGTGCGGCGCATCGAGTTCGAGGGCAATACCACCACCCAGGACGAAGTGCTGCGCCGGGAAATGATTCAGATGGAAGGCGCGCCGGCCTCTACCGACGATATTACCCAGTCGCGTCAGCGCCTCAACCGCCTTGGCTTTTTTAAGCAGGTCGAAGTGAATACCCGGCGCGTTCCCGGCGAACCCAACAAGCTTGACGTGACCTATGAAGTGGAAGAGCAGCCGTCGGGATCGGTATCGGCCAGCATCGGCTTTTCCCAGAGCGCCGGGGTCATCTACGGCGCTTCGCTTTCGCAGAAAAACTTTCTGGGCACGGGCAACCGCGTCAACCTCGGCGCCCAGCGCAGTGACACCTTCACCAGCGTGAACTTCGGCTTCACCGACCCCTACTGGACCCTCAACGGCGTGTCCCGGGGGTATAACGTCTTCTATCGGGAAACCGACTATGAAGATTCGGATATCTCCACCTACTCCACCGACTCCTACGGCGCGGGCATCAGTTTCGGCTACCCCATCAGCGAGCTTTCCCGGCTGAACTTCGGCGCCAGCGCTGAAGATCTCAAGGTCAAGACCTACTACGACACCGCCTCGGAAATCGAGCGCTACGTCGATGACGAAGGCGACAGCGCCAAGGCGGTGAAGCTTACGGGCAGCTGGACGCGCAACAACCTCAACCGCGGCATCATGCCCACCGACGGCAGCTACCAGCGGCTGTCGGTGGAAACCGCCGCGCCCGGCAGCGATACCAGCTACTTCAAGCTGCGCGCCCGGGCGCAGCAGCTGTTTGCCCTGGACGACGATGATCTATGGTCGCTGAAGTTCTCCGGCAATCTGGGCTACGCCGATACCTTCGGCGGCAGCGACCCGTTTCCCTTTTACGAAAACTTCTACGCCGGCGGGCTTGGCTCGGTGCGCGGCTTTACTTCCAACACGCTGGGCCAGCGCACCACGCCCAAGCGCGAAGGCGGGCGCGACCGCACCCTGGGCGGCAACGTGCTGGTGGAAGGCAGCGCTGAGGTGCTGTTTCCCATGCCGTTTGTCGAAGACCAGGATTCCATGCAGTCTTCGCTGTTTGTGGACGGCGGCAATACCTTTTTGACGTCCTGCTACGACGTGCTCGATGACGATGCCGCGCGGCAGAACTGCAGCTCCGGCGTGGACCTGGGGGAGCTGCGCTACAGCGCGGGGATCGGGCTTTCCTGGCTGACGCCGGTAGGCCCTTTGACCTTCAGCGTGGCGCGGCCGCTCAACGACGAGAGCGACGATGACACCGAGTTTTTCCAGTTCTCTCTGGGGCAGTCGTTCTAGCGGACCCGGCCCTGGCTGCCCTGACCCGGGCCGTACCAACGAGGAGACACAAGCATGCGCAAACGGATAGCGGTGGCGGCGTTGTTGATCGTGACAGCGCCTGTGTACGCAGCCCAGGTGGCCGTGCTGGACTGGCGTGCGGCGCTGATGAATACCGATTCCGCCCAGTCTTCCCTGAGCCGGCTGCAAAACGAAGTGGGCACGCAGCAGCGCCAGGCCAAGCAGCTGGGCGGCGAGCTTAAGCGCCTCCAGCAGCGCCTGCAAAGCGAAGGCGATGTGCTCTCGGATGCCCAGCGCCAAGAGCTGATCGGCGAGCTGCAGCAGAAGGGCAGCCGCTTTGAGACTCTGCGCCGCGAGGTGCTGACGGCCCAGCAGCGCTCGGAGCAGCAGTTTCTTGAGCGGGCCGAGCCGACGCTGGAAAAGGCCGTTGATCGCGTCATCGAGCGCCACGGCATTGACGTTTTAGTCGAGCCTCAGG
Organism: Halomonas cibimaris; assembly: GCF_039537045.1. Taxonomy (GTDB): domain Bacteria; phylum Pseudomonadota; class Gammaproteobacteria; order Pseudomonadales; family Halomonadaceae; genus Vreelandella; species Vreelandella cibimaris. The sequence goes on along the minus strand of NZ_BAAAZT010000077.1, from coordinate 139,941 downwards.
GCGTGCTGCACTCATCCATGGACCTGCCCAACCTCACCGACGAGGTTACGCAGGAATTCAACGCACTGAATTAACTTCATCCGGTATGGGATCGCCGTACCGCTAGCATCTCTGGGCGCTTATGACGCATGCTTCTCACTTTTTGACCCTTGCCGACATTGCCCGCCATCTCGACGCGACGCTGGTCGGCAACGGCCAGACCGCCGTGCGCGGCCTGGCCACACTCAAAGACGCCGGCCCCGACCAGATCGCGTTTCTCGCCAACCGCGCCTATCTCAAGGACCTGGCGGCCACGCGCGCCGGGGCGGTGCTGCTACATCCCGACCACGGCGAGAGCTGCCCGGCGGCGCGCCTGGAGCTGGACAATCCCTATCTGGGCTATGCGCTGCTTTCCCAGCTGTTTGACCCCGTGCCGGCCCGGGACCGCCCGGGCATTCATCCGGCCGCGACGGTCGCCGACAGCGCGCGGCTGGGCGAGGGCGTGTGCGTGGCGGCCAACGCCGTGATTGAGCCCGGTGCGGTGCTGGGCAAGCGCGTGGTGGTCGGGCCGGGGAGCGTGGTCGGCGCCGACAGCGAGCTTGGCGATGATACCCGCCTGCACGCCAACGTCACGGTCGGTCACGGCGTTGTGGTGGGCAAGCGGGTTATTTTGCAAAGCGGCTGCGTGATCGGCGGCGACGGCTTCGGCTTTGCCCACGACGGCGCCGGCTGGCACAAGATCGCCCAGCTCGGCGGCGTGGTGCTGGGTGACGACGTGGAAGTCGGCAGCTGTTCAAGCATTGATCGCGGGGCGCTTGGCGATACGCGGATCGGCCGCGACGTCAAAATCGACAGCCAGGTCCAGATTGCGCACAACGTACAGATTGGCGATCACAGCGCGCTGGCCGGCTGCGTGGGCATTGCCGGCTCTACCCGGGTGGGCAAGCACTGCATGCTCGGCGGCGGGGTGGGCCTTTCGGGCCATCTCACCCTGTGCGACGGGGTTCAGGTAACGGGGATGAGCCTGGTGACCAACTCCATCCACGAGCCCGGGGTATACTCTTCGGGCACCGGGGCCATGGCCAATCACCAGTGGCGCAAAAGTGCCGTGCGTTTCAAGCAGCTGGACGACATGGCCAAGCGACTGTCGCGGCTGGAAAAACACCGCGACTAAGCGACGGCCGGCATAATTTGTACGGTGGCGCGCTTGAGGCCCGCGGGCAGCGCGGTATAATCCACTGCTTTTTTTTACCGGCCAGAGCGCTGGGGCTATCCGCATCATGCGCCGGATGGCTTGTCATACAGAGGTCGCTTCGATGGTTATGGATGTCAACGAAATTCGCGAATACTTGCCCCACCGCTACCCGTTTTTGCTGGTGGATCGGGTAACGCAGCTGGTGGAAGGCGAAACCATCGTGGCGTACAAAAACGTCAGCATCAACGAGCCGTTTTTCAACGGGCACTTTCCGCACCACCCGATCATGCCCGGCGTGCTGGTCATTGAAGCGCTGGCTCAGGCCTGCGGCATTCTCGGCTTCAAGACGGTGAAAAAGCGCCCCGCCGACGGCTACGTGTATTACCTGGTAGCAAGCGACAAAGTGCGTTTCAAGCGCCCGGTCATGCCCGGTGACAAGCTGGTGCTGGAAGCCAACGTGATCCGCGGCAAGCGTGGCATCTGGAAGTTTGCCTGCCAGGCGACCGTAGACGGCGAAGTCGCCTGTGAAGCCGAGATCACCTGCGCCGAGAGGAAGGTGGCTTGATTCATCCAACTGCTCTGGTTGACGCCTCGGCGCGCCTTGCCGAAGACGTTGAGGTCGGTCCGTTCTGCGTGATCGGCCCCAACGTCACCATCGGCGCGGGCTCTGTTGTTGGCCCCCACGTGGTGATCAAGGGGCCGACGACGCTCGGGGCGCGCACGCGTATTTTTCAGTTTGCCTCGGTCGGTGAAGACTGCCAGGACAAGAAATACGCCGGCGAACCCACCCGGCTGGTGCTCGGCGACGACAACGTCATCCGCGAAGGCGTAACCCTGCACCGGGGCACGGTGCAGGATCGCGGCGAAACCACCATCGGCTCGCGCAATCTGTTTATGGCCTACGTCCACGTGGGCCATGACTGCGTGATCGGCAACGACTGTGTGCTGGCCAACCAGGTAACCCTTGCCGGCCATGTGACGCTGGGCGATTTTGCCATCATCGGCGGGCTTTCCGCGGTGCACCAGTTCTGCCACTTCGGCGAACACGCCATGGCCGGCGGCGGCTCGATCATCACCAAAGACACGCCGGCCTTTATCATGATCAACGGCAGCCCCGCCCAGGCCCACGGGCTGAACGCCGTGGGGCTCAAGCGTCGCGGTTTCGAGCGCGAAGCGCTCAAGGGCCTGTCTGACGCCTACAAGCTGGTCTACCGCCAGGGGCTGACCGTGGAACAGGCGCTTGTCACCATGCGCCAGCGCTACACCCTCGACGCCGTGGAGCGCTTTGCCGCCTCCATCGAGCGCTCCACCCGGGGCATTGTCCGCTAGGGCGCCTTGAACGAACCGATCTTTCCAGCGAGGCCTGTGATGGCGCTTCGGCGAGTTTACATCGTGGCCGGGGAGCTTTCCGGCGATATTCTCGGCGCAGGGCTGATGCGCGAGCTTAAACGCCGCCATCCGGGCGTCGAATTTCGCGGCATCGGCGGGCCGCGCATGCTGGCCGAGGGCATGCACGGCTGCTTTGCGCTGGAGACGCTATCGGTGATGGGGCTGGTCGAGGTGGTCAAGCACCTGCCCGAACTGCTGCGCGTGCGCCGGGCGCTGGTCAACGATGCGCTGGCCTTTACGCCCGATGTGATGCTGGGCATCGACGCCCCGGACTTCAATCTGGGGCTTGAGCGGCGCCTGCGCGAGGCCGGCATTACCACCGCCCACTACGTCAGCCCCTCGGTGTGGGCCTGGCGCCAAGGGCGGGTCAAGGGCATTGCCCGCGCGGTGGATGCCATGCTTACGCTGCTGCCGTTCGAGGCTGATTTTTACCGCAAGCACCGCGAACATCGGGTGCCGGTGGCCTTTGTCGGCCATCCGCTGGCCGATGAAATGCCGCTGGAAAACAACCGCGCCGCCGCCCGCCGAGCGCTTGCGCTTGCCCCCGAGGCGCTGACGCTTGCCGTGCTGCCGGGCTCGCGCGCCAGCGAAATCCGCTTTATGGGCGCGACCTTTCTTGCCGCCGTCGCGCTTCTCTGCCGGCGCTTTGCCACGCTCACAGTCGTGATGCCCGCGGCCACGCCGGCAAGGCGCGACGAGCTGGAAAGCCTGCTGGAAACGCTGCCGGCGTCTTCGCCGGCCCGGGGCCGGATCACGCTGATTGACGGGCAGTCCCGGGAGGCTATGGTGGCCGCTGATGCGGTACTGCTGACCTCGGGCACCGCCGCGCTGGAAGCCATGCTCTGCCACCGGGCCATGCTGGTGGCGTATAAAATGGCCCCGGCCACCCACTGGCTGGCCAAGCGGCTGGTCAAGACGCCGTGGATCTCGCTGCCCAATCTCATCGCCCGGGAAACGCTGGTGCCGGAGCTGATTCAGCACGCCGCCACGCCCGAGGCCATCGCTGACGCGCTGGGGGCGATGCTTGCCGACGCCGGCGCGCGCGCCGCTCTGGAAGCGCGCTTTGCCCGCATGCACGAAGGGCTCCAGCGCGGCGCCAGCGCCCGTGCGGCGGACGCCATCGAAGCGCTCGCCGCAGGGCGCGGCATTGAGGAGGCCAGCCATGGCTGAGTTACCCCCGCTGACGGTGAACTATCACGGCGAACGGCTGGCCGGCGTCGACGAAGTGGGCCGCGGGCCGCTTGCGGGCAGCGTGGTGGCCGCCGCGGTGATGCTCGATCCGACCCGGCCGATTGAAGGACTCACGGATTCCAAGAAGCTCACCCCGCGCCGGCGGGAGGCGCTGGACGCGCTGATCCGCGAGCGCGCGCTGGCCTTTGCCGTGGCGGAGGCCAGCGCCGCTGAGGTCGATGCGCTGAATATCTATCACGCCACCCACCTGGCCATGCGCCGGGCCATCGACGCGCTGGCGCCCGCAGCGGAATATCTGCTGGTGGACGGTAACCGCCTGCCGGGGCACACGCTGCCGGGCCAGGCCGTGGTCCAGGGCGATGCCCGCCACGACGCCATTGCCGCCGCCTCGATACTCGCCAAGGTGGCCCGGGACGCCCAGATGATCGCGCTTGACGCCCGCCACCCCGAGTACGGCTTTGCCCGGCACAAGGGCTACCCGACAAAGGTCCACCTGGCGGCCCTTGAACGGCTCGGCCCGCTCCCCGAGCATCGGCGCAGCTTTGCCCCGGTGGCCCGGCAGCTGGCGCTGCTTTAGGCAGGGCGTTGGACGGTTGCCGGCGATTTTCATTTTCTGCGTTTTAGCGAGACTCCCATGACAGTGCCCTTTGTTCATCTGCGCGTTCACAGCGAGTTTTCTCTGGTGGACGGTCTGGTCAAGCTGAAATCGCTGGTAAGCGCTACCGCCGAGCGCGATGTGCCGGCGGTAGCGCTTACCGACGAGGCCAACCTGTTCGGGCTGGTCAAGTTTTATACCGCCGCCCAGGGGGCCGGGCTCAAGCCCATCATCGGCGCGGATCTGTGGCTGGCCAACCCCCACGACGAGGCCCACCCGTATCGCCTGACGCTTTTGGCGATGAACGAAACGGGCTATCGCAACTTAACCAAGCTGATTTCCCGGGGCTGGGTCGAAGGCCAACACCAGGGCCGGGCGCTGGTGCAAAAAAGCTGGGTGCTTGAGCAAAGCGGCGGGCTGATTGCGCTGTCCGGCGGCCGCGAAGGCGACGTTGGCCGCCACCTGCTGGCCGGCCACGAGCGCGACGCCCGCAAACAGCTGGAGCAGTGGCAGGCGGCGTTTCCCGGGCGCTTCTATCTGGAGCTGACCCGCACCGGCCGGGCGCTGGAGGAAGACTGCGTGCACGCAAGCGTTGAGCTGGCGCTTGCCACGGGCGCGCCGGTGGTGGCCACCAACGACGTGCGCTTTATCGACCGCGACGACTTCTGGGCCCACGAAACCCGGGTGGCCATCGGCGAGGGCAAGGCGCTTGCCGATCCGCGCCGGGAGCAGCGCTACAGCGAAGAGCAGTACCTCAAGACGCCGGAAGAAATGGCGGAGCTTTTTGCCGATATTCCCCAGGCGCTGGAAAACAGCGTGATGATTGCCAGGCGCTGCAGCGTTGACGTGCGCCTGGGCGAGATTTTTCTGCCCGAATTCGCCATTCCCGAGGGCATGACTCAGGACGAGTATTTCCGCAAGGTCTCCCACGACGGGCTCACCGAGCGGCTGGATTTCCTCTACCCGCCGGCCGAGCATCCGCGCGACAGCGACGCCTGGCGCGAGATCGACGCGCGCTACCGCGAGCGGCTGGATTTCGAGCTGGATATCATCCTGCAGATGGGCTTTCCCGGCTATTTTCTGATCGTGATGGACTTTATCCAGTGGGCCAAGGACAACGACGTGCCGGTAGGGCCGGGGCGCGGCTCCGGCGCCGGCTCACTGGTGGCCTACGCCCAGAAGATCACCGACCTTGACCCGCTCAAGTACGATCTGCTGTTCGAGCGTTTCTTGAACCCCGAGCGTGTCTCCATGCCCGACTTTGACGTCGACTTCTGCATGGAAAAGCGCGACCGGGTGATCGACTACGTCGCCGAGCGCTACGGGCGCGATGCGGTGTCGCAAATCGTCACCTTCGGCACCATGGCGGCCAAGGCCGTGGTGCGCGACGTGGCCCGGGCCCAGGGCAAGCCGTATTCGCTGGGCGACAAGCTCTCCAAGCTGATTCCCTTTGACGTGGGCATGACCCTTGCCAAGGCCATCGAGGCCGAGCCCGCGCTCAAGGAATTCATCGAGGCCGACGACGAGGCCGAAGAAATCTGGGAGATGGCGCTCAAGCTCGAGGGCATCACCCGGGGTACCGGCAAGCACGCCGGCGGGGTGGTGATCGCACCGACCAAGCTCACCGACTTTTCGCCGCTTCTGTGCGACGAAGACGGCTCCGGGCTGATGGTGCAGTTCGACAAAAACGACATCGAAGACGCGGGCCTGGTGAAGTTCGACTTTCTCGGCCTGCGCACCCTGACCATCATCGACTGGGCGCTGGAAATGGTCGACAAGGTGCGCGCCGTAAACGGCCAGGCGGCGCTGGACATCGACGCCATCCCGCTGGACGACAAGCCCACCTTCGAGATGCTCAAAAAGGCCGAAACCACCGCGGTGTTCCAGCTTGAATCCCGGGGCATGAAAGAGCTGATCAAGCGCCTGCAGCCGGACTCGCTGGACGACATGATCGCGCTGGTGGCGCTGTTCCGCCCGGGGCCTTTGCAGTCGGGCATGGTGGACGACTTTATCAACCGCAAGCACGGCCGCGCCGAGGTGTCCTACCCCCACCCGGACTACCAGCACGAGCTGTTGAAACCCGTGCTCGCGCCGACCTACGGCATCATCCTGTATCAGGAACAGGTGATGCAGATCGCCCAGGTGCTGGCCGGCTACACGCTGGGCCAGGCCGACATGCTGCGCCGGGCCATGGGCAAGAAAAAGCCCGAAGAGATGGCCAAGCAGCGCGCCGGCTTCATGGAAGGCTGCGCGGCAAACGGCATCGACAAAGACCTGGCCGGCAACATCTTTGATCTGGTGGAGAAATTCGCCGGCTACGGCTTTAACAAGTCGCACTCGGCGGCCTACGCGCTGGTGTCCTACCAGACGGCGTGGCTCAAGGCGCACTACCCGGGGCCGTTCATGGCGGCGGTGATGTCCACCGAAATGGACAACCTTGATAAAGTCGTACCGCTGATCGAAGAGTGCCGCCACCTGGGGCTTACGGTGACGCCGCCGGACGTCAACGTCGGCACCTACAAGTTCAGCGTGGATGAAGACGGCCGCGTAGTGTACGGCCTGGGCGCGATTCGCGGGGTAGGCGAAGGCCCCATCGGCGCCATTGTCGAGGCCCGAGAAAAGGGCGGCGCTTTCAGCGACCTGTTCGATTTCTGCCGCCGGCTTGATCCCAAGCGTATCAACAAGCGCACCCTGGAGGCGCTGATCCGCGCCGGCGCGCTGGATAACCTGGGGCCGCATCGGGCGGTGCTGGCCGCCGCCACGGAAGATGCCCTCAAGGCCGCCGCCCAGAATCACACCAATCAGAGCGCAGGCATGGTGGATATGTTCGGCGAGGCCTTCGCCCCGGCGGCAGACCTGGACGTCTACGCCGACTATCGCGGCGTGCGTGCGTGGCGCGATCGCCAGCGGCTCGCCGGCGAGAAAGACACGCTGGGGCTTTATCTCACCGGCCACCCCATCGACGAATACGAGCGCGAACTGGCGCGCTTTGTCGCCACTCGCATTCGCGATCTTACCCCGTCCCGGGAGCCCCAGCGCGTGGCCGGGCTGGTGGTGGGTATGCGCACCATGAAATCCAAGCGCGGCGACACCGTGGCCTTTATTACCCTGGACGACCGCACCGGGCGCGTTGAGGCTTCCCTGTTCGGCGAGCTGTACGACGCTGTGCGCGGCCAGATCGAAACCGATCAGGTCATCATCGTCGAAGGCGAGGTGGCCACCGACGACTACTCCGGCGGGGTCAAGCTGCGCGGCAAGGACGTTACGCCGATGACGGCGGCGCGGGTGCGTTTCGGCAAATCCGTGGATCTGGCACTGGATGCCAGCCGGGTCAACGGTCGTCTGGTGGACAGCCTGCGTGATAGTCTGACGCCGTACCGCGATACCGGCGGGCTGCCGGTGCGTTTGCAGTATCGCCACCCGGACGCCACGGCCTGGCTGGCCCTGGATGACAGCTGGCGCGTAGCCCCCAACGATGAACTGCTGCTGGCGCTTGGCGACGTTGAGGGCCAAGTGGGCGTCAAGCTGCGCTACGACTGAGCCGGCGCCGGCAGGCCGGCTGTCTTGCGTGGTTGATTCAAGCTGCGATAATGCCGAGCTGAAACGCTCGATCGATACGGTTTGCTTTTTCTCTGGCTTTTTCTACAGGTTTTTTACAGGCGACGTCCATGAATCCCAACTACCTCGATTTTGAACAGCCGATTGCCGAGCTGCAGGCAAAAATAGAAGAGCTGCGGCTGGTCAGCTCCGACAGCCAGGTCAATCTGGCCGATGAAATCGAACGCCTGGAGGCCAAGCGGCGCAAGCTGACCGAGTCTATCTTCAAGGATCTCACCCCCTGGCAGGTCTCCCAGCTGTCGCGCCACCCCAAGCGCCCGTACCTGCTGGACTATCTGGAGCACGTCTTCACCGATTTCGACGAGCTCCACGGCGATCGCCGTTTTGCCGACGACGCCGCACTGGTCGGCGGGGTGGCGCGGCTCAACGACCGGCCGGTCATGGTCATCGGCCACCAGAAAGGCCGCGACGTCAAGGAGAAGGTGCGGCGCAACTTCGGCATGCCGCGCCCGGAAGGCTATCGCAAGGCCTGCCGGCTGATGGAAATGGCCGAGCGCTTCAAGATGCCGGTGCTGACTTTTATCGACACCCCCGGCGCCTATCCGGGCATCGACGCCGAAGAGCGCGGCCAGTCCGAGGCCATTGCCCACAATCTGGCGGTCATGTCGCGGCTGAAAACCCCGATCGTATCCACCGTGGTGGGCGAGGGCGGCTCCGGCGGGGCGCTGGCCATCGGCGTGTGCGATGAGCTGGCCATGCTGGAGCACTCCACGTACGCGGTGATCTCGCCGGAAGGCTGCGCCTCGATTCTGTGGAAGAGCGCGGAAAAGGCTTCCGACGCCGCTCAGGCCATGGGCATTACCGCCACGCGCCTCAAGGAGCTGGGCTTTGTCGACACGCTGATTGAAGAGCCGCTGGGCGGCGCCCACTGCTATCACGAACAAACCGCCGAGCGCGTAAAAAACGCCCTGGAGCAGAGCTTGGAGCGGCTGGAGGCGCTGGACACGGACACGCTGCTGGAGCGCCGCTACGCACGCTTGATGAGCTATGGCGCGCCCGCCGCATAAGCGCTCTCCGCAAGCTTTGCTTGAACGCGCCCTGGCGGAGGTTTCGCCGGGGCGTGGCGTTTGGGTAGCGCTTTCCGGCGGCATGGATTCGACGCTTTTGCTGACCCTTGCCGCCGAGGTCTGCCGCGCGGGGAGCACTGCGCTGCATGCGCTGCACGTCCATCACGGCCTGCAGGCCGCCGCTGACGATTTCGAGCGCCACTGCCGCGCCCTTTGCCGGCGGCTTGGCGTGCCCTTGACGGTGGTGTACGCACAGGTCAACGCCTGCGGCAAGGGCGTGGAAGGTGCAGCCCGCCAGGCCCGCTACGCCGCCTTTGCCGAACAGGTGCCGGCCGGCGATACGCTGTGGCTTGCCCAGCACCGCGACGATCAGGCCGAAACCTGGCTGCTGGCCGCGCTGCGCGGCAGCGGCGTGCGCGGGCTGGCGGCCATGCCCGCTCAGCGCCAATACCGCGGAGTGACCCTGGCCCGCCCCTGGCTTGGTACCCCACAGGCAGAGCTTGCCGCGGCGGCGCAGGCGCTGGCAGATGAAGGCCGGCTCGACTGGTGCGATGACCCAACCAACGCCGATACCCGTTTTGAGCGCAACTACCTGCGCCACCGGGTTCTACCCGTTTTAAAGGCGCGCTGGCCCCACGCCGAGCGCTCGCTTGTTGCCGCCGCCGAGCATATGCAGGACGCCGACGCGCTGCTGGAAGCCTACGCCGCCGAAGAGCTCGCCGCGCTGCAGATCGGCGACGAGCAGCTTGACGCCGCCGCACTTGCCGCGCGAGACAGGCCCCGCCAGCGGCTGCTGGTGCGTACTTTCTGCCGCCGGCGGGGGCTTGCCACGCCGCCCAGGCGCCGGCTGGAAACGCTGCTGGCGCAGCTGTGCGCGGCGCCGGACGCGCAGGTGTACGTTGCCTGGCCCGGCGCCTGTGCGCGGCTGTGGCGCGGCCGGCTGTATCTTTTGGCTGAAGCGCACAGGGCAAAAGCGCCGAGCTGGCGCACAAGCTGGGACGGCCGTGCGCCGCTTGCTACGCCGCTGGGGGATCTGGATGTCGCCCTGGTGGCAGCGCCGGCACAAGCGACACGGCCGCTAACCGCTTGCTGGCGCCGCGGCGGCGAGGTTATTGAGCTGGCCGGGCGCGGCCGGCGCGACCTGAAACGGCTGCTGGCCGAGGCCGGCCTGCCGCCCTGGGAGCGGCAGGCGGTGATCGTGCTGTGGGCGGGTGATACCTGCGTGGCTGCGCTCAGCGCGCCCAATAGGCGCCTGTATCAGGCCGCTGGCTGGCATTTTACCGCCGGTGCTCAGCGATCGCACGGCCCGCGGTGCTGATGGAGCATGTCCAACAGCAGGCCCTCGCGCAGGGCGCCGTCGACAAAGCGCAGCCGCTGCAGGTCAAAGGCGGTGAAGATCGCGCTGACCAGGGCAACGCCGGCGGGAAAAATACTCGCGCGGTTGGCCTTGAGCCCTCTGAGCGCCAGCGTATCGATCCGAGAAGAGCGCAGCACCCGGGCGCGCAGCCGCTCAAGCCCGGGACGGGTGATCAGGCCTTTTTCGCGGCTGTCGCCGTACGCGTGCATCACGCGCGCCACCGCCTTGAGCGTGCCGCTGGTGCCGACGGCCTCGTCCCAGCCGGCACGGCAATAGCGCGCCTGGACGGTTGCAAGCCGTTCAAGCGCGGCCTGTTCGGCGGCGGCCATGGCCGCCTTGCTCAGCGCGCCGTCGGGGAAAAAGCGCCGGGAAAAGGTCACACAGCCCATAGGCAGGCTTTCCAGCAGCTGCGGGGTCATGGCGTGGCCGATCACGCATTCGCTTGAGCCGCCGCCGATATCCACCAGCAGGCGCCGCCCGCGGCACGGGCGCGCGTGGCCGGCGCCAAGATAGATCAGCCGCGCCTCTTCGCGCCCGCTGATCACCTCTACAGAATCGCCCAGCAGCGCGGCGGCACGCTCGAGAAAGACATGGCGGTTGCCGGCCTCGCGCAGCGCGCTGGTGCCGACGATGCGCAGCTGCGAGCAGGCGGCGCGCTCCAGCATGGCGGCAAACTGTTCAAGGCATGCAAGGCCGCGCTTCTGGGCGGCATCGTCAAGGTTGCCGTTGGCATCCAGCCCGGCGGCCAGCTGCACCTTGACCCCGCGCCGGGTGACGATGCGCGGCCGGGCGCCGTTAACACGGGCGATCAGCAGGTGAAAACTGTTGGAGCCAAGGTCGATGGCGGCAATGTGCCGGCCGGCGCGCGGCTGGCAAAGCGATTCGGTGCGGCCGGCAGCGGTGGCAAGAGGCGTATCCTTGGGCATGGGCTGTCCTTCCGGTGGGTCCGGGCAAGGTTGCGTGGCCCCCGCCGGATTGTCAATTGGCCAAGGCTTGCGTTTGCCGCAGGGCTTGACTACCATCCGCCTACTGGTTTGAGTAGAAATAACGCACAGCCCGGTAGCGCAGGCCACCGGCGGTTGCTCATGGCAACAGGGCCAAAGCGCCAGAGATGTCCGGCAACGGATTATCCCGTGCGACCAGCCCCATGAGTTCCGGCCAGTCTCTTGCATACCGGCATCAGCGCAGCAGGCGTTACGTCAATCATTTCAGGCTTTACCCAACCCCATTGACGCCGAGCCGGGCGTTTTCTCGTTTTTAAAGCGCTAGGGCGCTTGACGTTTACGCCTTTCAACGCAGATTCACGGCGGATCGGCGCAGCAGCGGTGCTGCACAAGGGTAAAGCCGGCCAGCTGTCCAAGTCGTCAGATAGCCCGTGAGTCCGGCCCGCCCAGCGCCGGCCTGGAAATCAGGAGTGAATGGTTGAGCTGAATCCGATGCGTTCGGGTCAGTCAGGCTTTTTGCATATCGAGCGCGTGTCCTGTCGGGATCTGAACGCATCATACGGCGCATCACTGCCACGCCTCCTTTCTTCTCTGCGGCGCCCGGCGCCTCGCTTTCATGAGCAACGTTCTAACACACCGATGAATCTTACCGAACTCAAGCAAAAATCCGTTCCCGAGCTGCTCGATATCGCCCGTCAGATGGGCATCGACAATCTGGCACGCTCGCGCAAACAGGACATCATTTTCGCCATCCTCAAAAAGCACGCCAAAAGCGGCGAGGACATCTACGGCGACGGTGTGCTGGAAATTCTCCAAGACGGTTTCGGCTTTCTGCGCAGCGCCGACAGCTCGTATCTGGCCGGCCCGGACGATATCTACGTCTCGCCGTCGCAGATTCGACGCTTCAACCTGCGCAAGGGCGACTCCATCGCCGGCAAGATCCGCCCGCCCAAGGACGGCGAGCGCTACTTTGCCCTGCTCAAGGTCAGCCAGATCAACTTTGATCGGCCGGAAAACGCCAAGCACAAGATTCTCTTTGAGAATCTTACGCCGCTGTTTCCCGACGAGCGCATGCGCATGGAAATGGGCAACGGCTCGAAAGAGGACCTGACCGCGCGAATCCTCGATCTCACCGCCCCCATCGGCAAGGGCCAGCGGGGGCTTTTGGTGTCGCCGCCCAAGGCGGGCAAGACGCTGATGCTGCAAAACATCGCCACCTCGATTACGCGCAACAACCCCGAGTGCCACCTGATCGTTTTGCTCATCGACGAGCGCCCGGAAGAGGTCACCGAGATGTCGCGCACCGTGCGCGGCGAAGTGGTGGCCTCGACCTTTGACGAGCCGCCGGCGCGCCATGTGCAGGTCGCCGAAATGGTGATCGAAAAGGCCAAGCGCCTGGTCGAGCACAAAAAGGACGTGGTGATTTTGCTCGACTCCATCACCCGCCTGGCCCGGGCCTACAACACCGTGGTGCCAAGCTCGGGCAAGGTGCTCACCGGCGGCGTGGACGCCCACGCGCTGGAAAAGCCCAAGCGCTTTTTCGGGGCCGCGCGCAACATCGAAGAGGGCGGCAGCCTGACCATTCTTGCCACCGCGCTTGTCGATACCGGCTCGAAAATGGACGAGGTCATCTTCGAAGAGTTCAAGGGTACCGGCAACATGGAAGCCCATCTGGACCGCAAGCTGGCCGAAAAGCGCGTTTTCCCCGCGTTCAACATTCGCCGCAGCGGCACGCGCCGGGAGGACCTGATCGCCTCGGAAGACGAAATGCAGCGCATGTGGATTTTGCGCAAGCTGCTGCATCCGATGGATGATATCGGCGCTACCGAGTTTCTCATCGATCGTCTCAAGGACACCAAGACCAACCTGGAGTTCTTCGAGGCCATGAAGCGCCGCTAGGGCGCTAACTGCCAACGAGCGCCAAGGAGAAGAGGGCCCGCCGTGAAATACCGCGATTTGCGCGAGTTTATCCAGACGCTGGAAACCCGAGGCGAGCTGGTTCGCGTCTCCGCCCAGGTCGATCCCTATCTTGAAGTCACCGAAATCTGCGACCGCACCCTGCGCGCCGGCGGGCCGGCGCTTTTGTTTGAAAACGTCAAAGGCCACGATATGCCGCTTTTGGGCAACCTGTTCGGCACGCCCGAGCGGGTGGCCATGGGCATGGGCGAAGACTCGGTCGCCGCACTTGGCGAGATCGGCAAGCTGCTGGCGTTTTTAAAAGAGCCTGACCCGCCCAAGGGCCTGAAAGACGCCTGGCAGAAGCTGCCGATTTTCCGCCAGGCGCTGAGCATGGGGCCGAAAACGGTCAAGCGCGCCCCGGTGCAGGAGGTCGTGGAAGAGGGCGACGCCGTCGACCTGGACCGCCTGCCGATTCAGCACTGCTGGCCGGGCGACGCCGCCCCGCTGGTGACCTGGTCGCTGGTGGTCACCAAAGGCCCGCATAAAGAGCGCCAGAACCTGGGCATCTACCGCCAGCAAAAAATCGGCAAGAATCGTTTGATCATGCGCTGGCTGTCCCACCGCGGCGGGGCGCTGGACTTCAAGGAGTTTCAAAAGGCCCACCCCGGCGAGCCGTTCCCCGTGGCGGTGGCGCTGGGCGCGGACCCGGCCACCATTCTCGGCGCGGTCACCCCGGTGCCGGATACGCTGTCGGAATACGCCTTTGCCGGGCTTTTGCGCGGCTCGCGCACCGAGCTTGTCAAATGCGGCCACGCCGAGCTTGAGGTGCCGGCATCAAGCGAGATTATCCTCGAAGGCTTTATCTACCCCGACGACATGGCCCCGGAAGGCCCCTTCGGTGATCACACCGGCTACTACAACGAGGTGGACACGTTCCCGGTTTTCACCGTGACGCGCCTGACCCGGCGCCGGGACGCGATATATCACTCCACCTACACCGGCCGCCCGCCGGACGAGCCGGCGATTCTGGGCGTGGCGCTCAACGAAGTGTTTGTGCCCATTCTGCGCAAGCAGTTCCCCGAAATCGTGGATTTCTACCTGCCGCCGGAGGGCTGCTCCTACCGCATGGCGGTGGTGACCATGAAAAAGCAGTATCCCGGCCACGCCAAACGCGTGATGATGGGCGTGTGGAGCTTTCTGCGCCAGTTCATGTACACCAAGTTTGTGGTGGTGCTCGACGACGACGTTGACGCCCGGCGCTGGGAAGACGTGATCTGGGCGATGACCACGCGCATGGACCCGGCCCGAGACACCACCATTGTGGAAAACACGCCGATCGACTACCTGGACTTTGCCTCGCCGGTATCAGGGCTTGGCTCGAAGATGGGCTTTGATGCCACCAACAAATGGCCCGGCGAAACCCAGCGCGAGTGGGGCGAGCCCATCGCCATGGACAGCGCGGTCAAGGCGCGGGTAGACAAGCGCTGGGCATCGCTTGGCATCGGCATTCCGCTACCGCCTGCGCGCAGCGGCGGTGATCATTGACACACATTTCGTCGCATCGCCTGGATAAGGCGCTGAACAAGAGGTTTGCATGAGTGCTAGGACGATGACCTGCCGGGTCAGCGAAGTGGAAGATCTCAACTCTGATGTGTTTGGCGTAACCCTGGAAGGGCGTGCCGAGGCGCTCACCCATGCGCCGGGGCAGTATCTGGAGCTTGAGCTGGATGAGAGTACCTGGGTGCCGTTCTCCATTGCCAGCGGCGACCGCGACGACGGTCGGCTGGAGCTTCACGTGCAGCACTGGCCCGAGCGCAGCAACTCCGCACGCCTGCGCGAGCTGTTGCAGGTAGCGCAAAAGCTCACCGTACGCCTGCCCGGCGGCGACTGCGTGCTGGATATGTCCAGCACGCGCCCGCTGTTGCTGGTTGCCGCCGGCACCGGTTTTGCCCAGATGAAAGCGCTGATAGAAGCCGCGCTTGCGCAAAACCCCGAGCGCGACATCCAGCTTTGGTGGGCCGTTCGCGAGCATCGCGAGCTCTACCTGGAGCCGCTTGCCACGCGCTGGGCGCAGACGTATCCGCATTTTACCTTTCATGCGGTGACCGAGCTTGCGCTGCTGGAGCCGCTGGCCGACGGCGAGCGTATTATGCATCACCAGGGGCGCATCGATGAGGTGCTCGAAGACGCCCCGCTAACCCCGGCCGGCTGCGATGTCTATCTGTCCGGCTCGCCGGGGATGGTGTATGCCTGCCTGGACATTCTGGCAGAGAAGGGCATCGATCAGACCCGGGTGTTTTCCGACGTGTTCAGCTACGCGCCGCGCCGCCAGGCTTAGAGCCGTAAGGCCTGACAAGACAGCAGTGCGGCCGGCAGAAAGCCTGAAACGCCGCCCCGGAATTTGCTAGACTGGCCGCGTAGCGACGCCGCGCAGCGAGTGTCGCCGGCGCAAAAAATCGGGAAACGCCGGCCGGATACGCGGCGCATCAAGTGAGTGAAACAAGGAGGCGGGTATGGCCCACAACGAACATTCTTATGATAACAGCGGCTTTTTTGCCATCGTGATGGGGCTGGTTGTGCTGGTCGGCATGGCTTGCCTGCCGGCCACCATCGGCTGGATTTTAACGTTCACCGGCTAAACAAGCGCTTGCCAGCCAGCCGGCCTTCGGGCTACGCTGGGCTGACCACGTTTTATTCCGGCTGCTTGACTCAACGGACAACCCCCATGCATACCGCTGCTTTTTTCAACCTGCCAGGCGATGTATCGGTGCCGCGCACCGCGTCTGTCTATGCGTACGGCGAAAGCTACTGGTTTAGCCAGGGGGTGGCCGTGGCCGGCGACTGAGCCGCGCCAACGGGCACCCCCAACGGGTGGCCCGCCATGTAAAACCCCGGTGGGCCGCCCGCCGGGGTTTTTGCGTTTAGGCAGCAGCACCGCGATACGTTTTTTCTTCATCGGATATTTTTCATCAGGAGCTTCGTCATGACCGACCGCGCACCGGCCTACATCGCCTTTTTTGTCGACAACGGGTACCCGGCGTATGGCCACGGCTGGCGATTTAGCCCCGCGCGGCCGGCAGCAGCTGCCACCTCCGGCCGCGTTCATGACGGTGGCAAGAGCCCACGATGTCCCTTTCCGACGGAGCGATAACCGATGAATGCCACTGCCACGATGCTCAAGACCGCGACTGCCCCGCAAACGGCGCCCGACGCCGACCCCGCCGGCCCGCAGCCGCTGCCCGCCCCGGCCACGCTTCACGCCGAGTACCCGCTAAGCCCGGCGCTGGCCGCACAGATCAACGCCCGGCGCGCCTCGGTCAAGCGCATTCTGTCCGGCGACGACCCCCGCCTGCTGGTCGCGGTGGGGCCATGCTCGGCCCACGACCCGCGTGCGGTGATGGAGTACGCCGAGCGCCTGGCGCGGCTCAGTGATGAGCTCGCCGGGCAGATCGTGCCGGTGATGCGCGTCTACGTAGAAAAGCCCCGCACCACCGTGGGCTGGAAAGGCCTTGCCTACGACCCGGACCTTGACGGCAGCGGCGATATTGCCCGGGGGCTTGCGTTGTCTCGTGCATTGATGCGCGACGTAGCCGAGTGCGGCCTGCCCGTGGCCACCGAGCTTTTGCAGCCCATGCTGGCGCCGTATCTGGAAGATCTGCTCAGCTGGGTGGCCATCGGCGCGCGGACGACCGAATCCCAGCTGCACCGCGAGCTTGCCAGCGGCCTTGACGCCGCGGTGGGGTTTAAAAACGCAACCAGCGGCGGCGTTCAGGTCGCCGTTGACGCCATGGGCGCGGCGGCGCATCCGCACCGGCACTTCGCCATGGACGCCGCCGGCCGCCCGGTGATGGCGCAAACGTCGGGCAACCCGCATACCCACCTGGTGCTGCGCGGCGGCAGCGGTGCGCCCAACTACCGGGCGGAGCACGTGCAGGCGGCGGCGGCGGCGCTGGAAAGCGCCGGGCAGAACCCGCGGCTGATGGTCGACTGCAGCCACGCCAACGCGTGCAAGGACCACCGCCGCCAAAGCGAGGTCATGCTTGATGTGCTCGCCCAGCGCGAGGCGGGCAACCTGAACCTGGCCGCGCTGATGCTGGAAAGCTTTTTGCACGAAGGCAAGCAGCCGCTGGTGCCCGGCGCGCTGCGCCACGGCGTTTCGATTACCGACGGCTGCATCGGCTGGGACACCACCGAGCGGCTGCTGAAAACGGCCGCCGAGCGGCTGGCCTGACACCGGCAAGCGGCCGGCGGTTTGTTTGTGCGGCCGGGCGCCGTATCATGGGTGCCCGGCGACACGCTCACACTCAAGAGGCCGCTCATGGCGCGTTTTACCCTCAAGCAGCAAGACCCCCACGCCTTTCGGCGCAAATCGCGTATTATCACCCTGCTGATGGCCGGGCAGTTCGCCGTGCTGGGGGTGCTGTTTGCGCTGATACTGACCTCCGCCTTTGGCTCAAGCCTTATGCTTAACGCCCTGGGCGTGGCGCTGGGGCTTTTGGCCACCAGTGCGATGTTTGCCGTGCTCAAGGACCGCCCCTGGATGAATGAAGTGCGCTATGCCTGGCAGCTCAAGCACCATCTGGGCCAGATCAGCGGCTATTTGTCCCCGCTGCGACGCGCCGTTGAGCACGATGATCGCACGGCGCTGGACGTGCTTACTTTTTACCACCAGGGCATGGCGCAGCTGGCCGAGCTTAACGGGCGCACCACCGATGACGACGCCGAACGGCTGGCGGAAAAAATGCAGGTCAAGCTCAAGCGCGAAGCCCTTGCGCTGCCCGCCGAGGTGGAAAGCTTCAACCCCGACGACCTGAAGCGCTATAAGCAGGCCTGAAGGGGTGCGGCAATCGGCGTTGATTCAATAGCGCGTCAAACCTCTTTCTAAGACGCGAAGCGCGCAGAAAGAGGAGGATGTCAGCACAAAAAGACAGGGAGACTGCATGGGAATCTATCACTATCGCTGGCCGGTGGCCCTGGCCTGTGCCCTATGGCTTAGCGGCTGCGCGTCGTCGGGCGTGGCGCCGGCGGATTCTGCATTGATGGCGGATCGCCCAGAAAGCCGCCCGTCAGAGGCTGTGTCCACCGCGCCGCTTTTGCCGTCGGCGCTGTTTCCCGGACAGGCCCAGCGCTTTGAAGCCTGGCGCTGCGCGCCGGCCAACCAGCACCTGGTCACCGCCTTTGGTGACGAAACGCTCAAGCTGTGGTCGCTGCACGGCGCTTGGCAGCTGCCCCAGGCGGTGGTGGCCAGCGGTGCGCGCTATCAAAACGGCGAGATCAGCTTCTGGAACCGCGGTGACAAGGCCCAGGTGGAAACCCCGCGCGGCCAGCTCACATGCCGGCTGGCGCACAGGCGCGACGCGCGCACCCGGGACGAGCATCCCGGCGTGATGTTTTTTGCCCACGGCAACGAGCCGGGCTGGACCGTCGCGCTGGATAACCAAACGCCCGAGCTTGAGCTTGCCACCGACTACGGCGACACCGTCGAGACGCTGCCCTATATGGTCAGCGTGATGGACAACGACGCCGGGCGCGTGGTGCTGAGAAACGCCGACGCCGGGCGGTTTTTCCGCGTGCGCGTTGAAGCGGCCGCCTGCTTTGACGACATGAGCGCCAAGCCGTACCCGGCACGCGTTACGCTGTCCATCGACGGCGAGCAGTACAGCGGCTGCGGCGAAGGCATCGCGCCTTGAGCTTGTTAAGCGCCGGCAGCAGCGTTAGCCTCGGGCCGGTCATGTTTTTATCGTTGAGGTGATTTATGCGCTATCTGCACACCATGGTTCGGGTCAGCGACCTGGACGCTGCGCTGCATTTTTACTGCAACCTGCTGGGCCTTAAAGAAGTGCGCCGCAAAGACAACGACAAGGGCCGCTTTACCCTGGTATTTCTGGCCGCACCCGAAGACGAAACCCGCTCGGCGCAAGAGCAGGCGCCGGAAATCGAGCTGACCCATAACTGGGACCCGGAAACCTACGACGGCGGGCGCAACTTCGGCCACTTGGCCTATGAGGTGGACGACGTTTACGGCCTGTGCCAGCACCTGCAGGATAACGGCGTGACCATCAATCGCCCGCCCCGGGACGGCCGCATGGCCTTTGTGCGCTCTCCGGACGGCATCTCGGTGGAGCTTTTGCAAAAGGGTGAGCCGCTGGCCCCTGCCGAGCCCTGGGCTTCCATGGAAAACACCGGCAGCTGGTAGGTGGCGCACCGAGGAAAGCCCATGATGCCCCCCGTTTCGAAACCCTCCGTTTTGGCTCGCCGCTGGCCGGGCGCCGGTCTGGCGGCGGCCGTCACGCTGCTGGCCGCCTGTTCCAGCGCTCCGCCGGCCCCGGCGCCCGAGCAGCCGGGCAGCGCCAAACCGCTCAGCGGCGAGGCGGTAGGCAAGCGCTGGAACCTGCTGCTGCTGGGCACCCATGAGCGTCTGACGCTGCCCGAGCCGGCGTATTTTCGCATCGCGCCGGACGGCCGCATCAGCGGCAGCGACGGCTGCAACCGCTTTACCGGCAAGGCCTCACTTGGCGACAAGCAGCGCATCAACGTCGAGGAGCTTGCCACCACGCGCAAGGCCTGCCCGGCGCTTGACGACGCGCAGCGCGTCACCGATATGCTGGAAAACGCCTATCGCTACCTGATCGACCATGACCGGCTGGTGCTGTTCGGCCCGGACAGCCGAGTGATCGGCGGCTGGCGCCGGGCGGACTAGCCGTCAGCGATGCTTGCCGGGGCTAAACCGGGCGATAAAGCGCCCGTCAAGGCGCGCTTTTAAGCGCCACGCCCATCTACCCGCCGCGCCCAGCGGGCCGTAGACGGCCACCGCGCGGCCGTCGCCGGTATTGATCAGCGCCAGCACCCGCTTCGGCGGGTACCAGTTCTTGAGCGGCTTGCCCCGGCAGGCCCGGCGCAGATTCTCGGCCAAATGTGGCCCGGCGCGCACGGCGTACACCCCGGCCTTGGGCAGCGCGGCCGGAAACGCCGCGCAGTCGCCGGCGGCAAACACCCCGGGCGCGCCCCTGGCCTCCAGGCTTTTGCCCACCTCGATAAACCCGCGCCGGTTAAGCGCAAGATCGCTGTGTTCAAGCCAGCCGTGGCCCACCGCACCGGTGGCCCAGAGCGCGATATCCGCCGGCACCGGGGCACCTTCGGCAAGCGCGATAGCGCCGTTTTCCAGTCCGACGGCCCGCACGCCGGTGCGCCGGGTTACGCCGGCTTTTTTCAGCGCTCGCGTGAGCAGCGCCCGGGGCCGCCGGCCGGCCCCGGGTAGAAGCGTTTCGCCCGCGCTTAACAGCGCAGCGTCAAAGCGCACGTCCGGACGGCGAGCCCGCAGCGCGGCCAGCACCGCAAGCAGCGTTTCGCACCCGGCGCCGCCGCCGCCTACGCTCACCACGCTTTGCCGGCTGCCGGCGGGCAGGGCGTCCACGCGCGCGCACAGCGCCTGCCAGCGCTCGGGCAGTGCGGCCAGCGGGCGCATGGCAAGCAGCGTCGGTGCGGCTTTCTGCGCCGCGTCAGGGGCGGCAACGGTAGCCCCGACGTTGATGGAAGCCACGTCGAAGCGTAGCCGCTCATTGCCTGCCAGCGTCACTTCGCGCTTTTCAGCGCTGAACGCCGTGGCGCGCTGGGCAATAAGCCGCGCGCCGGCCCGGCGGCACAGCGCGGCGATGTCGATCTGCGTCTCGGCAAGGGTGCACTCGCCGGCAAGCCAGGCCGGTATGCGCCCGGAATAGGCCGCAAGCGGGCTTTCGCTGACCACGGTCAGGCGTACGCCGGGTTCCGGGCGGCGGGCCAAGGCTTCAAGCACCAGGGCGTGGGCGTGGCCGCCGCCGATCAGCACCAGCTCTTTTTGCTGCGTTTTCGCACTCATGCGCCGCGCCTCCAGGTAAAGTAGCGCTCCAGCAGGGTAAGCACGCGCTCAGGTTTATGGGCATTTTTCCACGCGCCGGCGGTGGCCTTGGCCGCCTCGCCGAGCGTGGGGTAGGGATGAACGGTGCCCAACAGCTTGTTCATTCCCAGATTGTGCTTCATCGCCAGGCTGAACTCGCCGAGCCACTCGCCGGCGTTTTCGGCCACGATGGTCGCCCCCAGAATCTTGTCCCGGCCGGGCACGGTGAGCACCTTGATAAAGCCCGCGGTGGCACCCTCGGCAATGGCGCGGTCGCTCTCACTCATGGCGTAGCGGGTCAGTTCAAAGGCGATGCCTTGCTCTTTAGCCTCGCGCTCGTTGAGCCCCACCCGGGCGATTTCCGGCTGGGTGTAGACCACCGCGGGCATAAAGCGGTAGTCCACGTTGAAGCGCTTGACCTCGCCGAACAGGGCATTGACCGCGGCGTGCCAGGCCTGGTGGGCGGCGGCGTGGGTCAGCTGATAGGGGCCGGCAACGTCGCCGCAGGCCCAGACGTTGGGCAGCCGGGTCTGCAGCTGGCGATTGAGCGCCAGGGTGCCGGTATCAATGGCGATGCCCAGCGCCTCAAGGCCCAGCCCTTCAACGTTGGCCCGGCGGCCCACGCATACCAGCAGGTAGTCGAACGCCACGCTCTGCTCGCCTGCGGCGCTCGTCAGGTGCAGGCGCTGGCCGCCGTCGTGGCTGATGCGCTCGGCGCGGGTATGGGTCAGCACGGTCACACCTTCCTGCTCAAGGGTTTGGGCCACGTGCTCGCCCACCTCGGCGTCCTCGCGGCCCAAAAGCCGCTCGCCGCCTTCGATCAGCGTGACGCGGCTGCCAAGCCTGGCAAAGCTCTGGCCCAGCTCGCAGCCGATGGCCCCGCCGCCGAGCACCGCCAGCCGCCCGGGCAGCTCGTCAAGCTGCCAAAGATTTTCCGAGGTGAGCACCCGGGCCTCGTCGATGCCGGGGAGCGCCGGGATGGCCGGGCGCGCGCCGGTGGCAATAACGATGTGCCGGGCGCTTACGCGCTTGCCGCCCACGTCGACTTCCCAGGGGGTGACAAGGGCGGCGCGTGCCTTGTGTACGTCCACGCCGAGCTTGGTATAGCGCTCGACGCTGTCGTGGGGGGCGACGTCGGCAATGGCGCTGTGTACGTGGCTCATCACCCGAGAAAAGTCGACCGTCGGCTCGCTTGCGCCCGGGCCGGTATGAATGCCAAAGCGCTCGGCGTGGCGCACCTCGTGGGCGGCCCGGGCCGCGCGAATCAGCGCCTTGGAGGGCACGCAGCCGGTATTCAGGCAGTCGCCGCCCATGTTGCCGGCTTCCACCAGCGCCACTTTGGCCTTCACCGCGCGGCCGATGTAGGCGCTCACTAACCCCGCGGAGCCTGCGCCGATCACCAGCATGTCGTAGTCGAAGCGTTTGGGGCGCTCAAAGCCCCGGTAGACTCGGCGGCGCTGAACCAGGCGCATGATTTTCCGCGCGATCCAGGGGAATATCGCCAGCAGCGCAAAGGAGGTGAGAAGCTCTGCTGATAGCACATCGCCCAGCCGCTCGATCTCGCCTAGCTGGCCGCCGGCGTTGACGAACACCGCGGTGCCGGGAAGCATGCCGGCCTGGCTGACCCAGTAAAACGTCTGCGCCTTGATGCGCGTCAGTCCCATGACCAGGTTGATGACGAAAAACGGAAACGCCGGCACCAGCCGCAGGCTGAAAAGATAAAACGCGCCGTCGCGGTCTACGCCGCGGTTGATCGCCGCCAGCCGGCGGGGAAAGCGCCGCTCGATGGGCCCGCGCAGCAGGTAGCGCGAGATCAGAAAGGCCAGCGTCGCGCCGATGGCGCTGGCAAAGGAGACCAGCAGCAGGCCAATCCCCAGGCCGAACAGTGCCCCGCCCAGCAGGGTCATGATGGCCGCGCCGGGCAGCGACAGCGCGGTGATGACCACGTAGGCGGCAAAAAACGCCCCGGCGATCTGCCAGGGGTGGCGGTCAAAGGCGGCCTGAAACTCGCCCTGATAGGCCTTGAGCGTGTCCAGGCTGAACCACTCGTGGGCGCCGGTGGCAAAAAAGGCGGCGACGGCCACCGCTAGCAGGGCAAAAAGCAGCAGGCGTTTGCGGTTCACGGGCGTCTTTTGGGTCATCAGCGGCTCCAACCGGGGGAAAGAAAAGGGGAGGCAAGGGACGGCGCGCGAGGGTACAGGCGGCGATAGCGCTGCCAGTCTTCGGGGCGGTCCACGTCCCACACGGTAGCGGGGAAAGCCGCCTCAAGCCCCCGCGCGGCAAGGCGCGCCCGGGTGACGGCGAGCACCTCGTCGCCGCCCCAGGGAATGTCATGAAACAGCGCCCGGGCGTCGGCGGGGGTAAGCCCGCGGGTGCCGATCAGCCCGTAGCCGCCGTCCTCGGCGGGAAGAATCACTACCGGGTGCGTGGCAAGGCTGTCGGCGCAGGCCTGGATGAGCTCGGGGGTAATCGAGGGGCAGTCGCTGCCCATGATCATGGAAGGCCCCGCCGAGCCTGCCAGCGCGTGGCGAATGCGCACGCCCAGATGGCCCTCGGGCTGGGCGGCCAGATGGATGCCCAAACGCTGCTTGAGCTCAGCAAACAGCGGGTGGCCGTGGTCAAGCGCGGTCCACAGCGTAACCTGCGCTGCCGGCAGCGCTCGGCAGGCGTGGGCCACGCAGCGCCTGACCATCTCGGCGTGGGCGCTGGCCGCGCCGTGGGCACCCAGGCGCGGCATCAGCCGGGTTTTGGCGCGGCCGGGCACGGGGGCCTTGGCCAGCAGGTGCAGCGCCACCGGGCCGCATTCGGCAGAAGGGTTATTGTGCATTGGCGTGCTCTTGCCGGGTGTATTCGCGGGCCAGCTTTTCCGGGCTGGCGCCAAGCCGGTAGCGCAGGCGCAGCCGCCACATCAGCCACACCGTGGGCCACACGCCGTGGCGCTCCCAGCGCCGGCCGGAGACGCGCACCCGGCGTTTCAGGCAGGCCGGACGCCCGATGCGCTTCAGCCGCCCGGACAGCGCGATGTCTTCCATCAGGGGCTGTTCGGGAAAGCCGCCGGCGGCGGCAAAGGCCGCGCGGGTCATAAACATCGCCTGGTCGCCGGTGGCGATGCCAGTGAGCCGGGAACGGGCGTTCATCAGCGCGGCAATCACGCCAAGCCAGCGGCTGTGGCCGGTAAGCGTGACGTCAAAGCGGCCCCAGCGGCGGGCGGCAAGCGCCCGCTGAATCTGCTCCGGGGCGTCGTTGGGCAGGCGCGTATCGGCGTGGAGAAATACCAGCGTATCGCCGGCGGCGGCGCTGGCGCCGAGGTTCAGCTGCGTGCCGCGACCGGCGGGGCCGGTGAGCACGCTGTCGGCCAGCGGCAGGGCGATGGAGGCGCTGGCGTCGGTGCTTTCGCCGTCGACCACCACCAGCTCCGCGCCGCGCCGGCGGAAAGGGGCGAGCGCCTCAAGGGCGGCGGCGAGGGTGGCGGCTTCGTTAAGCACCGGCATTACCATGCTGATGCCGGCGAGGTCCTGACGGTCAGTGTCGGCCATGGCGGTTCTCCCGACGGATAAGCAAACGTGGCAGGGCGGCGGCCAGCATAAAGCCCAAAAGCGGCAGCAGCGCCTGCACCAGCGCCCAGACGCTGATCAGCCGCCGATTGCCGCCCGAGGCCAGCGCCACCGCCTCGGTGGTTACGGTCTCGACCCGGCCCGCGCCGAGAAGCCTTGTGGGCAGGTACTGGCCGATGCTGATGGCAAGGCCCACGGCGAAGGCGGTGGCCAGCGGCGCGGCCAAAAGCGCCAGGCGCACCCGCCAGAACGCGGCGTTGCGCGACACGCCCAGGGTGCGGGCGATTTCCAGCCAGCGCGGGTCCAGCCGGCGGTAGGCCTCGGAAAGCGACAGATACACGTAGGGCAGCACAAACAATAGGTGCCCGGCAATCACCAGCCCGATCTGCGGGCCGATGCCTACGCTTTCGGCGGCCACCACCAGGCCGAAGACAAAGGCAATCTGCGGCACGATCAGCGGCAGGTACAAAAGCCACAGCGAACGTGCCGGGCGCAGCTGCCGGCGGTGTTCGTTTTCCAGCACCGCGAGCACCAAAAGCGTGGCGATCAGCGTGGCCGCCAGCGCAATCACGGCGGTGCTGACAAGCGCCTCGCCGAGCATCGGCGCTGCGCGCTGCCAGTGAGCCCAGGTAACGCTCTGGGGCAGGGCGTCCGGAAAGCGCCAGAAGCCGGCCACGGAAAACATGGCAAGCCCGGCAAGCGCAGCAAGCGCGACAAGCCCCGCGCCGGGCAGCAGGGTGCGGCCGAGCAGGCGCAGCGTGGCCTCGCCCCGCCGGCGGCTTCCGGCCCAGAGCCAGCCGCGGCACAGCCGCGCGACAAGCCGCTCGCCCAGCCACCAGAGCCCAAGCGCGGTCAGGGTCACGCCCAGCTGCAGCACCGCCGCCGCCGAGGCCATAAAGCGCCGGCTGAGGTCGGGGTCGTTGAACCACTCAAGGATGGATACCGCAAGCGTCGGCGGAAGCGCCGGGCCTAAAATCAGCGCCATATCCACGTTGGCGCTGGCGTAGGCGATGACGGCGTAGAGCGGCAGCCGAATCAGCGGGTACAGCCCGGGCAGCACGGTTTTCAGCCAGCCAAGTGTCGGCGCGTAACCCAGCGACCGGGCGATTTCCACGTGCTTTTCCGGGCGGAGCTGGTTGAGCGCGGCCAGGCTCATCAGCAGCAGAAAGGGGATTTCCTTGAGAATCAGCCCCGCCATCAGCGAAAGCCCCAGCGGGTCGTTGACGATCAGCGTATCCGGCGGCTGCTCGGCCCCGGTCAGCCAGGGCGAGATCACGCGCATGGCGAGCCCCGACGGCGCGATCAAAAACGCCAGCCCAAAGCCCAGCGCGGCGTGGGGCACGGCCAAAAGCGGCGAAATCAGCCGGCGAGCCGCGCCTGCCAGCCGGCCGCGTTGCCCGGCGGCGAGAAACAGTACCACCGCGGTCAGCGCCACAATGGGAGTGACAAGCCCGCTTGCCAGGCTCAGTGCGGCGGCGCGCCAAAGCCCCGGCTGGCTGAAAAGCGCCCGCCAGGGCTCAAGGCTGAACGCCTCGCCGCCGAGCACCGGCAGATAATCAAACGCCGGCAGCGCAATCATGGCAAGCCCCGCCGCCACCGGCAGCGTCAGCAGGGCGATCACCAGTATGGGGGCCAGCCGTAGCACGCTTATTGCGCTCCGTAGCGCTCAAGCCAGGCCTTCTGCAGCGCGTCCATCCAGCCGGAGTGGGGCTCGGCCAGGGTTTTCTCGAAGGCGTCTGCCGGGGGCAGCGCGGGGTTGTTGTTCTGCGCCTCAAACAGGGGCCGCTGCGCTTTGCTTAGCCGGTTTATGTCCAGCACGGTGCGATCGCCCCAGTAGTCCAGCGACTGCTTTTGCGCCTGGGCACTCGGCGAGAGCAGGAAGTTGGCCAGCGCCATGGCGCCGGCCTTGTGCGGTGAATTGTAGGGAATGGCGACAAAGTGCACGTTGCCCAGGGTGCCGCCGTCGAGCACGTAGCTGCGCACGCTTTTCGGCAGCTGGTATTCCTTCACCGCCACGGCGGCGTCGGTGGGGTAGAACGAGAACGCCAGGTCCAGCTCGCCGTCGCTCATCAGGGTGCGCAGTCTGGGCCCCGAGGCGGGGAAGCTTTGGCCTTCGCGCCATAGGTGCGGATGCAGCTTGTCGAGATAGTCCCACAGCGGCGCGGTAACGGCGGCGAAGTCGCTTTCGGACACCGGCCGGTAGAGCGCTTCGTCCTGATCGGTGAGCTCGATCAGCGCCTGCTTCAAAAAGGTGCTGCCGGTAAAGTCGGGGATGCGCGGGTAGGTAAAGCGTCCGGGGTTTTCCCGGGCCCAGTCGAGCAGCTCGGCCATGCTCTTCGGCGGTGCGCCGTCGCCGGTGAAGCTGGCCGCGTCGCTGTCGTAGTAAAAGGTGATTTGCGCCCGCCCCCAGGGCGACTCGAAGCCATCAACGGGCAGGGTGAAGTCGGTAACCACTTCAGGGTTGTCCGCCGGGTTTGTCAGCCCGAAGTGGGGCAGCGACTCGGCAAAGGGGCCGAACAGCAGGTCATGTTCGCGCATGGCGGCGAAGTTTTCACCGTTGATCCAGACGGCATCCACGCTGCCGCCGTCGTCGTTGCCCGCCTGCTTTTCTGCCAGCACGCGGGATACAACGCTGCCGGTGTCTTCAAGCTTGACGTGCTCGACCTCGACGCCAAAGCGCTGCTGCATCTGCCCGGCCACCCAGTCGATGTAGCGGTTGGTGCGCGAGTCGCCGCCCCAGGCGTTCCAGTACACGGTCTGGCCTTCGGCCTGTTCAATCACCGTTTTCCAGTCGTCGGGGTCGGGGGCTGCCAGCGCCGTGGCGGACAGCATCGCGCAGGCGAGTGCGGCCAGCCGCGGGCCATGGCGCAAGAGAGAAGCAGCGGTGTGCATGGGCAGGGTTCCTTTGGTCGGGGCGGGCTAGCCCAGAACGTCGTCGAGATAGTCCAGTTCGTCTTCCACGAAGTCGATGGCGGGCAGCGACAGGTAGTGGTCCACGCGCTCGCGGACGTGGGCAATCAGCGCCGGGTCGCTGAGCTCGGCGGACCAGTCCTCGCCCCGGCGCATGGCGTCGTGGGCCTGCAGATGTTGGGTGCGCCATTTGGCACACCAGGTCAGCGACCACAGCCACATGGCCCGGCGGCAGGCGAGCAGCGCGGCCGCGTCGCCGTTTGTCGTATCGCCCATGGCATGCTGCCAGTGGCGGTAGAAGTCGGCCACCTGCTGCGGCTTGAGCACCGCGCGGCTGTTTACGTCCCAGGTGGTCGAGGTGTACAGGCTGGCGTGGGCCAGATCGAACCCGGCCAGCCCGTAGCGGCATTTTTCCAGATCCACCAGCACCGCGCGGCCTTGATCGTCGATGAGAAAGTTGCCCGGGTGGGCGTCAAAGCTGATCAGGCCGGCGGCGCTGTCATCGAGCTGCGCAGGCATGCTGCCAAGCGCGGCGTGAATGCGCCGGCGAACGGCGTCGGGCAGCAGGGCGGTGTCGACGAAGTCGGCCTGTTCGGCAATTTCGCGGCGCATGGCGTGCCACGGGTTGGCCGGGGCGAAAAGCGGCGCGCGCTGATGGGCCGGCGGCACGGGCAGGCCGTGAATGCTGGCCAGCGCCCGGCTGATTTTTGCCAGATCGTCGGGCAGCTGCGCCGGCCGGCCGTGAATGGCCTCCACCACCAGTCCGCCTCGCGGCAGGTGGCTATCCGCGGGCAGCACGGCGTGCAGGCGCGGCGTGTGCCCGCTTTGAGCCGCTCGCTGAAAACATGCCGCCTGGTAGGCCAGGTTGGCCTCGGGGGCGAGCTTCATCTGGCTTTGCTTGGGCAGTCTGGCCACTCGGTCGTCGCCGCCGCGGTGCAGCCAGACGTGGTCGTGGGCCAGCCCGGTATCCGCCATGGGCTCAAGATCGCGAAAGCTGATGCCGGCGTGTTCCAGTGCCGCTGCAAGCGGCTTGATGGCGAGGGGCATAGGCGCTCCCGGCGTAGGGGTGGACGTGTCGGGCAGGGCTTTAACGGTGAAACCATTGTGGTACAAAAGTTGGACATAGTACACGCAGGGACGGGCCGGGTTAAACGGCGAGGTTTCAACGTTGGCAAAACGCGCGCTGCGTATGGCTTAGCCGGCAAGACGGCAAAACGCCCGCGTGAAGCGGGCGTTGCACCGGGTAACCCTTCAGGCGCGATGGCTACAGCGTGGCCATTTTCTGGCGCTGCTCTTCCAGCAGGGCGCGGGCGGCGCGCACTTCGGCGAGCTTGCTGCGCTCTTTTTCGACCACCGCGGCCGGGGCCTTGGCGGTAAAATTCTCGTTGCCGAGCTTTTTCTCGATGCCTTCGATCTGCTTGTCCTGCTTGGCGATTTCCTTGTCCAGCCGGGCAAGCTCGGCGTCTTTGTCGATCAGCCCGGCCATGGGCACCAGCACTTCCATGTTGCCCACCAGCTGGGTGGCCGAAAGCGGGGCGTCGTCGGGGTTGTCCAGCCAGGTGGCGCTTGAAAGCTTGGCCAGCTTCATCAAAAACGGGCGGTTTTGTTCAAGCCGCGCGGCGTCTTCGGCGCCGCCCTTGGTCAGCAGCGCGTCAATCTGTTTGCCCGGGGCGATGTTCATCTCGGCGCGGACGTTGCGCACCGCGACGATCACGCCCTTGAGCCAGTCGATATCCCGTGCGGCGGCGTCATCGATCAGGCCCTCGTCGGCCTCGGGCCAGGGCTGGGCCATGATCGAGCTGCCTTCGCCTGCCTGGGCATCGGAAAGCGTGCCGGCAAGCGGGGCCACGCGCTGCCAGATTTCTTCGCTGATAAACGGCATCATCGGATGGGCCAGACGCAGCACGGCTTCGAGCACGCGCACAAGCGTTTGGCGGGTGCCGCGCTTGGCGGACTCGCTGGCGGCTTCATCCCATAAAACAGGCTTGGACAGCTCCAGATACCAGTCGCAGTATTCGTTCCAGACAAAGTCGTACAGCGCCTGAGAGGCGTGATCGAAGCGGTAGTTGTCGATGTGGCGGGTGAGCTGCGCGATCGTTTTTTGCAGCGCCGAGAGAATCCAGCGGTCGGCCAGCGACAGGGTGACCTCGCCTCCGTCCGCGCCGCAGTCTTCGCCGTCGGCGTTCATCAGCACGTAGCGCGAGGCGTTCCACAGCTTGTTGCAGAAGTTGCGGTAGCCGTCCAGCCGGCTCATGTCGAACTTGATGTCGCGCCCGGTGGTGGCCTGGGAGAGAAAGGTAAAGCGCAGCGCGTCGGTGCCGTGGGGCTCGATGCCGTCCTTGAACTCGGCCCGGGTCGCCTTGGCGATGGCCTTGGCCTTCTGGGGCTGCATCATGTTGCCGGTGCGCTTTTCCACCAGCTCATCGAGGCTGATGCCGTCAATGAGATCGATGGGGTCGAGCACGTTGCCCTTGGACTTGGACATCTTGTTGCCCTGGGCGTCGCGTACCAGCCCGTGGACGTACACCGTCTTGAACGGCACCTCGCCGGTGAACTTGAGCGTCATCATGATCATCCGGGCGACCCAGAAGAAGATGATGTCAAAGCCCGTGACCAGTACGTTGGTGGGGTGGAAGGTGGCAAGCTCCTCGGTCTGCTCGGGCCAGCCCAGGGTGGCGAACGTCCACAGCGCGGAGCTGAACCAGGTATCGAGCACGTCGTCGTCCTGGGTCAGAGTGACGTCAGCGGCGATGTTGTGTTTCTCGCGCGCCTCGGCTTCGGTACGGGCAACGTAGACGTTGCCGCTTTCGTCGTACCAGGCGGGAATGCGGTGGCCCCACCATAGCTGGCGCGAGATACACCAGTCCTGCAGATCGCGCATCCACGAGAAGTACATGTTCTCGTAGTTTTTGGGCACAAACTCGATATCGCCGTCTTCCACCGCCTTGATCGCCGGGCGGGCCAGCTCTTCCACGGCGACAAACCACTGGTCGGTGAGCAGCGGCTCGATGATATCGCCCGAGCGGTCCCCAAAGGGCAGGGTGTTGTTGACGGCCTCAACTTCCTGCAAAAGGCCGGCGGCGTCCATATCGTCGACGATCAGCTTGCGCGCTTCAAAGCGGTCAAGCCCGGCGTACTTGGCCGGCAGGCGGGCGTCTTCGTCGGGCTGGGGCTGGCCCTTGAGGTTGTAGATCTCGGCGCGCTCGAGCACCGTGGCGTCCTGGGAGAAGACGTTGATCAGCAGGTGGTTCTGGCGCTTGCCGACTTCGTAGTCGTTGAAGTCGTGGGCCGGGGTGATTTTCACGCAGCCCGAGCCCTTGTCCATGTCGGCGTGCTCGTCGGCGACGATGGGGATGCGCCGGCCCACCAGCGGAAGTTCGATGAACTTACCCACCAGCGAGGCGTAGCGCGGGTCTTCCGGGTTGACCGCCACGCCGGTATCGCCCAGCAGGGTTTCCGGGCGGGTGGTGGCGACCACCAGATAGTCGCGGCCGTCGTCGGTTTTAACGCCGTCGGCCAGCGGATAGCGGAAGTGCCAGAAGCTGCCCTGCCGGTCGCGGTTTTCCACTTCCAGATCGGAAATCGCGGTGTGCAGGGTAGGGTCCCAGTTGACCAGCCGCTTGCCGCGGTAGATCAGGTCGTCTTCGTGCAGGCGGACAAACACTTCCTGCACGGCTTTATAGAAGCCGTCGTCCATGGTGAAGCGTTCCCGCGACCAGTCGACGCTGGCGCCCATGCGGCGCAGCTGGCGGGTGATGTGGCCGCCGGACTCTTCCTTCCATTCCCACACCTTGTCGAGAAAGGCGTCGCGGCCCAGATCGTGGCGGGTCTTGCCCTGTTCGGCGGCGAGCTTGCGCTCCACCAGCATTTGCGTGGCGATGCCGGCGTGGTCGGTGCCGATCTGCCACAGGGTGTTGTTGCCCTGCATGCGCTTGTAGCGGGCCAGGGTGTCCATGATGGTGTCCTGAAACGCATGCCCCATGTGCAAACTGCCGGTGACGTTGGGCGGCGGAATCATCATGGCAAACGGCGTGCCGGCCCCGGAGGGGGCAAAGCGGTTGTCGGCTTCCCAGCGCTGGTACCAGCGGGTTTCGATGCTTTCGGGTTGGTAGGTCTTGTCCATGGAATCACTCACAGCGAAATGCCGCGCCGGGGCGAGGCATTGAATTCATGTCGTTGGGTGTGGCGTGTAGCGTCAGGCGCTTGAGCCCAGCTTGTGCGGCACCACCTCATGGCCCTGCGCCCTGTAGCGCTGCCAGCACGCGCGTTTGGCCATCAGCACGGCCTGGTGCTGGTTGATGATTTCGGCCACCCGGGCGTAGCGCTCAAAGCCTGCGGGAATGTCCGGGTGCAGGTTCAAAAGCGCCGTCTCGCCCCGGGGGGCGGGCAGCTCGCCGGTGCCAAGCGTCACCGGCACGCTTGGGGCCATCTCGCTTTCGAGAAGGGCGTGGGGCAGATAGGCGTCCGGTCGAAAGTCCCACAGCGCGGCGTCGGCCTGCTCGGCAAGGGCCTGATCCTCGCAGTGCAGGTGCAGCCGGTAGCCGCGGCGCCAGATGGTATCGGCCAGCTTGCAGGCAAAGGCCAGGCGCGCCTCAAGGGTGGTATCGGCCAAGATGTAGAAATCGATGCGCGCCATACGGCCCTCGGGGCTAGACCAGCCGGGTCAGCCAGCCGCGAGTGTCTTCGCAGCGGCCGTACTGCAGGTCCAGCAGCTTTTTGCGCAGGCGCTTGGCCACGGCGTTGTCACCGCCGGCGGACAGACGGATGCGCTCGTCTTCGGTCACCAGCTCGCTTACCGGGGTAATCACCGCGGCGGTGCCGCAGGCAAACACCTCGGTAATGTCGCCGGAGGCCGCCCCTTCGCGCCATTCGTCCAGGCTGATGGGCCGCTCTTGCGGGGTGAGGCCGTCCTCTCTGGCAAGGGTGAGTACCGAGTCGCGGGTGACGCCTTCGAGGATGGTATCGGTCAGCCGCGGGGTGACCAGCCGGCCGTCGCTGAAAACGAAAAACAGATTCATGCCGCCAAGCTCTTCGATCCAGCGGTGTTCCGCCGCGTCGAGAAACGCCACCTGGCTGCAGCCCTGTTCTTCGGCCTGCTTTTGCGCGGCAAGGGAGGCGGCGTAGTTGCCGCCGCACTTGGCAAAGCCGGTGCCGCCGGGGGCGGCGCGCTGGTAGTGGCGGGAAAGCCAGATCGAGACCGGCTCCACGCCGCCCTTGAAATAGGCCGCCGCCGGCGAGGCGATGACGTAGAAATCCACCTCGTGGGAGGGGCGCACGCCGAGAAACGCCTCGCTTGCGATCATGAACGGGCGCAGATAAAGGCTGCACTCGTCGGATTCGTCAACCGGGGTGGGCACCCAGGCGTGGTCCTGGGCCAGCAGGGCCTTGAGCGCGCCGATGAAGTCGTCATCGGAGAGCTCCGGCAGGGCCAGGCGGCGCGCACTTTTGCGAAAGCGCTCGGCGTTTTTCTCCGGGCGAAACGTCCACACCGAGCCGTCGGCGTGGCGGTAGGCTTTGATGCCTTCGAAGATTTCCTGGCCGTAGTGCAGCACGGCGGCGGCCGGGTCGAGGGTCAGCGGGCCGTAGGGGCGTACGCCGTGGGCGTGCCAGCCGCGCCTCAGCGTCCAGCGAATATACGCCATGTGGTCGCTGAAGTGCGTGCCGAACCCGGGCGCCTGAAGAATGCTGTCGCGGACGTGATCGGCCGTCGGCTGGTTGGACGGCACCAGCTGAAAGGCGTCGGCAAGAAAGGCGTCGGCAAGAAAGGCGTCGTCAGGAAAGGCGTCTGAAGGCACGAGCATGTTCTCCGCTGAAAACCAGCGCGGGGCTGGCGGGTAAAAAAAGGGCGTACAAGGCCTTTGCAAAAGGCCGGCGCGGGCCTGGCGGCAATGCAGCCGGGCCCGGGACGTTCATGTTAGCGCTCGGCGCCTATCGCGTCAGCCTCGTTTTGCCGGTCCAGCAGGTACTGGGTCAAAAGCCCCACCGGGCGGCCGGTGGCGCCTTTGTTGTCGCCGGAGTGCCAGGCGGTGCCGGCGATGTCCAGATGTGCCCAGGGGTAGGCCTCGGTGAAGCGCGACAAAAAGCAGCCGGCGGTAATGGTGCCGGCCGGCTTGCCGCCGATGTTGGCCAGATCGGCGAAGTTGGAGTCCAGCTGCTGCTGGTAGTCGTCCCAAAGCGGCAGGTGCCAGGCGCGGTCCCAGGCGGTTTCCCCGGCGTCGAGCACGTCCAGGGCCACGTCGTCATCGTTGGCTAAAAGCCCGCTGGCGTGGTGGCCCAGGCCGACAATCACCGCCCCGGTGAGGGTGGCGATGTCCACCACGCTTGCCGGTTTGAAGCGCTCGGCGTAGGTCAGCGCATCGCACAGCGCCAGCCGGCCCTCGGCGTCGGTGTTGAGCACCTCAACGGTGAGCCCTTTGAGCGTGGTGACAATGTCGCCGGGCTTGGTGGCCGCACTGCCGGGCATGTTTTCCGCCGCGGCGACGATAAACACCAGGTTGAGCCTGGGCCGGATACCCAGCACCGATTTGGCGGTGCCGAAGACGCTGGCCGCCCCGCCCATGTCGAACTTCATTTCGTCCATGCCCGCGCCGGGCTTGAGCGAGATGCCGCCGGAATCGAAGGTGATGCCCTTGCCCACCAGCACGTGGGGCGCGTCGTCGGGATTGTCCGCGCCCTGGTAGTGCATCACGATCAGCCGGGTGGGCTCGGCGCTGCCGCGGCCTACCGACAGCAGCGAGCCCGCGCCGAGGGCTTCAAGGGCGTCTTCGTCGAGAATCTCGGCGGTGAGCGCGCCGCCGGATTCAGCGGCCAGCGCCTCGGCTGCGCCGGCCAGATAGCGCGGCGTGCAGACGTTGCCGGGCAGATTTGCCAGCGTGCGAGTATGGTTGATGCCCTCGCCAACGGCCCGGCCGATGTCGGCGCCCTGCTGAACAAGGGCGGCGTCGTCGCTGTCCCGGGCGCACAGCGTAATATGTGCCAGCGCCGAGGGTTTGGCATGGGTGGTCTTGAATTGATCAAAGCGGTAGCCGGCGCCGACAATGGCCTCCAGCGTTTTCTGCGCCTTCCAGGCGCTGTCGCGACCCTCCAGCGGCACGTCGCTAAAGGCGATCACGGCGCTGTCGGCGGGCAGCTTGATCAGTGCCTGGCCGGCGGCGTCGAGTGCTTTGATAAACGCCGCTTCCCCGCAGCGCGACGGCTCGCCCAGCCCCACCAGCATCAGCCGCTCGGTGCAAAGGCCCGGGGCAAAGGGCACCGTCAGCACGTTGCCCAGCGCGGCATCGAAGTCGCCGCGTTCCATCAGCTGACCGATCAGCCGCTCGCTGGCGTCGTCCAGCCGGGCCGCCGCCGGCAGCAGCGCGCCGCTTTGAAACACGGGAACGACCACGCAGTCGGTTTCGGCTTTGGCGGGGTTGGCAGTCTGCACGGAAAATTGCATGGCGTCTCCAAACAAGACAAGCATTGAGAGAATCAGGATAATACCCGTCAGTGTACCCAAGCCATGGGCGCATTGCATGGCATCCTGCAAGACTGGCCGGAGATCGCGTTGATTTTATTTCGCTACCTCACCCGCGAAGTGCTGCTTACCATGTCGGCGGTGGCCGGCGTTTTGCTGCTGGTGATCATGGGCGGGCGTTTTATCCGCTACTTTGCCGATGTGGCCGAGGGGGAGTTTCCCGTCACGGTGCTGGGCAATCTGATGCTGTTTCATCTGCCCGGTTTTATGGAGCTGGTGCTGCCGCTGGCGTTTTTTCTGGGCATTTTGCTGGCCTACGGCCAGCTCTACATGAACAGTGAAATTACCGTCATGGTGGCCTGCGGCATAAGTCCGATGCGGCTTTTGCAAATCACTTTGCTGCCCTGTGCCGTGGTGGCCGTGCTGGTGGGCATCTGCAGCCTATGGCTGGCGCCCTGGGGCAGCATGGCAACGGAAGGCATTATTCAGGAGCAGCGCAGCCGGCTGGATGCCTCGGTGTTGACGCCGGGCCGCTTTCAGGACTTTGGCGCGGGCCGTACCGCCTATATCACCGGCTTTTCCGACGACGGCCGGCAGATGCAAAACGTGTTTGTCCATGAGCTGGGCAGCCGCGGCGATGATCTGCCCAACTACGTGACCCGGGCCGAGCAGGGCTATCAGCAGGTACGCGACGAAACCGGCAGCCGTTTTCTGGTGCTCGAAGACGGTGACCGTTTCAGCGTGGTGCCGGGAGATCTTCAGGCCGAGCATCTGGCCTTTGAGCGCTACACCATCCGCCTGGGAGAAAGCAAAACCCTCAGCGCCTCGGACGAGGCCGAGTTTCAGCCCACAAAAGCGCTGTGGCGAAGCGAGGCGCCCGGCGCCAAGGCTCAGTGGCAGTGGCGCATGGGCGTGCCGCTGATGGTGTTTGTGCTAGCACTGATTGCTCAGCCGCTGTCTCGGGTCAACCCGCGCCAGGGGCGCTTTGCCAAGCTGCTGCCGGCGGTGTTTCTCTATGTTGCCTACCTGAGTTTGTTGCTGGCCGCCGTGGACGCCGTGGGCAGCGGCTCGCTGCCGGCGGCGATTGGCGTATGGCCGGTTCACGCCGCGTTTTTCGCGCTGGGGCTGGCCCTTGTCTGGCGCCTGCAGCGTAAGGGGATGCGCTAATGCTCACCGATCGTTTGGACCGCTACATTGCGCGCAACGTGCTGGCCGCCATTCTGGTGGTTCAGCTGGTGCTGCTGGGGCTTGATTTGATCATCGCCTACATTGATGACCTGGACGACGTTCAAGGCGCCTATTCAAGCCTTGACGTGCTTTTGTATCTAGGCATGCGCCTGCCCTGGCGGTTTTATCAGTATGCGCCGGTGGCGGTGCTGATCGGCGCGCTGATCGGTCTTGGCAGCATGGCGTCGAGCAACGAGCTGACCGTGATGCGCGCCGCCGGGCGCTCGCTTTCGCGCATTGTCTGGGGGGTGATGAAGCCGGTGCTGCTGGTGGTGGCCGCGGTGCTTTTAATCGCGGAGTTTGTCAGCCCGCGCACCGAGCAGTTTGCCGAGGCCTGGCAGCTCGAACAGCGCCTGGGCGAAGGCGCGGTGCTCACCAGCCGCAGCGCCTGGCAGATTGAAGGCGACAGC
Source organism: Halomonas cibimaris (assembly GCF_039537045.1). Classification (GTDB taxonomy): domain Bacteria; phylum Pseudomonadota; class Gammaproteobacteria; order Pseudomonadales; family Halomonadaceae; genus Vreelandella; species Vreelandella cibimaris. Next base: position 103,340 of record NZ_BAAAZT010000077.1, on the reverse strand, counting down.
GTCTACCGTTTCGGCGCCATCCGCGCCGACGACGTGGTGCTGGATCTTCTGCGCTACCGCTTTGACGATCGCCGGCTGGTTGAAGCGTCCTATGCCGAGCGCGCCTACTGGGAAAACGATCAATGGCGGCTGAGCAACGTGGCCACTACGCGGTTTTTCCCCCGGCGTACCGAAGTGACGCGTCGCGCCACCGAGGCCTGGGATACCGCGCTTACGCCTACCCAGCTGGAGCGGCTTTTGCGCGATACCGAAACCCAGTCGCCCAGCGAGCTGTACGCCTACGCGCAGTTTTTGCAGTCCCAAGGGCGCAGCGCCGAGCAGCCCCTTTTGTATTTCTGGCAAAAAATGCTGCTGCCGCTGACCATGGGCTCGCTGGTGCTGATCGCCGCTTCGTTTGTGTTCGGCCCGCTGCGCACCGTGGCCGCCGGCACCCGGGTATTTTACGGGGTGATTACCGGGCTTACGTTCAAATATACCCAGGACTTGCTGGCGCCGGCGTCGACGATTTTCGGCTTTTCACCGGTGTGGGCGGTGCTGGTGCCTACGCTTGCCTGCGCGGCGGCGGGGCTTTTGCTTTTACGCCGTAACGGCTAGCTTGCTTTTATTAAAGAGATTTCAATGACGCAACGACGTTTTACCCAGCTCGATAGCGTAGCGCCGGCCGGCCTGGCCCGGCGGCTGGGGGCGATGCTTTACGACGGTTTTCTGGTGATGGCGATCTGGCTTTTGGTAACGGTGGCGCACCTGGCGTTTTTACGCTTTGTGCTCGGCCGCAGCGCGGAGAGCATCGGTACCGAAAGCCTTGCCGTTGCCACGCTGCGGCTGCTGCTGGTGTGCTCAGCGGCGGCGTTTTTTACCTACTGCTGGCGCCGGGGCGGCATGACGCTGGGCATGCAGGCCTGGCGGCTGCGCGTGCAAACGCCCGAGGGCGCGCCTATCAGCCTTGTCCAGAGTCTGATCCGCTGCACGGCGGCCTGGGTGTCCCTTGCTGCGCTGGGTATCGGCTACTGGTGGGTGCTGTTTGATCCGCAAAAGCGCAGCTGGCCGGATATCGCCTCCGGTACGCAAACGGTCGTGCTGCCCAAGGCCTTGCAAGGCGCAGAAAAAAAACAGGCGGATCGCGCGAAGGCGGCAAAGCGCCAAAAATAAACGCGCTCACTGCTTGCGATTCTTTATAGGAATCATTTACATTGGCGACATGTGTCCAGCGAGGTGTCGCCATGTATGTCTGTATGTGCAAGGGAGTGACCGACCACCAGATCCGCCGGGAAGTTGACAGCGGTGCCCGCAGCTTTCGCGACGTGCGCGAGGCGACCGGCTGTGCAACACAGTGCGGCAAGTGCGCCTGCATGGCCAAGACCATCACCCGCGAGGCGGTTCAAAAAGCGCGCGCCCAGGCCGACATGGGGCTGGCCTACGCTATCTGACGCGAATCTTTCTTGTTGCGTTTGCTTTTGGCAACGTGATGATGTGTTTGAGTTGTTAAGCGCATCGCCTATACTTCCGGACATTCCGGGCGCATAGCCTTCGCGCGTGCCTGTCCGGTCGAACGCAAAAGCCTGGCGGCGTTGCATCTGTCAGGCGTCATTTGACGGCGTTGTACCCTGCAATGCCCGGACCAAAGGTGGTGATATGAAAGGCGATCCGCAAGTTATCAAGCATTTGAACATTGCCCTGGGCAACGAGCTGGTAGCCATCAATCAATACTTCCTGCACGCCAAGATGTACAAGGACTGGGGGCTGAAGGCGCTGGCCAAGTGGGAATACGACGAATCCATCGAAGAGATGCAGCACGCCGACAGGCTCATTGAGCGCATTTTGTTTCTTGAAGGCATTCCCAACCTGCAGGATCTGGGCAAGCTCTACATCGGCGAGAACGTCAAGGAAATGCTCGAAAGCGATCTCAAGATCGAGCACGACGGCCGCAACGACTACATTGAAGCGATTACCTACGCTGAAAGCGTCAAGGACTACGTCAGCCGCGACCTGCTGCGTGATCTGCTGGCCGAAGAAGAAGACCACATCGACCATATCGAAACCGAGCTGCACCTGATCGAGCAGGTGGGGATTCAAAACTACCTGCAGCGCCAGATGCAGATGGCCGGCGACGAAGACTAACCTCTTCGCTGCAAAGCGCCGGAACAAAAAACGGGCAGGCCGTCAGCGGCCTGCCCGTTTTGCGTCGTACAGCGCCGGTGGGCCGGCGATGACGGCGTGCGCGACGGTTTTACTGTTCCACTTTTTTACTGTTCCACTTTACTGTCCTACTACGCCGCAGGCGACGCGGGCACCGCCGCCGCCCAGGTGGGGCTCGTCGGAGTAGTTGTCGCCGCCGGCGTGGATCATCAGACTGCGGCCGTCCAGGTCGTCAAGGCTCAGCCGCGGTGCCAGAATGGCCAGGGTGGCCTTGCCGCTGCTATCAACGCTGAGCGCCGGCAGATCCCCCAGGTGGCCCTCGCCGTAGGGGCCCTGGTGGGTGCCGGTTGCTTCAGGGTCGTAGTGGCCGCCGGCCGATAGCCCGGCAACGCTTTCGCCGTCGTCGTTGTTGCCGGGCTCGCAGCTGGCATTCTGGTGGACGTGAAAGCCGTGGATGCCGGCCTCGAGTCCGTCCAGAGACGGCGTCAGCAGCAGGCCGTGATCGCTCTGCTCAAGGGTGACGGTGCCCAGCGAATCGCCGACGCCGTCGGCGCTGATGCGGTGTACGTCAACGTCAAGCGTATCGGCGGCCTGGGCCGAGGCGGCCATCAAAAGCGATGCGGCCAGAGCGGAAAACGGTGCGGTATAGCGCATGCGAAACTCTCCTTCTACGTAACGGCTGCCCCAAGGGGCAGCGTTTGAGCGAGAAAACACCTTCGAGCCTAGCAAAGTTTGGCCCGGTGACCCAATGCCGCCCGGATGCGAACGCCCGAGCCAGGCGCGTATTGCACCGCGCGTGATGACATTTGGCCGTCGGGCCGTGACAATAGCCACCCGCTTGCCGGCCGCGCCGGTAGCGGCGTGCCTGACGTTTCATCCCGATGCATAGCGAGGCCCTCGATGGCTCCATTTGATACCTCACCGGCGCCCGCCGCGCCCTTTGACGACTATCGCCTGCGTTTTGGCGGCATCCGCCGACTGTACGGGGGCCGGGCGGCTGCGGCTTTTCGCCGGGCACACGTGGTGGTTGTAGGCGTTGGCGGGGTCGGTAGCTGGGCCGTCGAGGCGCTGGCCCGTTCGGGCATCGGCAAACTGACGCTGATCGATCTGGACGATGTGTGCGTGTCCAACGTCAACCGTCAGCTTCACGCCCTGGACGGCACCGTGGGCCGGGCCAAGGTCGAAGTGCTGGCCGAGCGCTGCCGGCTGATTGCCCCGGAAATCGAGGTGGTGGCGGACACGGCCTTTGCCACGCCCACCAACCTTGAGCAGCGCATCCCTGAAGATGCCGATCACGTGGTTGACGCCATTGACAGCGTAGTGGCCAAGGCGGCGCTGATCGCCTTTTGCAAGCGGCGCAAGATAGCCCTCACCGTGACCGGTGCGGCGGGTGGCCAGACCGACCCGACGCGCATTCGGGTGGTGGACCTGACGCGCACCGTGCACGACTCGCTGCTGGCCCGGGTGCGTTCGCGCCTGCGTCGGGACTACGGCTTTTCGCGCAATCCCAAACGCCGCTTCTCGGTGGAGTGCGTCTACTCCGACGAGCAGCTGGTGTACCCGGGCGCAGACGGCGAGGTGTGTCATCAAAAACCCGGCGACGGCGAATCGGCTCGCCTGGACTGCGAAAGCGGCTTTGGTGCGGCCACGTTTCTCACCGGCACGTTTGGCTTTGTTGCCGCCTCTCGGGTACTTGCCCGGCTGGCGAAAAAAGCCGCCAGTGCCCCTGCCAGCGAGGTTGCGCCATGACACCTGTTCCCGGCATTTATCGTCACTACAAAGGTGCGCTGTATGAGGTGCTGGGCGGCGCCCGGCACAGCGAAACCGAAGAGGCGCTGGTGGTCTATCGCGCGCTTTACGGCGAATACGGCCTTTGGGTGCGCCCGCTTGCCATGTTCAACGAAACGGTGCACAAGGATGGCCGGCCACAGCCGCGCTTTGCGCTACACAAGGCCTTTTAGACAAAAATGCCCCGCCGTAAGCGGGGCATGGGCGCTTGGCCCGGCGTACGCCGGCCGGACGCGGGGTTAAAAGCTGTACTGGGCTGCGAAAATCATGCGGCTTGCTTCTTTTGTGTCGCCGCCTTTGGTTTCCTGGCTGAAGTAGCCGTACTCGACGCCCATCATGACCTTGTCAACCGGCGTCCACTGGTAGTTGAGCATGGCGTTCTGGTTGGTTTCGGCAGCGGCGCTGGTCATGGCACCGTCTGCGACGGCGTCGTCCAGGTCCAGCTTGGTCATGCCGTAGCCCAGGTTGATGCTGCGCCCGTTGCCCAGGTCCAGGCTGGTGCCCAGCGAGCCGCCGTAGCCCTGGATGGTTTCAATATCGCTGCCGTCAACGTAGGCGCTGGTGCCGTAGAAGTCGTTGCCCGAGCGGTACAGGTAGCTGTTGGCGCCGTCGGTGTAGTTCACCGCGCCCTGAACCGAGAGCATCTCGGTAAGTTCGATCGTCATGGCACCGAACACGCCGTAGCCCATGGCGCTGTCGTCGACATCGCTAGCGGCGACTTGAGAAACAGCGGGAGCGCCGTTTGGGCCTACGACGACATCTGAAGACGCAGACCTGCCTTCGGCGCTAATGCGTTTAACGAGACCGGCGGCGGAGTACGATACAGCACCGGCGGAGTCTTCAAAGCGTGCCGTGAGCACCGGAGCCGACTCGCGAGTATCGAGGTTGGGGCCTGATGCATCGGCAATATCCGGCCCGCGAACGGCGTCTTCCACGGAGAAGGATAGCGCGCCGGTGGTGTAGCGAACCTGCTCGGTGCGATCCTGCAGGCCGGCAAGCCCTGCCAGGCTGTCAAAGTCCAGCGTCGGGGTGTAGCCCACAAAGCTGTTGTAGTTGGACCAGGTGCGCCCGGCCAGGAAGTTCTTGTATTCGCCGTAGGCATGGCGCAGGCGCAGATCGCCGCCGCCGCCGCCGCGGAAGTCACCCTCAACGGTGACTTCCATGCCGGAGGCGTGCTTGACCTTGACGCCCAGGCGGCTTTGGTAGGCATCGGCGCCAAAGTGCGTCTTGCCGGTGTCTTCAAGCGCAAAGGAGCCGGAACGCGTTGACAGCGCGTTATCGCCGTCAAAGTCGTAGCTCATGTTCAGGCGTGCATAGCCGTAGAGGCTGGCTTCAACGTCTTCGGTGACGCTGAGATCAACGGCGCTGGCCTGGCCGGCGACGCCCAGTACGGTAGCGGCGGTGGCGGCCTGAACGGCGAGTTTGAGCGTGTTTTTAGTCGGCACGATGGTTGTTCCCTTGGGTAGCTATTGTGTTGTTGAATTTTTTATTGTCTTTGTTTATAGGGCGGATAGCCTACCGTAGTTACCGTATGTTTCAAAGGTTATCTTTTTATATCGTCAACGGCAGCACTCGGGACCGCCGTGCTGCACGTTCGGCCAAAGGAGGCGCGCAGATGTCTGAACTGTCTTTTACCACGCTCGTAGACGAGGCCGCCCGTGAAGAAGCCCGGCGCTGGTATGCGGTGAACGACGGTGTCATGGGCGGGGTATCCAAAAGTGCCTTTCACGTGACCGAAGGCCTTCACGCGGGGCAAGGAGAGGGGCGCTTTGTCGGCGACATCTCGCTTGAAAACGGCGGCGGATTTGCCTCGGTGCGCCGAGAGCCCGGTGCCTTCGAGCGTGCGCTGACCCGTGCCGGCGGTATTGCCCTGCGGGTGTGCGGCGACGGGCGCACGTATCAGCTGCGGATAAAAAGCCGGGCGATTGACGAGGGCTGCGCCTACCGCGTGGCCTTCACCCCGGCCAAGGATGAGTGGCAGACGTGGCGCTTTGCCTGGCACGAGTTCGAGGCGGTATGCCGGGGCCGGCATCTGGTTGGCGCGCCGGCGCTTGCCGCTGGTGACATCTACCAGCTGGGCCTTTTGATCGCCGACCGCCGGGGCGGTGATTTCTGCCTGCGCCTGGCGCGCATCGATGCGGTGCCATAAGCTGCTGCGGCTGCCACCAAGGTCGTCTCCCCACCGGGCCGGTATCTGCGCGAAGCTTGACGGCAAACGCTGACCTCTCAGGAGACGCCCTTGTCCCTATCCGCAGCCTATCGTCTGGCCGCCACCGTGCTTCACGGCTTTGACGAATACCGCGCGCGCTTTCAGGCCATGACCCGAGAGGCCAGCCAGCGCTTTCGCGATGCCGACTGGCAGCAGGCCCAGCGGGCCAGCGCCGAGCGCATCAACCTGTATAAAGAAAAAGTCGACGCCACGCGCACGCGGCTGGAGCGCACGTTCAGCGAAGAAGTGCTGACCAACTGCGAATACTGGTGCGAAGCGCGCGGCTGCTACGCGCAGCTGATCAGCCAGCGGCTGGATTTTGAGCTGGCCGAGACGTTTTTCAACTCGCTTTTCTGCACGGTGTTTCATCACCGCCACATTCGCAACGACCGGGCGTTTGTGTACAGCTCACGCGATGGCGCCCCGCACCGTTCGGGCATTGAGCTGTGCCGGCGCTATGCGGTGAACGGCGACTGGCAAAGTGCTTTGAGCCGTGCGCTGGTGGAGGCCCCGCTGGCGCTTCCCTTCACCGATGCCGCACGGGATTCCGCCCGGGGCGCGGCGTTTCTGCGAGAAGCCTTGCCGCCGGCCGTTTTGCATGCCGACAACGCCGAGCTGGAGCTTTTGCACAGCGTTTTTTATCGCAACAAGGGCGCCTATCTGGTCGGGCGGATTCGCGGCGGCGGCGAACAGGTCCCGCTGGTGCTGCCGGTGTTGCACGACGATGGCAACGCCGCGGCCTGCCTGCGCTTGGATACCGTGCTCATCGAGCCCGATGAGGTCTCGATTCTGTTCTCCTTTACCCGGGCGTATTTTCAGGTAGACGTGCCGGTACCCGGCGAATGCGTGGCCTATCTGCAGGGGCTGATGCCGAATAAACCGATAGACGAGCTGTACGCTTCCATCGGCTTTTTCAAGCACGGCAAGACCGAGTTTTTTCGCGCGCTGAACCGCCAGGTGGCCAAGCGCGAGGATCGCTTCATTCTTGCCCCGGGCGTGCCCGGCATGGTGATGGCGGTGTTTGTGCTGCCCTCGCACCGCACGGTGTTCAAGATCATCCGCGACCGCTTCGATCCGGCCAAGGACATCACCCACCGGGAAGTGCGCGAGAAATACCAGCTGGTCAAGCGCCACGACCGGGTCGGGCGCATGGCCGATACCCAGGAGTTCTCCAACTTTATTGCCCGCAAGGACCATTTCGACCCGGATTGCCTGGCGCACCTTTTGGAAACCGCGCCTTCCACGGTGTCGATGAAAGGCGATAAGGTGCTGATCCGCCACTGCTATACCGAGCGCATGATGACCCCGCTCAACCTCTACGTGGAGCACTGCAGCGAAGAGGAAGTGGCGACCGTGCTCAACGACTACGGCAACGCCATCAAACAGCTGGCGGCGGCCAATATTTTCCCCGGCGACATGCTGCTGAAAAACTTCGGCGTAACGCGCCACGGCCGGGTCATCTTTTATGACTACGATGAAATCAGCTACCTGACCCACTGCTGCTTTCGCGCGCTGCCGCGCACCGCTGACGGCCGGCGGGCCGACGTCTCGGCGCTGTCCATCGGGCCGAACGATATCTTCCCCGAGGAGTTTGGTCCTTTCATGATCGCCAACCCCGAGCGCCGGGCGCTGTTTACCCGCCAGCACCCTGAGCTGTTTGATCCGGACTACTGGCAGGGCCTGCAGCAGGACATCCGCAACGGCCGGGTGATCGATGTGTATCCGTATCGCAACAAGCAGCGGTTTAACGGCGGCCGCGACGCGCTGGTACACTGACGTTTATTGACACTGACACTGACGCAAGCAGAGGCAGCCTATGACAGCGCCGCATCTGGTGGTATTGAGCGGGTCCGGCATCAGCGTGGAAAGCGGCATCGAGACCTTTCGCGCAAGCGACGGCCTGTGGGAAAACCACGCCGTGGAAGACGTGGCAACGCCGGAAGCGTTTGCCCGAGACCCGGAGACGGTGCTTGCGTTTTACAACCGCCGCCGGGAGCAAATGCGCGCCGCTCGGCCCAACGCCGCCCACCGGGCGATTGCCGAGCTGGAAACGGCAGGCTTTCGCGTCAGCGTGATTACCCAAAACATTGACGATTTGCACGAGCGCGCCGGCTCTAAAAGCGTGTTGCACCTGCACGGCGAGCTGATTAACGCCCGCTCCAGCGTGGACGAGCGCATGCGCTACCCGCTCGCCAAGGGCGGTATTGCCCTGGGAGATCTGTGCGACAAGGGCAGCCAGCTGCGCCCGGACGTGGTGTGGTTCGGCGAGGCCGTGCCGCTGTTCGGCGAGGCCTGCGCGCTGGTGGAAGCGGCCGATTTTCTGCTGGTGGTGGGTACGTCGCTGGCGGTGGTGCCGGCAGCGACGCTTTTGCACTATCTGCCCACGGATGCCGCCTGCGCGCTGGTGGACCCCAACGCCGCCGCGCTGTGCCCGCCCGGCGTGCAGCCGATCAGCGCCCCCGCCGGGGAGGGCGTGCCGGCGCTTGCCGAGCAGTGGCGCAAGGCCGGCGAGCTTTTGCCGTTCAGCGGTGATCTTCCATCCGGCGCTTTTCTAAAAACCACGCCTTCATCACGTCAGTGATGATGACCATTTCGGCCTCGGCGGTGATGTAGGCGGGCATGGTGTAGAGGTAGCGGTTAAACGCCCGCAGCCACACGCCCCGAGCCCGGGCGAAGTCGCGCAGGCCGTCGAGATCGGCGGCGTTGTGGACTTCGATTACCGCGGCCGCGCCCAGCACGCGCACGCCCGCCACCGCGGGGTGGGCGGCAAGCTCGGCGTCCTCGCACAGCTCTCGGGTCAGCACCCGGCTGAGCCGGGCGATCTTTTCCAGATAGTTCTCTTCTTCAAACACCGCCAGGCTCTCCAGCGCCACCCGGCAGGCCAGCGGGTTGCCCATGAAGGTCGGCCCGTGCATAAAGGCGTGGAGGTCGCTTTCGCCCTTGAAGGCGTCGTGGACCCGGTCGGTGGCAAGGGTTGCGGCGTGGCCGAGATAGCCGCCGGTGAGCCCCTTGGACAGCACCATGATATCCGGCGTCACCTCGGCGTGGTCGGCGGCAAACATCTTGCCGGTGCGGCCAAAGCCCGTGGCCACCTCGTCAAACACCAGCAGCACGTTGAACGCGTCGCACAGCTTGCGCGCGCCGCGCAGGTAGTGGGGTGAGGTCATGTTGAGCCCGCCGGCGGCCTGCAATAAGGGCTCCATCAGTAGCGCAGCGATCTCGTGGTGATGGCGCTCAAGCACCTCGCGCAGCGCGGCCAGGTCGCTCTCGACGTCTTCGGGGGCGGCGTCAAAGGGGGCCGTGGGCGCCGGGGCAAAGTGGTGCTGGGGCAAAAGTGGGCTGAACAGCCTGTGCATGCCGTTGTCCGGGTCGCACACCGCCATGCAACCGCCGGTATCGCCGTGGTAGCCGCGCTTGAGCGCGAGCATGCGGGTTTTCTCGGGGCTGCCGGTGAGGATGTGGTACTGCAGCGCCATTTTCATCGCCACTTCCATGCCCACCGAGCCGCTGTCGATAAAAAACACGTGGTTGAGCCCTTCGGGCGTGACGCGCACCAGCGCCCGGGCAAGCCGTTCGGCGGGGGCGTGGGTCAGCCCTGCGAGCATCACGTGGCTTAACGTATCGGCCTGCTCGGCGATGGCGCGCACCAGGCGCGGGTGGCGGTAGCCGTGGATCATGCACCACCAGGAGCAGCAGGCGTCCAGCAGCCGCTCACCGCCGTCGAGCTCAAAATAAACGCCGTCGCCGCCGATGACCTTGGGCACGGCGGGGTCCTGCTCGGCGCGCGGGTTCAGGCGCTGGTAGGGATGCCAGACGGGGGAGGTCATGCGGGCTCCTTCAGGGACAGACGAGAAAGGCTGAGGTAGTGAGACGCGGCCTCGGCGCCGGGGGCGTCAAGGTGTGGAATCACGCCGAGACAGGGCGCGCCGAGCTTGGCTTCCAAAAGCTCAAGGTTGGCGCGAAAGCGCGGGGTGTCGGCGGCAAAGTCGGCGTCCACCACGCTGCCTACCCAGCCGGCAAGGCGCAGGCCGTCGGCGGCGATGGCCTCGGCGGTAAGCCGTGCGTGGTTCAGGCAGCCAAGCGTCAGCCCCACGGTGAGGATCACCGGAATCTCCAGCCGCGCGGCCAGGTCGGCAAAGTCCTCGGCCTCGTTGAGCGGCACCCGCCAGCCGCCCGCACCTTCGATCAGGCAGAGATCTCGCGGGTAGCGATCAAGGGTGGCGTGTATGCCGTTGGCGAGGCCGCCGGCGCTTAACGTGCATCCGGCTTCAAACGCCGCCAGATGCGGAGCGATGGCCGGGGTGAAGGCGTGGGGGTTGACGGTGTCGTAGCTCACTCCAGGCACGCTTTGAGCCTGTAGGGCCAGCGCGTCGGCGTTGCGCAGCCCGCTCGGGGTGGCGTCGCTGCCCGAGGCCACGGGCTTGAGCCCCAGCGTGCTCAAGCCTTGCCGGCGGGCGGCGTACAGCAGGGCGCTAGTTACCAGCGTTTTGCCGGCGTCGGTGTGGGTGCCGGTCACAAAGTAGGCGTTCACGGGCGCTCCAGGGTCAGCGTTAAACAGCGGTAGCTCACGGGCAGCCCGTCAGGCGTGCGCCGCTGCTCCATGCGTTGGGCGGCCGCCTTGAGATCGCGGCGGGTCAGCCCCACGCCTTGCGGGCGGGCGATTTGCGCGCCCACGCCCTTGATCGAGGCCATCACCGCGGCCATGTCGGGGTAGTAAAAGCGCTCAAGGTGAGTGCGCTCGCCGGTCACTCTGAGCCCTGCGGCGTCGGCGGCGCGGCGGTGGTCGGCCCGGCTTGAGTAGGTCAGCAGCGCCTCGGGGCGCTGAAAGGCCGCGCCGATTTCTTCAAGGGTGCCGGCCAGCAGGGTGGTGAATACCGCCCGCCCGCCGGGGGCCAGCACCCGAGCGAACTCGGCCATGACCGCGCTTATGTTCCGGCACCACTGCAGCGCCAGATTGGAAAAGATCAGATCCACGCTCCGGTCGCCCGCCGGCAGCGCCTCGGCGGAGCCTTCGCGCCATCTCACCCGCCCGCCGCGCTTTTGCGCCTCCATCAGCATGCCCGGGGCGATGTCCACGCCCATTATGCTGGCCTCGGAGTAGCGCTCGGCCAGCTTGCGCGTCCAGTCGCCGGTGGCGCAGCCCACGTCCACCACGCTTGCCGCCTTTTCAGGCAGCCGCTGCCACAGCGCCTCGCCGATATGGCGCTGGGCGCCGGCGCGGCGGTCGTAGTGGGCAGCGGCCCGGGAAAACGCCCGGGCCACCCGGGCCTGCCAGTCGCTTTGCTCGTTACGGCAGGTATCGTCGCGGATGTGGTTATCGACATCGCTTAGCGCAAGGGACCTCATACCACCTCCGCCGGCCGGGTTATATCGGAGGCGATGCGCACAAGCGCCTCCGCCAGCGCAGCGGGACGGGACACCATGGGGCAGTGGCCGGCGTGTGCCAGCCGCTCGTTTAATGCCGCCTCACCAGCGGGCGGCCTGCTGATAAAGGGGTCGTTTTCCCCTGATAACATCGCCACGGGGCAGGGCAGCGCGTTTAGCCGCTCGCGGTTATCCAGCGTTTTCAGAAAGCCAAGCCCGGCGGCAAGGGTTGGGGTATCCGCCGGCGGGGTTTTGCCCAAAAGCGCGTGCAACCGCTTCAGCGCTTCTCGGGGCTCGGGCTCGCCGCTGCTTTGCCAGCGCAGAAAGTGCCGCCAGGCGACAGCGGGGCTGCGTTCAAAAGCGAAGGTAAACTCGGCAAGGGCTTTTGGGGTAACGCCGTTAGGCCAGCAGAACCGCGCGCCGGCGCTCAGCAGAATAATCCCCCGGGGCGGCGGCAGGTGCTCGGCCATGGCCACGGCCAAAAGCCCGCCCAGCGACCAGCCCACCCACACGCTGTCCTGGGGAAGGCTCGCGGCCATGGCGCCGGCCGTGGCCGCAAGGCTTGAAGGATCAGACGTCGCAGCGCTGTCGGCACAAGAACTGTCGAAATAGCCCGGCCAGCTGGGCGCAGTAATGCGCACGCCCTCGGGCCAGTGGGGCTGCAAAGGCTGCCAGATGCGTGAATCCACGCCCCAGCCGTGGAGCAGGGTGAGGTTTACATCGTGGCTCATGGGGCATCCTCTCGCCGGCAGCGCTCAAGGCCGTCCAGCAGCCGCTCGATGTCGGCCTCCGTGTGCCGGGCGCTCAGGGTAATGCGCAGCCGCGCCTGGCCCTTTGGCACCGTGGGCGGGCGAATCGCGCCGACCGCAATGCCGCAGGCGTCCAGAGTTGCCGCCCAGCGCAGGGTGCGCGCCTCATCGCCCAGCGTCAGCGGCTGAATGGGCGTGGTAGACGCTGCCATCGGCAAATTCAAGCGCGCGGCCTCGCGACGGAAGAGCGCGACGTTATCGTCAAGGCGCGCTCTAAGCTCGGGCTCGCCGCGCACGATATTCAGCGCCTCAAGGGTGGCGGCGGTGACCGCGGGCGGCTGGGCGGTGGTGTACACGTAGCTGCGGGCGAACTGGGTAATATGCTCGATCAGCGAGGCGTCGCCGGCGACAAAGGCCCCGCCGGTGCCCAGCGCCTTGCCGAAGGTGCCCACCAGCACGGGCACGTCTTCAGCGCTCATGCCCGCCGTGCAGCCAACGCCGGTTTCCCCCAGCACGCCGACGCCGTGGGCGTCGTCGATCATCAGCAAGGCCGAGTGTCGCTTGGCGGCGGCGGCAAGCTCGGATACCTTGGCCACGTCGCCGTCCATGCTGAACACGCCGTCGCTGATGATCAGCTTGCGCGGGGCGTCGTGAGAGGCATCGCGAATGGCCTCGCTGCGAGACAGCAGCCGCTCAAGGTCTTCGCCGTCGCGGTGATGAAAGCGCCGTGAGCGCGCGCCGGCAAGGGCCGCGCCGTCGATCAGGGAGGCGTGGTTGAGCCGGTCCTGAAAAACCGCCGTGTCGCGGCCGGCCAGCGCCTGAATCACCCCCAGGTTGGCCATGTAGCCGGTGGAAAACACAAGCGCCCGCTCGCGGCCCAGCCACTCGGCAAGCTCCTGCTCCAGCACCTCATGAACGGCCAGATGCCCGCTGACCAGATGCGAGGCGGCAGCCCCCGCACCGAAGCGGCGGGCTCCCTCGGCGGCGGCTTCGCGCACTTTCGGTTCCCGGGCGAGCCCCAGGTAGTCGTTGCCGGCAAAGTCCAGCGCGGCATCAGGCATCACTCGGCGGGTGCGCCAGCGGCCGGCGGCTTTGCGCGTCTGTTTAGCGGCGGCGAGGTAGTCGTGCCACGGCTGCGGGGCGCGAGCGGGGCGTTCTGCGACGGGCTCAGGCACTGGCGTCCACCGCCAGCGCGTTGGCACGGGCCAGATGCAGCTGCCGGGCCAGACGGGCGGCCTCGTCGTCGCTTCCGCTGCGGCAGTCGGCGTCGCGGGTTTCCGGGTGCAGGCCGAGCTTTTGGAACAGCCTGCGGTCGCGGCTGGCCTCGGGGTTGTCGGTGGTCAGCAGCTTGTCGCCGTAAAAGATCGAGTTGGCTCCGGCCATAAACGCCAGCGCCTGGGTGGATTCGCTCATGTTTTCGCGACCGGCGGAAAGGCGCACGTGGCTTTGGGGCATCATGATGCGGGCGACGGCGATGGCACGGATGAACGCTAACGGGTCGAGGTCGTCGACGTTTTCCAGCGGCGTGCCCGGCACCTTGACCAGCATGTTGATGGGCACGGATTCCGGGTGCGGGTTGAGGCTTGCCAGCTGCTGGAGCAGGGCGCTTCTGTCGCGCTCGCTTTCGCCCATGCCCAGAATCCCGCCGGTGCAGACCTTCATCCCGGCGCTGCGCACGTGGTCGAGGGTTTCCAACCGCTCGCCGAAGGTGCGGGTGGTGATGATCTCGCCGTAGTATTCCGGCGAGGTGTCGAGGTTGTGGTTGTAGTAGTCGAGCCCCGCCTCGGCGAGCCGCCCGGCCTGCTCATCGCTTACGCTGCCCAGCGTCATGCAGGTCTCAAGCCCCAGCGCCTTCACCTGGCGGACCATTTCTTCCACCGCCGGCATATCGCGCTCGCGCGGGCTTTTCCACGCCGCCCCCATGCAGAATCGGCTGGCCCCGGCGTCACGGGCTTCCCGGGCCTGGCTGACGACCTTCTCCACCTCCATCAGCTTTTCCTTTTCCAGCTCGGTGTTGTAGTGGCCGGACTGGGGGCAGTACTTGCAATCCTCGGGGCAGGCCCCGGTCTTGATCGAGAGCAGCGTGGAGACCTGCACCGCGTTGGGCTCGAAGTGGGCGCGGTGGGTCTGCTGGGCGCGCAGCAGCAGGTCGTTGAACGGCAGGGCGAACAGCGCGTTGATCTCGTCAATCGACCAGTCGTGGCGCTGGGAGGCGGCGGCGGGCATGAGTAAACCTTGTGCGTATTTAAAGTTGACGGAACTTTAGCGATGTGTCGGCTTTTTTGTCAACCTGAAATGATTCGCTGGTTTACTTGGCAAGGAGAGGCCGAAGGTCGGCATCTGCTTTATACTGCGGCGCTTTAATCGCCTGGAGAACGCCATGTCAGACGCCGATGCGACGTGGGAAGAGAACCCGCCCCGGCGGGAGTTCAAGGCGCGGGGGAGCTTTGTGGTGCGCTGTGAGGGCTGCAACCTGCCCGCGCTCAACTGCCTGTGCCCCTACCGGGTGAGCGCCCAAAGCCGCGCACGGGTGTGGCTGATTACCCACCGCATGGAGCACTACAAGCCCACCAACACCGGCCGGCTGATCGGCGACGTGTTAGGCGAGACCCGGGTGTTTACCTGGCACCGCACCGAGCCCGACGCCGAGCTGTTGGCGCTTTTGCAAGACGAGCGCTACGCGCCCTTTGTGGTGTTTCCCGACGACCAGCCGGACTACGACCACGGCCGGGTGGTGGGCAACGAGGCGGTGGCCCGGGCACTTGAAGACGGCCGCGTGCCGGTGTATATCCTGCTTGACGGCACCTGGCGCCAGGCCCGGCGGATCTTTCGTAAAAGTCCCTATCTGGACGCCTTGCCGGTGCTGCCGCTGCGCACCGCGCGGCACAGCCGCTACCGGCTGCGCAAGTCGGCATCAACGGAGCATTTAAGCACCGCCGAAGTCGCCGCCGAGCTTTTGCGCCAGAACGGCGATATCGACGCGGCTGACACACTCGACGACTACTTCGAGGCGTTCAACCAAAGCTACGCCGCCAGCCGCGGCCATCGTAAAATCGAGGCGCCCAGCCCCGCCATGCAGCGGCTGCTGGCGAGGCAATATCAAGCAGAGGATGACAGCGAAAATGCAGTATTTTGAGCGCTTTAACCGGCTTTTTCCCGTATGGGCCGTGCTTTTGGCCGCTGTGGCAGCCGTGGTGCCGGGCTGGTTTACCGGGCTGGCCGATCAGATACAGCTGCTGCTGACGGTGATCATGTTCTCCATGGGGCTGACGCTGTCCGGGCGCGACTTTGCCCGGGTGGTAAAATCCCCGGCGCCGATTCTGGTGGGCGTAGCGCTGCAGTTTCTGATCATGCCGTTGGCCGCGCTGTTGATCTCGATGGCGCTTTCGCTGTCTCCGGAGCTGATGCTGGGCATGGTGCTGGTGGGCGCGACGGCCGGCGGCACCTCGTCCAACGTCATGACCTGGCTGGCCGGCGGGCACGTAGCGCTGTCGGTATCGATGACCATGGTGTCGACGCTGGTGTCGGTCGTCGCCACGCCGCTGCTGACGCTGCTGCTGGTGGGGCAGAGCGTGGACGTGCCGACCCTGGGCATGCTCGCCAGCATTGCCCAGCTGGTGGTGGTGCCGGTGGCCGTCGGGGTAGTCGTGCATCATTTTCTGGGCGAGCGAATCAAGCCGGTGGAACCCGGTCTTGCGACGCTGGCGATGCTGTCCATTGTGCTGATCATCGCCATCGTGGTGGCGCTGAACGCCGACCGCCTGCTGACGCTTGGGCCCATGGTGGCGCTGGCCGTGGTGCTGCACAACGGCGTGGGGCTGGCCGGCGGTTACGGCATGGCCAAAGCGGCGCACTTTGACGAACGCACCGCGCGCACCATCGCCTTCGAGGTTGGGTTGCAAAACTCGGGCCTGGCGGTGAGCCTGGCCAGCCAGTTCTTTACGCCGGGAGCGGCGCTGCCGGGGGCGATTTTCTCCATCTGGCACAACGTGTCGGGCTCGGTGCTTGCCGGCTGGTGGAAGCGCCGCAGCGTGCGCCATGCCCGGAGCGCCGATGCGGCGGAGTAGTGCCGGCCGTCAACCCTAGCCGAACAGCGCCTCGGCGATGCGGAAACCGGCGATCCAGGTGCCGGCGGCGGAGCCCAGGGTGGCGAATAAAAACACCAGCAGCGTGCGCGAGACGCGGTTTTTCCACCAGCCTTTCAGCCGAGTGACGTCATGGCGCAGGGTGGCAAAATCGCGCACCTTGGGCCGGCGCATGTAAAGCTCAACCCCGGCGGCGACAAAGCCCGCGCCGATGGTGGGGTTGAGCGAGGTCAGCGGGGCGGCAAAGAAGGTGGCGATGATCGTCACAGGGTGGGCAAGGGCGGCAACGGTGGCGCCGGCGGAGAGTACGCCGTTGATCAAAAACCACTCGCCGACCAGCTGCCAGCCAAGCTCGGCGTTGCGCGAAAAGCCCAGCGCAAAGCCGGCAATGACCAGCGCGGAGATCAGCCAGGGCAGCGCTTTCCAGATTTTGGACGGCGGCGGCGTGGCTTCCAGGGTTTCGCGCTCGGCGGCCGGGGTGTCCGGCAGCGGGCCTTCCAGATGCTCGCCGGTGCCCTGCAGGTGGCCGGCGCCAAGCACCGCCAGCACGTTTTTATAGCGCCCGGGCGGGGCGGTTTCGGCCAGGCGCAGGGCCATGTAGCGGTCGCGCTCGCGGATCAGCGGGGTGTACAGCGTTTCGGACTCGGCGGCAAACTCGCTGAAGGTGGCCTCCAAAACGTCGCTTTCCTTGAGCTTTTCGATGTCTTCGCCGGAAATCTTCTGGCGCGACATCACGCTGCCCAAAAGCCCGGAGAGCAAACCGAAGCGCTGCCACCAGGGCACGTTGTGATAGACCCGCTTGAGCGTGGTGCCCACGTCGCGGTCGATGAGCAAAAGCGGCAGCGCACGCTTTTCGGCCTGCTCCACCGCGGCGCGCATTTCCGCGCCGGGCTGGATGCCGGACTGATCGGCAATGCGCTGCTGAAACGCGCCCAGCGCCAGGGTGGCGGCCACCATGCCGGCCTTGCCCTGCTGAAATACCTGAAACAGATCCTGCTCGCCCATGGCGTCAGGCTGGGTCATGCTGTGGTGACGGGCGTCGCACAGCTCGACGGCTACGGCGTCAAACGTATCGGTGGCCAGCAGGGCGGCCACGTCGTCGGCGCTTTCCCGGGAGACGTGGGCGGTGCCCAGCAGCGTGTAGCGCGTGTCGCCCACGGTGATCGTCGTTAACGGCCCGCTGGTGGCGGGCAGCGCCTCGCAGGCGGGTGACACAACCGGTTGTTCACTCATGCAAGCGTCTCAATCGTCGACAAATGGAAGGCGCCGCTAGCGGCGCCAGAAAGCCGGGGTAAATAGAACAAGGACGGTAAAAATTTCCAGACGGCCCAGCAGCATGGCAAGAACCAGCACCCACTTGGCAAAATCCGGCAGGTTGCCGTAGTGGGTGCTGGCCTCGCCCAGCGCCGGGCCCAGGTTGTTAAGCGCCGAGCCCACCGTCGACCAGGCGGTGACCTGATCGACGCCGGTGGCCATAACGCCCACCATCATCAGAAAAAACAGCATCACATAGACCGAAAAAAAGCCCCACACGGCCTGGGCCACGCTGTCGGGCACGCTGACCTTGCCCACCTTGACGGCGATGACCGCGTTGGGGTGGATCAGCCGCATGATTTCGCGCATGCCCTGCTTTAAAATCAAGATGATGCGGATGACCTTCATCCCCCCGGCGGTGGAGCCCGAGCAGCCGCCGACAAAGGCGGCGACAAAGAGCAAAAACGGCAGCGCGCCCGGCCAGGTCGAAAAATCGGCGACGCCAAAGCCGGTAGTGGTGGCCACGGAAACCACCTCAAACAGCGCATGGCGCAGCCCCAGCGGGCTTTGATAGGTATGGGTCAGCCACAGAGTGACAAAGGCGACGGTGGCCAGCCCGGCCAGAAACAGCATCAAAAACCGCGCTTCAGGGTCGACAAAGTAGTGCAGCAGGCGCTTTTCCCGCCAGGCGATGAAGTGCAGGCTGAAGCTGAACGCCGAGATCAGCATAAAGCCCACGCAGATCAGCTCCACAGCGGCGCTGTCGAAAAAGCCGATGCTGGCGTCGTGGGTGGAAAACCCGCCGATGGCCACGGTGGAAAAGCTGTGGCCCAGCGCATCAAACCAGTCCATGCCCGCGGCCATGTAGGCCAGCATGCAGGCAACGGTCAGGGTGACGTAGATGTACCACAGCGCCTTGGCGGTTTCGGTGATGCGCGGGGTGAGCTTGGAGTCTTTCAGCGGGCCGGGAATCTCGGTGCGATAAAGCGCCATGCCGCCGACCCCCAGGGTGGGCAGAATGGCCACCGCCAGCACCACGATTCCCATGCCGCCCAGCCACTGCAGCTGCTGGCGATAGTAGCGGATGGATTCGGGGAGAAAATCAATGCCGGTGACCACCGTGGCCCCGGTGGTGGTCAGCCCGGAAAACGATTCGAACACCGCGTCGGTCAGCGTCAGCGCGCCTTCGCCGAACAGCATCAGCGGCAAAGAGCCGAACAGCGCCAGCACCGTCCAGAACATCGCCGCGATTAAAAAACCGTCGCGAATGCGCAGCTCCTTGCGCTCGTCGCGGTTGGGCAGGTAGAGGACAAGGCCGGTGGCGGCGGTGATGCCCACCCCTAAGCTGAAAGCATCCCACACGCCGTCGCGAAACCACAGCGACACCAGTATCGGCGGCAGCATGGTGAGGCTGAAAAGCATCAGCAAAAGCCCCAGAATACGCAAAATCACCCGCAGGCTCATGGTCGGCGTAGCTCCTTGTGACGGTGAAGGGGCAAAGGGCGGCGAGCGGGCAGCACGTTAGAAAAAGCTCAGCCCGACCTGGAACAGCCGCTCGACGTCGCGGATGCGGCGCTTGTCGATGACAAACAAAATGACGTGATCGCCGGATTCTATCACCACGTCGCGCCGGGCAATGAGCACTTTGCGCCCGCGCACCACCGCGCCGATGGTGGTGCCTTCGGGCAGGTCGATCTCGCCGATGCTGCTGCCCACCACCCGGGAGGAGTTGGCATCGCCGTGGGCGATGGCCTCGATGGCCTCGGCCGCGCCCCGGCGCAGGGAGTGGACGTTGACGATATCGCCCCGGCGCACGTGGGTGAGCAAACTGCCGATGGTGGCCTGCTGGGGAGAAATGGCGATGTCGATCTCGCCGCCCTGCACCAGATCAACGTAGGCGGCGTTGTTGATCAGGGTGAGCACTTTCTTGGCCCCCAGGCGCTTGGCCAGAAGCGACGACATGATGTTGACTTCGTCGTCGTTGGTCAGCGCGCAGAAGATATCGCAGTCTTCGATGTTTTCCTCTTCCAGCAGGCGCTTGCTGGTGGCCCCGCCGTGGAGCACCACGGTGCGGTCGAGCCGCTCGGAAAGCTGGGTGCAGCGCTTGAGGCTGTGTTCGATGATCTTGACCTGGTGGTTGTGCTCCAGGTGTTCGGCCAGGCGCTCGCCGATGTTGCCGCCGCCGGCAATGACCACCCGGCGAAAGGTGCGGTCGAGGCGGCGCAGCTCGCTCATCACCGCGCGGATATCGCGCCGGGCGGCGAGAAAGAAGACCTCGTCGTCGGCTTCGATGACGGTGTCGCCTCGGGGGATAATGGGCCGGTTGCGCCGGTAGATGGCGGCAACGCGGGTATCGACGTTGGGCATGTGGCGGCGCAGAAAGCCCAGGTTCTGGCCCACCAGCGGGCCGCCGTAAAACGCCTTGACCGCCACCAGCTGCAAAAGCCCGCCGGCAAACTCCAGCACCTGCAGCGCGCCGGGGTGTTCGATCAGCCGGCGCACGTGGTCGGTGACCACCTGCTCGGGGCTGATCAGCACGTCAATGGGAATCGCTTCGTGGGCAAAAAGCCCCTTGCGCGTCAGATAAGCGGTGGTGCGCACCCGGGCGATTTTGGTCGGGGTGCGAAACAGCGTGTGCGCTACCTGACAGGCAATCATGTTGATCTCGTCGGTGTTGGTCACCGCAATCAGCATATCGGCGTCTTCGCCGCCGGCCTCGCGCAGGGTGGTAGGGTAGGAGCCGGCCCCGACCACGGTGCGGATATCCAGCCGGGTGTGCAGCTCACGCAGCTTGTCGGCGTTGGTATCCACCACGGTGATGTCGTTTTCTTCGCGGGCCAGATGCTCGGCCAGGGTACCGCCCACCTGGCCGGCGCCGAGAATGATGATCTTCATAAGGCTAGTCCGACTCCGTCGCGGCCCGCGGGGCGTTTTCATCTGCCTGTCGCGTTTTTTCCAGCCGCGCGTAGAAAAAGCCGTCGTGGCCGTCAGGCTGGGGCAAAAGCTGCCGGCCCGGCCCGCTTGGCTGGCCCCAAGTAACGTCGTCGGGCGTGGTGATCCGGGCGCTGGGCGTGCGCTGGACAAACGCCTCAATCTGCTCGGCGTTTTCTTCCGGCAGCACCGAGCAGGTGGCGTAGAGCAGCGTGCCGCCGGGCACCAGCAGCGGCCAGAGGTTGTCCAGCAGGCGGGCCTGCAGCCGGGCCAGCTTGGCGATGTCCGACGGCCGGCGCAGGCGCTTGATGTCCGGGTGGCGGCGTATCACGCCGGTGCCTGTGCAGGGCGCGTCGAGCAAAATGGCGTCGAATTCGGCACGGCTCCAGTCGCCGCGCTGGCCGGCATCGGCGTGGTGCAGCTCGGCGTGAAGGCCCAGCCGATCCAGGGTTTGTTCCACGCGCCCGAGGCGCTCGGCGTCGCTGTCAAGCGCAGTCAGGGTGATGTCGAACTGCTCAAGCAGATGCGCGGTCTTGCCGCCGGGGGCGCTGCAGGCGTCCAGCACCCGAGCGCCCGGGCGCGGCGCCAGCGCCGGGCCCAGCAGTACCGCGCTGAGCTGGGCGGCTTCGTCCTGTACGCTTGCCTGGCCTGCGGCGAAGCCGGGCAGGGCGGTGACCTCGCAGGGGGTGTCCAGCGTGAGGCCGTCCGGGGCGTGGGCGCAGGGCCGTGCGGTCATGCCCAGATCGGCAAGCTTGGCCTGGTAGGCTTCGCGGTGGCCGTGGCGGGCGTTGATGCGCAGCGTCATCGGGCCCGGCCGGTTGTTGGCCTCGGCCAGCGCGCGCCACTGTTCAGGCCAGGCCCGGGAAAACGCTTCCAGCAGCCACTGCGGATGCGCCAGTGCTACGTTCGCAGCGCGGTCAACCCGGGTCTGAAGCGCGGCGGATTCGCGCTGCAGGCGGCGCAAACAGCCGTTGAGCACCCGGGTGGCCCAGGCCTTGCCCAGAAGCCTTGCCGCGCCGGCGGTTTCGCCCACGGCGGCGTGGGCGGGGATGCGCATGTACAAAAGCTGATAAATACCCAGCAGCAAAAGTGCCTGAACGTCCTGATCGCGCTTTTTCAGCGGCTGGCGCAAAAGCTCGGCGGCAAGGGCTTCCAGGCGCGGCAAATAGCGGCAGCTGCCAAAGCACAGCTCCTTGAGCAGCGCGCGGTCGCGCGGGGCAACGCTTGACTCGCTGAGGCCGGCAAGGGAGCCCTGATCTTTGAGAACGGGTGCCAGCGCTCGGGCCGCAGCGGCGCGAACCTGAAGGCCGGTGTCGCCGGCGGGCGTATCGCGTGGTGGGGTCATGGTGGCTCCTTTGTGCTGGCCTGGCGGGGGTGCTGAGCTAGCGTGGTTGACCGGGCGCTTCGCTGTGGCGGCCAAGGCGGGTGCCTTCGGTCAGGCGCGGGGGCTGGGCGTTGAGCAGTTCGCGTACCGCAAGCGCACGCCCGCCGGGCAGCTGGGCGCGGGTCACGCGCAGCACCTGATTGCCGCGCGCGCCGCAGGCCAGGCGCAGCGCATCGGCGTCCGGGGCCAGCAGGGTGCCCGGGGGCTGGGCCGTAGCGGCGTCTGCCTCGGCGCTGGCCATTAAAAGCCGCAGGCGAGCGTCGTCATCGTCAAGCGCACACCAGGCCACCGGCCAGGGGTTGAAGGCGCGTATTTTGGCGGCGAGCTCGGCTGCCGGGCGGTTAAAGTCCAGCTCGGCTTCGGCCTTGGAAAGCTTGTGCGCGTAGGTAACGCCCTGTTCCGGCTGGGGGGTGGCGCAGGTGCGGCCTTGCGCCATGGCGTCAAGGGTGGTTGCCAGGGTTTCAGCGCCGAGATCGGCCAGGGTCGTGTGCAGCTCGCCGCCGGTGGTGGTCGCGGTGATCGGGGTGCGCGCTTCCGCGAGCACGTCGCCGGTATCCAGCCCGGCGTCCATCTGCATGATCGACACGCCGGATTCGGCGTCTCCGGCTTCAATGGCGCGCTGGATCGGCGCGGCGCCGCGCCAGCGCGGCAAAAGCGAGGCGTGTACGTTCACACAGCCCAGCCGCGGAATATCCAGCACGGCGCGCGGCAGCAAAAGGCCGTAGGCCACCACCACCATGACGTCGGCGTCAAACGCGGCAAGGGTGGTCTGGGCCTGGGCATCGTTGAGCGTGGCGGGCTGATAGACGGGCAGGCCATATTCCAGAGCCAGCGCCTTGACCGGGCTGGGCGTTAGTTTGCGACCGCGGCCGGCGGGGCGGTCAGGCTGGGTATACACGCCGACGACCTCGTGGCGGCTTTGCTGCAGCGCCCGAAGGCTTGAGGCGGCAAAGTCTGGGGTGCCGGCAAAAACAACGCGCAGTGATGACATGGAAAAGCCCCTGAAGCGAGAAAAAATGGCGCAGCCCGGCGTCGGCCCGGCCTGACGGCGAAAGGCCGGAAAACCTGCGGCAAGCGAGGTGATCCGGCCCTGGCAAGTGCGGTGCGGCCTAGGCGTCCTGCAGCTGTTTGTGGCGTTTTTGCATTTTCTTGAGCACGCGGTCGCGCTTGAGCGGTGACAGGTAGTCAACGAACAGCACGCCTTCCAGATGATCGCATTCGTGCTGAATGCAGTGGGCCAGCAGGTCGTCGGCCTCAAGCTCGTAGGGCTCGCCTGCGCGGTCGGTGGCCTGGAGCTTGACGCGCAGGTGGCGGGGCACCTCGGCGTAGTATTCGGGAATCGACAGGCAGCCTTCAGACAGCGGCGCCTGCTCGTCGCCCAGGGGTTCGTAGGTCGGGTTGATGAGCACCAAAGGCTCGTTGCCCGACTCGCTTACGTCCATGACGATCACCCGGCGGTGATCGTCCACCTGGGTGGCGGCCAGGCCGATGCCGCGAGCGTCGTACATGGTCTCCAGCATGTTGTCGACCAGGCGGCGCACGTCGTCGTCCACGGTTTCGATCGGCGCGGCCTTGAGGCGCAGCCGATCGTCGGGATAGGTCAATATAGGTAGTTTAGCCATAGCGTTATGTGTACCGTTATGCTGATTCTGTCAGGCGTCCGGGGCGATGCGCCGCTGCTTGGCAAACGCCGACCGGGCACTTTGCTGGCGGTGATTATATCACGCCCTTATGGGCATGCCGACAGCGGACGCCGCGCGCCGCTACAGGGAGAACAGGGACATGGTAGTACATGACAGACGGCTTGGCAGGCGGGCGGCGAAAGGCGTGGCGGCCGCGCTGGCAGTACTGCTCTGGGGAGCTGCGGCCAGCGCAGACACGGTGCGCTGGCAAGAGGACGCGCCTGCGCGCTACACGGTACAAAACGGCGATACCCTGTGGGATATTGCCGAGCGCTTTTTGTCCGCCCCCTGGCAGTGGCCCAGGGTCTGGCGCCGCAATCCTCAGGTTGATAACCCCGGCCTGATCTACCCGGGCGATGTATTGTATCTGCGCGACTGCGACGGCGCGCCGTGTCTGGGCCTGGAGCGCGGCCGGCGCGTGGTCAAGCTATCGCCGCAAATGCGCACGCTGCCCCGCCGGCAAGTGGTGCCGCCGCTGCCCATGCGCGTGCTGGATGCCTTTCTGCGCGATCATCGCGTGGTCAACGCCTCGGCACCGCTGGACGAGCTGGCCTACGTTATCGGCGGTGAAGACCGGCGTTTGATCAGCGGGGCGGGAGATCAGGTTTTCGTTCGCGCCGCCGCATCGTCTCGCCTGGCCGGGCGTGAAACGGGCCAGCGGCTGGGCATCTTTCGCCCGGGGGAAACCTATCAAAGCGCCGCCGGCGAGCCTTTGGGGCAAGAGCTGAGCAGCATCGGCGAGGGTGTGCTGGTAAGCCACAGCGATGATATCGCCCGGCTGCACGTGCACCAGGCCGCCCGGGAAGTGCGCCGCGGCGATGTCGTGCTGCCGCTTGATCCTGGGCTGCCGACGGATGACATCACCCCTCGTGCGCCGCGCAGGGCCATGAACGGCCGCATCGTCGGCGTGCCCGGCGGGGTGCGTTTTATCGGCCGTTTGCAGGTGGTGGCGATTGATCTGGGCACCGAAGACGGCCTGCAGCCGGGGCACGTACTGCGCATTGCACAGCAGGGCGAGCGCGTGGCGGACCCGCGCACAGGCGAGCGAGTGCGGCTGCCCGGCGAGGTCGCCGGCTCGCTGGTTGTATTTCGCCCTTATGATCGAGTGAGCTATGCCATCGTCATGGCCGCTACCGGCACGCTGTCCGTGGGAGATAGCGTGCGTTCGCCGCGCTGATCGAGCGGCTTTGACAACCCGCGGGCAGCGCCCGCAAGGAGCGGGTCAATGACGACCAGGGACTGGCTTGTCGTGTTCTTTCTGCCGGGGCTGGGGCCGCAGCGCCTGGCGAGTTTGCTGGCTCAGGCGCCGCAGTGGCCGGAGGGCTGGCTTGGGCTGCTGCCGCGCCAAGCGGCCGCTGCGCTGCGTTTGTGGCTTGATCATCCGGCGAAAAGTCCGCTGGCCCCCGCCGTTGAGGCCAGTCTTGACTGGGAGCGTGCAGCGCCCGGGCGGGCGATTTTGCACCGCGACCATCCCGACTTTCCGCCGCTTTTGGGCGAAATTGCCGATCCGCCGGCGGTGCTCTGGGCCCAGGGGGACCTCACCGCGCTGCGCCGGGCGGGGCTTGCCGTGGTGGGCAGCCGCCGGCCCACAGCGGAGGGGGCAGCCAACGCCCGCACCTTCGCCGGCGAGCTTGCCCGGCGCGATTTCTGCGTTATCAGCGGTATGGCGCTGGGCATCGACGCCTGCGCCCAGCGCGCCGCGCTGGATGCCGGCGGTGCCAGCATTGCCGTGCTGGCGACCGGCATTGATGTGATCTATCCCGCCCGCCACCGCGATCTGTACCAGCGGCTGGCCGCCACGCCCGGCGGGCTGCTGTTGGCCGAGCACCCGCCGGGAACGCGCGCCCATCCGGCGTTTTTCCCCCGGCGCAACCGCATTGTGACCGGGCTTGCGCTGGGTACGCTGGTGGTGGAGGCGGCGGAAAAAAGCGGCTCGCTGGTCAGCGCCAGGCTGACGCTGGAGCAGGGCCGCGAGCTGTTTGCCCTGCCGGCCTCGCTGAGCAACGTGCAGGCCAGAGGCTCGCTTGCGCTGCTGCGCTGCGGGGCCAGCCTGGCGTGCGAGGTCGATGACATCGTCGCCGAGCTTGCCCACTGGGGAACACACTACGCCGCCTGCCGGGCGGATACCGAGCCGTGCTCATCGCCGCCGGCATCGAACACGGCAAAGGCGCCGGCCGACCCGCTGCTGGCCGCGCTGGCGGCGGTGCCCGTACCCGTTGACGTGCTGGTAGAGCAGACCGGGCTGACGGTGGGCGAGTGCCAGCAGCGCCTTTTGATGCTTGAGCTTGACGGCCGGGCCGCCCAGCAGCCCGGCGGCTGGGTGCGTGGCTAAGCCGCGACGACGGGCACAGCTATGATACGATGCGCCTGCCCGATTGACGCCGCAAGGAGAGCCCATGCAAGGAGAGCCCATGCAAGGAGAGCCCATGCGCCGCTGCGTTTCCCCCGATAGCGCCGCGCTGGCAGACGCCGTTCGCGCCCTGCGCGACGGCCAGGTGATTGCCTGCCCCACGGAAGCCGTGTGGGGGATCAGCTGCGACCCGCACAGCGACGCCGCCGTTGCCCGGCTGCTGCGCCTGAAAGCCCGGGACCCGGCCAAAGGGCTGATCGTGGTGGCCGCTTGCATGGACCAGCTGGCCCCTTGGCTGGACGGGCTGGACTACGCCCTGTATGCGCCGCTGCGTGCCAGCTGGCCGGGCCCGGTCACCTGGCTGGTGCCGGACAACGGCTTCGCCCCGGCGCTGGTGCGCGGTGATCACACAAGCGTCGCCCTGCGGGTAACCGACCACCCGGGCATGCAGGCGCTGTGCGAGGCCTTCGGCGGCCCATTGGTGTCCACCTCGGCCAACCGCGCCGGCGAGCCGCCGGCGATGAGCGCCGCCGACGCCCGGGCGCTGTTCGGCGAGGCGCTGGGGGCAGTGGTGCCCGGCGAGCTCGGCGAATACCCGCGCCCCAGCCAGATCCGCGATCTGGCCAGCGGTCGCGTGCTGCGCCGCTGACGCCTGCTTGTTTGCCACCCGATTTTTTTGTTTTAGCCCTGGAGCCCACCGTGGCGCATGAACACCTCGACGACGTAAAACGCTATCTTCTCGACCTGCAGCAGCGCCTGTGCGACGGCATTGCCGGCGCCGACGGCGCCGCCGCCTTCAAGGAAGACAGCTGGAAGCGCGACGCCGGCGGTGGCGGCCGTTCCCGAGTGATGGAAAACGGCGAGGTGTTTGAAAAGGGCGGGGTCAACTATTCCCACGTCTACGGCGACACCCTGCCGCCTTCGGCCACCGCCGCTCGGCCCGAGCTTGCCGGGCGCAGCTTTCATGCCGTGGGGGTATCCTGGGTGCTGCACCCGCAAAACCCCCACGTGCCCACCAGCCACGGCAACGTGCGCTTTATTATCGCCGAGAAAGCCGGCGAGGCGCCGGTGTGGTGGTTCGGCGGCGGCTTTGACCTGACGCCGTTTTACCCGGTGCTGGAGGACGTGCGCCACTGGCACCGCGTCGCCAAGGCCGCCTGCGACCCTTTCGGCGAGGATGTCTACCCGCGCTACAAGGCCTGGTGCGACGACTACTTCTATCTCAAGCACCGCGACGAAACCCGGGGCGTGGGCGGGCTGTTCTTCGACGACCTTAACCAGGGCGGCTTTGACGAGTGCTTTGCCTTTCTGCGCGCGGTGGGCGACAGCTTTCTGGATGCCTACCTGCCAATCGTTGAACGCCGCCGGGATACGCCCTACGGCCAGCGCGAGCGGGATTTTCAGCTGTACCGCCGGGGGCGCTACGTGGAGTTCAACCTGGTGTGGGATCGCGGCACCCTGTTTGGCCTGCAAAGCGGCGGGCGCACCGAGTCGATTCTGATGTCGATGCCGCCGCTGGCCCGCTGGGAGTATGCCTACGCCCCCGAACAGGCCAGCGCCGAGGCCGAGCTGGCGGCGTTTTTGACCCCGCGCGACTGGCTCGCCGAAACGCCCGACGCTTCTTTGGATCAGGACTAGACCATGACAGACCGCTACGCCGTATTCGGCCATCCGGTGGCGCACTCCAAGTCGCCGCTGATTCATGCCGCCTTTGCCGAACAGACCGGCCAGGCGCTGACCTATACCGCCATTGAGGCGCCCGCGGACGATTTCGCCGGCGCATGGCAGCGCTTTGCGGCCGGCGGCGGGCGCGGCGCCAACGTCACCGTGCCGTTCAAGGGCGAGGCCTATGCCCTGAGTGAGACGGTGAGCCACCGCGCGCGCCAGGCGCGTGCGGTGAACACGCTGATCGTCGGCGGCAACGGGCGCCTCTACGGCGACAACACCGACGGCATCGGGCTGGCGCGGGATCTGGCCTACCACGGCGTCGGCCTCAAGGGTAAGCGAGTGCTGGTGATCGGCGCCGGGGGCGCGGTGCGCGGGGTGCTGGCGCCGCTGCTGGGCGAGGCGCCCCGGGAGATCGTCATCGCCAACCGCACGGCCGCCAAGGCCGATGCGCTGGCCGAGGCGTTTGGTGCGGCGGGGCGCATCAGCGGCGGCGGCTTCGAGGCTATCCGCGGCGCGTTTGACGTGGTGATCAACGGCTCCAGTGCCAGCCTGTCAGGCGATATGCCACCGCTGCCGGACGGCCTGTTTGCCGAAAACGCTACGGCTTACGACATGATGTACGGCGCCGAACCGACGGTATTTCTCCGCTGGGCCCAGGCCCGAGGCGCGCACGCCGTTGACGGGCTGGGGATGCTGGTCGAGCAGGCGGCGGAAGCGTTTTTCCTGTGGCGCAGCGTGCGCCCGGAGACCGAGGCCGTACGCGCCATGCTGCGCCGAACGCTGGCCGACGGCTAAAGCGCGGCGTTATCCCTGGCGCCGCCGAGCCAGCCCGATCATGCAGACAATCAGGCCGGCGACGGAGGCCAGCATGCCGCCGTTGACGATGAGCGGCGCGCGCTCGACCCAGGGCGTGAACGCCTGGGCCGAGTCGCGGCAGACGCCGGCCGCGTAGTCCCAGTGGCCGCCGTCGAGCTGGCAGGCGCGCACGTCGCCAAGCTCCCAGAAATACAGGCCGAGCATCAAAAGCGGCGGCAAAATCAGCAGCAGTAATCCCAGACGTATCATGATGTTCCTCGGCTAAAAGTGGGTGGGCGTTGCGTCAGGGGCGCGGGCAGTCCGGCGTGCGCCCGGCGCTGCGGGCGCTTTGGTAGGCGTCAAGCGCCCGGGGCATGGACGCTTCAAGCCCGCTGATGCGTTGGCCCTGGCTTGGGTGGGTCGACATCCACGCCGGCGGGGCATTGCCCCCGGCGCGCTGCATGTTCTGCCACAGCGTCACGCTTTCCCGCGGGTCAAAGCCGGCGTTGGCCATCAGGCGCAGGCCGATGGTGTCGGCTTCGCTTTCGTGACGCCGGGAGAAGGGCAGCAGGATACCGTACTGCGCGCCCATGCCCAAAAGCCCCATGAGCTGTTCGCCGCCCGGGCCGTTAAGGCCTGCCGAGTTCGACAGCACCGACAGGCCCAGCTGGGTAGCGCTTTCGGTAGAAGCGCGCTCGTTGGCGTGGTTGGCCAGCACGTGGCCCACCTCGTGGCCCAGCACCGTGGCCAGCTGTGCCTGGCTGCGGGCAACGTTGAGCATGCCGCTGTTGACGCCCATGTACCCACCCGGCAGGGCAAAGGCGTTGGGCTCGTCGGCGCGGAACACTTCCACCTCCCAGTTCTGGCGGCGCTGCTCGGCGGGCAGCTCGGCCACAATGGCCCGGGCTATGCACTGCACGTAGCGCTGGCTTTGGCCGTCGGCGGCGGGCAGTTCCTGCCGGTACTGATCAAACGCCTGGGCGCCCATCTGATCGAGCTGGTCGTCGGACATCAGCAAAAGCTGTGAACGCCCGGTGGGCGAGGTGGTGCAGGCGGCAAGCGCTGCCAGCAGCGTGGTGCACAGGGTGGCGGCGGCAAGCGGGCGAAACCAGCGCATAAACGTTTCCTTATCCATGAGTGAGCGTTAGGCTCGCAGGATAGCAGGCAGCAAGCGTAACTAGCATAGTCGACAACGGGGGAAATTCGATGGATGCCGAGCTGACGCGTCGTCTGACGCAGCTACTCGATCGCGTGGAGCACTGGCTGCCGCCGGCGCCGGAACAGGTTGACTGGGCCACCCACGTCGCCGCCCTGTGGCAGCGCCATCCGCTGGGCGGGCGGCTGGTACCGGTGCCGGTGCGCGACGGCGTGATGCTGGATGATCTTTTGGGCATCGAGCGCCAGAAGCTGGCGCTTGTGGACAATACCCGGGCGTTTTTACAGGGTTTGCCGGCCAACCACGCGCTGGTATGGGGTGCGCGCGGCAGCGGCAAGTCGTCGCTGATACGAGCGCTGCTCAATAGTCTGGCGCCTGAAGGGTTGCGCATGATTCAGGTGGACCGCCACGATCTCGGCCGCCTGCCGGCGCTGGTGGAGCAGCTGCGCCATCTGCCGCAGCGTTTTGTGGTGTACTGCGATGACCTGTCGTTTGAAGGCCATGACGATGCCTATAAGGCGCTGAAAAGCGTGCTCGACGGCGCGCTCACCGGCCCGCCGAAAAACGTGCTGCTGTATGCCACGTCCAACCGCCGCCACCTGTTGCCGGAGTCCATGGAGGACAACCGTGATTCGCATCTGGTAGGCGATGAGCTGCATCACGGCGACGCCGTGGAGGAGCGTATTTCGCTGTCTGACCGCTTCGGGCTGTGGCTGGGGCTGCATTCGTTCAATCAGGATATGTACCTGCAGGCCTGTGCCCAGTGGGTGGCAAGGCTTGGCACCGCGGAGGACTGGAACGCCGCTGCCCGGGCCGAAGCCGTACGCTACGCCACCCTGCGCGGCGGGCGCAGCGGGCGCGTGGCCTGGCAGTTTGCCAACCACTGGGTTGGCAGCCGGCGTTTGCACGCAGCACAGCGGTGACGCGGCGGGCGGCTACGGCGTTTATAGTTTGGGAAAACGCGCAGATGCGTAGTCGCGGTGGCAGCGCACGCAGCCTTTGATCATTTCATTAAACTGCCGGCGCTGAAGTGCGGTATTCTGGCTGCGGCCGGCTTCGGCCAGCGCCTCGCTGAGCTGATGAAGCGCTTTGTCCTGCTTGAGAAATGCATCCGGTACGGCGGCGAGCAGCGCTTGCTCATCTTCTTGGGTCATTTCCTGCTTCATGATGAAGCTGTCGTGAATCGCCTGAGCCTGCTGCGCTACGGTTTCGTGATCGCCCTGGACAATAGCGGCCTGAATCTCTTGGCTGGCGCCAAGAATTCCCTGCATTTCTTCGATCAGCAGCCCTCGCACCTTTGGCGGCAGCTGCTCACCTACGTTCATTTTGCCCGCTTCTTCGGCGCCGGCGGCGGTCTCTTCGGCCGCAACGGCGGCAAAAGGGCTCAGCCCCAGCTGCGCAAAGGCAGCGGCTAATAGCGTCGTTCTCATTTTTTTATCCTTTTTGGCACACCCAAAGATATCGCTGGGGGCAAAGCTATTAGGCTTGTTTGCCGTTGTCAAAGAGCGCGCCCGGGCTCGGGCAGGGGCGCAGCAGGCGTTGATGTCAGCGGTCTGCGGCCAGGCAAAACAACGCCTGCCAGCCGGGGAGTCAGGTTGACAGGTGTCGAATGTTTGACCAGCATTTTCATCTTATAGACATATATATTGTATATACTCAATATGTCTGACGATAAGTCGGTCAATGCCAAGGAGAATGTGATGAAAAAGTATATCTTCGCCGGTGTCGCGGCTGCCTTGTTGACCTTGCCTCTGGCCTATGCCCAGCAGGGTACACCTTCCGGTCAGCAGGACGCTGACAGGCGGATGGGCCAGGGAATGGGGCAAGGAATGAACCAGGGCGGCCAGGGAATGCATCAGGGAATGGGCCAGGGCCAAGGCATGGGCCAAGGCGGAAAAATGATGCACCGGGGGGACATGCAGCGGCACATGCAGGGCATGCACGGCACAATGCAGCGGCTTCACAAAACCCAGGACCCGCAGCAGCGCCGGCAGCTGATGCAGCAGCACATGCAAGAGATGCGCCAAATGCATCAGTCCATGGGCGGCATGGGGCAGAACATGCAAAACATGGACCCCGAACAGCGCCAGAAAATGATGCAGCAGCGCATGGATATGATGCAGGGCATGCAGCAGCAGATGATGGAGCACATGCGGGCCCAGCAGGGCATGCAAAACGATAGCGAATAGCCGTCCACTCTCTGGCTGGCGCCCCGGCGATGGCGATCACCGGGGCGCCTTGGCTGTTCCATGAAAGCGCGCCGCGAAGGCCGCATCAAGCATCCGTCACCGCCGTTACGTCGATTTCAACCTGCATGTCCGGATGCGCCAGCCCCAGAATGATAAGCAGCGTATGCGCAGGCGCGGGGAGATCTCCGAAGGCTTCCTTGCGTGCGCGCAGATATTCGGGAACGGCGCCGGGATCGAGCAGGTAGGCCGTGATTTTCACCACATCCGCCAGGCCGGCATCGTGCTTGGACAAAGCACGCGCGGCTTTTTCATAGGCCAGTTTCGTTTGGGCGTACACATCGCCCGGATGCTGGATCTCAAGCTTTTCACCCGGCCCCTCGGCCCCGATGCCGGACAGGTGCACCGTGGTGCCGGGCCCTTTGACCGTCACCGCCTCGGAGAGTATTTCCCGTGCCCAGGGAGCCGGGGGATGGAACTGTTTTTCAAGCCGTTGGGACATGGCAGACTCCGTTTATTCACGCCAGATCAAACAATAAAAGCTCGGCATCTTGCCGGCCGGCCACCGCAATCGGCTCGCCGGGACGAAAGGCCGCCGCATCGCCGGCGGCAAGCACCTCGCCGTTGATGAGTGCCTCACCTCTGGCCACATGCAGCCAGGCATGGCGCACCGGGGGCAGCTCGGCCTGTTCACCGGCTGCAAAGCGGCCCAGATAGAGGTGGACGTCCTGGTTGATGCTAACAGAGTCGTCGCGCCCGTCCGGGGAGACCGCCAGCCGCCACTGGCCCTGCCGCTGCCGGGGCGGAAAGGCTTTCTGCTCGTAGTTGGGCGCAATGCCGCGGCGCTGCGGCATGATCCAGATCTGCAGAAAGTGGAGTTCCTGCTCGCTTGAGTGATTGAACTCGCTGTGCAAAACGCCGGTGCCCGCTGACATGCGCTGGACATCCCCCGGGCGCATCACCGCGCCGTTGCCCATGCTGTCTTTGTGGGCCATCTCGCCGTCAAGCACATACGAGATGATTTCCATTTCTTCGTGGCCGTGGGCGCCAAACCCACGGCCGCCCTGCACGCGGTCTTCGTTGATCACCCGTAGCGCACGAAAGCCCATGTGTGCAGGGTCGAAGTAGTCGGCAAATGAGAACGTATGGCGCGAGCGCAGCCAGCCGTGATCGGCGTAGCCGCGTTCATGGCCGGCGCGGATCAGCATGGGGTGCTCCTCTCTTGGCTGCTGGCCTGGCGATGGGCTGTCATGCTTTTTCACGCACGCCGTGGCCTGTCAGGCGCTCGCGGTCGTGGGGGCGCTCAAGGTCAAGAAGCGGCCCCTTGGGCACGATGCCGTTGGGATTGATGGTGTCGTGGCTCATGTAATAGTGGCGCTGGATATGGTCAAGGCTGACCGTTTCCTTGACCCCCGGCCACTGGTAGAGCTCGCGCAGGTAGTTCGAAAGATTCGGGTAGTCTTCAATGCGGCGCAGGTTGCACTTGAAGTGGCCGTGGTAGACGGCGTCAAAGCGCACCAGGGTGGTAAACAGGCGGATATCCGCCTCGGTCAGCCACTCGCCGGCAAGATAACGGTGCTGGCCAAGCCTTGCCTCCATGCGATCCAGCGCTTCAAAAAGCGCTACGACGTGATCTTCATACACGCCCTGATCGGTGGCGAAGCCGGCCTTGTACACGCCGTTGTTGATGTGATCGTAAACGTCGGCGTTGACCGCATCGATGGTCTCGCGCAGGTCCTGCGGGTAGAAATCCAGCCGGTTGCCGGTGAGCTCGTCAAACGAGGCGTTGAACATGCGCACAAGCTCTGCCGACTCGTTGTTGACGATACGCCCGTCGCGCTTGTCCCAAAGCGCCGGCACCGTCACCCGCCCGGTGTACTCCGGGTTGGTCAGGGTGTAGAGCTGGTGATGGTAGGTCACGCCGTTGATCGGATCGCCGCTGGAGCCTTCCGCGACGTTGTACGTCCAGCCGTTTTCTCGCATCACCGGGCTTACGTGGGAGACGCCGATCTGCTCTTCCAGCCCTTTCAGCTTGCGCATGATCAGCACCCGGTGCGCCCAGGGGCAGGCAAGCGATACGTACAGGTGAAAGCGGCCTGCTTCAGCGGCCACGCCCGGGTGGCCGTCCTGCGTGGGCGTGCCGTCGGGGGTCACCCAGTCGCGCAGCTGGGCGGATTCGCGCACAAACTCGCCGCCGTGCTTTTGAGTGTTGTACCACTGGTCGTGCCATTCGCCGTTGATCAAAAGACCCATGGTGTTTTCTCCGTATGTCCGTTGCCTGCGCCTGAGAGCAGGCCAGAAACCAGGAAGGGAGGGCGCGGCCCTCCCTTTGCCGCCGGGGTAGCGGCTGTATGTAGCAGCCGTACGTGCCGGCCGTGCTTAGCGGCTGAGCTTTGCCGCTACCTTGGCTACGTGCTCGCCCTGGAAGCGTGCGATGGCCAGCTCGCGCTCGTCGGGCTGGCGCGAGCCGTCGCCGCCGGCAATGGTCGAGGCGCCGTAGGGCGTGCCCCCGCCCACCTGGGAGATATCGAAAAGCTCGGAAGCCGCGTAGCCGATGGGCACAATCACCATGCCGTGGTGGGCCAGGGTGGTCCAGGTAGAGGCGATGGTGGTTTCTTCACCGCCGCCGGTACCGGTGGAGGTAAATACGCTGGCCACCTTGCCCACCAGGCCGCCGCTGGCCCACAGGCCGCCGGTCTGGTCAAGGAAGGTACGCATCTGACCGGACATGTTGCCAAAGCGTGTCGGCGTGCCGAAGATGATCGCGTCGTACTCGACAAGCTCTGCCGGTGAGGCCACCGGGGCCTGCTGGTCGGTCTTGCCGCCGGCTGACTCAAAGACGTCGGCCGGCATGGTTTCGGCAACGCGCTTGACCGTGACTTCAACGCCGTCTACCTGACGCGCGCCTTCCGCGACGGTATTCGCCATGGTTTCGATGTGGCCGTACATGGAATGATAAAGCACGAGTACCTTGGTCATTGTTGCTGCCTCCTGGGAAGTATTCCCGTTGTTTGATGTAGAAAACCACTGCTTGATTGCCTCGGTCAGCCAAGCCATAGATGCTCTCCTGGTGGGTGATGAGGCTTACCGCGTCTTGCAAGCCAGATAGTGATCAAGCGAGACGCGACCCGCTCCGCTGCCGGCCAGCGAGACGACGATGGCCAGCAGGGAAAGAGCGAACTCATAGCCGTTGTTGCTCATAAACAGGCCGTTGGCGATGTGAACGCTGAAAATGGCTATCAGCATGGTGACGGCCAGCCCCAGCGCGGCCGGGCGGATCAGCAGCCCGAGCACCAGGGCGAGGCCGCCAAAGAACTCGGTGCCACCCGCCAGCAGCGCCATCAGGTAGCTCGGCTCAAGGCCCATGGACGCCATCCACTGGGCGGTACCGGCAAGGCCACCGCCGCCAAACCAGCCAAACAGCTTCTGTGCGCCGTGGGCCATAAAGATAGTGCCGGCCGGAATGCGCAGCGCCAAAGGCGCGATGCCGGCCCGGGTTGAAATCACCTTGTGAAACCATGAAGTTGTCATATTAAGGCCCTGACGCTGAGTCGGTTGATGTAATGTCCCTAGCATAGCCCTTTTATTGCGTTAAAAAATGGCATTATTTTGCGCATAAAGAACGAATAATTCGATGTGTTGCGTATATTTTTGCCGTGCCCGGCGGTATAGTCGGCCCGATACAGCAATGGGTGAGCGATAAGATGGCGCAGAAAATTCCCCGCATCAGCCTGGAGCAGTGGGCCGTATTGCAAGCGGTGATCGATGAAGGCAGCTACGCCAGAGCCGCCGAGGCGCTCAGCCGCAGTCCGTCATCGATCAGCTATGCGCTCAAAGGCATGCAAGAGCAGCTGCCGGTGGAGGTGCTGACCATGCAGGGGCGCAAGGCAACGCTGTCGCCGGCGGGTGAAGCCCTGCTGCGACAGGCCCGTGTTCTGGTCGACGACGCCTTGAGCCTTGAGTATCTGGCGAGCAACCTGGCTGAAGGCTGGGAAACCGAAATTCGCCTGGCCGTAGAAGCCATCTTTCCCACCGCTTTGCTAAGCCAGGCGCTGGCCGCCTTTGTGCCCGAAAGCCGGGCGTCCAGGGTGCTGCTTATCGAGTCGGTGCTGTCCGGCACTCAGGAAGCGTTGCTCAATAAAGAGGCCGATCTGGCGATAACCCACCGCGCACCCCCCGGTTTTCTGGGCCAGCCGCTGCTTGACGTGCTGTTTCTGGCCGTTGCACATCCTGAACATCCGCTGCATCAGCTTGAACGCGAGCTGACCCATCACGATCTGCGCGCGCATCGCCAGTTTGTGGTGCGGGACTCAGGGCTCAAGCGGCGCCAGGATGCGGGCTGGCTTGACGCCGAGCAGCGCTGGACTGTGTCCCAGCTGAGCACCTCAATTCAGTTTGCCACCGACGGGCTGGGGTTTGCCTGGCTGCCGTATGAGCATATTCGCCGGGAGCTCGAGGCGGGTCGTCTCAAGCCACTTCCGCTGGTAGAAGGCGGCCAGCGCCAAGAGACGCTTTTTTTAGTGCACGCCGACCGCAATGCCGCAGGCCCGGCGACCCAGGCGCTGGCGGCAACGCTGCAAGCGGCCGCAAAGCAGTGGCAACAGGCCATGGTACGCTGAACGCTGAGCTGATATTTTCCACCCGCGCTATGGCGCTATTTTACGTACCCCTGAATTGGAGTTTCCCATGTCCGCTATCATCCGCCCGGCCTCTGTCGCGCTTGCCTGTGCCCTGCTTGTGTCAGCCTGCGCCGGCACACCGCAGGATAACGCCGATGCCCCGGCGCCTGAGTCCACCGCGGTATCCGCCCAGCAGTACCGCTGCGAAAGCGGCGCCACGATTAGCGCAAGCTATCCCACCGCGGATACCGCCCGCGTTGAATACGAAAACCGCCGCTACGACCTGCAAATTGCGGTGTCCGGCAGCGGCGCGCGCTACGTCGGCGACGAGCTGGAATGGTGGACAAAAGGGGCCGGCGCAGGGTCTGAGGGTCTTCTCTTCCAGCACAAGGCGGACGGCACCACCGGCGAGCGTATAGAGCGCTGCACGGCTTCTTGAGCCGATAGGAAAGCGGGGCGTGCACGCCCTGCCGCGTACAGACCGAACCACAGGAGGCCGTATGGCCCGGCTACTCTATGAACTCTGCGGTATCGAAGACGCGCTGCGTTTTTCGCCTTTTTGCTGGCGAATTCGCTATGCGCTGGCGCACAAGGGGCTTGAGGCCGAGACGCGGCCCTGGCGCTTTACCGAAAAAGAGGCGCTGGCCTTTGCCCGCCACGACAAGGTGCCGGTGCTGGTTGACGGCGATGAAGTCGTCACCGATAGCTACAACATCATGCGCTATCTGGATCATCACTACCCCGAAGCGCCGCTGCTGGGGGAGGGCATGGCCGAGACGCGGGCGCGTTTTTTCAACCACTACGCGGAGCGTACCCTGGCCCCGGCCATTCTGCGCATCATCATGAAAGACCTGCTCTGTGCGATCCATCCCGCTGACCGCGCCTACTTCCGCAGGAATCGGGAAAAGCGCCTTGGCTGCACGCTGGAAGCGTTTCACGCCCCGGCCCAGGGGCTTGACCAGCTGAATGCCGCGCTGGAGCCCCTCCGAGGCCAGCTAAAGACCTCGCCTTTTCTCGACGGGCAGGCCCCTGCCGGTGCCGACTATCTGCTGTTTGGCCACTTTATGTGGGCGCGCTGCGCTTCAAACGCTGACCTGCTCGCAGAGAGCGACCCGGTCCACGATTGGCATGCGCGCATGCTGGACCTGCACGGCGGGCTGGGGCGCAACGCACGGCGTATCCGCGATGTCGGGGCCGTTTAGCGGCGGCTTTTGCGCGCCTCTTTGCTGCGGTTGAGCTCGCGCTTTTTGGCCTTGTGCTTGTCGCTTGAGCCGGCCAGCGGATCGTAGGGGTTATCGCCTGAGCGGAACTCAAAGCGCATGGGCGTGCCGCGCACTTTCAATACCTTGCGGAAAGTGTTGGTCAGGTAGCGGCGGTAGGCCTCGGGCAGCGCGCCGGTCTGGTTGCCGTGGACCACGATGATCGGCGGGTTGGCTCCGCCCTGGTGGGCCATGCGCAGTTTGATGCGCCGGCCGTGCACCATGGGCGGGGCGTGCTGGCTGACCGCATCCTGCAAAAGCGTGGTCAGCCGCTTGGTCGACCAGTGGGCGTTGGCCGCTTCAAAGGCGCGCTCGATGGAGGGATACAGATCCCCCACGGCGGTGCCGTGCAGCGCGGAAATAAAGTGCAGCTCGGCGTAGTCGGCAAAGCCCAGCCGGCGCTTGATTTCGGCGCGCATCTTGTCTTTGGCCTCGCTTTCCAGCCCGTCCCACTTGTTCACCGCCAGCACCAGCGCGCGGCCGGTGGTGAGCACGTAGTCGAGCAGGTGCAGGTCCTGCTCGACAAGGCCGGTGCGGGCGTCGAGCACCATCACCGCGACGTGGCATTCCTTGATGGCATCGAGGGTTTTGATGATCGAAAACTTCTCGGCGGTTTCGCGCACGTTCTTGCGCCGGCGCACGCCGGCGGTATCCACCAGCACATAGGGCTTGCCGCGCCGCTCAAAGGGAATCTCGATGGCGTCCCGGGTGGTGCCGGCCTCGTCAAATACCACCACGCGGTCTTCGCCCAAAAGGCGGTTGACCAGGGTCGACTTGCCCACGTTGGGCCGGCCGATCACGCCGATGCGAATGCCCTTGGTGCCGGTATCGGCGGGAATGGAGTCGTCGCGCTCGGGAAACGGCTCCAGCACATGGTCGATAAGCGTTGATACGTTACGCCCGTGGGCGGCGGCAATCGGATGCGGATCGCCAAGGCCCAGCGTCCAGAAGTCGGCCATGGCCGAGTGCTCTTCCAGGCCGTCGGTTTTGTTGACCACAAGCCAGGTCTTTTTCTGGTTGACCCGCAGATGGTTGGCGATGGCCTCGTCGGCAACGTTGAGCCCGGCGCGGCCGTCCACCATGAACAGCACAATGTCCGCCTCGTCGATGGCGGCCAGCGACTGCTCGGCCATGGCCGCGTCGATGCCGTGCTCGTCACCGCTGATGCCGCCGGTGTCGATGATCGTGTAGGCTTTATCGCCGAGCATGCCGTTGCCGTACTTGCGATCCCGGGTGAGCCCGGGAAAGTCGGCCACCAGCGCATCGCGGCTGCGGGTCAGGCGGTTGAACAGGGTGGATTTGCCGACGTTGGGGCGGCCGACTAGCGCAATAACCGGTGTCATGGTGAAACGTCCAGAGTTTCCAGGGTGCCGTCGTTGGCGAGCACGTGAACGGTGCTGCCCTCGGTGACGGGAGTGACGGTGATGCCGGAGCGGTCAACGCGGGTGCGCCCGACCAGTTCGCCCCGGGGCGCGTCGAGCAGATGCAGATAGCCTTCAAAATCGCCCACGACCAGACGCCCGTCGGCAAAGGCCGGTGCGGTCAGCCAGCGGCCTTTCAGCGCCTTGTTTTCCCAGCGGGTATCGCCGTTTTGGGCATCAAGGGCGAGCACGCGGCTGTCGTCGGTGACCACGAACAGATAATCCCCTACCAGCAGCGGGGCGTGCCGGCTGGAAAGCCGGCGTTCCCACATCAGTTTGCCGCGGGTGGCCTCAAGCGCCATCAGGCGCCCGTTGTAGCTGGTGACGTAGAGCCGGCCGTCCGGCGTCAAAAGCGGCTGGCCGGTGAGATCCACCAGCCGGTCCACCTCGGTGCGGCCCCGGGGAATGGCCACCTGCTGCTGCCACAGCGGCTGGCCCGAGCGGTTGTCCAGGGTGACCAGCCGGCCGTTGGCAAAGCCGGCAAAGGTGACCGGGTTAATCGCCCGGGGGGTGGCGGTGCCGCGCAGGGTCAGCGACGGCAGATTGCTTTCATAGGTCCAGCGGGTGTCGCCGCTATCGCGGTCCAGCGCGGTAATCCGGCCGTCGGTGCTTTGTACGATCAGCAGGTCGCGGTTGGCCTGGGGGGCGGCCAGCACTTCGCTGGACACCCGGGCGCGCCACTGCTCGCTGCCGTCGCTTTGGTCCAGCGCGATGACGTCACCGTTTTTGCTGCCCAGATACACGCGGCCGTCCACGGCGGAAAGCCCGCTGGAAACGGCGCTTTCCAGCGTGACTTCCCAGACGCGCTCGCCGGAGTCGGCGTTCAGCGCGACCACCAGCCCTTCGGCGTCGGCGGCGAACAGCTGCTTGCCGTCCCGGGCCGGGGTCAGCGGATAGCGCGCCCGCCCCAGGCCGTCGCCGATGCCGGTGTCCCAGCGGGTGTCGAGGCGGGTGGTGGCGTCGATGTCGGTGAGCGCCTGCGGCGTATACAGCGGCTCGCCCTGGCTTGCGCAGCCGGCCAGCAGGGCGACGGCAGCGGCGCCAAGGCCCAGGCGCCGGGCAGAAAACCGCCGGCGGGGAGAAGAAGTCGCGATCATGGCGTGGCCTCACGTTGGCCCGAAGGAGCAGGCGTGCGGACGCTGGCGGCGAGATCGTCGGTGCCCAGGTCGTCGAGCTTTAGCGCCAGTCCGTAAAGCGGGCGGTCCTGTTCGTCGGTCAGCGCCTGTGCCTGCTGCCAGGCGCTGCGGGCGTTGTCCTCACGGCCGAGCTTGAACCAGGCATCGCCGCGCACGTTATGGCGCTGTGCGGCGAGCGGGTCGACGACGCTGTCGTCCAGCCGGTCAAGCGCCTGTTGCGCCTCGCCGGAGGCAACGTCCAGGCGTGCCAGGCGCAGCCGGGCGAGGCTTTGCACGTAGCGCCGCGGGGAGTTTTCCTGCGCCTGCTCCAGCGAGGCGCGCGCGCCTTCCAGATCGCCCTGCTGCACCGCCAGGCGGGCGTCGATCAGCAGGGCAAGCTCGGCGTAGAGCGAGCCGCCGTGGCTGTCGACAAGCGCAGCGGCGGTGCTGCGGGCGCCGGCCAGCGCCTGCTCGTCGGCCGAGTCGGCGCCGGCTTGGGTGGCGGTCTCCGCGACCAGCTGCTGATAGCGCAGGGACGCGGCTTCGGCCTGGCCGTTTTGATAGTTCTGCCAGGCCTGAAAGCCGAATACGCCGGCCCCGGCCAGTACCAGGCCTGCGATCAGCGAGGTGCCGTTTTCTTTCCACCAGCGCTTGATCGCTGCAATCTGTTCTTCTTCGGTTTTCAGCTCCGCCACGGGCGGCCTCCTTGAAACGGTTGGTGCCGGTCACGCAGTGCCGGACAGCACTCGGCCGATCAGGGCAGTGGGTTAGCGCGTATGCCGGGCGTGTCCCAGCAGCGCGGCAAGGGCGTCGGCCAGCTCATGCTGGGGCAGACGCTGCTGCTCGCGGTCGTCGCGCAGAAATTTAAGCGTCGCTGCCTGGTCGGCGCATTCGTCCTCGCCCAGCAGCAAAGCCAGCGCCGCGCCGCTTTTGTCGGCCTTTTTCATTCGGCTTTTAAAGCTGCCGCCGCCGCAGTGCAGCGTCAGCGAAAGCTCGGGCAGGGCGTCGCGCAGCTGCTCGGCCAGCGCCAGCGCCTGGGGTGTGGCGCTGTCGTCCAGCGGCAACAGGTACACCTCAGCGCCGAAACGCGCCTCGGCGGGAATCAAATCAAGGGTTTCCAGCAGCAAAATCAGCCGCTCAATGCCCATGGCAAAGCCTACCGCCGGGGTGGGCTTGCCGCCCAGCTGCTCGACCAGGCCGTCGTAGCGCCCGCCGGCACATACCGTGCCCTGGCTGCCCAGCGCCTCGGTGGTCCATTCAAACACCGTGCGCGAATAGTAATCCAGCCCGCGTACCAGCCACGGATTGATGACGTAGTGGATCCCTGCCGCGTCGAGCAAGGCTTGCAAACGCGCAAAGTGCTCACGCGAGGCGTCGTCGAGATGATCAATCAGCTGCGGCGCGCCGGCAATGACCTCTGCCATGGCCGGATTCTTGGAATCCAGAATGCGCAGCGGGTTGGTCGTCAGGCGGCGTTTGGCGTCGTCGTCCAGGACCTCGGCGTGCTGCTCGAAGTAGGCCACCAGAGTATCGCGGTAGGCCGCGCGGGCCTCGCTTGAGCCCAGCGAGTTGAGCTCCAGGGTGACGTGCTCGGCAAGTCCCAGCTCCTGCCACAGCCGGGCCGAGAGCAAAATCACCTCGGCGTCGATGTCCGGGCCGTCAAAGCCGTAGGTTTCCACGCCCACCTGATGGAACTGGCGGTAGCGGCCCTTTTGCGGGCGCTCGTGGCGAAACATCGGCCCCTGGTACCACAGCCGCTGGGTCTGGTTGTGCAAAAGGCCGTGCTGCATGGCTGCGC
Source organism: Halomonas cibimaris (assembly GCF_039537045.1). Lineage (GTDB taxonomy): Bacteria > Pseudomonadota > Gammaproteobacteria > Pseudomonadales > Halomonadaceae > Vreelandella > Vreelandella cibimaris. The sequence goes on along the minus strand of NZ_BAAAZT010000077.1, from coordinate 61,391 downwards.
GCACGCAGCTGGCGGTGCCTTCCGGGCGCAGGGTGAGGCTGTCGCCGTTGCGGTCGTCGAAGGTGTACATTTCCTTTTCGACGATGTCGGTGACCTCGCCGATGGAGCGGGCAAACAGCGCGGTCTGCTCGACGATGGGCGTGCGAATTTCGGCAAAGCCGTAGCGCGCCATGAGGCTGCGCACCTTGGCTTCAAAAAACTGCCAGCAGGGGCTTTCTGCGGGCAGCAAATCGTTCATGCCGCGAATCGCCTGGATCTTTTTAGCGCTGGGGGCTGCAGACTGGCTCAATGAAAACTCCTTGTGTATCGCGCACGCCGGCTTACACGCTGCGGGCGATGGTATCTTTTTCGCGCTTTTGTTTTTCGCGCACCTTGTCGCGGATCAGCCGCTCCAGATCGTCGACCAGATGGTCGTTGCGCAGCTTTTGCGCCGGCTTGCCGTCGATATACAGCAGGTTGGCAGGGCTGCCGCCGGTCAGCCCCAGATCGCTTTCCTTGGCTTCCCCGGGGCCGTTGACGATGCAGCCGATAATCGACACGTCCAGCGGCGTCATCACGTCGTCAAGGCGCTCTTCGAGCTGGTTCATGGTGTCGATCACGTCGAAATTCTGCCGCGAGCAGCTGGGGCAGGCAACAAAATTGATGCCCTTGGAGCGCAGCTTGAGGCTTTTGAGCATGTCAAAGCCGACCTTGACCTCTTCCACCGGATCGGCGGCCAGCGACACGCGAACGGTGTCGCCGATGCCGTCCATCAGCAGCATGCCAAGCCCGATGGAGGATTTGACCGTGCCCGAGCGCAGCCCGCCGGCTTCGGTAATGCCCAGGTGCAGCGGCTGCTCGATGCGTGCGGCCAGATCGCGGTAGGCGGCCACGGCCATGAACACGTCGCTGGCCTTGACGCTGACCTTGAATTCCTGAAAGTCGAGCCGGTCAAGATGGTCGATGTGGCGCAGGGCGGATTCCACCAGCGCCTCCGGCGTGGGCTCGCCGTACTTGCGCTGCAGGGACTTTTCCAGCGAGCCGGCGTTGACGCCGATGCGCATGGGAATGCCGCGATCACGGGCGGCACTGACCACCGCGCGCACGCGGTCTTCGCGGCCGATGTTGCCGGGGTTGATGCGCAAGCAGTCAACCCCCAGCTCGGCGACGCGCAGCGCGATTTTATGGTCGAAATGGATGTCGGCCACCAGCGGCACGTTGACCGCCTGGCGGATGCGGCCGAAGGCCTCGGCGGCGTCCATGCTGGGCACCGAGACGCGCACGATGTCGGCGCCGGCGGTTTCCAGCTGGCGCACCTGGCCCACGGTGGCCTCGACGTCGAGCGTGTCGGTATTGGTCATGCTCTGCACGGAAATCGGCGCGTTGCCGCCGACCGGCACATGGCCTACGTGAATCTGGCGCGAAACGCGGCGCTGAATAGGGGACGGGGCGTGCATACGGCGGGTCACTCTCCCAGGGTGAAGCGGGCAACGTTGTTGGCGCCGGCCTGCGCGGCAAGGTCAACGACCTTGCCCTGATAGCGCAGCTCGACGCCGGTGGCGTTGCCGATGGTTAAACGAAACGGCGGCTGACCTTCAACGCGCGCCTCGGTGCCGGGCTGTTGCAAACCGACAAATACGCGCTGATCGCGGGCATCGAAAATTTCCGTCCACGATTGCTGGTTAAACGTCAGTGCCAGGGTGTTGGCGTCGGCGGCGCTTTCGGCTTCGCGCGTTGCAGACGCTGCGGCGTCTGCAACGCGGGCCGCGGCGGTCAGCGCGGCGTCTGTTGGGGCGGCCGGCGCGGCCACGGCGGTGCGCTCCGGTGCGTCGGCGGCCGCTGAGGCGCTGTCAGTGGCGGCCTTTGCGCCGGGATCCGGCGTGTCGTCGGGCAAAGGATCAGGCAGCTCGCCTGCAGCGTCGGTCGTCGGTGGCGTATCGGTCGTCGTTGGGGCATTGGCCGGGCTTGTGGCACTGTCTTCCAGCGCCGGCGGGGCGCTGCCGCCGCGGCTTTGCCACCAGGTCACGGTGACGCCGATCAGCCCGGCAATGACCAAAAGCGTGACCAGCTTGAACAAAAGCCCGCCCAGCTTTGAAGGCGGCCGCGTGACCGATACCGGCTTGATCACGCGTTCGCTGTCGGGGGTGCCGTGACGGGCGCGGTAGGCGTCCAGCACGGGCGTTTCGTCCATGCCCAGATAGCGGGCGTAGGTGCGCAGATAGCCGCGGCGATAGGTGGCGATGGGAATTTCAGCGTAGTCATCCTGCTCCAGCCCTGAAACCACGGCCGGGCGCAGGTGCAGGGCGTTGGCGGCCTCCTCAAGGGAAAGCGCCTGGCGCTGGCGCTCACAGCGCAGCAGCTGGCCGGGAGAGGTGCCGGGCTGGTCGTCAGCGTATTCGGCGTTATGTGTGTCGCTCATGGCTGAGCATCCTTCATCAAAGCGGTGATCAGGGCGCCTCGCCGGTGCCGTCCAGCCGGCGGCGATAGCGCTCGGCAAGCCGGGTGTCGCCGCGCTCCCGGGCCAGCTCGACGGCCATTTCCAGCGCTTTTTGCGTTGGCCGGCCGAGCTGCAAAAAGCGCTGCAGCGCCGACCATGCGCGGTCGTGATGGCCCTGGCTGAATTCCAGCCGGGCCAGCAGCCAGTGGCTGCGCGCCTGACGCGGGTTGATCTCGCCGGCGCGTATGAAGCTGTCTCGTGCGCGCTGTATCTGATCCAGGGCGGCATAGCACTGCCCGAGGTTGGTAAAAAGCCGGGCCCGGTGTGCGTATTTGGTGTCCTGGGCGGCGATTTTCAGCTGCTCGCAGGCGCGCTGATACTGCCCTTGCTGATAAAGAAAGGCAGCGTAGTTGTTGCGTGCCCGGGTAAAGTCGGCGTCGGCCTCAAGGGCCTGCTGGAACTGCCGGGCGGCCAGATCGTCCTCGCCCTGGCGCTGGTAGACCAGCGCCAGCGCCTGCAGCGTTTCGGGGCTGTCAGGATTGAGCTGTTCGGCGCGATCCAGGGCGTTAAGCGCCCGCTGCAGATTGTTTTGCTCCAGGTAGGCAAGGCCTAGCCGGGTATAGGCGCTGCCGGCATCCGGGCGCTTGGAAGAGGAAAGCGAAGAAGACGTCGCGCATCCGGTCAGCCATAGCGCGGTGCAAAAAACGAGCACCGCAGGGGCATGGCAAAGACAGGGCAGCTGACGGCGGCAAAACATCGCTATCCTCATGAAAGTGATGTGCAGCGGCGTGATGACACCCGGCGACGGGCGGCGCTTGAAAGCGCATTCATCAAAGCGCTGTGGCCGGCACAAGTCAAGACGACGCTAGTGGGCATCAAGCTGTATGGACTGAATATAGCGGGCCTGGCGCTTGGTGCGGTCCTTGACCCGGCCCACCAGCTGGCCGCAGGCGGCGTCGATGTCGTCGCCGCGCGCCATGCGCATCGGCGCGGTGTAGCCCAGCTCGTCGAGCCAGCGCTGAAAGCGCATGCACTGGTTGCGCGAGGGCGTCTCGTAGCCTGAATGGGGAAACGGGTTGAACGGAATCAGGTTGATCTTGCACGGCAGGCCTTCAAGCACGGCGGCCAGCTCGCGGGCGTGGTGCTGCTGGTCGTTGACGCCGGCGATCAGGGTATATTCGACGGTGATCTGGCGGTTTTCCGGGCTCTTGTCCAGATAGCGCCGGCAGGCGTCGAGCAGCGTGGCGATGTTGTACTTGCGGTTGAGCGGCACCAGCTCGTTGCGCAGCTCGTCGTTGGCGGCGTGCAGCGAGATCGCAAGGCTTACGTCGATGTCGTCGCTGAGCCTGTCAATCTTGGGCACCACGCCCGAGGTGGAAAGCGTCACCCGGCGCTTGGACAGCCCGTAGCCGTTGTCTTCAAGCATCAGCTGCATGGCCGGGACGACGTTGTCGTAGTTGAGCAGCGGCTCGCCCATGCCCATCATGACCACGTTGGTCACCGGGCGCTGGCGGCTGTCGCGCTGCGGGGCCTCGCTATGCGAAGCGACCCACACCTGGCCGATGATCTCGGCGGCGGTGAGGTTGCGCTGAAAGCCCTGCTTGCCGGTGGAGCAAAAGCTGCAGTCCAGCGAGCAGCCCACCTGTGAGGATACGCAAAGCGTGCGCCGCTTGCCGTTGTCCGCGGGAATCAGCACGGTTTCCACGTAGCTGCCGTCTTCGACTTCCAGCACCCACTTGCGCGTGCCGTCCTGGGAGGTGCCTTCGTAGACCACCGACGGGCCGCGCACTTCGGCCAGGCGTGCAAGTTTTTCGCGCAGCGCACGGGACAGGTTGGTCATCGCGTCGAAGTCGTCGCAGCCTTCGTGGTGCATCCACTTCATCAGCTGGGCGGCGCGAAACTTCTTTTCGCCGATGGAGAGAAAAAACGCCTCCAGCTGCGCGCGAGGCATGCCCAGCAGGTTGATCCGTTCGGGCGACTGGCCCGGGGCGGCAGACGTCGCGTGGGTAGCAGGAATGGAACAAGCGTTTTGCGAAGCGGCAGTGGTCATGGCGGTCAGCGTCGGAAAAAAGGCGGGAGCGTAGCTCCCGCGAAAAGGACCGGCAACGGATAGGGCGGCCCGGCCGCGTTTAGCGCGGGCAGATTTCGTCGTTGCCAAAGAAGTAGGCGATTTCACGCTCGGCGGACTCGACGGAGTCGGAGCCGTGAACGGCGTTAGCGTCGATGGTTTCGGCGAAGTCGGCGCGGATGGTGCCGGCTTCGGCATCCTTGGGGTTGGTCGCGCCCATCAGATCACGGTTTTTGGCGATGGCGTCTTCGCCTTCCAGCACCTGGACGACCACCGGGCCGGAGGTCATGAAATCCACCAGGGCACCAAAGAAGGGGCGCTCTTTGTGCTCGGCGTAAAAGCCGCCGGCGTTTTCTTCAGAAAGCCGGATCATTTTGGCGGCGACGACCTTGAGGCCGGCTTTTTCAAAGCGCGAAATGATCTCACCGATGGCATTTTTGGCAACAGCGTCGGGCTTGATGATGGACAGCGTGCGTTCGTTCGCCATGTCGACAAATCTCCTGATAGGGCGTGACACGCCGGGGTGTCCGCCAAGCTAGTGTTTCAACACGATGCCGCGCAAAGCGGCAGGGAAAAAGCACCGCCGCCGGTACGGCAATGCCGGGCCGGCGGCGGGGTGGCGCGATTATAGCGCTTCATCCCGGCTGTGAATACTGCCCGCTATACGGTAAAGCTTTCGCCGCAGCCGCACTCGTCGGCGACGTTGGGGTTGTTGAAGCGAAAGTAGCGGTTGAGCCCTTCGTTGACGTAGTCCACTTCGCTGCCGTCAAGCATGTCCAGCGCCTCCGGGGCGACGAACACCTGGGCGCCGTGATCCTCGAAGTGGGCGTCGTCCGGGGCGGCTTCGTCGGCAAAGTTGAGCACGTAGCTGTAGCCGGAGCATCCCGAAGGCTTGACCGATACGCGCAGGCCAAGACCTGCGCCGCGCTCGGCAAGCACGTGCTGAATCTGCTCGGCGGCGGCGGGGGTGATGCTAAGCGTGGCCATGGCGGACCTCCTGTTTGAAGCCGTCGTCTGTAAAGTGCGTTAGGGCCTGCGTGGCGGCGGTGAAAGGCTACCTCCGCAGGCCGGTAATGGCGTGCTGCAATACGCCCACGGCGTGGTCGACTTCGGCCTCGGTGGTAAAGCGGCCGAAGCTAAAGCGCAGCGAAGCCAGCGCCAGCCGGCGCGGCACGCCCACGCCCAGCAGCACGTAGGACGGGTCGACGCTTGCTGAGTTGCACGCCGAGCCGGTGGAGACCGCCACGTCGCGCAGCGCCATCAGCAGCGATTCGCCGTCCACGCCGCCAAAGGCGACGTTGATGATGTTGGGCAGGCTCGCCTCGCTCGGCGCATTGCGATGAACGTCCCCCAGTTGGGCAAGCCCGCCGAGAAAACGTTCGGCCAGCGCGGTAATGTGGGCCTGATCGGCCTCGCCTTCCCGGTGCGTCAGGGCAAAGGCCTCGCCCATGCCGGCAATCTGATGGGTGGGCAGCGTGCCTGAGCGCATGCCGCGCTCGTGACCGCCGCCGTGAATCAGCGCCTCCACGCGGATGTCCGGATGGCGCTTGACGTAGAGCGCGCCCACGCCCTTGGGGCCGTAGGCCTTGTGCGCGGAAAGCGACATCAAATCAATGCCCTGGGCGGCCACGTCCAGCGGTACGCGGCCGATGGCCTGGGCGGCGTCGGTATGAAAGGCCGCGCCGAACGCGTGGGCGACGTCGGCCAGCGCGGCGATGTCGTTGACGCTGCCAAGCTCGTTGTTCACCGCCATCAGCGATACCAGCGCGGTGTCGTCGCGCATGGCGCCGCGCAGCTGTTCGGGGGTGATGCGCCCGTCCGCGCCGGGGGTCAGCCAGGTCACTGCAAAGCCTTCGCTTTCCAGCGCGGCGGCGGTGTCTACCACGGCCTTGTGCTCGATGATCGAGGTCACCAGGTGCATGCCGCGCGCGCGGTTGGCGCGCATAAAGCCGGTCAGCGCGAGGTTGTCGGCCTCGGTGGCACCGCTGGTCCAGACGATTTCGCGCGGGTCGGCGTGTATGGCGTCGGCCACCTGGCGGCGCGCCTGCTCCACGGCCTGTTCGGCCTGCCAGCCCAGCATATGGCTGCGCGAGGCGGGGTTGGCGTAGAGCTGATCAGCCGTCAGGTAGCGCTGCATGACGGCGGCCACGCGATCGTCCACCGGGGTGGTGGCAGCGTAGTCAAGGTAAACGGGCAGCGCGGGTGTGGTATGCGTCATGGCGTTGGTATCAAATCAGGCAGCGTAAAAGGAGAGCGCTAGGGCGAAGAGGCCAGGATGTCGGCGTCCGGGCGGCCCTGCTGGCGCACGGCAACCCGCTGTACATCGGGGCGCTGGCGCAGCTGTTCAAGCGTGACGGCGTCGAGAAAGTGGCGTATCTGCCCGGACAGCTCGCACCACAGGTGGTGAGTCAAACACGTCTGGCCCTGCTGGCAGTCGGAAAGCCCCTGGCAACGCCTGGCGTCGACGGTTTCGTCTACCGCATCGACAATGGTGGAGACGCTGATGGCCGCCGGCGCCCGTGCCAGCAGATAGCCGCCGCCGGGGCCGCGTACGCTTTTTACCAGCCCCGCGCGGCGCAGCCGGGCAAAAAGCTGCTCCAGATAGGACAGCGAAATGCTCTGGCGCCGGGCAATGTCGCCAAGGTTGACCGGCGTGGCGTCGGCGTTGATCGCCAGATCCAGCATGGCGGTGACGGCATAGCGCCCCTTGGTGGTTAAGCGCATAGGGTGGTCAAACGCATGGCAAGCCCCCGGCGCTCGGCTGAGCGCGTTGATGCAAAGGTGCGCCCATTATGGGAAAGCCTGAGCGCGGCGGTCAACCTTTCTCCGAGCCGCCCTCGGCCGCCGCGTCGTCCGGCGTCTTCGGCGCGCGGGGTGAATCGTCCCGGCCGGCGGCGTGGCGGGCGCAGTCTCCAGCGGCTTCGCCCAGCACGTCGGCGAAGTCTTCATCGCGCAGCTCAGGCAGCTCGCCTTTGCGGTAGCTGGCGTCCAGCCGGGTAAGCGTTGCGCACATTTTTTCGATGCGCTCGTCCACTGCGTGCATGTGGTCCAGCATGGCCTGCATGGAGCGCGCCACCGGGTCGGGCATGTCCTGGCTGACGCCGTAGGCGTCAAAGCCGAATTTCTGGCGTATGGCTTCGCGCCGATCGGGGTCGATGTCCAGGGACTGCTCTGTGTCGGGCTCGGCGCGCTTGACGATCTTGCCGGGAATGCCCACCACGGTGGCGCCTTCGGGAACGTCTTTGGTGACCACGGCGTTGGAGCCGACCTTGACGCCGGCCTCAAGGGTGAGCGGGCCGAGTATCTTGGCCCCGGCGCCGACGATGACGCCGTTGCCAAGCGTCGGGTGGCGCTTGCCCTTGTGCCAGCTGGTGCCGCCCAGGGTGACGCCGTGATACAGGGTCACGTCGTCGCCGATCAGCGCGGTCTCGCCGATCACCACGCCCATGCCGTGATCGATGAAAAAGCGCCGGCCGATGGTGGCGCCGGGATGAATCTCGATGCCGGTGAGAAAGCGGGCGAACGTCGACAGCGTGCGCGCCAGCCACTTGGCACCGCGGTTCCACAGCCAGTGGTGAAAGCGGTGCATCAGCAGGGCGTGCAGGCCGGGGTAGTTGGTCAGCACTTCAAAAAAATTGCGTGCGGCCGGATCGCGGGTAAACACGCTGTTAATGTCTTCGCGCAGGCGTTTAAACATGCGGCCTTTCCTTCAGTGGGTGGGGCATCCGGCGACGCGCGCCGAAGGGCTAACACTGGCGGCGCCGGCGGCCGGATTCAAGAGCGCGGCGGCCGGCTGGCCTTGTCGGTGGCCGTCAGGATGCCGCGCAGGATGTTGATTTCCAGCGGTTCGAGGCGGGCGCGCAGATAGAGCCGGCGCAGGCGCGCCATGAGCTGGCGCGGCTTGTCGGGATCGTGAAAGCCAACGGCCGTCAGCGTCTGCTCCAGATGAGCAAAATAGCGCTCCAGATCGGCGTGGGTGGCAAGCCCCGCATCATCGGCACTGCCGTCATCCGCCGGCGTGGCCTGCCGTTCCAGCCAGGCCGTGCGGCACTCGTAGGCCACCACCTGCACCGCCGCGGCGAGGTTCAGCGAGCTGAAGTCGGGGTTGGTGGGGATGTGCACGTGGGCATGGCAGCGCTGCAGCTCGTCGTTGGTCAGCCCGCTGTCTTCGCGGCCAAAGACCAGTGCTACCCGGGCGTTTGGCTGCCGGGTTTCCTCGGGCAGGCGCGCGGCCAGCGCTCGCGGCGAGAGCATGGGCCAGGGCAGGGTGCGGCTGCGGGCGCTGGCGCCGACGACAAAGGTGCAGTCGGCCACGGCGTCGTCCAGCGTCGGGCTTATCCGGGCGCTGTGCAGCAGATGATCGGCGCCGGAGGCCCGGGAGATGCTGTCCTGGTGGATGACGCTGCTGCGCGGGGCGACCAGCGCTAGATCATCAAGCCCCATGTTGTGCATGGCGCGGGCCACGCCGCCGATGTTGCCGGCGTGGCTGGTGCCGATAAGGACGGTGCGAAGGCGCGTGAGCATAGCAGGACTCAACGGTTGGGTCATATAACAAAGGGGCGCTATTCTAGCACGCCTGCGTGGTACCCGGGCACGGGCTCTGCTAGAATCGCCGCCCAGCGCGGCATCGCCTGCCGCGACGCGCTCCTGGCAGCGATACGGCCTGCGCGCCGGGCCGCCGTACTTTTCACGCCGCTGCCGACCCCGTTCTTTAACAGTTCTGTTCTTCACCTTTTCGTCACAAGGTTTGCCCATGAATCCGATGGTTCAGTTCACGCTGCGCGCCACGCGCAAAGCCGCTGATCAATTTTTACGCATCCGCGAGCGCATTGAAAACGCCCACGATGAAACCAACCTCGAACTGCTGCTGGCTGACACGGCCGCCAAGGCCGAGGCCATTATTGTCCAGCAGCTGGCGCGCGGCTATCCGCAGCACGGCGTAGCCGGGCGCTTTACCTCGCACCGCGCCGGTGAAGGGGAAGGGCAAGACGTTGTCTGGCACATCGAGCCGATGCACGGCTACTCAAGCCTTGCGGTTGCCGGTGCGGACTTCGCCATCTCGGCGGTATGCCGGGTGAAGGGCCGCCCGGAGCATGCCGTGATCGTCTGCCCCTTTGCCGACGATGAATACCTCGCCACCCGCGGCGGCGGCGCCCAGCACAACGGCAAGCGCATGCGAGTAAGCCGGGCCAGCGCGGTGGCCGGTACGCGCATGGCGCTGAGCCTGCCGCCGTCCTGGCTGCGCCGCCGCCATCTGCCCGCCTACTTGACCGTTACCCAGCAGCTGGGTCCGGGCGTTGAGGCGCTGACGGCCTCGGCCAGCGGCCTTTTGGATATTTGCGAAGTGGCGACCGGTCGAGTGGATAGCGCCTTTGTGATGGGGCTGGAAGAACAGGATATGTATGCCGGCACGCTGCTGCTGAAAGAAGCCGGCGCGCTTATCGGCACCCCGGACGGCCAGCCGGCGATTAAGCCCGAAGGCCTGCTGATGGCCGCCGGCCCGCGGCTTTACAAGGCGCTGGTCAAGCAGCTCACGCCGCACTTCTAGACGCTGGCCGCCTCTGTCTAGGCGCTCGCCACGTTGCGTCGCCCCGCAAAAAAGCCCCTGTCGAATCTCTCGGCAGGGGCTTTTGCATGGGGACGTTTGCAGCGGCCTAGGGCAGCTCTTCTTCCTCTTCGTTTTGGGGTTTTTGCGGCGCAATCAGATCCTCGCGGCTGAGCTTGAGCGGAATCAGCAGCGCGCCGGAAATGTAGATCGAGGAGAACGTGCCCACCACGATGCCGATTAACAGCGCAACGGCGAAGTTTTCGATCATGTCGCCGCCCAGAAACAGCAGCGCCAGCAGCACCAGCAGCGTGGTGCCCGAGGTGGCCAGCGTCCGCGACAGCGTCGCGTTGATCGCTTCGTTGAAGATCTGCGCCATGTCGGTGATTTGCGAGGTGCGGATGGTCTCGCGAATGCGGTCGTAGACCACGATGGTGTCGTTTAGCGAATAGCCGATCACCGCAAGAATGGCCGCCAGTACGGTAAGATCGAACTCCAGGCCGAACAGCGCAAAGATCCCCACCACGATGATGACATCGTGCAGCAGGGCAAACAGCGCGCCCAGGGCAAACTTGTACTGAAAGCGAAACGCCACGTAGAGCATCACCACGCCCAGCGCTACCAGCATGCCAAGGCCGCTCTGGTCGCGCAGCTGATCGCCCACCTGGGCGCCGACGAACTCCGCACGCACCAGGTCGACGCTGGCGCCGCTGTCGCGCAGCAGCGTGACGACCTCGTTACCCACGTCGGCATCGAAGGCCTGCTGCAGCCGAATCAGCACCTCGGTGGAGGCGCCGAAGGTCTGCACGGCGACGTCCTGGAAACCGCTTTGTTCGAGTATCTGGCGAATGGCATCGAGCGCCGGGGCGCTTTGATAGCGCACCTCGATCAGCGTGCCGCCGGTAAAGTCCAGCCCCAGGTTGAGCTGCTGGACGAACAGCGCGCCAATCGACACCAGCAGCAAAATGCCGGAGAAGAGAAACGCCCAGCGGCGCCGTCCCATGAAGTCGATTTGCCGGTTTGTCAGGGATTTCATTGCTACCTCTTGAAGTCTGTGCCGTACGCCGAGATTAGATCCAGAGCTTTTTCACCGGCTTGCCGCCATAGGTCAGGTTGACCATGGCGCGCGATACCAGCAGCGCGGTGAACATGGAGCTCAAAATGCCGATGGACAGCGTCACGGCAAAGCCCTTGACCGGCCCGGTGCCGATGGAGAACAGAATCACCGCCACCAGCAGCGTGGTGATGTTGGCATCGACGATGGAGGTGAAGGCCCGTTCGTAGCCGGCGTGGATCGCCTGCTGGGCGGACAGCCCATGGTGCAGCTCTTCGCGGATGCGCTCGAATATCAGCACGTTGGCATCGACCGCCATGCCCAGCGTGAGCACGATACCGGCAATGCCCGGCAGCGTAAGCGTGGCCCCCAGAAGCGACATGACCGCCACCAAAAGCGTCAGGTTGAACGCCAGGGCGATGTTGGCAAAAAGGCCAAACAGCTTGTAGCGCAGCAGCATGAAGGCCACCACCAGCAACAGGCCGATCTGTACCGAGAGCAGTCCGCGCTCGACGTTTTTCTGCCCCAGGCTGGGGCCGATGGTGCGCTCCTGAGCGAAATAGATAGGCGCGGCCAGCGAGCCCGAGCGCAGCAGCAGGGCAAGCTCGGATGCCTCCGAGGAAGAGTCCAGCCCGGTAATGCGAAAGCTGTTGCCAAAGGCGCTCTGGATCGTTGCCAGGCTGATGATGCCGCGCTCGACGTAGGGGTCGCGAACCGTTTTGGTCTCCCCGGTTTCCGGATCGGTGACTTCGCGGTCTGCGCTTTTGTGCTCGATATACACCACCGCCATGTTGCGGCCGATGTTGGACCGGGTGGCACGGTTCATCAGCGTGCCGCCGGTGCCGTCGAGGTTGATGCTGACCTGGGGGCCGCCGTTTTCATCGAAGCTCTGGCTGGCGCTGGAGACGCTGTCGCCGGTGATGATCACATCGCGCAGCACCGTGGCATCGCGCCCGGGCGAGTTGCGAAAGGCGATGGTCTCGGTCTCGCGGTCCGGGGTATCCGGCCGCGCTTCCAGGCGAAACTCCAGGTTGGCCGTGGCGCCGACAATGCGCTTGGCTTCGGTTGTGTCCTGTACGCCGGGCAGCTCCACCACGATGCGGTTGGGGCCCTGGCGCTGCACCTTGGGTTCGGCCACGCCCAGCTCGTTGACGCGGTTGCGCAGCGTCGTGAGGTTCTGGTTGATGGCGTAGTCCTGGATCTCGTTGACCTTGGCGTCGGTGAGCGTCATGGCAAGGGTCGCGCCGCGGCCGTCGCCTTCGCTTTGGTAGTCAAAGTCGGGAAATTCCCGGCGGATCAGCCGGCGGGCGTCGTCGCGGTCTTCGGCGCTGGCAAACTCAAGCGACAGCGAGCGGCCGCTGATTTCGGTGTTGCGATAGCGGATACGCTCGTCGCGCAACAGCTCACGCATGGCGCTGGCGTTGACTTCGAGCCGCTGGGAAAGTGCGGCGTCCATGTCGACTTCGAGCAGAAAGTGAACGCCTCCGCGCAGGTCAAGACCCAGCGTCATCGGCGAGGCGTTGAACGCCTTGAGCCAGCCCGGCGTGGCCTCGGCCAGATTGAGCGCGACGGTGACCTCGTCATCCAGGGTGTCGCCGATGAGCTCTTTGGCGCGCAGCTGGTCGTCGGCGTGGTTCAGCCGCAGCAGCCACTGGCCGTTTTGCCGTTCGGTGCGCTTGACGGCGATATCGTTGTTTTGCAGGACGTCGGTGACGCGCTCAAGCTGGCGCTCGCTGAGCGGGCGATCGCCTTGCGTGCTGATCTGAACGGCGGGATCTTGAGGAAACAGGTTGGGAAGCGAGTAAATCAGCCCGGCCAGCAAAACGGCCACAATGAGCAGATACTTCCACAGCGGGTAACGGTTGAGCATGTAAGCCCTGCCTTGAATATCGAACGGAACGCTGCGCACTGCCGGGCAGTGCGCAGCAAGGCGTGCCATCGTTCACCGTGGCATCCCTGCCGGTGTAGCGGCGGCGTCCGGCAGGGCTGTGTCAGATCAGATGGACTTGATGGTGCCCTTGGGCAGTACCGCGGCAACGGCGCTTTTCTGTACGTTGACCGTGGTGCCGTCGGCAATGTCCATGCTCAAAAACTCGTCGCTGACCTTGGTGATGCGCCCGACCAAACCGCCGCCGATGACGATTTCGTCCCCTTTTTCCAGGTTGGCGATCAGCTGTTTGTGCTGCTTGGCGCGCTTGGCCTGGGGGCGCCACAGCAGAAAGTAGAAAATGACCACAAAGCCGACCAGCATGACGATCTGGGCGATGCCGCCGCCGGCAGCGCCGCCGGCCTCCTGGGCGTGGGCTTGAGAAATGAGAAGATCGAGCATTCAAAGCACTCCTGGGTTGACGAGAAATAAGCGTCTAGTGGGCCTGAAACAGGCAGATGGAACCATGATGCAAAACCGACGCGTGGGCCTGGCAGCGGCTATTGCGGCGCAGGCGGCACGGGCAGGCCACGCCTGGCATAGAATGTCTCCACGAAGGGCGTCAATGTACCCGCTTCAATTGCCGCGCGCAAATCCGCCATCAGGCGCTGATAATGGCGCAAATTGTGGATGGTATTGAGCATCGAGCCGAGCATTTCGTTGCAGCGATAAAGATGGTGCAGATAGGCCCGGGTGAAGTGCCGGCAGGTATAGCAGTCGCAGCCGTCTTCCAGCGGCCCGGTATCAAAGCGGTGCACGGCGTTGCGGATCTTGACGGTGCCCTCGGCGGCAAACAGATGGCCGTTGCGCGCGTTGCGCGTGGGCATCACGCAGTCGAACATGTCCACGCCCCGGCGCACGCCTTCCACCAGGTCCTCGGGCTTGCCCACGCCCATCAAATAGCGCGGCGTGTCGTCGGGCATCCATTCGGGCAGGTAGTCGAGCACCTTGAGCATCTCGTCTTTGGGCTCGCCCACGGACAGCCCGCCAATGGCCAGGCCGTCAAAGCCGATGTCCAAAAGCCCCTGGAGCGAGCGCTTGCGCAAATCGTCATACATGCCGCCCTGGATGATGCCAAAAAGCGCCGAGGGCGAATCGCCGTGGGCGTCCCGGGAGCGCTGGGCCCAGCGCAGGGAGCGCTCCATGGAGCGCTCGGCCTCGGCGTGGGTGGCGGGGTAGGGCGTGCATTCGTCAAAGATCATCACCACGTCAGAGCCCAGCGAGCGCTGTACGGCCATGGACTCTTCCGGCCCCATGAACACCTTGGCGCCGTCGACCGGCGAGCGGAAATGTACGCCTTCTTCGGTGATCTTGCGCATCTTGCCCAGGGAAAACACCTGAAAGCCGCCGGAGTCGGTGAGAATCGGCCTGTCCCACTGGGCGAAGTCGTGCAGATCGCCGTGGGCTTCGATCACCTCAACCCCCGGGCGCAGCCACAGGTGGAAGGTGTTGCCTAAAATAATCTCAGCGCCGATCTCTTTGACCGATTCCGGCGTCATGCCCTTGACCGTGCCGTAGGTGCCCACCGGCATGAACGCCGGGGTCTCCACCGTGCCGCGGGGAAAATGCAGCCGGCCGCGGCGGGCGCGGCCGTCTTCGGACAGACGCTCGAAACGCATGAAACATTCGCTTCGCTTGTTGGGGTTTTGCATGTCAGAAAGCTCGCAGAAAAACGGACGAAAGGGCGCTACCGGGCGGCGTGGCGGGTCAGGAGCATGGCGTCGCCGTAGCTGAAAAAGGCGTAGCGCTCGGCCACCGCCGTGCGGTAGGCGGCCAGGGTGTTGTCGTGGCCGATAAACGCCGAGACCAGCATCAGAAGCGTGGACTCCGGCAGGTGAAAGTTGGTAATCAGCGCGTCCACGCAGCGCCACTCGTAGCCCGGGTAGATGAAGATATCGGTATCGCCGCGGTAGGGGGCAACTTCACCGGCGGGGGCCTGGCGGCTGGCGGTTTCCAGGCAGCGCACCGCCGTGGTGCCCACGGCAATCACGCGCCGGCCGGCGGCGCGGGCGGCGCGCACCTTGTCGCAGGCCGTCTCGTCCACTTCAAGCCACTCGCTGTGCATGTGGTGGTCGCGGATGTCGTCGGCGCGCACCGGCTGGAAGGTGCCGGCGCCCACGTGCAGGGTGACAAAGGCGCTGTCCACGCCTTTCGCGGCCAGCGCGTCGAGCAGCGGGCGGTCAAAGTGCAGCCCGGCGGTGGGGGCGGCCACCGCGCCGTCCCGGCGGGCGTAGACGGTCTGGTAGCGCTCGCGGTCGGTAAGCTCGTCGTCCCGGGTGATGTAAGGCGGCAGCGGCATGTGGCCGTGGCGCTCAAGCAGCTCGATCATCGGCGTTTCACCCACAAAGCGCAGCTCAAACAGCGCGTCCTGGCGGCCCTCCACCACGGCGCGCACGTCGCCTTCAAAAATAAGCTCGGTGCCGGGCTTGGGCGACTTGCTCGAACGCAGGTGGGCAAGCCCGCGGTGGGCGTCCAGCGGGCGCTCCAGCAGCATTTCCACCCGCCCGCCGCTGGCCTTGCGGCCGTGCAGCCGGGCGGGGATTACCCGGGTGTCGTTGAACACCAGCAAATCGCCCGGCTCCAAAAGCTCCAGCAGCTCGGGGAAGCGACGATGGGCAAGCGCGCCGCGATCATCGGCGCACAGCAGGCGGCAGTCGCTGCGCTGTTCTGACGGGTAGCGGGCAATCAGCTCGTCGGGGAGCTCGTAGGTAAAGTCGGCACGCTGCATGGCAAGGCTCGTGTAGAGTCCGGGTAACGCCCGGGACGGGATAAAATCGGGCGCACAGGATAGCGTGTCACGCCAATAAAGTCAGGCGTTACGATTGACGCAGAAAGCGGACGGCGTATAATCATCGCCTGTTGCCGGTGTGGCGGAATGGGTAGACGCAGTGGATTCAAAATCCGCCGCCTTCGGGCGTGCCGGTTCGAGTCCGGCCACCGGCACCAGCCATGCAAGACGGAACATCGCGGTCAACACCGCACCTGTTGTTGTTGCAAATACTGTTGCAAAAAGGGCCTGACGCACGCGTCAGGCCCTTTTTGCGTTCGGCGTTTGCCTGGCGCGGCGATCCTTGCGCTATTTGCCTAGCGCTTTTCCACCGGAAAGCGGGTGTCGCGCAGGCTGTCCTTGATTTTTTTCAGATGGGGCAAAAACACCTCGCCCCGGCGCAGGGTGACGCCGGTGGCCAGGGTATCCACCAGCGCCAGCTGGATCATCCGCGAGGTCATGGGCATGTAGTGGTCGGTGTCTTCGGGGGTGTCGACTTCCAGCACGGCGCTGCATTCGTGCGTCAGCGGTGAGCCCGGCGCGGTGATGCCCAGCACCACGGCGCCGGCTTCCCGGGCGACCCGGGCAATGTCCACCAGCTCCCGGGTGCGCCCGGTGTAGGAAATGACCACGACCACATCGCCGGTGTGGCAGGCGGCGGCGACCATGCGCTGCATGAGGATGTCGACGTAGGCCATCACCGGCAGATTGAAGCGAAAAAACTTGTGCTGGGCGTCCTGGGCCACCGCGCCTGAGGCCCCCAGCCCGAAAAAATGAATCTGCTTGGCTTGGGTCAAAAAGTCCACCATGCGCTCCACGGCGGCCGTGTCAATGGCCTGGCGCGCCTCGTCCAGCGCGGCGATGGTGGCGCCGAAGATCTTGCTGGTGTATTGGCGGGCGCCGTCGCCGGGCTCTACCGTGCGGGTGACGTAGGGCGTGCCGCCGGCCAGGCTCTGTGCGAGCTTGATCTTGAAATCCGGGTACCCCTTGGCGTCAAAGTTGCGGCAAAAGCGGTTGACCGTGGGCTCGCTGACCCCGGCCGCCTGGGCCAGGCTTGCGATGCTCAGGCTGGTGGCGGCGGCCGGATCGTCGAGAATCACGCAGGCAACCTTGCGCTCGGAGCGGTTGAGGTCTTCCAGGCGCTGGCGCAGGCGGTCAAGCAGATCGTGGGCCATTGGGCTCTCCGTGGCATCAGGCGGGGCGCGCTGCCCCTGCGTGGCGGGTACAAAACGCGGCAAAGTCGCCGGCAGGCAGCGGATACGAGTAGAAATATCCCTGCATGATTTCACAGCCGATACGGTGCAGGTAGTCGGCCTGGGCCGAGGTTTCGATGCCTTCGGCCACCACGTTGCAGCCGACCCCGTGGGCCAGCTGGGTAATGGTATGGGCCAGCTGGCGGTCAACGGCGCTGTGTTCCAGGTCCATGACAAAGGCGCGGTCGATCTTGAGCGTGGACAGCGGCAGGGTCTTTAAGTAGGCAAGCGAGGAATGCCCGGTGCCGAAATCGTCCACGGCGATGGCAATGCCGGCGGCGTGAAGGCGATCAAGCTGCTGGCGGGCGTTGTGAAGGTCGTTCATCAGGCCCGACTCGGTGACCTCAAGCCCCAGATGCGCCCGCTCAACGCCGTGGCGTTGAATCTGGCCGAGCAGCGTATCGGCAAAGTCGCGGCGGTTTAGCTGGCGCGCGGAGACGTTAACGGCAATGTTGAATTCCGGGGTCATCCATAAGGCGTCTTGCCATTGGGCAATATGCCAAAGCGCCTGCTCGATGACCCAGCTGCCGATGGCAAAAATATCGCCGCTGGCTTCGGCCAGCGGAATAAAAAGGCCCGGCGAGACGCGGCCAAGCTGGGGGTGATGCCAGCGCAGCAGCGCCTCAGCGCCGACGACGCGGCCGTGGTGCGCGCCGATCTTGGGCTGAAAGGCCAGCGATAGTTCGCCGCGCTCGGCTGCGCCGCGCAGCGCGCGCTGTACGCTCAGGCGCTGGCGCTGCTGGTCTTCCAGCGCCTGGGTGTAGCGCTGTATGCGCACGCCTTGTTTTTGGGGAAGAGCGAGGGCGGCCATCTGGACCTGGCGGTCCGGGGCAAAGCGCTCGTCGGCCTCGCTGATGCCGATGCGCGCATCGACGCTGAGCAGCAGGTCATCCACGGCGATGTCGTGGTCGACGGTGTCCAGCAGCGCCCGGGCGGTGTCGTAGAGCGCATCAATAGAGGCGTCCGGGACGATGACCAGAAATTCGCTGCCGCCCCACAGGCCAAGCCGGGCGGTGGCGTCCAGGGTTTCGCCCAGCGCTGTGCCCAGCCGGCGCAGCAGGCGCTCGGCAACGCCGTAGCCGTGCAGGCGGATGACGTCTTCGATGCCGTCCACGGCAATAAACAAAAGGCCGGCACGGGGAGCATCCGTGGCGGTATCGCGCAAAGCCTGGGTGAGCCCGCGGCGGTTGGCCAGCCGGGTGATGGGGTCGGTGCGCGACTGGCGGTTGAGCTCCTGGGTTCGCCGGGCAACCATCTGTTCAAGCGTGGTGGCCTGCTGGTCGCGAATGACGAAGCGCTCTTCTACGTCGAGAATGTTGCGTATGCGCTGGAGCACTTCATCGTGTTTGAACGGCTTGGTGAGAAAGTCGCGCACGCCCATGCCCAGCGCCCGGTGGCGGGTGGCGTCGTCTACCTGGGCGGTGAGCACGATAATCGGCGGGGCGTGCTGGCCGAAGTGTTCGCGCAGCTGCTCGATGACGCCGTAGCCGTCCAGATGCGGCATGCGCAGATCAAGCAGCAGCAGATCCGGACACTGGGTCTGGCAGTAGCGCAGCACCTCGCGGGGGTCACTCAAGCCGTGGGCCTGAGCAAAACCGTGATCTTCAAGCAGATCCAGCATCATTTCCACGTTGACAGGGTTGTCGTCGACAACCAGAAGGTGTTTGGCGGCTAGCGGCATGGTGTTTGTCCTGTCAGCTGGGCGTGCATAGCGCGTCAGAGCGTAAGGTGGCGTTCAAGCGTTGCCGTAAGTTTAGCAATTTCTAACGGCTTGGTGAGATAGGCGTCAAATCCGGCCTCCAGCGCCTGGTTGGCGTCGCGCCGGGTGGCGCTGGCAGAAAGCGCTACCACCGGCAGGTGGTGCAGCGCCGGATCCCGGCGAATCGCTGCCAGCGCGTCAAAGCCGCTCATCCCGGGCAGGTGAATATCCAGCATCACCAGCGCAGCCGGGGTGATGCGCAAAAGCTCCAGGCCCATTTCCGCGCTGGGCGCGGTGCGCAGCGCGACCCCGTCCATGTCGTCGATGATATCTTCCATCAGCCGCTGGTTGGCGGGGTTGTCTTCCACGTAGACCAGCGTTTGCAGCGCTTTCGCGCTGGCCGGCCGAGCGCTTGCGTGGCGTTCGGCCGGCGCCCGGTCGTCGGCGTTGCGGTCCGGGCGGCGGGGCAGCGTGAACCAAAACGTCGAGCCGCTGCCGGGGGTGCTGTCGACGCCGATGGTCCCGCCCATGCGCTCAATCAGCTCCCGGGTGATGGCAAGGCCGATGCCGGTGCCTTCAATGGCGCCGTTTTCAGCGTCCAGCCGGTTGAACGGCTCAAAAAGCTCGTGCTGGCGATGTTCGGGAATGCCCGGGCCGCTATCGCTGATGCGGATGCACAGCGTGTCGTTTTCGGAAGATGCGGCCACCTCGACCGAGCCGCCGGGGCTGTTGTATTTGATGGCGTTGGAAATCAGGTTGAACAGCACCTGCTTGACCCGGGTGTAGTCGGCGTGCACCTGCCAGCCGGCCGGCGGCGGGGTAAACGCAAGGCGGATGCCGGCCGCGTCGGCGCTGGGCTCAAGGGTCTGGCAGGCGTCGTCGATGACCTGGGCTAAAGCCAGGTTTTCCAGCGACAGCGACATGCGCCCGGCCTCGATCTTGGCAAGATCGAGCACTTCGTTGATCAGGCTCAGCAGGTGCTGGCCGCTTTTTTCGATCTGGTTGACCTGGCGTGACTGCCTTTCGTTCAGCGGATGACGCTGGCTGTTGGACAGCAGCTGGGCAAAGCCGAGAATGGCGTTGAGCGGCGTGCGCAGCTCGTGGCTCATCGACGAGAGAAACTCGCTTTTGGCCTGGTTGGCACGCTGGGCCAGATCCCGCGCCTGAGCCAGATCGGTCATGACCTGGTTGCGCTCGGCCATCTGCCGGTAGAGATTAATCAGCAGCGCACAGGTGGCGGTAAACGGCTTGAGCCAGCGCAGCAGTGAAGCATCCAGGGTCTGGCGGCTGTTGGCGATGGCGTACATGCCGATCAGCTCTCTGCCGCTGTAAATGGGCACGCCCAGATAGTTATCGATAGTCGGATGGCCCGGCGGGAAGCCGCCGCGCCGGGGGTGCTGGTAGACATCATCGGTCATGACCACCTCGCCGTGGGCGTAGACGCGCCCGAGCAGGGTGTCCGGCCGGCGCAGCGTTACCTCGCCGTCGCGCATCTGCTCCATCAGCCGATGAGAGGCGACGTTCCAGGAAATATCGGTGATGGCGTGCACCTTCAGCGCGTTGCCGTCCTCGCCGGGAAGCACCTCGCCGATCAGCGCGTAGCGGCTGTCGGTCAGCTCGCGCAGCGCTTCCATTAAAAACGTCCACAGGGTCTCGCCGGACATCAGCGTCGGGTAGTCGGTGATGCCCTGGTGGAGCACTTTCAGCAGGCGCTGCTCTTTTTGCACCCGCTGCTTGGCGGCCTGAATGTCGCTCAGATCGGTAAGCACGCCCACAAACTCTTCCACATGGCCGCTGTCATCGCGAATGGCATCGACGGCCAGATGCACGGGAATGCGCCGGCCGTCCTTGTGCCGGGCCTCTACCTCGCGGCCCTTGCCGATTACCCGGGGCGGGTGGCCGTTGAGATAGCGCTGGATATAGCCGTCGTGGTGGGGCTGGACTTCCGGCGGGGTAAGCATGGCGACGTTGTGCCCGACCACCTCGTCTTTTGCATAGCCCAGCAGACTCAGCGCAAAGGGGTTGATGGCGATGACCCGGCCGGTGCGGTCAATGCGCACCTTGGCGGTGGCGCTGGTAAAAAACAGCGCCTCGAAGCGCCGGGCGGTGTGGGCCAAATTCCGGCGCAGCCGGTTTTCCTGCAGCAGCGCCTCGGCCTGGCCGGCAAGGCCGGCCAGCAGACGGCGCTGGCGATCGCTGAACGTGCGCGGCCGGCGGTCGATCAAACACAGCGTGCCCAGCGGCAAATCGTCCAGCGGGCGCAGCGGATGGCCGGCGTAAAAGCGGATATAGGGCGGGTTGCCCACCAGCGGATTGTCGGCAAAGCGAGGATCGGCCAGGGTATCGGGAACGATCAAAGCGTCGTCAGCGGCGACGGCGTGGGCGCAGAACGATACGTCGCGACCGGTCTCTTAAGGCGCAAGCCCCGGGTGCGATTTAAACCACTGGCGGTTTTCGTCTACCAGCGAAATCAGCGCGATGGGCACGTCGAAAATATCCCGGGCAAGCTCGGTCAGACGGTCAAAGCCCTCTGCTGCCGGCGTATCGAGGATGTCAAGCTGATGCAGGGCGTTGAGCCGTCGGCTTTCATAGGCGGGAATATCAGGCGCTTGCATGGGCGTTCCGGAAAATGGGCTGAGGACGTTACATGATAACGGCCAAAGGCGTGCCAACTTAAGCCTCGCCCGGCGGCGGCTGCGAAATTATCCGCCGGCGGCGTGGCCGTTTGCGCACGGTTGATGGCATAATGCGCCGCTTGCAGGCCGGTATGGGCCGGTGCCCATGTTTTCTTGGCAGGCGTATGCGGTGAGTGGCGAATCCCTCTATAAGTGGCGAATCCCTATGAGTGGCAAACCCCCTATGAGTGGCGAACCCCCGAATAGCAAGCCCCGGCATAGCGACCCCCAAAAAGCGCGGCTGCGCCAATGGCTGGTGCTGGGGCTTTGTGCTCTGCTGGCGCTGCTGCAGTATAAACTGTGGCTGGGGCGCGGCGGCGTGCAGGAATGGCGTCAGGTGCAAAGCCGCGTCGACGCTCAGGAAGCGGCCAACGCCCCCCTGCGCGAGCGCAATGCCCGGCTGGCCGCCGAGGTCAAGGACCTCAAAACCGGCCTGGCCGCCGTGGAAGAGCGCGCCCGCAGCGACATGGGCATGGTGCGTGCCGACGAGCAGTTTTTCTGGGTACCCGGAGCCGGCCAGTGAGCCGCCCGATCTGGCTGGTAGTGCCCGCGGCCGGGCAGGGGCGGCGCATGGGCGGTGACCGGCCCAAGCAGTATTTGCCGCTGGCCGGCCGGCCGATCATGGCGCACACCCTTGAGCGGCTCCATCAGGCGCTGCCTAACGCCCGGCTGGCGCTGTGCCTTGACGACGGCGACGCCTGGTTTGAGCCGGCCTGGGTGGCGTTTACCTGCTGGCAGCGCGTCACCGGCGGGGCAGAACGCATGGACAGCGTTCTCGGCGCGCTGCGCGCGGTGCCGGCCGATGACGACGATATTGTGCTGGTGCACGACGTAGCCCGGCCCTGCGTCAGCCCCGACGACGTGCGTGCGCTGGCGCGTGCCGCAGACAGCGACGACGGCGCGCTGCTGGCCATGCCGGTGGCAGACACCATGAAACGTGCCACGCCCGGCGGCGCCTGCGCGCGCACCGAGTCCCGGGCCGGGCTGTGGCATGCGCTCACCCCCCAGGGGTTTCGCTACGGCCTTTTGCGCCGCGCGCTGGAGCGCGCCGCCGCCGGCGGCCTGGCGGTGACCGACGAGGCCTCGGCGGTGGAAGCGCTGGGACGGCATCCGCGGCTGGTCGGCGGGCGGCGGGATAACCTCAAGGTCACCCATCCGGATGATCTGGCGCTGGCCGGGGCGATTCTGACAGCGCAGAACGCCTCGCTTTAATGTTTCTTTATCGTTGACTACCGGGAGATTGCCATGCGTATCGGCCACGGCTTTGACGTTCACCGTTTTGGCCCGGGTGACCATCTGATGATCGGCGGCGTGAAGCTGCCCTTTGACCAGGGGTTTGTCGCCCACTCCGACGGCGACGTGCTGCTCCACGCGCTGTGCGATGCGCTGCTGGGCGCCTGTGCGCTGGGCGACATCGGCCGCCACTTTCCCGACACCGACCCGGCCTGGCAGGGCGCGGACAGCCGCGCGCTGCTGCGCCGGGTGCTTGAGCTGGTGGAAAAGGAAGGCTTCACCCCGGTCAACGTGGACACCACGCTGATGGCCCAGGCGCCGAAAATGGCGCCGCATATCGACGCCATGCGCCGCGCTGTGGCCGATGACCTCAAGCTCTCGCTGGGGCAGGTCAACGTCAAGGCCACCACCACCGAGCGGCTGGGCTTTACCGGCCGCGGCGAGGGCATTGCCGCCGAGGCGGCGGTGCTGCTGGCACGGCGGGGCGACCTGTGAGCTGGGCGCGCTGCCTGGACGCCACGCTGGGCCCGCCGCGCCCCGGCGACTACCGCGCCGCACCGGAAGACTTTTTCGTTGATGAAGCCCTTGATTTTGCCCCGGAAGGCCACGGCGAACACCTTTGGCTGCGCATCGAAAAGCGCGAACAGACCACGCTTGACGTCGTCAGAGCGCTTGCCCGGCTGTGCGGCGTCACGCCGCGCGAGGTGGGCTATTCGGGGATGAAGGACCGCTTTGCGATCACCCGCCAATGGCTCAGCGTCCACCTGCCCGGCCGGGACGCCCCGGAGGCGCTGGAGGAGCGGCTGGCGGCGCTGGGCACCCGGGTGCTTGAGCGCGGCCGCCATCCGCGCAAGCTCAAGCGCGGCGTACACCGCAGCAACCGTTTTACCCTGCGCCTGACCGGCGAGGCTGCGGCCGCGGACGACGTTGCCGCCCGCTGGCAGGCGCTGTGCGCAGGCGGCGTGCCCAACTACTTCGGCCCCCAGCGCTTCGGTGCCGGCGGGCGCAACCTGGCCCGGGCCCGGGCACTGCTGGCCCGGGGCTGGCGCAAGCGCGACGACCGCCAGGGCATGCTGCTTTCCAGCGCGCGCAGCTTTTTGTTCAATGAGCTGCTGAGTGCGCGCTTGCAGGCAGACTGCTGGGCCACGCCGCTTGCCGGCGATACGCTGATGCTTGACGGCACCCAGAGCGTGTTCGCCGTCGAGCAGGTCGATGCCGAACTCGAACGGCGCGCCGCCGAGCTTGATGTGCATCCCACAGGGCCGCTGTGGGGAACAGAAGACGGCGCGGCAGACGCGGCCACACCCGCACAGCGCTTTGAGGCGCAGCTGGCGCGCGACTATCCCGTGCTTTGCGCGGGCATCGAACAGGCCGGCGCCAAAACAGGGCGGCGAGCGCTGCGCCTGCGGTTGGGCACGCCGGCGCTTGCACCGCTGGACGACGGCGGGGTGAGGCTTGAGTTTTCACTGCCTCGGGGCAGTTTTGCCACCGCTGTGCTGCGCGAGCTGATGGATCATCCGGATTTTGCCCCGCTGCCCGCCGTATAGGGCAGGGCAGCGAGGCCGGCCAGGACAAGGAGCCAACCATGCGGCGACTGCTGCTTTCCAACGACGACGGCGTTCATGCGCCGGGACTGCGAGCCCTGTACGACGGGCTGATTGCCCATGCCAAGGTGCGCGTGGTCGCCCCCGACCGCGACCGTAGCGGTGCCAGCAATTCGCTGACGCTTGCGCGCCCGCTTGCGCTTACCGCACTGGAAAACGGGTTTTACAGCGTCGACGGTACGCCCGCCGACTGCGTGTATCTGGGCGTTAACGGCGTCTGGGACGAAAAGCCCGATCTGGTGATTTCAGGCATCAACCAGGGCGGCAACCTGGGCGATGACGTGCTGTATTCCGGCACCGTGGCGGCGGCCATGGAAGGGCGCAACCTGGGCATGACCGCCATTGCGGTGTCGCTTTGCGGGCGGCGCCACTTCGACAGCGCCGCCCGAGTGGCGGCCACGCTTGTGGGCGCGGCGGGGAATCTGTCATTGCCGCCGCGCACGCTGCTCAACGTCAACGTGCCGGATCTGCCGTGGGAGGCTATCCGGGGCGTAAAGGTGACCCGCATGGGCTATCGCGGCCCGGCGGAAAAGCCCGTGGAAACCCGCGATCCGCGCGGGCGCACGCGCTACTGGATTGCCCCGGCAGGTGCAAACGCCGACGACGGCGAAGACACCGACTTTGCCGCCGTTGAGGCCGGCTGGGTATCGATTACCCCGCTGCAGATGGACCTGACGCGCCACCCGGCGCGCGCCGACGTGCAGGGCTGGCTGGATGCATTTGCCTGAATGCGATTCGCTCAGCCGGCGCGGGCGGGGCATGACCTCTCAGCGCACCCGCGACCGTATGGTCAAGCGGCTGGCGCGCCAGGGCATTGGCGATGCGCGCGTGCTTGAGCTGATGGCCCGGGAGCCTCGCCACCTTTTTGTCGACGAGGCGCTGGCCCAGCGGGCCTACGAAGACAGCTCGCTGCCCATCGGCTTTGGCCAGACGCTTTCCCGGCCGCTTACCGTCGCGCGGATGACCGAGCTTGCGGTGCAGGCCGAGCCCCGCCGGGTGCTGGAGCTGGGCAGCGGCTCGGGCTACCAGACGCTTTTGCTCTCAAGGCTGGTCGCCGAGGTGTATTCCGTCGAGCGCATTGCCGCACTGCATCGCCGGGCCGCCCAGCGCCTGGCATGGCTTGAGGCCCCGGCCCGGCTCAAGGTGGCCGACGGCACCCTGGGCTGGGCCGGCGCCGCGCCGTTTGACGCCATTGTGCTCACCGCCTGCGCGCGCACGCTGCCCCAGGCGCTGCTCGAGCAGCTCAGCGACGGCGGCGTGCTGATTGCCCCGGTGGCCACCGGCGACGGCGCACAGTCGCTGATTCAGGTGCGCCGAACGGGCCGTCTGTTTGAGCAGCGCCGTCTGGAAAGCGTGCGCTTTGTTCCCTTGCTGGAAGGAGTTGTGGAGTGAGCCGATCCGCGCTACGCGTATTTTTTACCGGCGCCGGCATGGGGGCAGCCGATGCAGTGCCCGGCGTGTCCGGCGGCACCATTGCCTTTATCAGCGGCTTTTACGCCGAGCTGATTCACACCATCCGCCAGTTTGGCCCGGGGGTGATTGGTGCCTGGCGGCGCGGCGGTGTGAAAGGCGCTGCCCGCCATTTGAATCTGGCGTTTTTACTGCCGCTGCTGGCCGGCGTGGCGCTGGCCGTCTTCAGCGTAGCGCATCTGACCGTGTGGCTGATGGCGGCGTACCCGCTGCTGCTGGACGGCTTTTTTTTCGGCCTGGTGGCCGCCTCGGCGCTGGTGGTCCACCAGGTCGGGGAGCGCTTTAGGTGGCGCTATCTGATCCTTCTGGGGCTAGGGCTTATGCTGGCCCGTGCGCTGCCGTCATTGATGCCGCTGATGCTCGCCGTGGACAGCGATGCGCTGATGCTGGTGCTGGCCGGCAGCATCGCCATCAGCGCGATGCTGCTGCCGGGCGTGTCGGGCAGCTTTCTGCTGCTGTCGATGGGGCTTTACGCCACCGTCATGCAGGCCGTGCGCGATCTTGACGTGCCGGTCATGGCGCTGTTCGGCGGGGGCTGTGTGATCGGGCTGATGCTGTTTTCACGCCTGCTGTCGTGGCTTTTACAGCGCCATCATGCCGCCACCATGCAGCTGCTGCTGGGGTTTATCCTGGGTTCGCTGCCGCTTCTCTGGCCGTGGCGCGAACTGGTACGCTATCAGCTAGGGCCGGACGGGCAGCTGATTCCTCTGGCGCATCGCCATCTGCTGCCCGGCGACTACGCCACCCTTACCGGCGCTTCAGCGCAAACCCTTGGCGTGCTGGGGCTGATGCTTGTCGGCGCGCTGCTGGTTGTGCTGTTGAATCGCCAAGCCAGGCGCGGCGCGCCCGCCAGCGGCGCCGCACCTGATGCTCACCGAACAAGCGCTGACCAACAGGAGACCTAGTCGCATGCGCAAGATTTTCGTGATGTCCGTGCTGGCCCTTGCCGTTGCCGGCTGCACCACCTCGCAGTCGCGCCCTTTAGTGCGCGATGTAACCGACGACGTGCGGCAAACGGCGCAAACCGCGCCGCAGTATACCGTCAAGTCAGGCGATACCCTCTACGGCATTGCCTGGGAGCACAACCTTGACTATCGCAACCTCGCCGCGCTCAACGATATCGCCCCGCCCTACAACATCTACCCGGGGCAGACCATTCGCCTGCGCGAAAGCGCCAGGGCCGGCCAGGCCCGGGGGCAAGCGTCGCCGGCGGCGAACGCCTCTGGCGGCGCGGTACGCGATGGCCTGGAGCCGTCGATAGCGGGCAATGCCGCGTCGGGCGGTGCCCAGACGCAGCAGGTGGACTGGCTGCTGCCTGAAAAGCCGGTCAGCAACGCCGGGCGGGACGCTCAGCCGGCGCCGGATCAGCCCGAAGCCGACAAGGGCAAAGCTGCCAAAAAAGCTGCCAAAAGCGAAAGCGACGCGCCCAAGCCCGCCGCCGAGCCGAAGACGAAGCCAGCGGCGAAGACGAGCAAAAACCAGGTGGCCAAGGCAGGCCAGAGCCAGGAAAAAACCGCCGGCGCCGCGGCGTCCACAACCGAGCAAAAGCGCGAACAGCGCCGTTATACGCCGGCCAAAAACATCGCCTGGCAGTGGCCGGTCAACGGCGAAGTGGTCGGGCGATTCGACGACGAAGGTAGCATCACGGCGGGCATTGATATCGCCGGGGAAAAGGGTCAATCTGTCAAAGCGGCCGGCCCGGGCATCGTGGTCTATGCGGGCAGCGGCGTACGCGGCTACGGTAATCTGGTATTGCTCAAGCACAACGATCAGTTCCTGTCGGCGTATGCGCACAACGATAGCTTAAGCGTTAGCGAAAACGACGTGGTCAAGGCGGGGGAAACCATTGCCACCATGGGCGATAGCGATGCGGAAAACGTCAGGCTGCACTTTGAAGTGCGTAAAGACGGCGAACCGCAAGACCCGCTTACCTATCTGCCTTCACGCTAGCCCATGACGGTCCGCCCGTTTGGCTGCCGCGTCGGCTAAAGCTGCCGGGGCCGCCGTAAAACAATAAAGGCCGGGTAGCTTCCGGCCAGCTAAAGCGCCGGGCGTGTGCTGGGGGGTAAAGGGATGAGCACGGTAGAGCAGGATTTCCAGGAAGTGGATCTAAGCGCGGTAGAGCAGGCGCTGGAAGAAAGGGACGCCACGCAGGCCGCCCGGGAAGCGGCGGCGTTTGAAAAGGCCCTTGGGCGCCAGGAGCGTTCCCACGGCCAGCGTTTGGATGCCACCCAGATCTATCTCAACGAAATCGGTTTTTCGCCGCTTCTTACGCCTCAAGAGGAAGTGTTCTACGGCCGCCTGGCGCGCCAGGGCGACCCGCTTGGCCGCTCGCGGATGATCGAATCCAACCTGCGGCTGGTGGTCAAGATTGCCCGGCGCTACCTCAACCGCGGCCTTACGCTGCTGGATCTGATCGAAGAGGGCAATCTGGGGCTGATTCGCGCGGTGGAAAAATTCGACCCGGAACGCGGCTTTCGGTTTTCCACCTATGCCACCTGGTGGATTCGCCAGACCATCGAACGGGCGCTGATGAACCAGACCCGCACGATTCGCCTGCCGATTCACGTGGTCAAAGAGCTCAATATCTACCTGCGCGCCGCCCGGGAGCTGACCCAGCGGCTGGATCACGAGCCCACGGCCGAAGAAATTGCCGCCCATCTGGACAAGCCGGTGGCGACGGTCAAGAAAATGCTGGGGCTCAATGAGCGGGTCTCGTCGGTGGACTATCCCGTCGGCGGGGACAGCGACAAGCCGCTGATCGATACGCTGGCCGACGACGATGACATCGGCCCGGAAGCCTCGCTGGTGGACGGCGACGTTAAACAGCACGTGGATGGCTGGCTTGACTCGCTGGCCGACAAGCAGCGCGAGGTTGTCGCCCGCCGTTTCGGCCTGCGCGGCCACGAAGCCGCCACGCTGGAAGACGTCGGCGCCGAAATCGGGCTGACCCGGGAGCGGGTGCGCCAGATCCAGGTTGAGGCGCTGAAAAAGCTGCGCCGGCTGCTGGAGCAGCAGGGGCTTTCGCTGGATGCCATCTTTGAAAGCTAGACGAACGGCTTTGAACGTTAAACGAACGGCGTTGAAAGCTAAAAGACATACGACAATACGAGAGATGCATGCGACCGTTGATCGCCCATATTGACCTTGATGCGCTGCGGCACAACTATCGGCTGGCGCGGCGCTGTGCGCCGTACAGCCAGTCCATCGCCGTTATCAAGGCGGACGGCTACGGCCATGGTGCGCTGGCCTGCGCCCGGGCGCTGGCAGATGAGGCCCCGGCGTTTGGCGTAGCGAGCCTGGACGAGGCGCGGGTGCTGCGGCGTGGCGGAATCGAGACGCCGATTGTGCTGCTGGAAGGCATCTTCAGCGCCGATGAGCTGGCGGAAGTGGACGCCCAGCGGCTGTGGATGGCCGTGCACAGTCGCTGGCAGCTCGACGCGCTTCAAGCCTATACGCCTGAAGCGCCGATCCCGGTCTGGGTCAAGGTGGATTCCGGCATGCACCGGCTGGGCTTTGCCCCTGATGAAGTAGAGGCGGTGTGGCAGGCATTGTGCGACGCCCCCCAGGTGGGCGAGCTGCACCTGATGAGCCACTTCGCCACCGCCGACGCCGCCGCAAGCGAGCACTACGCCCGCCAGCTGGCGTGCGTGAAAGACCTGGCCTGCCGGCTGGACGCGCCGCTAAGCCTGGCCAATTCGCCGGCGACGCTGGCCCACGCCGAGGCGCACGGCGCCTATAATCGCCCGGGCGTTATGCTCTACGGCAGCGATCCGCTGGAGCAGGCCAACGCCGTCTCGCGCGGGCTTGAGCCGGTGATGACCCTGCGCGCGGAAATCATCGCCCTTCGCACCGTCGGCCCCGGCGAGCGGATCGGCTACGGCGGGCGTTTCTGCACCCGGGCGCCCACCCGCGTTGCGGTCGTGTCGGCGGGCTACGGTGACGGCTACGATCGCCACGCCGCCGACGGCACGCCGGTGCTGGTGGAAGGCCGGCGCGCCACGCTTGCCGGCAAGGTATCCATGGATATGCTCACCGTGGACGTGAGCGATATTCCCGAAGCGCGCATCGGCAGCGAGGTGGTGCTCTGGGGGCGGGCGGCCAACGGCGCGGTGCTCTCGGTAGACGAGGTGGCGCGCCACTGCCAGACCATCAGCTACACCCTGCTGACCGGCGTGCTGCCCCGGGTGCCCCGGCGCTATCATCCGTCGCACTGATACGATCTCAGGGGCTACGCTGCTTCATGGCAAAATCGCACTATCCGCGCTCTTTCGCGCATCCGCGCTACTGGCTTACCTGGCTTGCCATCGGTGCCATGCACCTTGTTGCCTGGCTGCCCTGGCGGCTGAAAATGGCCGTGGGCAGCGGCATCGGCCGGCTGGCCTGGCGTGTGGTCAGGCGCCGGCGGCATATTACCGCCACCAACATTGCCCTGTGCTTTCCGGAAAAAAGCGCCGAGGCCCGGCGCCGGCTGGTCAAGGAGACCTTCATCGCCAACGGCATCGGGCTTGTGGAAACCGCCACTGCCTGGTGCCGCGATCCTGAGTCGCTGCGCCATCGCGCGGTCTATCTGGGGCAGGACAATATGGCGCGCGCCCGGGCGCGGGGCAAAGGCGTGCTGATCATCGGCGTGCATTTTTCCACCCTGGATATGGGCGGTGCGCTGCATTCGCTGTTTTTTCACGCTGACGCCGTCTACCGGCCCCACGACAATCCGCTGTTTGCGCGTTTCATGACCCGCTCGCGCACGCGCATCTTCAATGCGCTGATTGATCGCTACGATCTGCGTGGAGCGGTCCGGCGGCTGAAGGCCGGGCACGCCGTGTGGTATTCGCCGGATCAGGACTTCGGCCGCGCTGCCAGCGTGTTTGCGCCGTTTTTCGGCCAGCAGGCGGCCAGCATCAAGCTTACGGCCAAGATGGCGCGGATGACCGATGCTGCGGTGGTGCCGCTGATATTTCACCGTAATCCGGACAACGCCACCTATACCCTGGAGGCGCTGCCGGCGCTTGAGGATTTTCCCAGCGGCGACGACGTTGCCGATGCGGCGCGTATCAATGCCTTTATCGAGCAGGCAATCCGCCGGCATCCGGAGCAGTATCTCTGGCTGCACCGGCGCTTCAAGACCCGCCCCGAAGGCGAGGCGGGGGTTTACTGACGCGCGGTGATCGCTCAGGCGGCGTCGACGATCTCAAACGAATGGCTGACGTTGACGCCGCCGTTGGCCAGCATGATCGAGGCGCTGCAGTATTTTTCGGCGGAAAGCGATACCGCCCGCTGGACCAGGCTCTCCTTGAGCCCGCGGCCGGTCACGACAAAATGCAGGTGAATGTCGGTGAATACCGCCGGCACCGCATCGGCGCGCTCGGCGTTGATGTTCACCACGCAGTCGGTAGCCTCGGCGCGCGCCTTGTCGAGAATGTTCAGCACGTCAAAAGCGCTGCAGCCGCCCATGCCCATGAGCAGCATCTCCATGGGGCGCGGGCCGGTGTTGCGTCCGCCGTGTTCGGGGGCGCCGTCGATGACGACGCTGTGGCCGCTGCCCGATTCGGTGACAAACTGGCGGCCTTCGGTCCATCTTATCTGTGCTTTCATGTCTTGCTCCGTTGTGATTCATCAGGGGTGTTGTGAGCGTATCAGTTTCTGTGCTGACGCAGGTAGCGATCCAGCGCTGCCAGGCGCGCCGGCGTGCCCACGTCCACCCAGCGGGCGGTGACGTGCTCGCCGCTGACGCGCCCCTGGCGCGCAGCCGCCTGTAACCGCGGCGCCAGGGCAAAGGCGCCGGGCGGCTCGTCGGCCACCAGCGCCGGGTCGATCACGGCAAGGCCGGAATACGTCAGCCGCGCCTTGCCGTCCGGGCGTACGCGGCCGTCGCGCAGGCAGAAATCGCCGTCGGGGTGGTGCTCCGGGTTGTCCACCAGCAGCAGGTGTGCGAGATCGGGCTCGCCCAGCGCGCGAAAGTCGGGCAGGGCTTTGCACCAGACGTCGCCGTTGATCAGTAAAAAAGGCGCCTCGCCGAGCAGCGGCAGGGCAGCTTGAATGCCGCCGCCGGTTTCCAGCGGGGCGGCCTCGCGGCTGTAGCGGATGCGCAGGCCGAAGCGCTCGCCGTCGCCCAGCGCCTCAATGATCTGCTCGGCACGGTAGCTTACGTTGATCACCACATCGACAATGCCGGCGTCAGCCATGCGAGCCAGGTGGTGCTCGATCAGCGGCCGGCCGCCCACCGGCAGCAGCGGCTTGGGGCAGGTGTCGGTGAGCGGGCGCATGCGCGTGCCCAGCCCGGCGGCGAGAATCATCGCTTTCATGGCGCGGGCTCCGTTGCGGCGAGTTTGTCGTTTACCGCCGGGCGCAGTGTCTTTTCCACCCAGCGGGCGAAGGCGGCGTGCTCGGGCAGGGCAACAAGGCTATCGGCCAAATGGTCAACAAAGTGCGGCAGTCGCTCGAGGTAGCCGGTTTTGCCGTCACGCAGGGTCAGCCGGCAGAAAATACCCAGCACCTTGAGGGCCCGCTGGGCGGCCATGGCGTTGGCCTGATGGATAAAGGCCTCAACGCTTAGCGCTGCGCTTAGCCGGCCGTCGGCGCGTGCGCGATGGTAAAAGTGCGCCGCCAGGGCGTTGAAACCATCGCGGCTAAAGCGCCAGTAGCGCCCGCGAAGCAGCGAGACCAGATCGTAGCTGACAGGCCCGGCCACGGCGTCCTGAAAGTCGATCATGTACAGCGTGCTGCGGTGGGGCATCAGGTTCATGGCGTCAAAGTCGCGGTGGACGGCCACCGTGGGCTGGGCCAGCGCCTGCCCGATCAGCGCCTCGCCCAGCGGCGCGAGCTCGGCCGGCGGCGCGATGCCGAGCCAGCCATCCAGGCACCACTCGGGGAACAGCGCAATTTCGCGCTGCAGCAGCGCGGCGTCAAAGGCGGGCAGGCTGGTCGGGGCCACGCGGTTTTGCAGCTCGGCCAACAGCGCAATGGCGCGGCGGTGCTGGTGCATGACGGCTGTCTGATCGGTAAAAAGCGCCTGCAGCGGCGTGTCGCCCAGGTCTTGTAGCAGCAAAAAGCCGTCGTCAAGGTTGACGGCGTACAGAGCCGGCACCGGAAGGCCCGCGGCGGCAAAGCGCCGGGCCACGGCCACAAACGCGCTGCTGTCTTCCTGCGCGGGCGGGGCGTCCATAACGATCTGGCGAGTGTTGTCCGGCAGCGTCAGGCGAAAATAGCGCCGAGCGCTGGCGTCGCCGCCGGCGGGTGTCAGGTCAAGCTGCGCGGGCGGTACGCCGTGATGGCGCGCCACCCAAGCGGTCAGCTGCGTCCATCTGGAAAGCGGAAACCGGGAAGAGGACATGCAAGCTCCTTGCTGGTCGGGCATCATGCGGGCTGTATAATACGCCTTCTCGACGCCAAGGATAACGAACATGGGCAAGCGATTAATGCGCAAAGCGCCAGTTACGCAAACGCTCGCCGGCAGTGTACTGGTCGGGGCAGCGCTTACGGCGCATGCCCAGAGCGAGCCGCTGGCGGCCGAGGCGCTGGACTGGCAGCCGTGGCGTGGCGAACAGGCCGCCGGCCGGGTGTGCAGCGGGCGCTATGTGATGCCGGCCTACCGGCTGGAAAAACGGGCCGATCCCGACGAGATCGCAGTCGAAACCCGCCAGTCCGACTACTCCGCCGAGGGCGATGCGCTGCTGCGCGGCGACGTGGTGCTGCGCCAGGGAGACACCCAGCTGGAAGCCGAGCGCGTGTTCGTGCCAGGCAGCCGCGAGCGGGCCGACGCCGAGGGCAATCTCGCCCTGCGCGACGGCCGCGCGCTGGTGCGCGGCAGCGAAGCCACCCTCTCGCTTGTCAGCGATCGCGGCCGGGTAGAAAACAGCCACTACGTGCTCTACGCTGAGCGCCTGCGCGGCCAGGCCGAGCGCCTTGAGCAAATCGGCGAGCAGCAGTATCGCCTGCGCGATGCAAGCTTTACCACCTGCGCGCCGGGGGAAAACACCTGGCAGCTGGTGAGCAGCGATATCCGGCTGGATCAGAAAAGCGGCGTTGGCACTGCAAAGCACGCGCGGCTGGAAATCAAGGACGTGCCGGTGCTGTATTCGCCGTGGCTGCGTTTCCCCCTTGACGATCGCCGCCAGACCGGCCTGTTGACGCCGACCATCGGCTTTTCCAGCGACCAGCTGGACATTGCCCAGCCGTTTTACTGGAACATTGCCCCGAGCCGCGACGCCACTATCATCCCGCGCTGGATCAGCGACCGCGGGCTGCTGCTTGGCGGAGAGTATCGCTACCTGAACGAAAACAGCCGGGGCAAGCTGGAAGGCGCCTGGCTCAGCGATGACCGCGGCGGCTCCGGCGGCGATGCCAACCGCTACGAAGGCGAAGATCGCTGGTACGTTGAAGCCCGCCATGCCGGGCGCGTCTCGCCGCGCAGCCGCTATCAGCTGCGCTACGGCGCGGCCAGCGACGGGCGCTACTTTGACGACTTCGGCAGCAAATTCGGAGACAGCGACCGCTACGGCATGGAGCGGCTGGCGCAGATCGACTACCGCGGCGACACCTGGCGGCTTGACGCCCGAGCCCAGGGCTATCAGCGCCTGGATGATCCCTTAAGCGACAGCGACAAGCCCTTTTATCGCTTGCCCAGCCTCACCGCCGACGCCCGCTGGCAGCTGGGCCACGGTTTTTATAGCCAGTGGCACTCCAGCGCCACCTATTTCTGGCGCGACGTGGATGAAACCCGGGTGCCGGTGCGCGAAGCCGCCACCGGCACCCGGGTGCATCTGGCCCCGGCGCTGGGCGCACGCTTTGAGCGCCCCTGGGGCTATGTGGAACCGCGCACTGAGCTTTGGAATACCGCCTATACGCTGGACTACGGCCGGCGCGAGACCCGCCGCGATACCTCGCCCACCCGCAGCGTGGCCGTCAGCTCCATCGACGCCGGCCTGACCTTCGAGCGCGAGCTGACCCTTGGCGGCAACGGCTATCGACAAACCCTTGAGCCGCGGCTGAACTACGCCTTCGTGCCGCGCACCGACCAGCGCGACCTGCCCGAGTTCGACAGCCGCGAGCGGGCGTTTTCCTGGGGGCAGCTGTGGTCGCCCCATCGGTTTTCCGGCCAGGACCGCGTGGGCGATCTCAATCGCCTGTCGCTGGGCCTGCAAACGCGCCTGCTTGAAGACGATAGCGGGCGCGAAAAACTGTCCGCCGGTATCGGCCAGAGCGTGTATTTCGCCGACCGCCGGGTCGGGCTTGACGGCCGCGACGACGCGGTGCGCCCGGTAGAGAATGCCGATGACAATGCCCAGCGCGACTACTATCAGGCCACGCGCGACCGCTCGCCGCTGGTTTCGCGGCTGGACTGGCAGATCAACGGGCGCTGGAGCACCGGTGCCCAGTGGCTTTACGATGACCATCGCGACGCCACCGAGCGCTCAAGCGTCGATGTGCGCTATCGCCACCCGGACGGCCACGTGGTCAACCTGGGCTATCGCTGGGAGATCGAAGGCTTTGATCCCGGCATTGAGCCCGGCGACGACGCCTATAACGACTACGACCGTGAAGAGTGGGATCTTTCCTTTGCCTGGAACGCCAGCCCGGCGATTGATTTGATTGGCCGCTACCTGCACGATCAGACCAACGACCGCCCCCTTGAACAGCTGGCCGGCGTGCAGTGGAACAGCTGCTGCTACGGGCTGCAGGTTGTGTGGCGCCGCTGGGTGGACGACAACGATACCGCACGCATCCGCGACGACTTCAACGACCGCGGGCTGTTTCTGCGCTTTGTGCTCCACGGTCTGGGCGGGGCAGGCCAGAACGCCGACAGCTACTTTGAACGAACCATTCCGGGCTATCGCCCGCCGGCGCTTTAGTCCCGGCGGCCAGGCCCCAAGAGAAAAATACGCTATGACCAAGACAACGCCCCGGCGTCTGCGCGCCGCTTTGTGTATGACAACGCGCCCGGCTTTGCTGGCGGGTACGCTTTCGCTGTGCCTGGGCGCCGGCGGCATGCTCGTGCCGCAGTCCGCCGGCGCCCAGCCGCCAGCGCGCGACGCCCCGGCCAGCACCCAGCGCCAGCAGCTGGACCGCGTGGTGGCCGTGGTCAACGACGGCGCGATCATGCATAGCGAGCTTGAAGATCGCCTCGCCCAGGTGGCCCGGCGGGCCCGGGCTCAGGGCGGCGGGCTGCCGCCGCGTGACGAGCTCAAACAGCAGGTGCTGGAGCGTATGGTGCTGGAAGAAATCCAGCTGCAGATGGCGGTCGATGCCAATCTGAGCGTCGACGATACCCGGCTCAACCGCCAGCTGCGCGGCATTGCCGAGTCCAACGGCTTGACCCTTGACGGCTTTGCTGATCGGCTGGAGGCGGAAGGTTCAAGCCTGGGCCGGGTGCGCGAGCAGGTGCGCCGGGAGATGCTGATGCGCAAGGTGCAGCAGCGCCAGATCGGCCAGCGGGTGTCGATCAGCAACCGCGACGTGGAGCGCACGCTGCAGCGCCAGGGCAGCGAAAGCGGCGTCGTTGAAGAAGTCCGCGCCCGGCATATCCTCATCGAAGTGACGCCCCAGCGCAGCGAGCGCGCCGCCCGAGCGCTGGCCGACAAAGCGCGCCGGCGCATTGCGCAAGGTGAAAGCTTTGCCGCGGTGGCCCGCGAGCTCAGCGATGACGACGGCAGCGCGCTTAACGGCGGCGAGCTTGGCTGGCTGCGCCCGGGCCAGACGGTGCCCGCCTTTGACGATGCCCTGGGTTCGCTGGCAAAAGGCGAGCTCTCTCAGCCCGTGCGCTCCCAGTTCGGCTTTCATCTAATCGAAGTCGAAGACCGAAGGCGCCAGCGCGTCGACCCGCAAGCGCAGCGAGATCAGGCGCGCCAGGCCATCTTTCAGCGCCGCGCCAATGAAGAGCTCAGCACCTGGAAGCGCGAGCTGCGCTCCCGGGCGTTTGTCGATATTCGGCTGTAGGGGGGCGCCATGGCAGAGTCGACAGATGCGCCCTTGCCGGTGGCGATTACCACCGGCGAACCGGCAGGCATCGGCCCGGAGCTGACGCTTTCGCTCGCCGCTGACGCCGCACTGCCGGCGGCAAGCGTTGCCGTGGGTGATCCGGCCATGCTCGCCGAGCGCGCCACCGCGCTGGGGCTTGAGGTAACGCCGGTAGTGTGCCGCCCGGGCGAGCCGCTGCCCGCAGGCCCGGGCGTGCTGCCGGTGTGGCCGGTGGCGCTTCGCGCGCCGTGCACGCCCGGCGTGCTCGACCCGGCCAACGCCGGCTATGTGATCGCCACGCTGCAGGCCGCGGTGGCTGCCTGCCGCGCCGGCCAGGCGGCGGCCATGACCACAGCCCCCCTGCACAAGGGCGTGATCATCGACGGCGGCTTTAGCGGCTTTACCGGCCATACCGAATGGCTGCGCGACGCCTGCGGCGTACACGAAGTCGTTATGCTGCTGGCAACCGATCGCGCTCTGCACGCCAGCCGCGCCGACGGCGGCGGGGCCGATTTGCGCGTGGCGCTGGTCACCACCCACTTGCCGCTGCGCGAGGTGGCCGACGCCGTCACCGCTGAGCGCATTCAGCGCGTAGCGCGGATTCTGGCGCACGACCTGCGCGATCAGTTCGGCATTGCCGCGCCGCGCATCGCGGTGTGCGGGCTCAACCCTCACGCCGGCGAGGGCGGCCATCTGGGCCGTGAAGAGCTTGACGTGGTGATCCCCGCGCTTGACGCGCTGCGCGCCGAGGGGCTGGACATCCGCGGCCCCTATCCGGCGGATACCCTGTTTACCCCGCGCCATCTGGCCGGCGTTGACGCGGTGCTCGCCATGTATCACGACCAGGGCCTGGCGGTGCTCAAGTACGCCGGTTTCGGCAACGCCGCCAACATTACCCTGGGCCTGCCGCTGGTGCGCACCTCGGTAGACCACGGCACCGCGCTGGACCTTGCCGGCAAGGGGGTGGCCTCGCCGTCGAGTCTGGGCGTGGCCGTGGCTCTGGCGCGCCGGCTTGCCGATCAGCGCGCCGGCTGATGCCGGCCCGCTTATTTTTATCGCTATCGTTTATTACCCCGGGAATTTCGCTTCATGTCATCAGCGCTGCATCACCGCGCCCGCAAACGCTTCGGGCAGAACTTTCTCCGCGACACCGGCGTCATCGAGCGCATTGTCGGCGCGATTCATCCGCGCGGCGAAGACCGCCTGGTGGAAATCGGCCCCGGTCAGGGCGCGCTTACCCAGCCGCTGCTGGATGCCGCCGGCAAGCTGGAGGTGATCGAGCTTGACCGCGACCTGATCCCCGGCCTTCGCGTGCAGTTTTTCAACTATCCGGGCTTTGTCATCCACGAAGGCGACGCTTTGAAGGTTGACTTCGCCGAGCTCAAAGGCGACGGCCCGGCGCTGCGGGTGGTGGGGAATCTGCCCTACAACATCTCCACGCCGCTGATTATCCACCTGCTGGGGGCGGGCAGCGCGATTGCGGATATGCATTTTATGCTGCAAAAGGAAGTGGTCGAGCGGCTGGCGGCCGTGCCCGGCGGGCCGAACTGGGGCCGGCTTTCGGTGATGGCGCAGTACTACTGCCGGGTAGAGCAGCTGTTCATCGTCCCGCCCGAGGCCTTTGTGCCGCGCCCGGCGGTGGACTCCGCCATTGTGCGCTTTACCCCCCATGCCGAGTTGCCCCACCCGGCACACGACCCGGCGCTGCTGTTTGATCTGGTCAAGCAGGCATTCGGCCAGCGGCGCAAGACGCTGCGCAACAACCTCAAAGGCCGGGTCAGCGCTGAGACGCTGGAAGCGCTGGGCATCGATCCCGGCCGCCGCCCCCAGACGTTGACGCTGGAAGAGTTTGTGCGGCTGGCCAACGGCGTGGCCCAGAGCGCCGCTCAAGGAGGCCGGCTGTGAACGCCAACAGCGCAGCCAAAGGGAACAGGGCTTCGGCCGGCGCGTCGATTCGCATTAGCGTGACGCCGCGCTACCGCGAGCAGCTGTCCAGCGCCGCCGAGGCGCGCTACGTCTTCAGCTATACGGTGACCGTGCGCAACGAAAGTGACCGCAGCGTGCAGCTGCTGGCGCGCTACTGGAAAATCACCCAGGGCAGCGGCGAGGTCCACGAAGTGCGCGGCAAGGGCGTTATCGGCCAGCAGCCGCTGATCGGCCCCGGCCAGCGCTTTCGCTATACCAGCCGCGCGGTGCTCGACACGCCGGTAGGCACCATGGAAGGCGCCTATACCCTGCTGGACACCACCACCCAGCGGCCCTTTGATGCGCCGGTGGCGCTGTTTCGCCTGGCCCAGCCGGCCGCGCTTCATTAACCCGGCGCTTAGGAGCGATATTACGTGAGTACCTATGTCATCGGCGATCTGCACGGCTGCCACGCATCGTTTGTAGCGCTGCTGGAGGCGCTGTCGTTTGATCCGCGCCGGGATCAACTGTGGCTGGTGGGAGATCTGGTCAACCGCGGGCCGGACTCGCTTGCCTGCCTGCGCGAAGTCAGCGCGCTGGGCGATTCGGTGCGCTGCGTGCTGGGCAACCACGACCTGCACTGCCTGGTGGCGGCGCGCAGCGGCAACGTCAAGCCGCACAGCGCCTTTGGCGATATCGTCGGCGCCGGCGACGGTGCGGCACTGCTGGACTGGCTGCAGTCCCAGCCGCTGACGGTGCGCCAAGACAGCCGCCTGATGGTGCACGCAGGGATTATGCCGGCGTGGAGCCTGGATCAGGCCGTTGCCCTGGCCGCCGAGGTGGAGGCCGCGCTTGCCGGCGAGCAGGCCGGGGCGTTTCTCGCGCGGCTGTTCGGCGATGAGCCGCGGCGCTGGCATGAAGATCTTGAGGACATGGACCGGCTGCGCTGTATCGTCAACGTCACCACGCGCATGCGCTTTATCAGCGCCCGGGGCGAGCTGGACTTTACCGGCAAGCGCGGGCTGGAAAGCGCGCCGCCAGGCTATAAGCCGTGGTTTCAGTTTCCCCGGGATGATAACGCCACGCTGCTGTTCGGCCACTGGGCCGCACTGGAAGGCCAAACGCCGGGGGCGCGGGTGGACGCCCGGGCGCTGGATACCGGCTGCGCCTGGGGCGGCACGCTGACCGCCCTTGAGCTGGAAACCGGCCGGCGCACCGCGGTGCCCGGCCATCACCGCCGGGAGACAACCCCGTGAAGCCATCACCCTCAGCGCGGCAAAAGCGCCCCGAAGACGGGCTTGAGGTGTACCGGGTAGGCGGTGCCGTGCGCGACGCGCTGCTGGGCCGCCCGGTGTGGGATAACGACTGGGTGGTAGTAGGTGCTACGCCCCAGGCCATGCGCCGGCGCGGCTTTACGCCCGTGGGCAAGGACTTTCCGGTGTTTCTCCATCCGGACACCGCCGAGGAGTACGCGCTTGCGCGCACCGAGCGCAAGGCCGGCCACGGCTACTCGGGCTTTACCGTCTACGCAAGCCCTGATGTCACCCTGGAAGACGACCTGATCCGCCGGGATCTCACCGTCAACGCCATGGCCGAAGCCCCGGACGGCACGCTTGTCGATCCCTACGGCGGCCGCGACGATATCGACGCGCGGCTGTTGCGCCACGTCTCCGCGGCGTTCAGCGAAGACCCGCTGCGCGTGCTGCGCACCGCGCGCTTTCTGGCCCGCTACGCGCCGCTTGGCTTTGCCATCGCCCCGGAAACTCAGACGCTGATGCAAGCCGTCAGCCAAAGCGGCGAGCTTGAACACCTGGCCGCCGAGCGCGTGTGGGTCGAAAGTGAAAAAGCCTTGGGCGAGCCGTGCCCTGAAGCCTATTTTCGCGCGCAAAACGACTGCGGCGCGCTTGCCGCCTGGTGGCCGGAGCTGGCCGCAGCCGGGCTTGAAGCCTGCCTTGGCGCCATGCAAACCGTGCCCGACTGGCCGGCTGTGCCGCTGGCCCACTGGCGCTACGCCAGACTTGTCACCCCGCTTGAAAAACGCGCGCGCGAAGCCCTGGCCGAGCGGCTGAAGCTGCCCCGGGCGGTGAGCGATCTGGCCCGCCACAGCGCGGCCACCGCGCGGCTGGTGGCCCGCCCGCTGGCGGCAGAGGACGTGATGGCTTGGCTGGACGGCCAGGACAGCTGGCGCCGGCCCGAGCGCGCCCGGGCCCAGCTTGCGCTGGTCAAGGCGCTGGCACCCGAGCGCCACGCAGCGCTTGAGCAGGCCTTTGAGCAGGCCGCCGCGGTCAGCCCCCGGGCGCTGATGGCCGAGGGCTACAAGGGCGCGGCGCTGGGCAAACAGATCGGCGTGAGCCGGGGCGAGGCCGTGGCCCGGGCGCTGGCCCAAAGCTCGGCGTAGGTTTCACCGCTACGGGGGTGGCGGGCGTGGGGCACAAGCTCCGCCAGCGGGCGCAGCACAAAGGCGTACGCGGTGATTTCCGGGTGGGGCAGGGGAATGGCCCGCCCGCCGGGCCCGGCAAACTCGCCGCACAGCTCGCCCACGGCGAGCAGGTCAATGTCGATGGGATGGGTGGCGGCCCCGGCGCTTTGGGGTAGCCGCCCCTGGGCGCGCTCCTGGGCCTTGCTCCAGCGTTTGATCTCCGCCGGCTCGGCGTCGCTTTCAAACGCTACGGCCATGTTGTGGAAGATCGGGCTGTGAAAGGCCGGCAGCGAGCTCGCCTCAACGCTATTGATATCCGCGCTTTGATACACCGTTGACGCCCGAACGTTGCCAAAGCGCGTCTCCAGGGCGTCCAGGCAGCGGCGCAGATTGGCAAGCGCATTCTCGTTGCTGCCAAGGCCCAGCAGTACCCGCCGCGGCTCGCTCACGCGCCGTCTCTTTCAGATGGAGCCAAGCGGCCCCGGGTTATGTTCAGCCCCACGTTGGCCGCCGCCGGCACCGCGCCAGGCTTGCGCAGGGTAAGCGCCATGCCGGCAATGCCGAACTCTTCGCGCAGGGTGGCGACCAGGCGCTCGGCGAAGGTTTCCACAAGCTCAAAGTGGTGCTCGGCGGCAAAGCGCTGGATGCGCTCGCTGATCGCGGCGTAGTCCAGCGTCAGCGCCAGATCATCGGTGGCCGCGGCGGGGCGGATGTCGGTGGCCAGCTCCAGATCCAGGCTCAGGCGCTGCTTGATGGTGCGCTCCCAATGGTAGACGCCGATCACGGTGTCCACTTCCAGCGCTTCGATCAGTATGCGGTCCATTAGCGCGTCTCCGCGGCGGGGGCGCGCTGCGGGGCGCGTAGCTGCTCCAGCGGCCAGCGCGGGGTGGCCTGCATCTGCCCGGTCTCGTCGCGTTCGCCGGCGGCCAGGCGCTTGGCGCCGACGTAGGCGATCATCGCGCCGTTGTCGGTGCAAAAGCGCCCGCGCGGATAAAACGCGGTGGCCCGGCGTTTGGCGCAGGCGTCATCCAGCCCCTGACGCAGGCGCACGTTGGCGCTGACGCCGCCGGCGACCACCAGCCGTTTAAGGCCGGTTTGATCCAGCGCCCGGCGGCACTTGATGGTCAGCGTATCCGCCACGGCGTCTTCAAAGGCCCGGGCGATGTCGGCGCGGCCCTGTTCGGTCAGCTCGCCGGCGGCGTCCAGCTTGCGGATGGCGGTGAGGGTGTGGGTCTTCAGCCCCGAGAAGCTGAAGTCCAGCCCCGGACGGTCGGTCATCGGCCGCGGGAAGCGAAAGCGCGCAGGGTCGCCCTGCTCGGCCAGCGCGGCCACGCGGGGGCCGCCGGGGTAGGGCAGGTCGAGCATCTTGGCGGTCTTGTCGAAGGCCTCGCCGGCGGCGTCGTCCACGGACTCGCCCAGCAGGCGGTACTCGCCAAGGCCGCGCACCTCCACCAGCTGGGTGTGCCCGCCGGAGACCAGCAGCGCCACAAAGGGAAAGGCCGGGGCCTTTCGCTCAAGCATCGGTGCCAGCAGGTGGCCTTCCATGTGGTGTACGCCAAGGGCGGGAATGCCCAGCGCCCGGGCCATGCCGTGAGCGGTCGCTGCCCCCACCATCAGCGCGCCCACAAGCCCGGGGCCGGCGGTATAGGCAACCCCGTCAAGATCGCCGCGGGCCATGCCGGCCTCACCGAGCACCTGCTCGATCAGCGGCAAAAGCTTGCGCGTATGATCGCGGGAGGCCAGCTCCGGCACCACGCCGCCGTACTCGGCGTGCATGGCGACCTGGCTATACAAGGCGTCGGCCAGCAGACCGTCGCCGCCGTCAAGCGCGGTGTCGTAAACGGCCACGCCGGTTTCATCGCAGGACGTTTCAATGCCCAGTACGCGCATAGCGGATTTTCCTGTGACGTAAAGATCAAAAGGCAAAGGCGGCGAGTCTAGCATTTTCATGCCTTTTCGTTGAGTGAAAACGTCGGGCGCGTTTGCAAAAAACGGGTGTCACTACTAGAATACGGTGCGCTGTAAAACCAGATCGTGCACGAAAGGTGTCTAACGCGCCTTGCGCGTGTACGGACTATCCGAAATCAAGACTCCTTAAGGTAGGTGAGTGCTTAATGCCTTCTGTAAAAGTACGCGATAACGAGCCGTTTGACGTCGCCCTGCGTCGTTTCAAGCGTTCCTGCGAAAAAGCCGGCGTTTTGTCCGAGGTCCGTCGTCGCGAAAGCTACGAAAAGCCGACGGCCGAGCGCAAGCGCAAGGCGGCAGCCGCGGTCAAGCGTCACGCCAAGAAGCTTCAGCGTGAGCGCAAGCGGTTCGAACGGCTCTATTGATCCGTACGGCAAGGGCGCGCTCTGGCCGCTCTTGCCTGGAAGGACTGCGAACGGCCGCCGCTCGGCGGCCGTTTGTATTTACCCGTCAGATGTAATACGCATAATTCCCCGCCGACGGGCTGCGGTGATGCCATGGCGTTCCATGTGGCATCCCCCCAGCCCGGCTGCTTTTATTTTTCACGCTGCTATGGCGCAAACCGGCGTCGCAACGCTTGGAGGCAAGAGTCCATGGCGGGCCGTATTCCTCAGCATTTTATCGACGACCTGCTTGCCCGGGTCGACGTGGTCGAGGTGGTCGGCGCGCGCGTGCCGCTGAAAAAAGCCGGCCGTAATCACGCCGGTCTATGTCCGTTTCACGAGGAAAAATCGCCGTCGTTTACCGTCAGCGCCGACAAGCAGTTTTATCACTGCTTCGGCTGCGGCGCTCACGGCAACGCCCTGCGCTTTGTGATGGAGTACGAGCGGCTGAGCTTCCCCGAGGCCGTAGAGCAGCTGGCCTCAAGCCTGGGCCTTGAGGTGGCGCGCGAAGGCGCCGACGACCCG
Organism: Halomonas cibimaris; assembly: GCF_039537045.1. Lineage (GTDB taxonomy): Bacteria > Pseudomonadota > Gammaproteobacteria > Pseudomonadales > Halomonadaceae > Vreelandella > Vreelandella cibimaris. The sequence goes on along the minus strand of NZ_BAAAZT010000077.1, from coordinate 17,527 downwards.
CACGCCCGCCAGCGCGAACAAAAGCGCAAGCAGGGCGTCAACCTGCTGGAGCTGGCGGCGAGTTTCTACCGCGAGCGCCGTGTGATGTCCGAAGGCCGCCGCGCGCGAAGCTATCTGGAAGAGCGCGGCCTGTCGCCGGAGGTGATCGACGCCTACGGCATCGGCTACGCGCCTGACGGCTGGGAAACGCTCAAGCGCCATCTCACCGAGCGCGGCATAAGCGAGGCGGTGCAGATCGAGTACGGGCTGCTGATCCACAGAGAAGACACCGGGCGCACCTATGACCGCTTTCGCAACCGGGTGATGTTTCCCATTCGCGATTTGCGCGGGCGCACCGTGGCCTTCGGCGGCCGCGTGCTGGGGGACGGAAAGCCCAAGTACCTGAACTCGCCGGAAACCCCGGTATTTCACAAGGGGCGCGAGCTGTACGGCCTGTACGAGGCGCGCAAGGCGCCGGGGAAGCTCGACCAGCTGGTGATCGTTGAGGGCTATATGGACGTGGTGGCGCTGGCGCAGTTCGGCGTTAATAACGCCGTGGCGACGCTGGGTACGGCCACCACCGAAGAGCACTTGAAGCGTCTGTTCCGTATGGTCAGCCGGGTGGTGTTTTGCTTTGACGGCGACCGTGCCGGGCGCCAGGCCGCCAGCCGAGCGCTGGCCACCGCGCTGCCGCAGATGCTCGACGGCCGCGAGGCGCGCTTTCTGTTTTTGCCCGAAGGCGACGACCCCGATGACCTGGTACGCCGGGAAGGCGCCCAGGCATTTACCGACCGGGTGACCTGTGCGGTGCCGCTGTCGGAGTTTTTGTTCGAGCAGGCGGCCGACGGCCAGGACCTGCAAACGGTGGAAGGCCGCGAGCGTTTTGCCAACGATGTGCTGGCGGCGTTGAACCAAATGCCGGACGGCATGCTCAAATCCCTGCTGCTGGAAGAGCTTGCCGAGCGCAGCGGGCTGCGCCAGGCGCGGCTGGAGGCGCTGCTGGCCCGGCGAGATGCGCCGGCGTCTTCGCCTGCCGACGCGCCGAGCGGTGCCTCGCCGGCGCTGCCGGCCAGCGGCGACGATGCCGATGCCGACGGGCACTGGGTGCTGGAGGGGCTTTCGCCCGAGGGGCGCGTGCTGCAGCTGTTGCTGCATGAGCCGCGCCTGGTAGAGACCTTGCCCGACGCGCTGGAATGGCTGCCGGGAAGCCCGGAAGGCCGGCTGTGCGGCGAGCTGGTGGCGCTGCTCAGGGCGGGGCGCTATCGCAGCCCACAGGTGGTGCTGTCGCACTTTCAGGGCAGCGCCCAGGGGCGCACGCTCGCTGCGCTGGCGCGCCGGGAGCTGTTGATTCCCCGCGAGGCGCGCAAAGCGGAGCTGGACGGGCTGGTGGCGCACCTGCGGCGTACGCATCAGTCGCGCTCGCCGCAGCAGGAGTACGAGGATCTGCTGGCCCGCGAGCGGGCCGGTGAGAAGCTGGACAAACCACAGAAACAGCGCCTGGCAAGCCTGCTGGTCGAGCTTGCCGGTGCGCGATGAGCAGCGTGGCCGCGCGGTGCGGGGTTGAATTTACCCGCCTTTGCTACCATATGAGCAGGCAAAGACGCCAAACGCTGGTCTAACCGAACAAATTAACACACCTGAACCGCCGCGCAACCGTACGACGCTGGAACGCGCCCGCCGCCAACGCTATACTCTCTGGCTTTCCGGGCGCTTTTGGCACGTCGTTTGCGCGTCAGGTGCTTCATTCTTCTTCGTCGAGATAGGGTTTCTATGGCTGGAAATGCGCAGCAGCAGTCACGTCTGAAGGAGTTGATCGCGCGGGGTAAGGAGCAGGGCTATCTTACCTATGCCGAGGTCAACGATCATCTACCCGAGGACATCGCCGACCCGGATCAGGTGGAAGACATCATCGGCATGATCAACGACATGGGCATCAGCGTCGTCGAAGTCGCGCCGGATGAAGACACCCTGATGATGTCGGATCAGTCCACAGACGAATCCGCGGCCGAAGAGGCCGTAGCGGCGCTGGCCGCCGTGGAAAGCGACGTGGGCCGCACCACCGACCCGGTACGCATGTATATGCGTGAGATGGGCACCGTCGAGCTTCTCACCCGGGAAGGCGAAATCGAGATCGCCAAGCGCATCGAAGAAGGCACCCGCGAGGTGATGTCGGCGCTGGCGTATCTGCCCGGCGCGGTACGCTCGATTCTCGACGCCTACGATGCCACCCAGGACGAAGAGGCCCCGGGGCGGCTGTCGGATCTGTTTTCCGGCTTTATCGACCCTGACGGCGGTATCCCCGACGTCGCCGAAGCCGAAGAGCCCGAGCCTGTGGTCAGCGACGACCCGGACGCCGAAGAGGAAGAAGAAACCAACGAAGGCGGGCCCAACCCGGAAGAGGCGCGCGCCCGCTTTGAACAGATCCGCGAGCACAACGCCCTGGTGGAAGCCGCGTTTGAGCGCTACGGTGCCGGCAGCGCCGAGCTCAAGGCTGAGCAGGCACGGCTGGCCGAGCTGTTCTCACCGATCAAGCTGGTGCCCAAGCACTTTGAGCGGCTGGTCGGCCAGGTGCGCATCAGCGTCGAGCAGGTGCGCGCCCAGGAAAAGGCCATCATGCAGCTGTGTGTGAAAAAGGCCAAGGTGCCGCGCAAGACGTTCATCAAGGCGTTTCCGGGCAACGAATCGCGCAAGGACTGGCTGGACGACTTTCAGCAGGCCGCACCGCGCTATGCCGACCGCCTGGAGCCGCTGCGCGCCGATATTCGCCGCTTGCAGCGTAAAATCGCCTTTGAAGAAAACATGGTGCGTTTAAGCGTCGGCGAGCTCAAGGAAGTCAACCGCAAGCTCTCCATCGGCGAGGCCAAGGCGCGCCGGGCGAAAAAGGAAATGGTCGAGGCCAACCTGCGCCTGGTGATCTCGATTGCCAAGAAGTACACCAACCGCGGCCTGCAGTTTCTCGACCTGATTCAGGAAGGCAACATCGGCCTGATGAAGGCGGTGGACAAGTTCGAATACCGCCGCGGCTACAAGTTCTCGACCTACGCCACCTGGTGGATTCGCCAGGCGATTACCCGCTCGATTGCCGACCAGGCGCGCACCATCCGCATCCCGGTGCACATGATTGAGACGATCAACAAGCTCAACCGCGTGTCCCGGCAGATGCTCCAGGAAATGGGCCGCGAGCCCACGCCGGAAGAGCTGGGCGAGCGCCTGGAAATGCCCGAAGACAAGGTGCGCAAGGTGCTCAAGATCGCCAAGGAGCCGATCTCCATGGAGACGCCCATCGGCGACGACGACGACTCGCACCTGGGCGACTTCATCGAGGACAGCACCATGATGCTGCCCATTGATCTGGCCACCGGCGAGGGGCTGGTGGAGTCCACGCGCAACGTGCTCGGCGGGCTGACGGCGCGGGAGGCCAAGGTGCTGCGCATGCGTTTCGGTATTGATATGAACACCGACCACACCCTGGAAGAAGTCGGCAAGCAGTTCGATGTGACCCGCGAGCGCATTCGCCAGATTGAAGCCAAGGCCCTGCGCAAGCTGCGCCACCCGAGCCGCTCAGAGCCGCTGCGCTCCTTTTTGGACGAGTAGCGCAAAGCCACCGGCCACGTACAAAAGCCGGGAGCTTTCCCGGCTAGGCCTCCCGGCAAGAAGCCCTCTATCTATTAAGCCCTCTATTCACAGCGCCTGTGGGCGCCCTTCGCGCACGAAAGTGCGCTCCCACCGCCGCGTTTCGCCTCCCTGCGCCCGGGGGACGCCAGAAGCCATGTGCCTTTGCCGCGCCCGGCGAGGCTGCGTCAGCTGCTGGATGTGGCCTGCAGGCGAGCGCGATAGATGCGGCGTGCCAGCAGCAAAAGCTCAATCATGGCGAAAAGAATCAGGGCATAGCCCATCAGTTCCACCACTTCTTCTGCCATGCTTTTGATGCTGCCCAGGTAGCGCTCCTGCATGACGGCCTGCCAGACTTCCTTGCGACCGTAAAGCCGGGAGAACGCATAGGTGGTAAAAAAGCCGGCGGTAAACAGCCCCAGCGAGAAGCTGTTGGCGTACTGGCCAAGCTCGACGGCAAAGCGGCGCCAGTTCATGGCGACCCGCGTCATGCTGGGCAAAATGATCGCGGCAACCAGCACCTTCCAGGCATGTTCGGCCACGTAGGCATCCAGAAAGGCGTCCTGTTCGCGAACCAGCGACGCGCCGAGAAAGGCCAGCAGCAGCAGCGTGACGTTGGGCCAGACGTTCAGGCGCTGGCGCACGTAGAGCAAAATGCCGCAGGCAAGGGTGAGAAAACCTGTTTGAGTGAGCTCGGTAAAAGCCAGTTCGGAAAAGCGCAGATCCGGCAGGTAGGCCGCTTCCAGATAGGCGCCCTGGGCAATCGCGCCGGTTATCAGCAGGTAAAGCGTAGCGCGTAGAAAAAGCGCGCCGATACCGATAGGCCATGCAGAAGAAGTGTGGTGCATCATACGTCCTGACATGCACGCCGGTAAAAGCCGGCGCGCCTTGGTTCATGGATAGGGTTAGCTTTGGTTCATGGGCTAAACATGCAAAGATGTATGCCAGTATATCGCGTTGTATTCGGGCATGCACCACGCGTGCCCAGCAGGGCGATGGGCAACGCCGCAGCCATCGGCGATGAAAGGGGGAGTCATGGCGATTAGCGTATTTGATCTGTTCCGGGTGGGGATCGGTCCGTCGAGTTCGCACACCGTGGGGCCGATGCGCGCTGCGCGTGCCTTTGCCTGTGCCTTGCGCGACCTTGATATCGAACGCATCAGGGTAACGCTGCGCGGCTCGCTGGCCGCCACCGGGGTGGGCCACGGTACCGATCGCGCCGTGGTGATGGGGCTGGCCGGTGAAACGCCGGAGGGCATCGACCCGGACGGCATCGATGCGCGCCTGGCCGCGCTGGACGCCGGCGAGCCGCTGGTGCTGGCGAACGGTCAGCGCGTAGCGTTTTCCCGCCGCGACGATATCGGCTGGGACGACCGCTGCCTTGCGTTTCACCCCAACGCCATGCAGCTTGCTGCCCTGAGCGGCGCTCGCGTAGTGGCGAGCGAAACCTACTACTCGCTGGGCGGCGGCTTTTACATCGATCAGGCCGGCGCCGACCACGGCGGCGCCGGCGACGACACCACCGCGCTGCCCTACGCCTTCGCCAGCGCCGCTGAGCTGCTGGCCCTGTGCCGCCGCCACGGCATGCGCATCAGTGAGCTGATGCTGGCCAACGAGCGCACCTGGCGTGGCGAGGCTGATATTCGCCGCTCGCTGCTGCATATCTGGGCGGTCATGCGCGAAAGCATCGACAACGGCCTGGCCGCCCGGGGGCATCTACCCGGCGGGCTTAACGTGCGCCGCAGGGCGCGCCAGCTCCACGAGCAGCTTCAGGCGCCCCAGGATCAGCGCCTGATCGTTTCCAGCTTTTCATTGATGGACTGGGTCAACCTGTTTGCCCTGGCGGTCAATGAGGAAAACGCCGCGGGGCGGCGCATGGTCACCGCGCCCACCAACGGCGCGGCGGGCATCGTGCCGGCGGTGCTGGCCTACTATCTCAAGTTCGAGCCGGACGCCGGCGACGATGACATCGTCAACTTTCTGCTGACCGCCGGGGCCATCGGTATTCTGTGCAAGGAAAACGCTTCGATTTCCGGCGCTGAGGTGGGCTGCCAGGGCGAGGTAGGCTCGGCCTGCGCCATGGCGGCCGCCGGGCTTGCCGAGGTGCTGGGCGGCAATATCGATCAGGTGGAAAACGCCGCGGAAATCGGCCTGGAACACAACCTGGGGCTGACCTGTGACCCGGTCGGCGGGCTGGTGCAGGTGCCGTGTATCGAGCGCAATGCCATTGCCTCGGTCAAGGCCATCAACGCCGCGCGCATGGCGCTGCACGGCGACGGCGAGCACTTTGTTTCGCTGGACAAGGTCATCCGCACCATGCGCGATACCGGCCGCGATATGCAGGACAAATACAAAGAAACGTCCAAGGGCGGGCTGGCCGTTAACGCCATTGAGTGCTGAGGCTACAAACCTTGCAAGATGTTGTAATATATACGAGATATCACGGAGACAAACCACGGCGCCCGCGCCGGGTCGATAAGCAAGAGGAGTGAAACGATGAAATCACGTGCTGCGGTGGCGTTGGAAGCAGGCAAGCCGTTGGAGCTTGCCGAGATCGACGTAGAAGGCCCGAAACACGGTGAGGTGCTGGTGCGTCTGGTGGCGACCAGCGTGTGCCACACCGACGCCTACACGCTGTCCGGCGCTGATCCGGAAGGCAACTTTCCGGCCGTGCTGGGCCATGAAGGCGCGGGCATCGTGGAAGACATCGGCCCCGGGGTCAGCAGCGTCAAGCCCGGCGATCACGTCATCCCGCTTTATACCGCCGAGTGCGGCCAGTGCAAGTTCTGCCTGTCGGGCAAGACCAACCTGTGCAGCAGCGTACGCGCCACCCAGGGCAAGGGGGTGATGCCTGACGGCACGTCGCGCTTCTCGCTGGACGGCAAAAAGCTGCATCACTACATGGGCTGCTCCACCTTCAGCGAATATACCGTGCTGCCGGAGGTGTCGCTGGCGGTGGTGTCCAAACAAGCGCCGATGGACAAGATCTGCCTGCTGGGCTGCGGCGTCACCACCGGCATCGGTGCGGTGATGAACACCGCCAAGGTCGAGCCGGGCGCGACGGTGGCGGTATTTGGCCTTGGCGCCATTGGTCTGGCGGTGATTCAGGGCGCGCTGATGGCCAAGGCCAGCCGTATTATCGCCATTGACGTTAATCCGGAGAAGTTCAAGCTGGCCGAGCAGTTTGGCGCGACCGACTTTGTCAATCCCAAAGACTACAGCGCTTCGATCCAGGAAGTCATTGTCGATATGACCGACGGCGGCGTGGACTATTCGTTTGAGTGCATCGGCAATGTTAACGTCATGCGCCAGGCGCTTGAGTGCTGCCATAAAGGCTGGGGCGAGTCGGTGATTATCGGCGTGGCCGGCGCCGGCGAAGAAATCGCCACGCGGCCGTTCCAGCTGGTGACCGGTCGGGTCTGGAAAGGCTCGGCGTTCGGCGGCGTCAAGGGCCGCACCGAGCTGCCCGGCTACGTCGATCAGTACATGAAAGGCGAGATCAACATCGACGATTTCATTACCCACAATATGGCGTTTGAAAAAATCAACGAAGCGTTTGATCTGCTGCACGCCGGTGAAAGTATTCGCACCGTGCTGCACTATTGAGCGTAGCGGCTACAGCCACCGGTGCTTGCCTACAAGCGCAAGTATCAGTTTCAATTGCGCGGCTGCAGGCCGCGCACCGGGCGCCAAGGCGCCAGATATCAACGGGAGCCTGCCATGAGTATGAGTGAAACCCTGGAGTTGGTGTCGGAAAACCGCAGTTTCGGTGGCTGGCATAAACGCTATCGCCACTACTCGCGGGCGCTTGATTGCGACATGATCTTTGCCGTCTACCTGCCGCCCCAGGCCGAAGACGGCCGGGTGCCGCTTTTGTGGTGGCTTTCGGGGCTGACCTGCAACGACCAGAACTTCATGGAGAAAGCCGGCGCCCATCGGGTCGCAGCAGAGCTTGGCGTGGCCATCGTCTGCCCGGATACCAGCCCGCGGGGCACCAACCTGCCCGGCGAGCACGATAGCTTTGATTTTGGCTCGGGCGCGGGCTTTTACGTCAACGCCACCCAAGCGCCGTGGAACGCCCACTACCGCATGTACGACTATCTGGTGGAAGAGCTGCCGTCGGTAATGCGCCTGCAGTTCCCGGTCAACGGCCGGGAGTCCATCAGCGGTCATTCCATGGGCGGGCACGGCGCGCTGACGCTGGCGCTGCGCCATCCCGGGCGCTTTTGCTCGGTCTCGGCGTTTGCCCCGGTGGTCAACCCCATGGCATGCCCCTGGGGGCAAAAGGCATTCAGCCATTATCTGGGCGAGGATGTCTCCCGCTGGCGCCAGTACGACGCCTGCGAGCTGGTGGCCAACGGCGCATCGCGCCAGCGGCTCTTTATTGACCAGGGCGAGGCCGACCCGTTTCTTGAAGAGCAGCTCAAGCCTGAAAACCTGGAAGCGGTGTGCGAAAAGCACGACCATCCGCTGACGCTGCGCCGTCAGCCGGGCTACGACCACAGCTACTTCTTCATTGCCTCGTTCATTGAAGATCACCTGCGCTATCACGCCGAGCAGCTGTATAAATAAACCCAAGCCGACACTGCGGCGCGCCGGACGCTCGTCGGGCGACGGCGCGCACCGTTTTTCCGCTGGCCGGCAGGGCGCAACGCCTTGCCGGCCGCGTTCACGTCTGCATCTGGCGATAGCGCGGCTATGGCAGCGGGTAGCGCAGCTTCTATGGCGCTTGGCGCTGGCGTTTGTGCTGGGGTCGCTGGCCCTGGTGCTGGTGTTTCGCGCGGTGCCGCTGCCGGGCTCTATGGTGATGGCCGAGCGCAAAGTGCAAAGCTGGATCACCGGCGAGCCGCTGGATATCGACTATCGCTGGCGCGGCCCAGAGGCGCTCAGCGATGCGGCACGCATGGCGGTTATCGCCGCGGAAGACCAGCGATTTCCCACCCACGGGGGCTTTGATTTCGTTGAAATTCGCCGGGCGCTTGCCGCGCGTCTGGGCGGCGGGCGCCTGCGCGGCGCCAGCACGCTGAGCCAGCAGACCGCCAAGAATGTCTTTTTGTGGAGCGGGCGCAGCTGGCTGCGCAAAGGACTTGAGGCGTGGTTTACGCTGCTGATCGAAATTTTCTGGGGCAAGCAGCGCATTCTGGACGTCTATCTTAACGTAGCCGAATGGGACCGCGGCGTGTTCGGGCTGGAAGCCGCCGCACAGCACTACTTCGGCGTGCCGGCAAGCCGGCTTGACCGCCGTCAGGCAAGCCTGCTGGCGGCGATTTTGCCAAGCCCCCTAACGCGCAGCGCCGCTAGGCCTGCGCCGCGCGTTGAGCAGCGCAGCCGCTGGATTCGCCAGCAGATGCAAAACCTTGGCGGCGCGCGCTACCTCAAGGGTTTGGCCGACGAGTAAGCGCCGGGCTGCCCGGCACTACGCGTACTTGTCGTCGGCGATGTTGGCGATGGCCTCAAACGCCGGGCGCGCAAAGTAGAATCCTTGCTGTATCGGCATGCCCAAATCCGCCAGGCAGCGAGATTCATCGCGGGTTTCCACGCCCTCGGCAACCAGCCCAATGCCCAGGCTCTTGGCCAACATGGCCACGCTGCGCAGCAGCGCCTGGCGGCGGATGTCCGTATCACAGCCCATGACCAGCTCGCGGTCTATCTTCAGCGTGTCCGGGCACAGCTCAGTGAGCAGGTCAAGATTGGCATAGCCGCTGCCGAAGTCATCAAGGGAGGTGGAAAAGCCCATGGCGCGGTAGCTATCGATAATGCGGCGCATGTGCGCGCGATCCTGCATCCACTCGGTTTCGGTAATTTCAAAATTGAGCCGCTCGGTGGGCCAGCCTACCTGCTGTGCGGTGGCAAGCGTCGCTTCGATGCAGGCGCGCGGTTCGTACACCGCGTTGGGCATGAAGTTGATCGACAGGCGCTCTTGTATGCCCAGCCGGCTGGCGAGCTCAATGGCCCGGATACGGCAAGCCTGGTCAAAGCGATACATCAGCTCATCGGTAACCTGGGCGAGTATGCTGCCGGCCGATTCGCCATCGGGGCCGCGGACCAGCGCTTCGTGATAAACGGTTTGACGCTGGTTGACATCCACAATGGGCTGAAACGCCATGCTAAACGTAAACGGCAAAGGCATATCGCAGCGGTTGCAGTGGCCGGCGACGCGTGCGCAATGATGGTTGGACATAGGGAAAACTCGCAGTGAAGGCGCCGAAATATCGTCGGCGTCGATGGTTATCTATTGTTTACCGGCGCCGGTGAGGCCCGCGCGACAAGAATCACGCCGCCGATCGCGATGGCCATACCGACCAGGCCCGGCCAGGGCAGGCGTTCATCAAACAGCCACCAGGCTTGCAGCGCGGTGACCGGCGGTACCAGATAAAACAGGCTGGCTACGCGGGAGGCTTCGCCTTTTTTGATCAGGGCCATCAGCAGCACAATGGCGGCGATGGACAAAACCAGCACCAGCCAGCCAAGGGTTAGAACGAACGTGGGTGTCCAGACGATTTGGCGCGTTTCAAAAAGTCCTGCCCCCAGGGTGAATAGCGTGCCGGCGGCCAGATACTGAATCACCGCCCCCGACAAAAGCGGCATTCGGGTACAAAAGCGTTTCTGGTACAGCGTTCCCAGCGTGATGCCCAGCAGGGCCATGATAACGCTTGTCAGCGCCCCCGGGCCAAACCCCTTGAACAGCGAATCGCTCAAATCGAGCTTGCTGCCCAGCACCAGCGCGATGCCGATAAGCCCCAATAGTAGCCCCAGCCACTGGCGTTTGCCCAGCCGCTCGCCCAGCAGCGGCCCGGCAAAGGCGGCGGTAAGCAGCGGCTGCAAGCCTACCAGCAGCGCGGTCAGGCCGGCGGGCATGCCCAGCGCGATGCTGTAAAACACCCCGGCCAGATAGGCGCCGTGCACCAGCAGTCCGGATACCGCGATATGCCCCCAGAGCCTGGCGCCGGCCGGCCAGGAGGCGCGCATGACCAGCACCAGCGGTAGCAAAACGGCCAGGGTCAGCGCGCAGCGCAGCCATAAAAAAGTAAACGGCTCTGCGTAGGGCAGGCCAAATTTGGCGCCGATAAAGCCGGTGCTCCACAGCAGCACGAATACCGCCGGCATGCTTGCCAGGCCGAGCGCGCCGGGTTGGCGCAGAGGCTGCGTGTTCATTGCGTGCCTCGCCGTAAACGCGCCGGCGTCAAGCGCCGGGTGTGCGGGTAGGCGTCGGTGACGCCGGTCGTTGTTACATTTCGAAACATTAAAACAGGAACCTGTTGGCCAGCGGGTCGTCACACAGAGACATTCATCATGCACCCGTGAGGTTTTATTTCATGCCACGTTTTACTGCATTGTTCTCCGCTGCTTTGCTTGCCACCGGTTTGATGGCGGGCACGGCCCAGGCGCAGCAGTCAACGGACACGGCCCAGAGTCAGGCACCCAGCGCCGAGTCTCAAGCGCAGGACTTCAGCGATCAGCAGCTCCAGCAGTTCGCCGATGCGTCTCAGGAAATCGCCGTGGTGTCCCAAGAGTATACCGAGCGCCTGCAGTCCGCTGAAGGCGAAAAGGCCCAGCAGGAAGTGCGCGCCGAGGCCAACGAGAAAATGATCCAGATCGTCGAGAATAGCGGTCTGGACGTTGACACCTTCAACGCCATTGGCCAGGCCATTCAGCAAAACCCGGAAATGATGCAGCGCGTACAGAAAATGGCAAGCCAGTCGTAACAGCCTGGCGCTTTGGTTGCCCCGCGCATCGGCCATTGCCGGTGCGTAAAGAGCGCACCGCGAAAGCAACGCAGCCAAAGCTGCCCCTCAGGGCGCAGCAGATCCCGGCGTAAAACGCCGGGATTTTTTTGTCGATACAGGATTGCGCTTTACCGGTGTCGGCAGGCGTTCCAGAATACCGGCCTACACCGCAACCGATAACGCCCAGGAGGCCGCATGGATGCCGAGCTGATGGAAGTTCGCCAGCACATGACCCAGTTTCCGCCCTTTGATGCGCTCAGCGAGACGCTGCTGGATACGCTGGCCGGCCAGGTAGAAGTGCGCTACTTCAAAACAGGCAGCGCTATACTGCAGCTTAACGCCAGCGTGCACGAGTTTTGCTACATACGCAGCGGGGCGGTGGAGGTCTATCGGCGGCAGGGAGACCTGTACAACCGCTTGGGCGAGGGCGATATTTTCGGCCATTTCCACTTGCTGCGCGATCACGTAGTGCGTTTTCCGGCCAAGGCCATTGAAGATACGCTGATCTACTTTATTCCCGACGCCGTGTTTCAAAAGCTCTGCAGCGCAGACGAGCATTTCGCCGACTTTGTCGAGCTGGAGCGCCCGCGGCTGGAATCCGTGGCCGAAGAGCAGCGTCAGTCCAACGATATGATGGTCACACGGGTTCGTCGCCTTTTGTCTCGCGGGCCGGTCATGGTCAGCGAAGAAACCAGCGTACAGGATGCCGCCCGGCAAATGAGCGAGGATCAGTCGTCGGCGCTGCTGGTGACGCGCCCCTGCACACAGGATACGTCGCGCTGCTTTTATGACGGCAGCGAAATGCGCCAGATCTGCGGGATCATGACCAACAGCGACTTTCGCACTCGCATCGTCGCCAAGGGCGTGTCGGCGCAGACTTCCGTGGGAGAGGTGGTGTCCCAGGTGCCCATCAGCGTGCAGGCGGACGTGTCGATTAACGAAGCCATGCTGACCATGCTGCGCTATAACATCCACCACCTGCCGGTGCTGCATCGCCAGCGGCCCCTGGGCATTGTTCATCTGTCCGATATTATCCGCTACGAAACCCATAGCGGGCTTTATCTGGTCAGCAACATTTTCAGCCGGCTGAGCGTAGAGGGGCTGGCGCGGCTGGCGCCGGACGTGCGCGCCGCTTTTGTGCGCATGGTGCAGGAAGGCGCCAGTTCCGAGGTGATCGGCAGCGCGCTTTCCACCATCGGGCGCAGCTTCACACGCCGGCTTTGCGAGCTTGCCGAGGCGTCGCTGGGCCCGCCGCCGGTGCCCTATGCGTTTATGGTCAACGGCTCCATGGCGCGCAACGAGCAGGGCATTGTGACCGATCAGGACAACGCCCTGGTGCTTGACAATACCTTTGACCCGGCGCAGCACGATGCGTATTTCCGCCGCCTGGCCGCGTTTGTCAGCGACGGGCTGGACGCCTGCGGCTACACCTACTGCAAGGGCAACATCATGGCGACCAACGCCCGCTGGCGCCAGCCGCTAGCGGTGTGGAAGCGCTATTTCCACAACTGGATCCACGCGCCGACCGCAGAAACGCTGCTGCACAGCTCCATCTTTTTCGACCTGGACAGTGCCTACGGCGAAGCCTGGCTGGTCGAGCAGCTCCAGGACCTGGTTGCAGAGCAGGCGCCGCGCTCCCCGCGGTTTCTTGCCGCCATGGCGCGTAACGCGCTCAATCGCACGCCGCCGCTGGGGTTTTTCCGCACCTTTGTGATGGAAAAGGACGGCAAGCACAACAACTCCATCAACCTCAAGCGCCGCGGCACGGCCCCTATGGTGGATCTGGTCCGCATACACGCGCTGGCCTGTGGCTCCAGCGCCCAAAACACCTTCGCGCGCCTGGACGATATTCACCGGGCGCGGGTACTGGCCTCGGGCGTGAGCGATAAGCTGCGCTATGCCTTTGAATTTTTGTGCATGTCGCGGCTTCGCCATCAGGCGATTGATATCGAAAAAGGCCGAGACGCGGATAACAACATCGAGCCGGAAAACGTTGAAAGCAGCGAGCGCCATACCCTGAAGGATGCGTTTCAGGTGCTGAGCAACGCCCAGAAGTTTCTGAAATTCCGCTATCCCATGCCCTCTAGCCAAACGGAGCGGCGCTGATGTGGGGAGTTCGGCCGCGACAGAAAATCGTTCGGGCCGACTGGGCCGGATATATGCGCTCGCGCGCCGCCGCGGCCCAAAATGATGCCGTCAAGGCGTTTTTCGCCACGCCGGTGCCGGCACCGCAAACCCCCATCGCTGACGTGCCCATGGTCGCGCTGGATATGGAGACCACCGGGCTGGACGAGCGCCGCCATGCCATTGTAAGCGTGGGCGTGGTGCCCTTTACGCTGGCGCGCATCCCGCTGGCGCACCGGCGCTATTGGGTGGTAAAGCCGTCCCGGCCGCTTTCCGGGGCGTCTATTGCCTATCATCACATTACCCATTCGGAAATTGCCGGGGCGCCGGACTTCGAGGCCATCATCGATGAGCTGCTGCCGGCCATTGCCGGCCGGGTTGTGGTGGTGCACTTTCGCAATATCGAGCGCCCCTTTCTGGAAGCGGCGGTGCGGGTACGCCGCGGGGAAGGCGTCGTGTTTCCCATGATTGACACCATGTCGCTGGAAGCGCGGCTGTACCGCCAGAGCCGCTGGGCGCGGTTTCGCCGCTGGCTGGGGCGCCCGCCGGTATCCATTCGGCTCAACGCCAGCCGCGCGCGCTACGGCCTGCCTGCCTATCAGGGCCACCACGCCCTGGTGGATGCGCTGGCGACCGCCGAGCTTTTGCAGGCGCAGGTTGCTACCCACTACCATCCCGAAACGCCGCTGAGCGCGCTATGGTGCTAAGGCAGCGCAGATTGCGCGGCCGATATACGCCGGTGCCGCAATAGAAAAGGGCAGCCCGAGGGCTGCCCTTTGCTTGCTTTTTCAATCGCTTTTTTGCTGCGCTACTGCAGCGGCGTTATACGGAACGCGGCTCGCTCATCAGCGCTTTGATCAGCGTGTAGCAGCCAAATAGCAGCACGACCGTAAACGGCAGGCCGGTAGAAACCGAGGCAGCCTGTAGCGCGCTCAGCCCGCCGCCCAGCAGCAAGGCAATCGCGATGCCGCCTTCAATGATCGCCCAGAAAATACGCTGGGGCTTGGGCGCATCGATCTTGCCGCCGGCGGTAATCGAGTCAATGACCAGCGAACCGGAGTCCGACGAGGTCACGAAAAACACGATGACCAGCACGATGCCCACAAAAGAGGTGATGGAAGAAAGCGGCAGCTGGCCCAGCATGGCAAACAGCTTGAGATCCAGCGTGGCGTCTTGCACCTCGGTGATGCCCTGCGCGACGACCTGATCAATGGCTGTACCGCCGAAAGCCGTCATCCACAGAACCGAGACCAGCACCGGTACCACCAGCACAGCGATCAGGAATTCGCGTACGCTGCGGCCGCGGCTGACCCGGGCAATAAACATGCCGACAAACGGTGACCAGGAGATCCACCAGGCCCAGTAGAAGGCCGTCCAGCCCTGTACGAAGCCGGCATCCTCACGCGCGAAGGGGTTGGCCAGGGCAGGAAGCTTGGTGATGTAGGTGCCAAGGTTAGTGAAAAAGCCGGTAGCGATTGCCATGGTGGGGCCTACGACAATAACAAAGGCCAGCAGCAGAAACGCCAGCGCCATGTTGAGCCGCGACAAGCGCTGTACGCCCTTGTCCACCCCGGCGACGACCGAAAACAGCGCCACCGCGGTGATGCCCAGAATCAGCACCACCATGGTGGTGTTGGTGTTGGGAATCCCGAACAGGTAGTTAAGCCCGGTAGAGGCCTGAGTGGCGCCCAGGCCTAGCGACGTCGCAAGACCAAACAGCGTGGCAAACACGGCCATGATGTCAATTACGTGGCCCGGCCAGCCCCAGATGCGCTCCCCGAGAACGGGGTAGAAAATCGAGCGCATGGTCAGCGGCAGCCCTTTGTTATAGGCAAAGATGGCAAGCGACAGGCCCACAATGGCGTAGGCGCCCCAGGGGTGTAGCCCCCAGTGGTAAATGGACGCGGCCATGCTCAGCGACGTGGCCGCTTCGGGGTTGCCTTCCGCGCCGCCGAGCGGGGCGCCGTCGGTGCCGCCAAGCGATGTGCTGAAGTGGGAAAGCGGCTCGGCGACGCCGTAAAACATCAGCCCGATGCCCATCCCTGCGGCAAACAGCATGGCAAACCAGCCGGCGTAGCTGAAGTCGGGCGTGGCCTTGGCGCCGCCGATGCGTACCTTGCCCAGCGGGGAGAGCACCAGGCCCAGCGCGACCAGCACGAAAATGTTGCCGCCGAGTAGAAATACCCAGCTCAGGTTGCCGGTCAGGTAGCTGAAGGTGCCGTTGAACAAAGGCGCTACCTGATCCTGAAGTGCCAGCGTGACGACGACAAACAGCAGTATAATCAGCGAAGATACGCTAAACACGACGCTGTGAAGGTCAATGGGAACCCCGAGCCGCTTGGTCGCAATGTTATCCTGGCCGACAACGTAGTCGGTATCGATCAGGTTGGCCGCGCCCTCCGGGGCGGGCACACCTTCCGAGGCGGTTTGTTCGTGCGCCTCTGGGTTATCGTGATTATTAGCCACAGGCTAATCTCCCTTGCAGGTGTCAAAGATGACGTTTATGACCAACGGTGGCTGCTTAGGCGCCGGTATCGGTTATTTCCGGCGTGCGTACCAAAAAGATGGAAGTATGCGTGCGAGAGGCGACTCTGTCCCCGTTGGCTGGAATAATCGCGTCCAAAGACTTGGGCAGGTGTGTCGCCATGATCACCAGATCGGCACCGACGTCGTCTACCGCCTCGATCAGCAGGTCGTTCAGGTTGGCGACCGGGTCAGGGGAGTGGTAGACCTTGCCGGCGACGGGGCGGCCGTGAACGGCATGCCGCTGCTGGGCAAAGTCGTCAAGCTTTTTTTGATATTCTTCAGGCGTGCGCGCAATGCTGCTGGGCGTGCTGGTGGTGACGCCCACGTAGGTGATCTTGGCATCGTAGTGGCGTGCCATGTCGGCAACCACCTGCAGTGCCGGTTCCAGCGTTTTCATGTGTGCAAGATCTACCGGCACCATAATGTGCTTGAACATGATGTCTCCTTGGTTGGCTCACATACGCTTGTGGTATCAAAAGAGGCCACGCCGGCAGACGTGGCCTGATACAGCGTGAACCGGGTTTAGCCTTTAAGCCACTCGCTGACCGTTTCCGGGTTGTTTTCGACCCACGTCCTGGCGGCCTCGTAGGGATCGTCGCTGCCTTCCTGCATCAGCATCACCTCGTTCATGTCGTCTGATGACCATTTGAAGGCTTCAAGGATCGCGTAGGCGCGGGGCATGTCTTCTTCGAGCCCCTGGCGGGCGATGGTATGAATCTGCTCGGTGCTGCCATAGGTTCCCTTGGGGTCGTCGAGGAACTTGAGGTCCCAGCGTGCAAGCATCCAGTGCGGAGTCCAGCCGGTAACGGCAATGTTTTCGTTGTTGTCGATGGCGGACTTGAGTGCGGCGGTCATGGTGGCACCGCTGCCGCTGACCAGATCATAGTCCAGGTCGTATTCTTCGATGGTTTTTTCGGTCAGGCGCATCACGCCGGCACCCGGGTCGATGCCGGTAATCTTGCCTTTGAAGCTGTCGGCATGGTCGTTCATGTCGGCGATGGAGTTCACGTCGCTGTATTCGGGAACCACCATGCCGAGCTTGGCGCCTTCAAGGTTGGCACCGACGTCGACCAGGTCATCCTTGAGCTTGGCGTAGTAGTCTTCGTGCGTTGCCGGCAGCCAGCCGGCGAGAAAGGCGTCGGTATCGCCGGTGGCAACGGACTGCCACATTGCGGCGGCGGACAGCGAGGAGGTTTCAACCGTATAGCCGGCCTGTTCCAGAACGACTTTCATCACCTCGGTGGAGGCCACGGTAGAGGCCCACTCAACGTAGGAGAGATTGATCGTTCCCCTGTCCTCGGCATAGGCGGATTCGGCGCTGAGGGCAGCGCCGGTGCCCAGGGCCTGAGCGGTGCCGGCGAGAAGAACCGCGCCGGTGGCAAGGGTCATGCTGGCAAAACGGATGTGTCGATTAAGCAGATGCTTCATGGTGCGTTTTCCTTTTAAGCAGTATGTGAACTGGTCTAATTGGAGCGGACACCCCGGTAAGCCTCATACTGGAGGCATTGGAGGTGTTCATGACCAAGAAGACGCGACGTCGGTACTCTGACGAATTCAAA
>NZ_BAAAZT010000076.1:0-138468 GCF_039537045.1 Halomonas cibimaris | reverse complement strand
TCTGATGGTCATGTTGCCTGCTGGGTGGGGGAGTCGAATGACGGTACTATGCCTGAAGGAACAGCGGGTTGGCGAGTCTCACCCGACGCCACCTGAATAGTTACGAAATTTATACACATCCAGCGCCGCCGCGCTACCCACCACGTCGCCGCTGAAATCAGTGGGCAGCAGATGGCTGCCCACCCAAGGAAGGCTGGGTAGCTCAGAGGGCTCAACATATCGGCTTGAGCCCTTGGCATCGGGATGCGTCGCCTTGAGCGCATGGGTAACGACCTGCAGATGCCCAACGCGCCGCGCGGCATCCTCCAGCCAGTTGGCAGACCTGAACTGCTCCATCAGCGCGTCACGCTTTGGGTCGTCATCCGGTAGTTTTTCCAGCTTTCCCGCCAAACGATCATCAATAAATTCTTGCATAAGCTGGCGAATGTCGCCCACTCTGCCTTCTAGCCTTTGCTCCATAAAACGCATCTCCTCTAATGTTTGGCAAAGCCCAGTGCCGGGTGATATTGCCACTGTGCACCGTCGCTTAGCTCACGCAGCGTTAGCCGGCCAAATTTACGTGCGCAGTCCTCAAGCTCCATATCCTGCGCCTCGGCCAGTTCGGCAAGCGTTGCGAGATAGTCGGCGGTGCCCCAGGGTTGAATTCCCGGGCCATATTCCAGTTCGATGCGCCGAAGATTTTCCTCGCAGGGCACCAGCAGTTCTGGCGCGCGCGGGCGCTCTTTATGAACACGGTACAGGCAGGTCTGCTCGCCGTTTTCATCCGGCAAAAGCACCAGCTCATCCTCGTTGCCCGTACTGTCACGAAACGGCCGCCACTGGCTCATTACCCCGGTAAGGGGAAGACGCGGCATCACAAACCAGCTGTATGCGCCCAGTCTGGGTGCCGGTGCTGCTTGTTCTCTAGCTGCCCTATAGCGCTGACGCTTCAGCTTTGAAAGCTTGGCAATGTCTTCTTCGCTCAGCTCCGGAACAGGCGCCGCATCAGGCGTTTCCGGTACGATAAGCGTCTCTTCCAGCCGCTCGTGTTCCAGGTCTACCAGGTTGTCGCGGGGGGCCAGCGGCTCGCGGGGAACAATCCGCGGGCGCGCGTCTATCACGGCAAACTGCGCCGGCGTCAGCGCTTGCGTGAGCGCGTGATGGTTCAAACGATGGGCATCGGTTTCAAACCCAGGGCGGGTAAACACCGGCCGCCGCCCATCCGGATATTCGAGGGCTTTTACGTTGCGGTTGAGCAGCAGGATGTTGGTGTCTTCCCACATTTCCGGCCGATGGCGACGCACGCGACCGGCCAGCTGAATGAGTGAACGCATAGAAGACGGCTCAACCACGGCCCAGTCATAGTCGTGATCTCGCCCCACTTCGGTGACCGGCGAACCCAGCACTATAAACAGATGATCTTGCGCATCAGAGGCGGCTAAATACCGTTGGATATCCGGGCGATCAAAGACGGCCAGCGGCGTTTTGCGCCGCAGCGTTTGGTCCAGCTGCTGCTCGATGGAGGAGCGCATCAGCAGTGGATATTGCGAATGATAGACGCAAAGACGAATCTGTACGTCTTCCGGCGCGCCAAGCCGATAAAGCGCCTGTGCCACTTCGACCAGTGGTCCAATGTTGGCCATGCGAATCAGTCCGAACGATACGCGCCGGCCACTTTCAAGCTGCGTATGGTTCTGCCGGTGCAGTGCGATGGCGTTATCGCGCAAGTGCCCTGCCAGCTCTTGGCGGATAGCGGCCGGCTGGCGCGATTCGGGCATCCATTCTGCTATTTCGGCTCTGCGACGCACCGCATCCTTGACCAATCGCTGATAGCGCTTGTGGACAAACTGGCGATGCGCTGCTGCAAAGCCGTTGCGATCACTGCAGGCCTCATCCAGTGTGCCGTTTTCATCGAACCATGCGCAGCAAATAGCCGGCGCGCGCTTTCCGGTTTCACCGCGATTACGCTGATAAACCGCACGCCCCGCTCGGTAAGCATCAAACAGCCCGGCAACCAGCGCAGGCGGCAGCGTGGCAGACGATAGCAGGACGCGCGACCCCAGCAGCCCGGCCCAGTTGACCAGCCGCATCAGCGCGGGGAGATCGCTGATATCAAAGTCGTCGATTTCATCGAGCACCAGGTCTGACGTCATCAGCCGCAGCATGGGAGCAATCTGCCCGCCGCCGCGCAGGCTTTCGGTGGCCGGCATCAGATGATCTACGGTGCAGGTAAGTACCGGAGCGGCCAGCAGGCTTTTTACCGTGGGGTCGTGCTCAATACGCTTGAGAATCGGATGGTCAGAAAAATTGCCTTCAAACAGAACGTGGGAATCGTCCGAGAGTAAATCTTGCGCCGACGCCGAACCGGTCCGCTCCGCCTGCGCTTCATAGTGTTCAAACAGTGCACGGCTGGCGCTGCCGCCCACGCGAATAGCCAGCTCGTCCTCACCCAGGTGCATTTGCTGGCGGTAATCGCGGCCGGTTTGCAGCGTCAGCGTGCGCAGCCCCAGCGCAATGGAAAAACGCGCGCCTTTTTCCGGATCTGACAGAGCGTACAGGATGCGGCCGTTCGCCAGCGTTTTGCCGCAGCCGGTTGAGGCCATGTTGATACCGAAAAAGCCCTGCTCACGCGATTTTTCACGCAGCCCTTCGGCTAGATCAAAGGCGCGATCCTGCCAACGAAAGCGCTTGCTCGCACTGCGCTTACGAAAACCTTTATGGCGTGCAAGACGCGGCAGCTGATCGTTCAGCGTTGCCAGGTGGCGAGCATTTTGCTTGGCAAAACGCGCCACGCCCAGCAGATGCGCATCCAATGGTTGGCTGGGCTCACCCGTCTTTCGCTGAGTATTGGCATACAGCGGATAGTCCGGCGCACCGCGCACCCAGTCACTATGCTTTGGATCATGCAGGCTGGAGTAATAGTGATCGGAAAGCATCAGGCACAGCCGGGCCAGATGCATCACGTAAGCGTTATCCAACAGCGGCTCGCTGTAGTTCGGCAGCCGCTTGCGCAACCCTTCTGCTACCCGGGCTGCCTGCTGCTGCCATTTGGGCGTGGCGACCGGCAGCCCAGCGGCCAATCTCCAGTAGGGTGACAACGCTTCGATATTTGTTTCGTGACAGGCTTCATTCCATTGATGCGTCAGCATTCCGGGCAAGTCGGTCATTGCCTCAGCAGTCAGTCCAGTGAGCCTGCCACCCAATCGCTCAGGGTCATCGCCGGGCTTGACGGGCAGACGGTGGTGACTCAGCAATAGCCAGCCCACCGCCTGCGCCAGCGGCGGCAGCGTTTTAAAGGGCGCGGCGCTTTCCGCTCCCAGCCCGTCGCACTCCAAACTTTGTGTCCAGCTGGCAACAAAGTTTTCCGGCGGATGTATCAGCCGCTCAAGCCAGCCGGCATCGTCGTCATTTCCTACAAACGCCTGAAACAGTCGCAGCGACAGCCATTCGTGACGATATAGGTTTTTACCTTCCAACTTCCCCGCCAGCCGAGCCTGAAATGCCTCGGACGCTTTTCCCAGGTCATGCAATAGCCCCGCCAAATGTGCCAACAGCTTTATATCTTCACCGCTGTGCCAATCGTTTTCATCGGCGCGGCGCAAAATATCTCGGCGGGTGGTGTTGGTGGGCACCGCGCCTTGGCTATTGAAGCGGCTGGCATCGCCCACTATCCACATCAGCTCACTGTGGTCGTGGCCGCGAATCCAGTGGCAGGCCACGGCGGTATTTTTGCGCGCTCTTTTTCGCAGCATTTTGCGCAGCGTAATAAGGCCGTCTTGGGTAATGGCCGTTTGCCAAGTGCGCTCGCCACGGCGCTCAGCGAACTGATCGAGAATCCTGCGGGTTTCCTTGAGCGCATTTTTGTTGCACTGAGAAACAATCAGCACGTTCATGTGTTACCGCTCCCAAGATCGATGGCGACTTCTTTTAGCGTATCGATCATGAAGTCCAGCGCCTCGGTGCGGGTCAGCCGTTCGATGCACGCCTGGCGAAACGCTTGCTCTTCGTCACCGCGCATAGCAGAAATAAATGCTTGGGGCAGAATCACTGCGTCCTTGACCAGATCAGCGACATCAAACACCAGCCCGCCGCGGCGGGTCTTGCCGTGGAGCACGGCAAGACCGTGAGGAATACCCAGCACCCAAGTGGCGGTCGCGGCGAGGCCATAGGCCAGATAGTTGCCGTGATCAAGAAAACGGTTGGCCGGGTCAGTGCCTGAGGCCCGCTTGGCGCGGGTAAAGTCACCGTAGTTAACGGCTTGAGCGGAAAGCTTGAATAGCACTTTGGTTAGCCGCGCCTCCAGCGTTAACAGCTCGATAGTGCTGGGCGCCTGCGCAATAGCCGCGCGGTGCTGCGCCAGCACGCCGGTCAGGGTGTCGGAAGACATTACAAAGCCGGCATCACGCAGCGGACGGCTGTGTAGCCACTGCCGTTCAATACGCGCAAGGCGCGCCAGTTGAAAGCGCCGTGCGGCCTCCAGACGCTTGTTATCGTCAAACCAAAAATGCACCCAATACTGCAGATATTCGGTGGGGCGGTATTCACTTTGCGGAGTGAGCCAGGCAACGTCTACATCTACCTCGTTGGCAGCAAACAGCGGCGTGCCGCCGCCGCCGCAAAATCCCACCAGCACGCCGGCTTTGGCCAGCTCGCGCATGGCGGCCTGGGTAATCGAGGTGCCGGTGCCCAGCAGTAGCGACGTGGTATTGGCAATGGGGATATTCCAATAGCGTGATTTGCTGCCCTCATCGGTGACATATTCCACACGCCCGCCGTTGACCAGCACGCGGCAGTGTTGAAGATAGTAAAGATTGGCCCTCTTGGAGTGCAGGATCGTTTTAAGATCCGCCGGGGTTACGTCGTCCATGATATGACTCCCTTTGCATGTCCGACTATCTAAGCATTTCTGCATCTTCCCAGCTATTGACTCGCCTCACCCTTTCGCCGCTCGCTTTCCTACCCCCCAATACGGCTTTTGCCTCCACACAAAAATTGCGCCGTCAATTCCCTCGCTACATTTTGTTATGTTATAACAGTTGCCCCTTTTCACGCTTTCACTCTGCTCGCTTCACCGCGCTTTATGCACGCCACAGGAGGCGCCATGCCTGCACACCGCTCCCGCTCTGCACCGCTCGCCCATCGCCATAACCGCGAGGGGCCGTGCCATTTTTCGCTGATGTCGCTGTCGGCGGTGCGGCGGCTAGCACTCTGCGCTTTGCCGCTTGTGGCGCTGTGGGCGCTGGTGGCGTGGGCAGCGGCATGGGTCTGATGCAAAAAGCCGCAACGCTGCGGCTGGAAAACCTGCACCTGGCCCAGGGGCAGCGCAGTGTGCTGGAAGGCATCAGCGGTGAAATAGCCAGCGGCGCGGTGACCGCGCTGATCGGCGCTAACGGGGCGGGCAAAAGCACGCTGATCAAGGCGCTGATGGGCGAGCTGCGCCCGCTTGCCGGCAAGGTGCACTGCGCAGTACCCCGGGCGCGGCGGGCGTGGCTGCCTCAGCAGCTGGCGCTGGATCTGTCCTTTCCCATGAGCGTTGAAGAGCTGGTGATGACCGGCACCTGGCCCACTCACGGAGCGCTGAAGGGCTACTGCGCGGCGCACTACCGCCAGGGCCGGGACATCATGGCGCGGCTGGGCATTTCCGACGTGGCCCACCGCCCGCTGGGCGAGCTTTCCGGCGGCCAGCGCCAGCGCGCGCTGCTCGGCCGTACGCTGATGCAGCAGGCCAGGCTTTTACTGCTCGATGAGCCCTTTGCCAACGTCGATGCTCAGACGGTGGATATTTTGATTCCGATTATCCGCCAGATGGCCGACGACGGCGCTACGGTCATTGTGGTGCTCCACGACATGGAGCATGTAAAGCGCCTGGCCGATGCTGTGCTGCTGCTGCAGAACGGCACCGGCCAATGGCGCTCTGCTGACGCTGTCGCAGCGTCTCTGCCGGCGGCACACTGCTTCGCGGGAGGTGCCCATGCTTGATCTCCTGCATGCCTGGCTGATTGCGCCGTTCGACTATGGCTTTATGCGCCGGGCGGTAGTCGGCGGGCTGGCGCTGTCGCTTGCCGCACCGCCGCTGGGGGTGTTTTTGGTGCTGCGCGGCATGAGCCTGATCGGCGATGCCATGGCGCATGCCATTTTGCCCGGCGTGGCGCTTGGCTTTTTGCTCGCAGGGTTCTCGCTGCCGGCGATGAGTTTGGGCGGCGCGCTGTTTGGCCTGGCCGTGGCACTGCTGGCCGGGGCGGTGTCGCGGCTGGGCGGCCAGCGTGAAGACGCCGCCATGGCGAGCTTTTTTATTATCTCGCTGGCCGCCGGCGTCATGCTGATCTCGCTGGGCGGCAGCAGCGTGGACTTGACCCATGTGCTGTTCGGCTCGATTCTGGCGATCAATTCCACCGCGCTTGTGCTGATTGCCACGATCACCAGCGTGATTGTGGTGACCCTGGCGATCATTTTTCGCGCGCTGGTCGTGGAATGCCTGGACCCGCTGTTTCTACGCGGCCAGAGCCGGCGCAGCGGCTGGGTGCACAGCATATTTCTGGGGCTTTTGGTGCTGAATCTGACGGCAGGCTTTCAAACGCTGGGCACGCTGATGGCGGTGGGGCTAATGATGCTGCCGGCGACCACGGCGCGCTTTTGGAGCAAGCGGCTGGAAGGGCTGATAGGCATTGCCGTGGTGCTGGCGATGCTGGCCAGCACCGGGGGGCTTTTGCTCTCGTTTCACCTGGACTTGCCCTCGGGGCCGAGCATTATTCTGCTCGCCGGGGCGGGGTATTTTTTCTCGGCGATACTGGGTCGCTATCACAGCCTGGCCGCGCTTTTTCGCCGCCGGGCCGAGCCGCTTCAACGGCATTAACGCCGGCGCGGATCAGGAGATGACATGCGTTTTTCTACGGGTATTCACCGAACGGCCGGCACGGCTCTGGCGGCCGCGCTGCTGTTGGCTCTATTGTCTGTCACCGCGCACTCTTCTGCCCGGGCCGCCGAGCGGGTGTCGGTGGTGGCAAGCTTTGCCATTCTCGCCGACATGGTAAAAAACGTCGGCGGCGAGCACGTCCAGGTCACTTCGCTGATAGGCCCCGGCAGCGATGCCCACAGCTACTCGCCAAGCCCTGGCGATGTGCGCACGCTCTCCCGGGCTCGGCTGGTGGTGTTTAACGGTTTGAACTTCGAGGGTTGGATGGAGCGTCTGCTCGACACCAGCGGCTACGAAGGCACGCGCGTTACCGCTACCCGCGGCATCGCCCCGCTAAGACACGCCGGCCGCCACGGCCATGATGACATCGCTCACGCCGGCAACGTGGACCCTCACGCCTGGCAGGATATTACCCGGGCGAAAACCTACGTGGCCAACATCCGCGACGGGCTGATCAAGGCCGACCCCGGGCGCGCGGCGGCCTATCGGGCCAACGCGGACGCCTACCTCGCCCGGCTGGACAAGGCCGACGCTGATATCCGCCGCCGGCTGGCTGGCATCCCGGCGGATACCGCCGTGATTACCGGCCATGCCTCGTTTGGCTACTTTGCCGATGCCTACGGCCTGCGCTTTCTCGCGCCCGAAGGGCTTGCCACCGCCGCCGCGCCGAGCGCGGCGCGCATGGCCGAACTCATCGAGCAGATCAAGGCAGACAACGTTCAGGCGCTTTTTTACGAGCACATGGCAAGCGCCAGCGCCGTGGATCAGCTGGCCGAGGATACCGGCCTGCGCGTGGCCGGCACGCTATACGCCGGCACCCTGGCACACCAGGGCCCGGCGTCTCACTATCTTGGCATGATGCGCCACAACGCCCGGGTGCTGCACGAGGCGCTGCGCAACTGAGCTGCAGGCTAGTCGCCCTTGGCCGCCATGCGGTCCGCTTGGACAACCTCGATCCAGTAGCCGTCGGGGTCTTTGATGAAGATCACGTCTTGCATCTTGCCCTGGTCGGCGCGCTTGACGAAGGTAACGTCGTGGGCGTCGAACCAGGCCTGAGCCGTTTCCAGGTGGGGAACGCTGATACAGATATGGCCAAAGCCCTGGGGCTCGGCGTTGCCGTCATGATAGGCAAAGTCTTCTTGGCGCTCGGTACCCCAGTTGTGGGTCAGCTCAAGAATCCCGGTCTGTTGAAACGTCCAGGCGGTGCGCGCTTCAACGTCTTCCGGCACGCTACCCGCCTTGTCCACGTGGGCGAGAAAATACAGCGAAAAGCCCATCTCCGCGAAGTCCAGCCGGCGCATGACCTGCATGCCCAGCACGCGCGAATAAAACGAAAGCGACCGCTCGGGATCCTTGATCCGCAGCATGGTGTGGTTCAGACGAAAGCCCTGGGTCTCCGGCGGTGTGGGCATAATGCCCGGATGTGCTTCACCGTGAAATGACATACGCTGTCTCCTTTGGCCTTGTGGGGGTATGGCTTTTCATCCTACTTTAACAGCCGAGCCAACAATCGCTAAGCCAACAATCGCTAAGCCAACAACAGCTGAGCCAACGGGAGATACACATGGCATTACGGCCCCCCGGGCACTGCCTTGACACCCTGCAGGCGCAAACGCCGCTGGTGCACTGCATCACCAATTTTGTGGCGATGAATTCAAGCGCCAATATCTTGCTTGCCCTGGGCGCGTCACCGGCCATGCTCCACGCCCGGGAAGAAGCCGGCGAATTCACCGCGCTGGCAAATGCGCTGTCCATCAATATCGGCACGGTAAGCCCCGACTTCGCCGTCGGCATGCACGACGCGGCACGCATCGCCCGCAAACATCACACGCCCTGGGTGCTCGACCCCGTCGCCGTGGGGGCTACTGCCTACCGCCGGCGCCTGTGCGCCGAGCTGCTGGAGCACGCGCCGACGCTGATTCGCGCCAACGCCTCCGAAATTTTGTGCCTTAGCGGCATGGCAAGCCCCGGGCGCGGCGCCGACAGCACGGCAAGCCCCCACGAAGCCCGTGACGCGGCCATGGCGCTTGCCGACCGCCAGCGCTGCCTGGTGGGCGTAAGCGGCGAGGTGGATCTGATCACCGACGGCCGGCGCACTGCCTATATTCGCGGCGGGCATGCCATGATGCCGCGCATTACCACGCTGGGCTGCGGGCTCTCGGCGACCGCGGCGGCGTTTTTGGGCGTGGCGGACACTACCCCTGAAAGCCGCTTTGACGCGGTGACGGCGGCCTTTGGCTGCTTTGCTTTGGCCGGCGAGCGCGCCGCCGCTCACGCCGCCGGCCCCGGCAGCTTTATTCCGGCATTTCTCGATGCGCTATATCATCTAAGCCCTGAGGCTTTGAACACCCATCTTGCCCTGGAGGTCCATCATGGACTTTGATCTATCCGTTTATTTGGTGACCGACGCTGCGCTGTGCGGCGAGGTTGGCGTTGAACACACCGTGGAAGAGGCCGTGGCCGGCGGTGTGACGGTGGTGCAGCTGCGCGACAAGCACGCCGCAGACGAGGTCATGATCGAACAGGCAAGGCGCTTGAAAGAGGCGCTGGACGACTACGCCGAGCTGCACGGCCGGCGCGTGCCGTTGATCATCAACGACCGGCTGAACGTGGCGCTGGAAAGCGGAGCTGACGGCCTGCACGTGGGCCAAAGCGACACCGCCGCCCGGGATGCCCGCCGCGCCATGGGCGAAGAGGCGATTATCGGGCTTTCACTCAACAGCGCCGAACAGCTGGCGCGCGCACCGCTTGAGGTGCTCGACTACGTAGGGCTGGGGCCGGTGTTTGCCACCCAGAGCAAAAAAGACCACGCCGCGCCCCTGGGCTTCGACGGCCTGATGGCGTTGGCGACAGCCTGTCCGCTGCCCGGCGTTGCCATTGGCGGCATCAAGCCCGTACATATTCAAACAGTCAAGAAAAGCGGCGCCCAAGGCGTAGCCGTGGTCTCGGCGATTTGTGGCCAGCCTTCTCCGCGCCAGGCAGCCGCCGAGCTGGCCGACACCTGGCTGCAAACGCCTGCATGGGGATAAAGCGGCCGGCTTCACATAGCGCCTGATACCGATGCGCTAGCTGGGGCGGCGGTTCAGGCTGGTACGGCGGTCATGGTAGGCAATGGCCAGCCCGCTTGAGATGATCAGCACGCTGCCGGCCAGCACCCAGATATCCGGCAGCTCATCCCAGAACCACCAGCCCAGCAGTACCGCCCAGAGCAGTGCGGTGTAGTCAAACGGGGCGGCAATGGCCGCCGGCGCATAGCGAAAGGCCAGAGTGATAAAGCCGGTAGCGCCCACGCCAAAGATGCCCGCGGCCAGAAAACCCAGCCAGTGCCACGGCTCGGGCGGCTGCCACACCCAGGGCAGCGTGGCCGCGCTGACCAGCACGGGCACCAGAGCAATGTAAAACACCAGCGCCCAAAAACTTTCCCGCCCGCCGTAGCGCCGTGCGGTAATCATGGTCAGCGCGTAGCACACCGCCGCGGCCACCATGGAAAGCGCACCGGCGTTAAAAGCGTCTCCCCCCGGGCGCACCACGATCACTACGCCGATAAAGCCCACCGCTGACGCTGCCAGCACCGGCGGCGCAATGCGCTCGCCAAGCAGCGGCACCGACAGCAGCGTCACAAACAGCGGCGCGACAAACGCAATCGCCGTAGCCTCGGCCAGCGGCAGCAGCGTAAGTCCCAGCACAAAAAAACCCATGGTGCCGGTATAGATCAGCCCGCGCAGCAGGTGAACCCCGGGGCGCCGGGTGCCCAGGGTCCGCAGCCCGCCGCCAAAATGCGCCAGTACAGCGATCAGCGGCAGCGCCACCAGCGTGCGAAAGAAAATGATCTCAAACGGCGAATGCACCTCGCCCAGCCATTTGGCCACGGCGTCCCCCAGCGCCAAAAACAGCACGCCGATGCACATATAGCCGATGCCCTTGAGCGACGGTGTCATTGCCTTCTCCCCGCTACAGACGAGCGTTGACCACCATGCAGTCCATTCCGCTGTCTTTTAGCTGCTGGCAGGCCCGGCGCGCCTGGGACTCGCCCAGCGCTACCAGCCGCGCGCGAAAGACCTGCTGAGGCCCGTTGAGCGGATCGACCGAAACCCGTCCGTTAACGCGCAGCCGGCCCGCGGCCTGATGGGCCAGCCGGCGGGCGCTGGCCGGCTCGCTGAACGCGCCCACCTGAATGCCCCAGCCGCCGGCAGCATCCCCCATGGCGGGGGCAGCGCCGTCCATCAGCGGTTTAAGCGGATCGCCGACATCGGCCGGCGCTTTCGTTTTCACAGCGGCAAGCAGCGGCCGGGAAGTCTCTGCGGGGGCCGGCGGCAAAGCGCCTCCGCCAAAGGCCATGAACTCCCGAGAGAACTGCGTATCCCCCAGCCAGCTGTGCTGATCACGCAGCGCGGCCCGGGCAAAGCTGCGATCGAGCAGGTCGGTCATGTGCTTGTCCCGAGACCGAGAGGTAAATCCGCCCATCACGACCCCGACCATGCGTCGCCCGTCGTGCACGGCCGTTGTCGCCACGTTAAAGCCCGAGGCGCGAATAAAGCCGGTCTTGAGGCCGTCAGCACCCGGATAGTTTTTGACCAGGCGATTATGGCTGGTGTGGGTCGTACCGCGGTAGGTAAAACGCTGCAGGCCGAAGTAGTGATAATACTGGGGAAAGTCGCGCATCACGCGAACGGCCAGGGTCACCAGGTCTCGGGCCGTGGTCGTTTGACGATCATCGGGCAGGCCCGAGGCATTGCGAAAGACGGTGTCACGCATGCCCAGCTCTCGGGCTTTTTGCGTCATCTGCCGGGCAAAGGCGCTTTCACTGCCGCCCAGCGCTTCCGCCAATACCACCGCCACGTCGTTGGCGGACTTGACCGTCAGCGCGCGGATGGCCTTGTCCACGGTGATGCTGCTGCCCTGGGCCAGCCACAGCTTGGAGGCCGGCATGGCAGCCGCCGCCTTGGATACCGCCAGCGGCTGCGCCAGCGCCAGCTCGTCATCTGCAAGCGCCTCAAACGTCAGATACAGCGTCATCATCTTGGTCAGCGAAGCCGGGTAGCGGCGCGCGTCGGCATTTTCCGCATAGAGCACCTCACCGTTGTCCATATCCACCACCATGCCGGCGTAGCGCGGGTTGGCAGCTTGCGCCGCCGCGGTCGCTGCCAGCCAAACGGCGCATACCACGGCCAGCATCAGCGCACCGCGTGCCAGCGTGGGAAAGCGACGGGCGGGCGGCGTAAAAAACGGCATGTATGACATGGTAACTCCCTGGAGGAAAACGGGCGAGGTAGCGGCCAAGCCGAGCCTGTATCTAAACGCAAAAAAACCGGCCGGACAATCCGCGTGGGAAAGTCCGGCCGGTTTTCGCCGTTGGCAGAACAGGCACAGCGCTTAGTCGTCTGCGGCCGCCTCGTCTGCTACGGGACGATCAACAAGCTCAACGTAGGCCATCGGTGCGTTATCGCCGGCGCGGAAACCGCACTTGAGAATACGCACATAGCCGCCCGGGCGCTCGGCGTAGCGCGGGCCGAGCTCGCTAAACAGCTTGCCGACGGTAGCGTTGGACCGGGTGCGGGCAAACGCCAAGCGGCGGTTGGCGACGCTGTCCTGCTTGGCCAGGGTAATCAGCGGCTCGACGACGCGACGCAGCTCCTTGGCCTTGGGCAGGGTTGTCTTGATGATTTCGTGCTCGACCAGCGAGGCCGACATGTTCTTGAACATGGCCTTGCGGTGCGAGCTGGTGCGGTTCAGGTTACCGCCACTCTTACGATGTCGCATGGTTGTGATTCCTTACCAAACTGGGACTTGAGGCGACGCTCACGCGGAGGTCTTGTCGTCCTTCAGGCTAGCGGGCGGCCAGTTTTCCAGCCGCATGCCCAGCGACAAGCCGCGCGCTGCTAGAACATCCTTGATTTCGTTCAAGGACTTTTTGCCGAGGTTGGGTGTTTTCAACAGCTCTACTTCGGTACGCTGAATCAGATCCCCGATGTAGTAGATATTTTCGGCTTTCAGGCAGTTAGCGCTGCGGACGGTCAGCTCAAGATCGTCTACGGGGCGCAGAAGAGTCGGATCGACCTGATCCTCTTCTTCCTCGACTTCCTGCTCTTTGTCGGCTTCCAGGTCGACGAAGGCGGCCAGCTGCTCTTGCAGGATGGTCGCACTGCGGCGAATGGCCTCTTCCGGATCCAGGGTGCCGTCGGTTTCCAGATCGATGATCAGCTTGTCGAGATCGGTACGCTGCTCGACACGCGCGGCCTCGACCGCATAGGAAACGCGACGCACCGGGCTGAAGGTGGCATCCAGCTGCAGGCGGCCAATGGCGCGGGTCTCTTCGTCAGAGTCGCGCACGTCGGCCGGCTCATAGCCACGCCCCAGCGCGACCTTGAGCTGAATATTCAGCTCGGCGCCTTCGTTGACGTGGGCAATGACGTGGTCCGGATTAACGACATCCACGCTGTGATCGAGCGCGATATCGCCAGCGGTAACGACGGCCGGGCCCTGCTTGTTCAGCGAGAGCACCGCCTCGTCGCGGCTGTGCATCTTGATCGCCACATCTTTCAGGTTCAGGAGGATCTCGATAACATCTTCCTGCACCCCTTCAAGCGCACTGTATTCGTGCTCGACGCCTTTGATCTCGGCCTCTACCACGGCAGCGCCGGGCATGGACGAGAGCAGAATGCGACGCAGTGCATTCCCCAGGGTGTGGCCAAAGCCGCGCTCGAACGGTTCAAGCACGATCTTGGCGTGATGGGCGCTGATTTCTTCGACCTTGATGTCGCGAGGACGGAGAAACTCTGTCACTGAACGCTGCATAAAAAGAACACCTTTCAGGCTGCCAAACGGATACGTGGTACTCGACCGCCCGGGCAGATAGCGCCCGGGCGACAAGCAAGCGGTGATGACGCAGCGCTTACTTGGAGTACAGCTCGACGATCAGGTTTTCGTTGATGTCGGCAGACAGGTCACCGCGTTCAGGCAGAGCCTTGAAAGTGCCTTCCATCTTCTTGGCGTCGGTTTCGATCCACGCCACATCGCCGCGGTTGGCCGCAAGCGCCAGCGCGTTTTGAATACGCGCCTGGTTCTTCGCCTTCTCGCGAACGGCAACCACATCGCCCGACTTCACCTGGTAGGAAGCAATATTAACGGTCTTGCCGTTAACGGAAATCGCCTTGTGGCTGACCAGCTGGCGCGCTTCAGAGCGCGTAGCGCCAAAGCCCATGCGGTAGACGACGTTGTCCAGTCGGGTTTCCAGCAGCTGCAGCAGTACTTCACCGGTCGCGCCTTTGACGCGCGCCGCGTGCTTGTAGTAGTTGCGGAACTGCTTTTCGAGTACGCCGTACATGCGGCGCACTTTCTGCTTCTCGCGAAGCTGCAAGCCGTAGTCGGAAAGACGCTGACGGCGCTGGCCGTGCACACCCGGAATCTGCTCGGATTTACACTTCTTCTCGAAGGGAGTCACGCCACTTTTAAGAAAGAGGTCCGTGCCTTCACGACGAGACAGTTTACACTTGGGTCCAATATAACGAGCCATGAATCTGTCTCCTTAAACGCGGCGTTTCTTCGGCGGACGGCAGCCATTGTGGGGAATGGGCGTCGCGTCGGTGATGCTTTGCACGCGGAAGCCGGCGGCATTCAGTGCGCGCACGGCGGATTCACGGCCGGGTCCTGGCCCCTTGACCAGCACGTCGACGTTTTTCACACCATACTCGGCTGCAGCGTTAGCTGCACGTTCACTTGCTACTTGAGCAGCGAACGGGGTGCTCTTGCGAGAACCACGAAAACCCGAACCACCGGCAGTTGCCCAGGAAAGAGCGTTGCCCTGGCGGTCTGTGATCGTCACGATCGTATTGTTAAAAGAGGCGTGGATATGCGCGGTGGCATCCACTACCTGCTTTTTAACCTTCTTGCGGTTATTGCGCGGGTTAGCCATGTTGATGTCTATTCCTGTCTTTACGCCAGAACGTGCGTGTTATTTGCGGATCGGCTTACGCGGGCCCTTGCGGGTACGCGCGTTCGTCTTGGTCCGCTGACCACGCAGCGGAAGACTACGACGATGACGCAGACCACGATAGCAACCCAAGTCCATGAGACGCTTGATGTTCAGCGTCGTATCACGGCGAAGATCGCCTTCTACGGTGTACTTGCCAACTTCGGCACGCAGGGTGTCGACTTCTTCAGAAGACAGCTCCTGAACCTTGGCAGTCGGCGCGATACCCGCGGCGGCACAGATGTCCTGCGCGCGAGTCCGGCCGATCCCGAAGATATAGGTCAGCGAGATCGCCGCATGCTTGTTGTCCGGGATATTGACGCCTGCAATACGGGCCATCAGCTTACTCCGAAATGTGAGCGGCTTGCTCGTTGTTCATCTTAAAAGGCGCGAAAGCATACCCCTTTTATACGCCTTCATGCAACCACGAGGCGAAGGGGTATGCCGGCACCCGCTTGAATTCAGCCCAAGGGTTAGCCCTGGCGCTGCTTGTGCCGCGGTTCGCTGCAAATGACGCGCACGGCGCCGTTACGACGAATAATCTTGCAGTTACGGCACATTTTTTTGACGGAAGCTCGAACTTTCATCGTTCTTTCTCCAATACGGCTGCGTCCAGAACGGCTGCGACGCGCCTTTAGCGCATGATGCCGCCGCTGCCGTAGCCTTTCAGGTTGGACTTCTTCATCACCGAGTCATATTGATGCGACATGAGATGCGACTGCACCTGAGCCATGAAGTCCATGATGACCACGACCACGATCAGAAGCGAGGTACCGCCAAAGAAAAACGGTACGTTCCACGCCACGATGAGGAACTGAGGCATCAGGGAAACGGCAGTGATATACAAGGCACCGAACAGGGTCAGACGCGTCATGACCTTGTCGATATAGCGAGCGGTCTGCTCGCCGGGGCGAATACCCGGCAGAAAAGCGCCTGACTTTTTCAGATTGTCAGCCACATCCTTCGGGTTGAAGACCAGCGCTGTGTAAAAGAAGCAGAAGAATACCACCGCGAGGCCAAAAAGCAAGATGTAAAGCGGCTGGCCCGGGCCCAGGGCCTGGGACGCACGCTGCAGCCATTCCATGCCTTCGCCGGCGCCGACCCACTGGCCGATGGACGCCGGAAAAAGCAGGATGCTTGACGCAAAGATCGCCGGAATAACGCCGGCCATGTTCACTTTCAGCGGCAGATAGCTGCTCTGGCCCGCATACATCTTGTTACCTACCTGGCGCCGCGGGTAGTTCACCTTGAGGCGGCGCTGGCCGCGCTCGATAAACACCACGAACGCCACGGTCGCAATACCCAGTGCCGACAGCGCAAGCAGCGGCAGCACGTTCCAGGCTCCTTCGTTGCGAGCGAGTTCGAACGCCTGCCCCACGGCGCTGGGCAGCCCGGCGACGATACCCGAGAAAATCAGCAGCGAAATACCGTTGCCGATGCCTTTCTCGGTAATCTGTTCGCCAAGCCACATCATAAACACCGCGCCGGCCACAAAGGTAATGACCGCGGTGAAATAAAAGCTAATGTCGGCGCTGTAGGCAATGCCTTGGCTCGCCAGACCCACGGACATACCGATGGCCTGGACGAGAGCCAGTATCACCGTGCCGTAGCGGGTGTACTGACTGATTTTGCGGCGGCCGGCTTCGCCTTCCTTCTTGAGCTGCTCCAGATGGGGCGAAACCGCAGTCATCAGCTGCATGATGATCGACGCCGATATATAGGGCATGATGCCCAGGGCGAGAACACTCATGCGCTCCAGCGCACCGCCTGAAAACATGTTGAACATGCCCAGGATGGTGCCCTGCTGCTCCCTGAACAAGGCAGCAAGCTGGTCAGGATTGATACCGGGAACGGGGATGTGGGCACCGATGCGATACACCACGATGGCGAGAAGCACAAAGCGCAAACGCGCCCAGAGTTCACTCAGTCCGCTACCCGTCGCCGGCATATTTCCTGACTTGGCCATTTAGTCCTCTACCTTGCCGCCGGCGGCTTCGATTGCGGCCCGGGCACCCTTGGTGACCTTGAGACCGCGAACCGTAACCGCCTTGTTCAGTTCGCCGGAAAGGACAACCTTCGCGTGACGCGTGGCATCCTTCAGCACGTTAGCCTGCTTCAGGGTTTCCATCGTGACATCGTCACCGGCCACCTTGGCAAGCTCGGCCAGGCGGACCTCTTCCGAGACCAGCGACTTGGCCGAGGTAAAGCCAAACTTCGGCAGACGACGCTGCAGCGGCATCTGACCGCCTTCAAACCCTGGCTTGACGCTGCCGCCGCTGCGCGATTTGAGGCCTTTATGGCCACGGCCACCGGTCTTGCCCAGACCGGAGCCGATGCCTCGGCCAACACGCTTTTCGGCGTGCTTGGAGCCCTCTGCAGGGCTCAGGGTGTTAAGTTTCATGGATTACTCTCCCTCTACACGCACAAGGTAGTTGACCTTGTGGATCATGCCGCGAACGGCGGGGGTGTCTTCCAGCTCAACCGTATGACCGATACGGCGCAGGCCCAGGCCGGTCATGGTGGCCTTGTGCCGGGTCAAAACGCCGATAGTACTACGGACCTGGGTAACCTTGATCAAAGCTGCCATGTTGAATTACCCCGTGATCGCTTCGACTGACAGGCCACGCTTGGCTGCCACATCGTCCGGCGAGCGCATGCCGGCGAGGCCGTTGACCGTCGCGCGCACTACGTTGACCGGGTTGGTGGAGCCGTAACACTTGGCCAGTACGTCTTGTACACCGGCAATTTCCAGCACGGCGCGCATGGCACCGCCGGCGATGATGCCGGTACCTTCACTTGCCGGCTGCATGTATACCTTGGAGGCGCCGTGACGGGCCTTGACCGGGTACTGCAGCGTGTGGCCAGCGAGGCTGACCTTGACCATGTTGCGACGCGCCTGATCCATCGCTTTCTGGATTGCGACCGGCACTTCACGCGCCTTGCCGCGACCAAAACCGATACGGCCGTTGCCATCGCCGACGACGGTCAGGGCGGTAAAGCCGAAAACACGACCCCCCTTAACCACCTTGGCGACACGGTTGATCTGCACAAGTTTTTCTTGCAGATCACCGTTTTGCTGTTCGTTCTTCGCCATCGTAAAACCCTTTAGAATTCCAGGCCGCCTTCACGAGCGGCGTCGGCCAGCGCCTTGACACGGCCGTGAAACTTGAAACCGGCACGATCAAAGGCTACCTGGGTGATGCCTGCCTGCTTTGCGCGCTCGGCGATCAGCGAGCCGACTTTCGTGGCCGCCTCAACGTTGCCGGTCGCCCCCTCGCGCAGCGCCTTGTCCAGCGTTGATGCGCTAGCCAGCACTTTGCCACCATCCGGCGAGATAACCTGCGCATAGATGTGGCGCGGGGTACGGTTGACGCACAGGCGGAACGCGCCTAGCTCGCGGATCTTGGCGCGAGCGCGGCGGGCACGACGGAGACGGGATTCTTTCTTCGCGTTCATAACCCTGCCTTACTTCTTCTTGGCTTCTTTGCGACGCACCTGCTCGTCGGCGTAGCGCACGCCCTTGCCCTTGTACGGCTCGGGCGGACGGAACGCGCGAATCTCTGCAGCCGCGTGGCCGAGCTTCTGCTTGTCCGCGCTTTTCAGCACGATCACGGTGTTTTTCGGCGTTTCCGCCGTAACCCCGTCAGGCAGTTCATAGTCGACCGGGTGCGAGAAGCCCAGTGAAAGGTTGAGCGTCTGGCCCTTTACTTGGGCACGATAACCGACGCCTACAATTTCGAGGGTCTTGCTAAAGCCCTCGGAGACACCCGTCACCAGGTTTTGTACCAGTGCGCGGGTGGTGCCGGCCATGGCCCAGCTCTTGGCTGATTCGCTCGGAGCGAAGGTCAGCTTGCCGTCTTCTTCCCGGCCAATGACCACATCTGCGTGGATGACCATGGAAAGCGTGCCCTGACTGCCTTTGGCGGTCAGCTGGTCGGCATCAATGCTAACCTCAACGCCGGCGGGTAGTGTAACCGGATATTTCGCTATGCGGGACATTCCAGCCTCCTAGAATACGGTGCAGATGACTTCACCACCGACACCCGCCTGGCGCGCGGCGCGATCGGTCATCACTCCGCTGGAGGTAGTGACGATCGCGATACCCAGACCGTCGGCGACCTTGGGCAGCGTGCTCTTGCCCTTGTACTGGCGCAGAGACGGCTTGGAAGCCCGCTGGATGTGGTCGATAACCGGCTTGCCCTCAAAGTACTTGAGGGACACGGTCAGTTCGGGCTTGCTGTCGCCAGCCACCGCGTAATCGGCGATGTAGCCCTCTTCTTTCAGCACGCGGGCCACTTCAACCTTAAGCTTGGAGGACGGCAGCGTTACCGTCTCCTTGGTGGCCATCTGCGCATTGCGGATACGGGTAAACATATCCGCCAGAGTATCTTGCATGCTCATTTAATGTGCGCTCCTGATGATGCTACGTGGCTTTTACCAGCTGGACTTTTTGAGTCCCGGGACGTTGCCACGCATGGCGGCTTCACGCAGCTTGTTACGGCCAAGGCCGAACTTTTGGTAAACACCGTGAGGACGACCGGTGACGCGGCAGCGGTTGCGCTGGCGTACCGGGCTTGAGTCCCGCGGCAGTTGCTGCAGCTTGAGCTGCGCGTCGAAGCGCTCTTCGTCAGAAGCGTTCACGTCGGTGGTGATCGCCTTGAGCTCGGCGCGCTTGGCCGCGTATTTCTCGACCAGCTTGGCGCGCTTTAGCTCACGCTCTACCATGCTTTTCTTTGCCATGATCCCAACCTTATTTCTTGAACGGGAAGTGCATTGCACGCAGCAGCGCGCGGCCTTCCTCGTCCGTGTTGGCGGTAGTGGTGATGGTGACGTCCATCCCCCGAATGCGATCGATTTTATCATACTCGATCTCCGGGAAGATGATCTGCTCACGCACCCCCATGGAGTAGTTGCCACGACCGTCAAACGACTTCGGGTTGAGACCGCGGAAGTCACGCACGCGCGGAATCGCAATGTTTACCAGACGGTCCAGAAAGTCCCACATGCGCTCAGCGCGCAGCGTGACCTTGATACCGATCGGCCAGCCTTCACGCACTTTAAAGCCTGCAACGGACTTGCGTGCCTTGGTTACCAGCGGCTTTTGCCCGGAAAGCTTTTCCAGATCGCCGATGGCGTTGTCGATCAGCTTTTTATCGCTGACCGCATCCCCGATGCCCATGTTCAAGGTCACTTTCGTGATCCGGGGCACCTGCATTACGTTGGCGTAGCTGAACTCCTCCTGGAGCTTGGCTACGACTTCGTTTTGATAACGTTCTTTCAAGTTGGCCATGTTTACCCCGACACGTTAGGCATCGATCTGCGTCTGCGTCGACTTGTAGATACGTACCTTGGTACCGTCTTCCTTCACCTGGAAGCCGACGCGATCCGCCTTACCGGTCTCCGAATTGAAGATGGCTACGTTGGACGCGTGAATCGGAGCCTCGCGCTCGACGATACCGCCCTGATTTCCCGCCATGGGATTTGGCTTGGTGTGACGCTTGATCATGTTCACACCGGACACCACAAAGCGATTTTCCAGTACTCGCTTGACGGTGCCGCGCTTGCCCTTGTCCTTTCCGGCGAGGACGATGACTTCATCGTCACGTTTGATCTTTTGCATATCCGCCTCGCTCCTTACAGCACTTCAGGCGCCAAGGAAATGATCTTCATGAACTTTTCGTTGCGCAGCTCACGAGTGACCGGCCCGAAAATACGCGTGCCGACCGGCTGTTCGTTGGTGTTTTGCAACAGAACCGCCGCATTTCCATCGAAACGGATCAGCGAACCGTCGGGACGACGGACGCCGCTTTTGGTACGCACCACGACCGCTTTCATGACCTGGCCCTTTTTGACCTTGCCGCGCGGGATCGCTTCACGCACTGAGATTTTGATGATGTCACCGACGCGGGCGTAGCGGCGATGCGAACCGCCCAGCACCTTGATGCACTGCACCCGGCGCGCTCCGCTGTTGTCAGCGACATCCAGCATTGTCTGAGTCTGAATCATCGGTTTTCTCCGAACCTAACCTGACTGCACTGGTGAAACAGCCGCAGGAAATTAACCTTTGGCCTGCTCGACCACTTCGATCAGTGCCCAAGACTTTTTCTTGGACAGCGGACGACATTCCTCAATGGACACCGTGTCGCCGGCCTTGGCCTGGTTCGTTTCGTCGTGGGCGTGCAGCTTAGTGGAGCGCTTAAGGTATTTTCCGTAGATCGGGTGGCGCTCACGGCGCTCGATCATGACAACGATGGACTTGTCCATCTTGTCGCTCACCACCTTGCCGGTGAGCGTACGCGTTTTCTTTTCTTCGGCCATCTCAGTCACCTGCCTTCTCGTTGAGCACAGTCTTCACGCGGGCAATGTCCCGACGGACCTGCTTGAGCAGATGAGTCTGGCTCAGCTGGCCGGTGGCCTTCTGCATGCGCAGGTTAAACTGCTCGCGGAGGAGCTCAAGCAGCTGGTCCTTGAGTTCTCCGGCGGATTTTTCTCGAATTTCTTGGGCTTTCATCACATCACCGTCCGTTTCGCAAAGGTGGTGGATACCGGCATTTTCTGCGCGGCGAGATCGAACGCTTCACGCGCGAGCTCTTCAGAAACGCCTTCAATCTCGTACAGCACCCGACCCGGCTGGATCTGGGCAACCCAGTACTCGACAGAGCCTTTCCCTTTACCCATACGAACTTCGAGCGGCTTTTTGGAAATCGGTTTGTCCGGGAATACGCGGATCCAGATCTTGCCGCCACGCTTGACGTGACGTGTGATCGCACGGCGGCCGGCCTCGATCTGGCGCGCGGTAACGCGGCCGCGACCGGTGGACTTCAGACCGTATTCCCCGAAGCTGATCCGGCTCCCGCGATGCGCCAGGCCACGGTTACGGCCTTTTTGCACCTTGCGAAATTTTAAACGCTTGGGTTGTAACATCGACTCGCTCTCCCCTTACCTGGAACCTTTCTTCTTGGGCGCGTTGCCGGCCGACTGCTTGGCCTTGGCACGTACTTCCTCGATACCGCCGAGGATTTCGCCTTTGAAGATCCACACTTTGACACCGATGATGCCGTAGGTGGTTTGAGCTTCGTACGTGGCGAAGTCGATATCCGCGCGCAGCGTGTGCAGCGGCACGCGACCTTCGCGGTACCATTCGGTCCGTGCGATTTCCGCACCACCCAGGCGACCTGACAGCTGAATCTTGATACCGCCGGCACCCAGACGCATGGAGTTCTGCACCGCACGCTTCATCGCACGACGGAACATCACCCGACGCTCAAGCTGACCGGCAACGTTGGCCGCGACCAGCTTGGCATCCAGCTCCGGCTTGCGAACCTCTTCGATGTTCACATGCACCGGCACGCCCATCAGCTGGGCAAGATCGCGGCGCAGACGGTCAACGTCTTCGCCTTTTTTGCCGATCACAATGCCCGGACGGGCCGTGTGAATGGTGATGCGGGCGTTATTCGCCGGACGCTCGATGTACACATTGCTGACAGAGGCGTTTTTCAGGCGCTCTTCCAGAAAGCTACGCACTTCGAGATCGTTGTTGAGCTTATCGGCATAGGCGCCGCGCTCGGCATACCAGACAGAAGCATGGTCTTTGACAATGCCCAGTCGAATGCCCGTTGGATTGACTTTCTGACCCATCTGGTCGACTCCTACTTCTCGGCTACCTTGACGGTGATGTGGCAGGTGCGCTTCAAGATACGATCCGCGCTGCCCTTGGCGCGCGGCTTGATACGCTTGAGCGTCATGCCCTCATCGACGCAGATGGTCGAGACACGCAGCTCGTCGATATCCATGCCGTTATTTTCTTCCGCGTTTGCAATGGCGGACTGCAGCACTTTCTTGACCAGCGTAGCCGCTTTCTTCGGCGAGAAGGCCAGCAGGTCGAGTGCCTCGGCGACCGGTTTATCGCGCACCTGGTCAGCCACCAAACGGGCCTTTTGGGCGGATAACCGAGCGCCACGCAGCTTAGCTGTGACTTCCATCTCTAATCCTCTCTGGCTTACCGTTTGGCTTTTTTGTCCGCTGCATGCCCGCGATAAAGACGGGTGGCGGCGAACTCGCCCAGTTTGTGACCAACCATTTCCTCGGAGACGTGCACCGGGACGTGTTGGCGACCGTTATGGACTGCAATGGTCAGGCCTACCATGTTGGGCATGACCATCGAACGACGCGACCAGGTCTTGATCGGTTTGCGATCGTTCTTCTCCGCTGCAGTCTCGACCTTCTTCAAAAGATGAAGGTCAATGAAGGGACCTTTCTTTAGTGAACGTGGCACAGCCGTTACCTCTTGATGTCTTGGCGTGGGATATTACTTCCGGGCCTTGCGGCGACGAACGATCAGCGCATCGGTGCGCTTGTTCTTGCGGGTTTTGTACCCCTTCGTCGGCACGCCCCAGGGAGTAACCGGGTGACGACCGCCGCTTGAGCGACCTTCACCACCGCCGTGCGGGTGATCGATGGGGTTCATCGCCACGCCGCGAACGGACGGACGCACGCCCCGCCAGCGCTTCGCACCGGCCTTGCCAAGTTGACGCAGGCTGTGCTCGGAGTTGCTCACTTGCCCCAGGGTCGCACGGCATTCGGCCAGCACCTTGCGCGTTTCGCCGGAGCGAAGACGCAGCGTGACGTAGTTGCCTTCGCGGGCAACCAGCTGAGCGCTGGTGCCGGCACTGCGAGCCATCTGTGCGCCTTTACCCGGCTTGAGCTCGACACCGTGAACGGTGGAACCCAGCGGAATGTTGCGCAGCGGCAAGGCATTGCCTTTCTTGATGGGCGCGTTGACACCGGATTCCAGCACGTCACCGGCGCTTACGCCGCGCGGTGCAATGATGTAACGGCGCTCACCGTCGGCATACTTCAACAGCGCAATGTGCGCGCTGCGGTTCGGATCGTATTCAATGCGCTCAACGGTGGCGGGAACGCCATCCTTGGTGCGCTTGAAGTCGATCAGCCGGTAGTGGTGACGGTGGCCACCACCAATGTGACGGCTGGTGATACGACCGTTGTTGTTACGACCGCCGGTCTTGGACTGCTTTTCCAGAAGCGGCGCATAGGCGCGGCCCTTGTGCAGCGTTTCGCTCACGACCTTGATGACGTGGCGACGACCGGAGGATGTGGGTTTGGTCTTGACGATTGCCATTGTCCGTACTCCTGCCCTTATTCGGCGCCAGCGAAGTCTTCGAGCGTTTCGCCCGCAGCCAGGGTTACATACGCCTTGCGATACCCTTTACGCATGCCAACGCCGTGTGCCGTACGCTTGGTTTTGCCCTTGACGTTCAATGCTTGAACGCTTTCGACTTTCTTGCCGAAAACGGCTTCCACAGCCTTTTTGATCTCGGGCTTGGTAGCGTCGCTCGCCACCTTGAAAACGTACTGATTGCGCTCTGCTGCCATCGCGGCCTTTTCGGTCACGTGCGGCCCAAGCAGAACCTTGAATACGCGTTCCTGGTTCATGCCAGCTTCTCCTCGAATTTACGCAGGGCGGAGACGGTGACCAGGACCTTGTCAAAAGCGACCAGGCTCACCGGGTCAGCGGCTGCAACGTCTACCACATCTACGTGGGGGAGGTTGCGCGCGGCCAGATAAAGCTTCTCATCGACGTCTTCGGTGACGATCAGCGCTTTCTCCAGATCAAGCTCTTTAAGCTTGGCGGCGACCTGCTTGGTCTTGGGCGCATCGACAGCGAACTCTTCCACTACGACCAGGCGCTCCTGGCGTACAAGTTCAGACAGGATGGAACGCATCGCGGCGCGATACATCTTGCGGTTCACCTTCTGAGCGTGGTCCTGGGGACGCGCCGCAAAGGTAGTACCGCCGGCACGCCAGATCGGCGAGCGGATGGTGCCGGCGCGTGCGCGACCGGTGCCCTTCTGGCGCCACGGCTTCTTGCCGCCGCCACGCACGTCAGAACGGTTCTTCTGTGCACGAGTGCCCTGGCGGCCGCCGGCGAGATACGCCGTGACAACCTGGTGAACCAGCGCCTCGTTGAAGTCTTTGCCAAAGGTGGCGTCGGCTACTTCGACGGTACCCGCGCCTGCAGCAAGATTCAGATTCATCGGTATTATCCTCTTCAGCCTGCTTTCACGGCGCTGCGTACGATAACGTCGCTGCCGGTAGCTCCCGGAACGGCGCCCTTGATCAGCAGCAGATTGCGCTCGGCGTCGACGCGGACGACTTCAAGGCTTTGCACGGTGCAGCGGGCGTTGCCCATCTGTCCGGCCATTTTCTTGCCTTTGAATACGCGACCCGGGGTCTGGCACATGCCGATGGAGCCCGGCGCACGGTGCGCCAGCGAGTTGCCGTGGGTAGCATCTTGGGTGCTGAAGTTCCAGCGCTTAACGCCGCCCTGGAAACCTTTACCCTTGGAGGTACCGGTCACGTCGATGAGCTGACCAGCTTCGAAGAGGGATACGGTGAGTTCGCCGCCGACTTGCGGAGCTTCTTCGCCTTCTGCCAGGCGAAACTCCATCAGCGAGCGGCCAGCTTCTACACCGGCTTTGGCAAACTGTCCAGCTTGCGCGCGGGTGAGATGCTTGGCTTTGCGGGAGCCGGCTGTTACCTGAACCGCTGCGTAGCCGTCGGATTCAACCGACTTGACGCGCGTGACGCGGTTAGGATCAACCTCAATAACGGTTACGGGCACTGAGGCGCCGTCTTCGGTGAAGACACGGGTCATCCCGGTCTTCTTACCGACCAAACCGATAGTCATTCTCAGTTCTCCTATAGTGTACGGGGCTATCACCCGCTATGGCTGCCCTTTCCAGAGCATTCCACTAGCACATTGTATGGCGCCTCACGGCGCGGCGGCTGCTGCTCACCGGTAACGCAGAAAGACAGGGTGAGCGCTGGGCCGCGAGTGTCTAGTGTAGTTAGTCGAGCTTGATTTGCACGTCGACGCCGGCGGCGAGGTCGAGCTTCATCAGCGCATCGACGGTCTTTTCGGTCGGCTCGACGATATCGAGCACGCGTTTGTGCGTACGAATCTCGTACTGGTCGCGCGCGTCCTTGTTGACGTGCGGCGAAGTCAATACGGTATAGCGCTCGCGATTGGTCGGCAGCGGAATCGGACCGCGAACCTGGGCACCAGTACGCTTGGCGGTATCAACGATTTCCGCAGTGGACTGGTCAATCAGGCGATGGTCGAACGCTTTCAGCCGAATGCGAATCTTCTGGTTCTGCATTTGCCCTAAACTCCAATGGATGTCGACGGCGCGAGCCGTCTACCCACGCATTCAAAGGATGCGCATTATAGGCACGCAGACGGGAGGTGTCAAACACTTCTCGCCAGTGCGAAGAAAGGGGGCTCTACTTGAGCCCCCTGAACCTGTGAAGGCTCGGCTTACTTGATGATCTTGGCGACGACGCCGGCACCCACGGTGCGGCCGCCTTCGCGGATCGCGAAGCGCAGGCCGTCATCCATGGCGACCGGGGCAATCAGGCTGACGGTCATCTTGACGTTGTCACCCGGCATAACCATCTCAACGCCTTCCGGCAGTTCACAGGTACCGGTGATGTCGGTGGTACGGAAGTAGAACTGCGGACGGTAGCCCTTGAAGAACGGCGTGTGACGACCGCCTTCTTCCTTGGACAGCACGTACACTTCGGCTTCGAACTCGGTGTGCGGGGTGATGGTGCCGGTCTTCGCCAGTACCTGGCCGCGTTCAACGTCGTCACGCTTGGTGCCGCGCAGCAGCGCACCGACGTTTTCGCCGGCACGACCTTCGTCGAGCAGCTTGCGGAACATTTCCACGCCGGTAACGGTTGTCTTCGTGGTGTCCTTCATGCCCACGATTTCAACTTCTTCACCGGCCTTGATGATGCCGCGCTCAACGCGACCGGTGACCACGGTACCGCGGCCAGAGATCGAGAAGACGTCCTCGATGGGCATCAGGAACGGCTGGTCGATGGCACGTTCCGGCTCCGGAATGTACTCGTCGAGTGCCTTGATCAGGTTGGCAACGGCGGTGGTGCCCATGCCGTTGTCGTCCTTGCCTTCCAGCGCCATCAGCGCGGAGCCGGTGATGATCGGGGTGTCGTCACCCGGGAAGTCGTATTCGCTGAGCAGCTCGCGAACTTCCATTTCGACCAGCTCAAGGAGCTCTTCGTCGTCGACCATGTCGGCCTTGTTCAGGAACACGACGATGTACGGTACGCCAACCTGGCGAGACAGCAGGATGTGCTCGCGGGTTTGCGGCATGGGGCCGTCGGCGGCAGAACAGACCAGAATGGCGCCGTCCA
This sequence comes from Halomonas cibimaris, assembly GCF_039537045.1. Taxonomy (GTDB): domain Bacteria; phylum Pseudomonadota; class Gammaproteobacteria; order Pseudomonadales; family Halomonadaceae; genus Vreelandella; species Vreelandella cibimaris. The sequence goes on along the minus strand of NZ_BAAAZT010000076.1, from coordinate 111,370 downwards.
TCTGGGCCGCACCGGTGATCATGTTCTTGACGTAGTCGGCGTGCCCCGGGCAGTCAACGTGCGCGTAGTGGCGATCTTCCGACTGGTACTCGACGTGGGACGTCGCGATCGTAATACCGCGCTCGCGCTCTTCCGGCGCGTTGTCGATCGCTGCGAACTCGCTCCAGTCGCCGCCGAATACTTCGGCGGAAACGCGAGTCAGCGCTGCTGTCAGCGTGGTCTTGCCGTGGTCAACGTGACCGATGGTACCGACGTTGATATGCGGTTTGGAACGTTCGAATTTTTCCTTAGCCACTGCTATAACCTCTTTACGTTAGCTAACGGTTAACCGTTTTGGTTGATGACGGCTTCTACGATGCTGGAGGGCGCCTCGTCGTACTGGGCAAACTCCATGGAGTAGCTTGCACGGCCCTGGGTCTGAGAGCGCAGATCGGTTGCATAACCGAACATCTCGCCCAGCGGCACCGTGGCGCGGATGACTTTACCAGCGGTTGTGTCATCCATGCCCTGCACCAGACCGCGACGACGGTTCAGGTCGCCCATGACGTCACCCATGAACTCCTCGGGGGTCACGACCTCGACCTTCATCACCGGTTCCAGCAGCACGGCCTTGGCCTTTTTGGCACCTTCTTTGACTGCCATGGAAGAGGCAATCTTGAACGCGGTCTCGTTGGAGTCCACGTCATGGTAGGAACCATCTAACAGCGTGACCTTGACGTCAATCATCGGATAGCCCGCGATAACGCCGTTTTGCAGCTGCTCATAGGCCCCTTTTTCGACGGCGGGTACGTACTCTTTGGGCACGACGCCGCCAACGATTTCGGAGTTGAACTTGAAGAAAATCTCGTCGTCGCCTTCGCCCTTTTCTTCGTAGGTAAGGGGCTCAATGCGCATGACGACGTGGCCGTACTGGCCGCGACCGCCGGACTGGCGAACGAACTTGCCTTCCTGTTCGACGTTGCCGCGGATGGTTTCGCGGTAAGCCACCTGCGGCTTGCCGATATTCGCCTCGACCTTGAACTCGCGACGCATGCGGTCAACGATGATGTCCAGGTGCAGCTCACCCATTCCCGAGATAATGGTCTGGCCGGTCTCTTCGTCGGTTTTCACCTGGAAGGACGGATCTTCCTGGGCCAGCTTGCCAAGCGCGGTACCCATCTTTTCCTGGTCGGCCTTGGACTTCGGCTCTACGGCGACCGAAATAACCGGGTCCGGAAACTCCATGCGCTCAAGGATGATCTTGTCGTTGATATCGCACAGCGTATCGCCGGTGGTCACGTCTTTCAGACCGATACAGGCGGCGATATCGCCGGCGCGCACTTCCTTGATTTCTTCGCGGGAGTTGGCGTGCATCTGTACCAGACGGCCGATACGCTCTTTTTTGTCGCGCACGGAATTATAGACGCTGTCGCCGGAATTCAGCACGCCGGAATAGACGCGAATGAAGGTCAGCGTACCCACGAACGGGTCGGTAGCGATCTTGAACGCCAGTGCGGCAAACGGTGCCTTGTCGTCGGCTTCACGCGTGGCGACGGTACCGTTTTTGTCGTCAAGCTCACCTTCGATGGCCTTGACCTCGGTGGGCGACGGCAGGTATTCAACAACCGAGTCGAGCACGGCCTGAACGCCTTTGTTCTTGAACGCCGAGCCGCAGGTAACCAGCACGATCTCGTTGTCCAGGGTGCGGCGGCGCAGACCGGCCTTGATTTCAGCGTTGGACAGCTCACCTTCTTCAAGGTATTTGTCCATCAGCTCTTCGGACGCCTCGGCGGCGGATTCCACCATCTGCTCGCGATATTTTTCGGCGGTTTCCTGAAGCTCGGCCGGGATGTCCAGCAGCTCATAGGAGGCGCCGAAATTGTCCTGGCTCCAGAGGATCGCCTTCATCTCGATAAGATCGATGACGCCCTTGAAGTCTTCCTCGGTGCCCCAGTTGATCTGGATCGGCACGGCATTGGCGTTCAAGCGCGTGCTCAGCTGGTCGACCACGTTGAAAAAGTCAGCGCCGGTGCGGTCCATCTTGTTGACAAACACCAGGCGCGGCACTTCGTACTTGTCGGCCTGACGCCAGACGGTTTCCGTCTGCGGCTGTACGCCGGAGCTGCCGCAAAGCACCACAACCGCGCCGTCCAGCACGCGCAGTGAACGCTCGACTTCGATGGTGAAGTCGACGTGCCCGGGGGTGTCGATGATGTTGATGCGGTGCTCGTCGAACTGATGGCTCATGCCTTTCCAGAACGTCGTGACAGCAGCCGAGGTGATGGTGATACCACGCTCTTGCTCCTGAGACATCCAGTCAGTCGTCGAGGCGCCCTCGTGGGTCTCCCCCAGCTTGTGGTTGATACCGGTGTAAAACAGCACGCGTTCAGTGGTGGTGGTTTTACCGGCATCGACGTGGGCGACGATGCCCAGGTTACGATAGCGATTTAGTGGAGTCTTGCGTGCCACGGTGGAAACTCCCGTTTGTTGGCAATGCTCGTGGGTCCAGCTAGCGACGCCTTAAGGCAGGTGACCGCCGCCCTGCAGCGGCGGCTTTGCCTTCAAAACGCGAAACCGGTGCGTTTCGCTCAGCGCCGCAATTAAAAGCGGAAGTGAGAGAAGGCCTTGTTGGCTTCTGCCATGCGGTGCACGTCTTCACGCTTTTTAACAGCGGAGCCCTTGCCATCGGCGGCGTCCAGAATTTCACCGGCCAGACGCTGCACCATGGTTTTCTCACCGCGACGACGCGCCGCGTCGGCCAGCCAGCGCATGGCCAGCGCACTACGACGCGACGGACGAACTTCTACCGGCACCTGATAGGTCGCACCGCCAACGCGGCGCGACTTGACTTCGACCATGGGCTGGATGGCTTCCAGCGCTTTTTCGAAGGTATCCAGCGGCTCGTCTTTATTACGCTCGGCAACCTTGTCCAACGCACCATAGACGATACGCTCAGCTACGGACTTCTTGCCGCTGATCATCAGGTGGTTCATGAACTTGGCGAGGCGCTCGCTTTTGAACTTGGGATCCGGCAGGATCTCGCGCTTCGCTACAATCTTCCTTCTAGGCATGATAAGCCCTCTATCAAGGATCCTTCAGGTAAACCCGGAACTCGTGCTGCACGCTGTTTGCCGTTTACAGCACCGCCCGACCTTACTCTTATCAGACCGTTTGCAAATATGTTTCAACCGGCAGCGCCGCCGCCGACTAACGCTCGTATCGCGCTATATCAGGACTTCGGACGCTTGGTACCGTACTTGGAACGGCCCTGGCGACGGTTCTGTACGCCGGAGGTATCCAGCGCGCCGCGAACGGTATGATAGCGCACACCCGGCAAGTCCTTGACCCGGCCGCCGCGGATCAGTACCACGGAGTGCTCTTGCAGGTTGTGGCCTTCACCGCCGATATAAGACGCCACTTCAAAGCCGTTGGTCAGGCGCACACGGCACACCTTACGCAGGGCCGAGTTGGGCTTTTTCGGGGTGGTGGTGTAGACGCGGGTGCAAACGCCGCGCTTTTGCGGGCAGGCCTGCAGCGCCGGCACGTCATTTTTCTTGACGGCGCGCTTGCGCGGCTTGCGCACTAGCTGATTAATCGTTGCCATAGTAAGTAGCTGACTCCAATGGTTGCCTTGCTTTAGCAGCGGTTTCGGGCGCACCCGCCCCACTGTTAAAGGCTGCGCATTCTAAGGGCTCGGCCAGCGCGGCGTCAAGCACTACGGGCGGTTACCCGTCTGACGCCGCGCCGGCTCGATGCCCGGGTTAGAGCTCGTCGTCGTCATCCAGCGCGGTCAGCTGGGCGCCAAGCTCTTGTTCGACCTCGGTTGCCGACGGATTGAACAACCGCTCTTCGTCGTCGCGACGGCGACGGCGTTCGGCGTGGTGGGTAAGCCCGGTGCCGGCCGGAATCAAACGGCCCACCACCACGTTTTCCTTCAGCCCGCGCAGGTAGTCGCGCTTGCCGGTCACCGCCGCTTCGGTCAGCACGCGGGTGGTTTCCTGGAACGACGCCGCCGAAATGAACGACTCGGTGGCAAGGCTCGCCTTGGTGATGCCCAGCAGCAGGCGCTGATACTTGGCCGGGAACTTGCCTTCCTGCTCAAGACGGGCATTCTGTTCGAGCACGCGCACAAGCTCCGCCTGATCGCCGGTGATGAAATCCGAGTCGCCGGCGTCGGTGATTTCCACCTTGCGCAGCATCTGACGCACGATCACTTCGATGTGCTTGTCGTTGATGCCCACGCCCTGCAGCCGGTAGACATCCTGCACTTCGGCGGTGATGTACTTGGCCAGATCGGTCACGCCAAGCAGACGCAAAATATCGTGCGGGTTGCTCGGGCCGTCGGAGATGACTTCGCCTTTCTCCACGGTTTCGCCTTCAAACACTGCAATCTGGCGCCATTTGGGAATCAGCATCTCGAACGGATCGCCGTCTTCCGGGGTGATCGTCAGGCGGCGCTTGCCCTTGGTTTCCTTGCCAAAGCTGATCATGCCGCTGATCTCGGCGAGAATCGCCGATTCCTTGGGCTTGCGCGCTTCGAACAGATCCGCCACCCGCGGCAGACCGCCGGTGATGTCCTTGTTACCGGACGCTTCTACCGGAATACGTGCGACCACTTCACCCACGCCGATGTGGGCGCCGTCGTCCACGGAGATCACCGACTTGCCGGGCAGCGGGTACTGTACCGGCGTGTTGGAACCGGCAATCACCACGTATTCGCCGGCGTCGTCTTTGAGCATGATCATCGGCCGCTTGTCGCGCCCCGAAACCGGGCGGGACGCCGATTCGATAACTTCAATGGACGACAGGCCGGTCATCTCATCCACCGTACGGTGCATGGTGACGCCTTCGTCAAGGTCGACGAACTGCGCCTGGCCTTCCATTTCGGCCACGATCGGGTGGGTGTGCGGATCCCACTTGGCCACGGCCTGTCCCGGCGCGACGTGGTCACCGTCACGCACGTCAAGCACCGCACCGTAAGGCAGCTTGTAGTATTCGCGCTCGCGGCCGTGATCGTCGGCGACGGCCAGCGCACTGGAGCGCGATACCACTACCAGCTTACCGTCGCCGCGCTCGACGTGCTTGATGTTGTGCAGACGCACGCTGCCGCCGTGCTTGACCTGGACGCTGTCGATGGCCGAGGCCCGCGAGGCGGCGCCGCCGATGTGGAAGGTCCGCATGGTCAGCTGAGTACCCGGCTCACCGATGGACTGGGCGGCGATGACGCCGACCGATTCACCGACGTTGACCTGGTGACCGCGGGCCAGATCGCGGCCGTAACAGGCCGAGCAAACGCCGTGGCTGGTGTCACAGCTGATGGTGGAGCGCACCACGATCTCATCGACGCCCATGGTTTCCAGCGCCGCACACCAGGCTTCGTCCAGCAGCGTATTGCGCGCAATCAGCACCTCGTCGGTGCGCGGATCCACTACGTCCCGCGCCACCACACGGCCCAGCACGCGCTGGGACAGCGGCACAATAATATCGCCGCCTTCGATGATCGGGTGCAGCGTCAGGCCGTTTTCAGTGCCGCAGTCGGCCTGGGTAATGACCAGATCCTGCGCCACGTCGACCAGGCGGCGGGTCAGGTAGCCGGAGTTGGCAGTCTTCAGCGCCGTATCCGCCAAGCCCTTACGCGCGCCGTGGGTGGAGATGAAGTACTGCAGTACGTTCAGCCCCTCACGGAAGTTGGCGATGATCGGCGTTTCGATGATCGAACCGTCCGGCTTGGCCATCAGGCCGCGCATGCCCGCCAGCTGGCGAATCTGGGCCGCGCTGCCCCGGGCGCCGGAGTCGGCCATGATGAACACGCTGTTGAACGAGTCCTGCTCGACCTCGTTGCCGTCGCGGTCGATCACGTTTTCCTTGGAGATACCGGTCATCATCGCCTTGGCCACCTGGTCGTTGGCCCGGGCCCAGATATCGATGACCTTGTTGTACTTCTCGCCGGCGGTCACCAGCCCTGAAGAGAACTGGTCTTCGATTTCCTTGACCTCATCTTCGGCGCCGGCCACGATTTCCGCCTTGGCATCGGGAATAACGAAGTCGTTGACGCCGATGGATGCCCCGGACCAGGTCGCCATGCGAAAGCCGGTGTACATCAGCTGGTCGGCGAAGATGACCGTGGGCTTGAGCCCGGAGCGGCGATAGACCTCGTTGATCAGCGCGGAAATCGCCTTTTTCTTCATGGGCTGATCGATCAGCTCGAAGGGCACACCCTCAGGCAGGATGCGAAACAGCAGCGCCCGGCCCACGGTGGTGTCCTTGATGCACCGATGGGTGGAATACTCGCCGGTTTCCTCGTTGATCTCGACGTCGTCCAGGCGCACCTTGATGCGCGCGTGCAGCGCCACCGACTGGGTGCCGAAAGCGCGCTCGACCTCGTTGAGATCGGCAAAGATCATGCCTTCGCCGCGGTCGTTGATCTTTTCCCGGGTCATGTAATAAAGACCCAGCACCACGTCCTGGGACGGCACGATGATCGGCTCGCCGTTGGCCGGTGAGAGCACGTTGTTGGTGGCCATCATCAGCGCCCGGGCTTCCAGCTGGGCTTCCAGCGTCAGCGGCACGTGCACGGCCATCTGGTCGCCGTCGAAGTCGGCGTTGTAGGCCGCGCACACCAGCGGGTGCAGCTGAATCGCCTTGCCTTCGATGAGCAGCGGCTCAAACGCCTGGATACCCAGGCGGTGCAGGGTCGGCGCGCGGTTAAGCAGCACCGGGTGCTCGCGAATGACGTCGGCGAGGATGTCCCACACTTCCGCCGTCTCACGCTCGACCATCTTCTTGGCGGCCTTGATCGTTGAGGCGTAGCCCAGCGACTGCAGCTTGGAGTAGATAAACGGCTTGAACAGCTCCAGCGCCATCTTCTTGGGCAGACCGCACTGGTGCAGGCGCAGGGTCGGGCCCACGGTGATCACCGAGCGGCCGGAGTAGTCCACGCGCTTGCCCAGCAGGTTCTGGCGAAAACGCCCCTGCTTGCCCTTGATCATGTCGGCCAGCGATTTCAGCGGGCGCTTGTTGGAGCCGGTGATCGCCCGGCCGCGGCGGCCGTTGTCCAACAGCGCATCCACGGCTTCCTGCAGCATGCGCTTCTCGTTGCGCACGATGATGTCCGGCGCGCTGAGATCCAGCAGGCGCTTCAGGCGGTTGTTGCGGTTGATCACCCGGCGGTACAGATCGTTGAGATCCGAGGTCGCAAAGCGGCCGCCGTCCAGCGGTACCAGCGGACGCAGATCCGGCGGCAGCACCGGCAGCACTTCCATGACCATCCACGCCGGGGCGTTGCCGGAGTAGTAAAAGGCTTCCAAAAGCTTCAGGCGCTTGGACAGCTTTTTGATCTTGGTTTCCGAGTTGGTCTGCGGAATCTCTTCGCGCAGCTGGTTGATCTCTTCTTCCAGATCGATGTCCTTGAGCAGCTCCTGGACGGCTTCGGCGCCCATGCGCGCGTCGAAGTCGTCGCCGAACTCTTCCAGCGCCTCGAAGTACTGCTCGTCGTTGAGCAGCTGGCCGCGCTCAAGCGTGGTCATGCCCGGATCAATCACCACAAACGACTCGAAGTACAGCACCCGCTCGATGTCGCGCAGGGTCATGTCCAGGAACATGCCGATACGCGAGGGCAGTGATTTCAAAAACCAGATGTGCGCCACCGGCGAGGCCAGCTCGATGTGGCCCATGCGGTCGCGGCGCACGGCCGCTTTGGTGACTTCAACGCCGCACTTCTCGCAGATAATGCCGCGGTGCTTCATGCGCTTGTACTTGCCGCACAGGCACTCGTAATCCTTCACCGGGCCAAAGATCTTGGCGCAGAACAGACCATCCCGTTCCGGCTTGAACGTACGATAGTTGATGGTCTCGGGCTTTTTCACCTCACCGAAGGACCAGGAGCGAATCATGTCCGGCGACGCCAGGGTAATCTTGATGGCGTCGAACTCTTCGGACTGTGATTGCGATTTGAGGACTTTCACCAAATCTTTCATTGGGGGCTCCTAGCTCTCTAACTCGATATCGATGCCCAGCGAGCGGATTTCCTTCACCAGCACGTTGAAGGATTCCGGCATGCCTGCCTGCATGGTGTGGTCGCCGTCGACGATGTTTTTGTACATCTTGGTGCGCCCCTCGACGTCGTCCGACTTGACGGTGAGCATTTCCTGCAGCGTGTACGCCGCGCCGTACGCCTCAAGGGCCCAGACCTCCATCTCGCCGAAGCGCTGGCCGCCGAACTGCGCCTTGCCGCCCAGCGGCTGCTGGGTGACCAGCGAGTAGGAGCCGGTAGAGCGGGCGTGCATCTTGTCATCAACCAGGTGGTTGAGCTTGAGGATGTACATGTAGCCCACGGTGACCGGGCGATCGAAGCGCTCGCCGGTGCGGCCGTCGTACAGCGTCAGCTGGCCGGAGTCCGGCAGGTCGGCCAGACGCAGCAGGTGTTTGATCTCGGGCTCTTCGGCACCGTCAAACACCGCGGTGGCCATGGGCACGCCGTCCTTGAGGTTTTTCGCCAGGGCGATGACTTCGTCGTCGTCGAGCTGGGAGAGATCCTCAACCTTGAGCGTGCTTTCAGTGTTGTACACCTGCCCCAGAAAGTCGCGGATTTCAGCGACCTGGGTCTGGCGGGCATCGCGCAGCATGTGATCAATCTTGACCCCGAGCCCGCGAGCGGCCATGCCCAGGTGGGTTTCCAGAATCTGGCCCACGTTCATCCGCGAGGGCACGCCCAGCGGGTTGAGCACTACGTCTACAGGCTCGCCCTGGTCGTCAAACGGCATGTCTTCGACCGGCATGATTTCGGAAATCACGCCCTTGTTACCGTGACGGCCGGCCATTTTGTCGCCGGGCTGAATGCGACGCTTCACTGCCATGTAGATCTTGACGATCTTGAGCACGCCCGGCGCCAGATCGTCGCCCTGGGTGAGCTTGCGCTTTTTGTCTTCAAAGCGCTCGTCCATTTCCTTGCGGCGATTTTCCAGCTGCTCGTCGGCCTGGGCCAGAAGCTCGTTGTGGGTTTCGTCCTGCATGCGCAGCTTGAACCACTGCTGACGCGGCAGCGCATCCAGGTACGCCTCGTCAAGCACGTCGCCCTTGGCAAGCTCTGGGCCGCCGTTGACGGTCTGGCCCGTCAGGGTACGCTTCAGACGCTCGAAAGTGGCGTCTTCGGCGATGCGGTAGGTTTCCTGCAGGTCGCGGCGCACTTCGTCGAGCTGCATTTCCTCGATGGAAAGCGCCCGGGCGTCTTTTTCCACGCCGTCACGGGTAAATACCTGCACGTCGATAACGGTGCCGTTCATGCCGGTCGGGGCGCGCAGCGAGGTGTCTTTCACATCGCTTGCCTTCTCACCGAAAATCGCACGCAGCAGTTTTTCTTCCGGGGTCAGCTGTGTTTCGCCCTTGGGCGTGACCTTGCCGACCAGGATATCGCCCGGGCCGACCTCGGCGCCGATATACACCACGCCGGCTTCATCCAGCTTGCCCAGCGCCGACTCGCCGACGTTGGGGATGTCCGAGGTGATCTCTTCCGGCCCCAGCTTGGTGTCGCGCGAAACGCACGTCAGCTCCTGGATGTGAATCGTGGTGAAGCGATCTTCCTGGGCCACGCGCTCGGAGATGAGGATGGAGTCCTCAAAGTTGTAGCCGTTCCACGGCATGAACGCCATGCGCATGTTCTGGCCCAGCGCCAGATCGCCCATATCCACGGACGGGCCGTCGGCGAGGATGTCGCCCGCGGCGACGTGATCGCCCGTTTGCACGATGGGACGCTGGTTCATGCAGGTGTTCTGGTTGGAGCGCACGTACTTGGTCAGGTTGTAGATGTCCACGCCGGCTTCACCGCCGATGATTTCATCCTCGTTGACCCGGACCACCACGCGACGGGCGTCGACAGAGTCGATGACGCCGCCGCGGCGTGCCACTTCGCACACGCCGGAATCCCGGGCGACGAAGCGCTCCATGCCGGTGCCGACAAGCGGCTTGTCGGCGCGCAGGGTGGGCACGGCCTGGCGCTGCATGTTCGCCCCCATCAGGGCGCGGTTGGCGTCGTCGTGCTCAAGAAACGGAATCAGGGCCGCCGCCACGGAGACCACCTGGCGCGGCGAGACGTCCATCAGGGTGATCTGCTCCGGGCGCATGAAGGTGGTTTCCCCCCGGTGGCGCGCCTGGACCAGGTCGTCGTTCAGCCGGCCGTTTTCGTCCACCGCGGCGGAGGCCTGGGCGATCACGTAGTCGCCTTCCTCAATGGCCGAAAGGTGAACCACCTCGTCGGTCACCTGGCAGTCCACGACCTTGCGGTACGGCGTCTCAAGGAAGCCGTAGCTGTTGGTGTGGCTGTAGGTGGCCAGCGAGTTGATCAGGCCGATGTTGGGCCCTTCCGGCGTCTCGATCGGACACAGCCGGCCGTAGTGCGTGGCGTGAACGTCGCGCACCTCGAAACCGGCACGTTCACGGGTCAACCCGCCCGGCCCGAGCGCGGAAACCCGACGCTTGTGAGTCACCTCGGACAGCGGGTTGTTCTGGTCCATGAACTGCGACAGCTGACTGGAGCCGAAGAACTCCTTCACCGCCGCCGCCACCGGCTTGGCGTTGATCAGATCCTGAGGCATCAACCCTTCGCTTTCGGCCATGGACAGGCGCTCGCGCACCGCGCGCTCAACCCGCACCAGGCCTACGCGGAACTGGTTTTCGGCCATTTCGCCGACGCAGCGGATGCGGCGGTTGCCCAGGTGGTCGATGTCGTCGACGTCGCCAAAGCCGTTGCGGATGCTGATCATCTCGCGCAGCACATCAAGAATATCGTCGCGATTGAGCACGCCGGAGCCGGTGTCGGATTCCCGACGCAGGCGGCGGTTGAACTTCATGCGGCCAACGCCGGACAGATCGTAGCGGTCCTCACTGAAGAACAAATTGTGGAACAGCGTCTCGGCGGCTTCCTTGGTGGGCGGCTCGCCGGGGCGCATCATGCGATAGATTTCCACCAGCGCTTCCAGACGCGAGCCGGTGGTGTCCAGCTTCAGGGTGTCGGAGATGAACGAGCCGCAGTCCAGATCGTTGGTGTAAAGCGTTTCGATCCGGGTGATGCCGCCCTGGCCGAGCTGCTCCAGCAGCTCCGGGGTAATTTCGGTGTTGCACGGGCAAATCAGCTCGCCGGTTTTGGCGTCGATCTGATCTTTCGCCAGTACCTTGCCGCACAGGTACTCCATGGGCACTTCGAGGCGCTTGAGCCCGGCTTTTTCCAGCTGGCGGATGTGCTTTTGGGTGACCCGGCGGCCTTCTTCGACGATGATATTGCCGTCGCCGTCCTTGATGTCGAAGGTGGCGGTCTCACCGCGCAGGCGCGTGGGCACCAGCTCCACAAAGAAGCCGTTTTTCTCGATGTGAAACACGCTGGTATCAAAGAATTCAGCGAGAATTTCCTCAGCGCTCATGCCCAGTGCGCGCATCAGCACAGACGCCGGCAGCTTGCGGCGACGGTCGATGCGCACAAAGACGTTGTCCTTGGGATCGAACTCGAAATCAAGCCAGGAGCCGCGGTACGGAATCACCCGGGCGGAGTACAAAAGCTTGCCGGAGGAATGGCTCTTGCCCTTGTCGTGGTCAAAGAACACGCCCGGGCTGCGGTGGAGCTGGGAGACAATGACGCGCTCGGTGCCGTTGATGACAAAGGTACCGTTTTCGGTCATCAGGGGGATTTCCCCCATGTAGACTTCCTGCTCCTTGATATCCTTGATGGCCTTGTTCGAAGAGTCGCGATCATAGATGATCAAGCGAACCTTGACGCGCAGCGGAGCGGAGTAGGTTACGCCACGCAGCTGGCATTCCTTGACATCGAACGCCGGCGTGCCGAAACGATAGCTGACATATTCCAGTGCCGCGTTACCAGAGAAGCTCTCGATCGGAAACACGGACTTGAACGCCGCGTGCAGGCCGACTTCGAAGCGCTCGTCGGGCGAACGATCCTGCTGGAGAAAGTCGTAGTAGGAATCCAGCTGGATGGCCAGCAAGTAAGGCACATCCATCACTTGGGGCAGTTTGCCGAAATCCTTGCGGATGCGTTTTTTCTCAGTGTATGAGTAAGCCATCTGTATTCCCCAGCTTGTTCACCATGGGTGGCCGATGCGTGGTCATCTGCCCCGCGGGCGTTTCAGACGCAGACAGCAAGCTCCTTGTCGGGTAGCTCGCCGTCAAAAATTCTGTATGTCGTTGCGTTATTCAACGCATTTCTGCTGCCGCGCCTTGACGCCACGGATGCCTGGCCTGCCGTTCGCGGCCGAACATCGGCGAAACGCTGCATTATGGCAGTATGACAGCAACAGAAAAAGGCCGGCAGCGGGATAACCCCGCCGCCAGCCGCGGAAGCTTACGCAGCGCGTAAAGCCGCCGGCATCAAAATCACTTGAGCTCGACGGAGGCGCCAGCTTCTTCCAGCTTGGTCTTCGCTTCTTCAGCGTCTTCCTTGGACATCGCTTCCTTGATGGTCGCCGGCGCGCCGTCAACGGCACCCTTGGCTTCCTTCAGGCCAAGCCCTGTGATCTCACGAACCGCCTTGATCACGTTGACCTTCTTGGCGCCGGCGCCTGTCAGCACCAGGTCAAACTCGGTCTGCTCTTCTTCGGCTTCGGCTTCACCGCCGCCCGGGCCGGCAACGACAGCGGCCGCTGCGGTCACGCCGAATTTCTCTTCCATCGCCTCGATCAGCTCGGCGACTTCCATGACGGACATGTCGGCGACGGCGTTGATGATATCGTCTTTGCTAAGTGCCATGATTTCTTTCCTAACGTTGCGGTGGTCTCGCCCAAGCGAAACCCAAAAGTGTTTGCCTGGCTCGTGCAGCGACGGCTTTCACCCCGCTGCCATTGCAAAAAGGGGCTTACGCCGCTTCTTCTTTCTGGACGCGCAGCGCATCCAGGGTACGAACCAGCTTGCCAGCAGAGGCTTCTTTCATCACCGACATCAACTGGGCAATTGCCTCGTCGTAGGTCGGCAGGGTTGCCAGACGGTCAATATCGGCAGCCGGGATGAACTCACCTTCGTAGGCCAGCGCCTTGACTTCGAAGTCCGGTGCGCTTTTGGTGAATTCCTTGAACAGCCGCGCGGCAGCGCCGGGGTGCTCGTTGGAAAACGCCAGCAGCGTCGGACCGACAAACGTCTCGTTCAGGCATTCCCACTGGGTGCCTGTCAGGGCGCGGCGTGCCAGCGTGTTGCGCACAACACGGATCTGCACGCCATTCTCGCGGGCCTGCTTGCGCAGGTCGGTCATCTTGTCGACCGCAACGCCACGAGAATCGGCAACAACGACGGAGAGTGCGTCCTTGGCCGCTTCACTGACTTCGGCAACAATCGCTTTCTTGCCTTCAAGTGCTAGTGGCACAGTCATCACTCCTTCGTGCCGGAAACCCGACGGGCTTCCGAGTTACCATCTCTTCCCACCCGCAGGCGGGAAGCCTTGGGATGGTGCTCACCAGAAAGCGCAACGCGACATCCTGTTTTCATAGCGAGCGGTTTGCAACGCTCGCTCGATGTCTTACTGACTGGCGGCAACACCATCTGCGCAGGCGCTACGCATTAAGCCACTGCCTGCCGCGGCAAACAGCGGCACCTGCGGTCTTTGACGGTGCACCGCGCCTGGCACGGAGACCGCAAAGTTTTTATCAGGAGCAAGCCCTATACCAGCGACGTATGGTCGATGGTCAGGCCCGGCCCCATGGTGCTGGACAGGGTCATTTTCTTGAAATAAACGCCCTTGGAGGTGCTCGGCTTGAGACGCTTGAGGTCAGCGACCAGCGCTTCAAGGTTGCCCTTGATAGCGGCCGCGTCGAAGTCGGCCTTGCCCAGCGTTGTGTGAATAATACCGTTTTTATCGGTACGAAAGCGCACCTGGCCGGCCTTGGCGTTCTTGACCGCGGTGGCCACGTCCGGCGTTACCGTACCGACTTTCGGGTTCGGCATCAGCCCGCGCGGGCCGAGAATCTGACCCAGCTGGCCAACGACACGCATCGCGTCGGGCGAGGCAATCACCACGTCAAAGTCGAGATTGCCCTTTTTCACTTCAGCGGCCAGGTCGTCCATACCCACGATGTCGGCACCGGCGTCTTTCGCTGCCTGCTCGTTGGCGCCCTGAGTGAAGACGGCGACGCGCACGTCCTTGCCGGTACCGTTGGGCATCACGGTGGCACCGCGAACGACCTGGTCGGATTTACGCGGATCTACGCCCAGGTTGACGGCGACATCCACAGACTCTTTGAAGTTCACGGTAGAGAGCTCGGCGAGCAGCGCCACCGCCTCGTCAAGGGAGTAGGTCTTGTTGGCGTCGACCTTGTCGCGAATCCGCTGTGCGCGCTTGGTTAGCTTAGCCATGATTACAGACCCTCCACGTTAAGACCCATGCTGCGGGCGCTACCGGCAATGGTGCGTACCGCGGCGTCAAGATCCGCCGCTGTCAGATCCGGCTCTTTGGTCTGAGCAATTTCTTCAAGCTGCTCGCGGGTCACGCTGCCAACCTTGGCCTTGTTCGGCTCACCGGAGCCGGACTTGACGCCTGCGGCTTTTTTCAGCAGCACAGCGGCAGGCGGCGTTTTGGTGACAAACGTAAAGCTGCGGTCGGTGTAGACGGTAATCACCACAGGCGTCGGCAGGCCAAGCTCAATGTCTTGCGTCTCGGCGTTGAACGACTTGCAAAACTCCATGATGTTAACGCCGTGCTGACCCAGCGCGGGGCCCACGGGCGGACTCGGATTGGCTTTACCTGCAGCAACCTGCAGCTTGATATAAGCCTGTACTTTCTTGGCCATGTTGTACTCCAGATGGGTATCGCGCCTTGCGGCTTCCCGGTGACAGCAAACCGCCTTTCAAAGGCGGTCTGCACGTTTACTCTGTTCGATCGCGTCCGGCCCGCTTTTTGACCGCTCTGCTCTTTTTCGACCGACGCGTTTTCAATCAACGCGCTGTTGACCTGCTCTTTTTTAATTTACTCTTTTTCGACCTGGGCGAATTCAAGCTCGACCGGCGTGGCGCGGCCGAAAATCAGCACGCTGACCTGCAAACGGCTTTTTTCGTAGTTGACCTCTTCCACCACGCCGTTGAAATCGGCAAACGGCCCGTCGGTGACGCGCACGGACTGGCCGGGCTCGAACATGGTCTTGGGCCGCGGCTTATCGGTGCCGTCCTTGACCCGGCGCAGAATCGACTCGGCTTCGCGGGTGGTGATCGGCGCGGGGTTTTCCTTGGTACCGCCGATAAAGCCCATGACGCGCGGCGTCTCATTCACCAGATGCCAGGTGTTGTCGGTCATTTCCATCTCGACCAGCACATAGCCGGGATAGAACTTGCGCTCGCTCTTACGGCGCTTGCCGTCGCGCATTTCGACGACTTCTTCGGTAGGCACGAGAATCTCGCCAAACTGATCTTCGGCGTCGTAAAGTTTTACACGCTCGGTGAGCGAGCGCATGACGTGCTTTTCAAAACCGGAATATGCGTGAACGACGTACCAACGCTTGGACATGAAAACTCCTAACCGATCACGCCGGACATCGCCCAGCCGAGAAGCGTGTCAATTAACCACAGCAGCAGGCCAACCACCATAACGGCGACCAGCACAATTGCGGTTGTTTGCACGGTTTCTGGCCGAGTCGGCCAGACCACGCGCTGTATTTCTTTCTTGGATTCGCGTGCCAGCGTTACCAGGCTGCGGCCCTTGGCCGTCGTCAGCGCTACGCCGCCGGCCATCAGGCAAAAAGCAACGACACCCAGCACGCGGTACAAAAGGCCGATGCCGGCAAAATAGGTGTTGGCTATCACTGCCACTGCCAACAGCGCGACCACTGCCGCCCATTTGAGCCCGTCATGGCGCGACTGCTGAACCTCGGCGCCATGTTTTACAGAATTAGGCTTCATAAAAACGAGACTCCTCGGGAGTGCGGCAAACGATAAGGAAAATCAGGAAAGGCACGCCAACTTGGGGAAAGCTGGCAGGCCAGGAGGGACTCGAACCCCCAACCTGCGGTTTTGGAGACCGCTGCTCTGCCAATTGAGCCACTGGCCTGTATCGTTACTGCCGCCTGCACCGTTGCGATGCCTGACAGCAGCGGCCGTCATACTAGCGGACAAATTCCCGCTTGACAACCCTTGCCTTCTTCGCTGCCTGAACCACGCCAGGCGACGAAGACAAAAAAAGCGAGCCTGGCTCGCCTTTTTGCAATATGGAGCTCATGGACGGAATTGAACCGTCGACCTCACCCTTACCAAGGGTGTGCTCTACCCCTGAGCTACATGAGCAAAACGTACAACAGATACGCACTGGAGCGGGCAGCGGGGATCGAACCCGCATCATCAGCTTGGAAGGCTGAGGTTCTACCATTGAACTATGCCCGCTTGAACCATGCCTGCTCGAATGGATCGCGCAGTTGCGGCGTTCGTGCTGCTGCCCGCTTGGCAACTTGTGGCTGCCAGTCATGAAAACTGGTGGAGGGAGAAGGATTCGAACCTTCGAAGCTTTCGCGGCAGATTTACAGTCTGCTCCCTTTGGCCACTCGGGAACCCCTCCATCGCTGGCGGCGCATTTTACCGCCTTCCAGAACGCTGTCAAGCCACAATGCTTTCTATTATCGCCTCATTGATTGAGGCTCAAGCATCTGGCACGACAGTCGGCATCTGCCTTCTGCCCTGGAACGCGCTGCATTCTGTCAAAGCAGCGAAGTGAATGCAAGCCCTGCTCGAACTTTTTCCAGCGCCGGCGCCTGGGGGGCGCTTGGCGCGCCCGACATGCGCCCCGCCCGTTCGGCGCGCGTCAGCGGAAAGCAGATCTCAAGTCCGCCATACACCATATCCGGCCACACTACGTGCGCCGCCGGCATCCCGCGGGATACCACTCGGGCATCGCCTCCGGTCAACAAAAGCGGCAGCGCTACGCCGTACTGATCGCACACCTCGCTATAGATACGCTGCACCGCACTGGTCGCGGCCATATAAATGCCGTGATTGACCGCATCCACCGTCGAACGTCCGGGCGTCAGCAGCGTATCGGCTTCGCCTTCCGGGTCAATGGCAACGTTGCGCGTGCCCAGCTTGAGGCTTTCTTTCATCAGCCGCAGGCCGGGAACGATATAGCCCCCTACGTGGCTACCGCCGGGCAGCACAAAGTCCACGGTGATCGCGCTGCCGCAGTCTACCGCGCAGCAGCCGCCGGCCAGCTGGTAGCCGGCAAGCGCCCCCAGCCAGCGATCCACCCCCAGCTGCCACGGCTGATCGTAGCCGTTGGTCACGCCCAGCGCCTGCCGGGTGGAGCGGGCAACATAAACGCGCGGCACGCACCGGCGCAGCAGCGCCACGGTCTCTTCCAGCACCTCGCGACGGGCAACGCTTGAAATACGCACCGCCTCGACGACGTCAAGATCGGGGATATCCGCCCCGGGGCGCCACTCTTCACGGGTCCATACCGCCCCGCGAGAGCGGATCTCGCTGCTTTCGACTTCTTTTAGCCGCCACTTCGACAGCGTATTGCCGATATCCAGATCCAGAATCATAGGCGACCGCGCACGCTGATTTCGCCGCCGGCCAGCCGGCGCTCACCGCCACCCTCTTCTTTTATCCAAAGATTGCCGGCAGCGTCGACGTCACCGGCCACCGCGTGACGCGACGTATGGCCTACCGATACGCTGACCGGGTAGCCGGCGTAGGCGTGGCGCCGGTTCCATTCGGCCTGCCAGGCGGCAAACCCTCGGGCTTCGAACTCGGCCAGCAGCGCCAGCAGGGCGTCCACAACGTCGGCGGCCAAGGCGTTGCGGTCAAGGTCCGGGCAGGTATCCGCCAGCACCGCCGCCGGCTGGCCGATGGTTTCACGCAGGGGATCGGGCAGCGCCAGATTCAGCCCGATGCCGATCACCGCATCGCACGGTCCGGCCGCATCGCCGGTCACCTCGACCAGGATACCGGCCAGCTTGGCAAGCGAGCCGTCCGGCGCATAAAGCAAAATATCGTTGGGCCATTTCAGCTGCGGGCGGGCGCCGTAGCGCTCCAGCACCTGCGACACCGCCACGCCGACTGCCAGGCTAAGGCCCTCAAGCGTGGCCACGCCGCCGTCAAAGCGCCAGCCCACCGAGAGCATCAGGCTTTGCCCCCAGGGCGTCAGCCAAACCCGGCCGCGCCGGCCGCGTCCGGCAGTTTGCTGCTCTACCAGGCACACCTCACCGTGGCCGGCGCCCTGGGAAAACCGCCGGCGCAGGTATTCATTGCTCGACGGCAGCGTATCCTCGACAAAAAGCCGAGCCAACCGGCGCCGGGCGTCGGCCGGCAAGCGCGACACGATTCGGGCGCCGTCCAGCGGCGTCAGCGACTGGGCTAGCTGATAGCCGCGCCCTTTGACGGCGCGCACTTCAACGCCGAAGGCCTCAAGCTTTTTCAGCTGCTTCCATATCGCCGCCCGGGAAATCCCGAGCGCCTCCCCCAGCTGCTCGCCGGAATGCACCTCGCCGTCGCTTAACAAACGCATCAGGTTGCCGATGGTCATGTCTCTGCCCTGCCCCGGGAAAACGGCCATCTTACCGGATGGCGTACAGCGGCGAAAAGCGTCCGGCGCTCGGCAGGCCATCTTGATCGATCGCCCCTGCAGGAAAGACAACGCTAGCCGTCAAGCGCCGCCAGCCCGTATAATGCCGGCCTATATTTTCAAGCAGGATCGCTTCGTGATCGAGAATCTTCGCAACATCGCCATCATCGCCCACGTTGACCACGGTAAAACCACCCTGGTGGACAAACTCTTGAGCCAGTCCGGCACGCTGGACCGCAAGGCCGAAAGCCAAGAGCGGGTGATGGACTCCAACGACCAGGAAAAAGAGCGTGGCATCACCATCCTGGCCAAGAACACCGCCATCCAGTGGCAAAACGAGGCCGGCACCGGCTATCACATCAACATCGTCGACACCCCCGGCCACGCCGACTTCGGCGGCGAAGTCGAGCGCGTGATGTCCATGGTCGACTCGGTGCTGCTGCTGGTCGACGCCGTGGATGGGCCCATGCCGCAGACCCGTTTTGTCACCCAGAAAGCGTTTGACCAGGGCCTGAAACCCATTGTGGTGGTCAACAAGATCGACCGCCCCGGCGCGCGCCCGGACTGGGTGATCGACCAGATCTTTGATCTGTTCGACAACCTCGGCGCCACTGAAGATCAGCTCGATTTTCCGATTATCTATTGCTCAGCGCTCAACGGCATTGCCGGCCCGGACCCCGATGAGCTGGCCGATGACATGACGCCGATGTTTCAGTCCATCGTCGACATCGTCGAGCCGCCGAAGGTTGAAGTTGACGGCCCCTTCCAAATGCAGATCTCGGCGCTGGACTATTCAAGCTACGTCGGCGTCATCGGCCTTGGGCGCATCACCCGCGGCAGCGTCAAGCCCAACCAGCAGATCACCGTGATCTCCAAGGAAGGCAAGGCGCGCCGCGGCAAGGTCGGCCAGGTGATGACCCACATGGGCCTTGAGCGGGTACAAACCGACGAGGCCACCGCCGGCGATATTATCTGCATCACCGGCATCGATAACCTGGCGATTTCCGATACGCTGTGCGACCCGGCCGCCGCCGAGGCGCTGCCCGCGCTGACCGTCGACGAGCCCACGGTGTCGATGACCTTTCAGGTCAACGACTCGCCGTTTGCCGGCAAGGACGGCAAATACGTCACCAGCCGCAACATCAAGGATCGCCTGGAACAGGAGCTGATCCACAACGTGGCCCTGCGCGTGGAAGAAGGCGACAGCCCGGAAAAGTTTACCGTCTCCGGTCGCGGCGAGCTGCACCTGTCGGTGCTGCTGGAGGCCATGCGCCGGGAAGGCTTCGAGATTGCCGTAGGCCGCCCGGAAGTCATCATTCGTGAAATCGACGGCGAGCAGCAGGAACCCTACGAAGAAGTCATCATCGACTGCGAAGAGCAGCACCAGGGCGCCATCATGGAGGAGCTGGGCTACCGCAAGGGCGAGATGACCAACATGCACCCCGACGGCAAGGGCCGCGTACGGGTAGACTTCATCATCCCCGCGCGCGGGCTGATCGGCTTTCGCGGCCAGTTCATGACGCTGACGTCAGGCACCGGCATTCTCACCAGCCGCTTTGACCACTACGGCCCGCTGCGCCCGGACGCCGCCACCGAGCGGCGCAACGGCGTGCTGGTCTCCATGGCCACCGGCAAGGCGCTGGCCTATGCGCTCTATGCCCTGCAGGATCGCGGCAAGCTCATCGTTGAGCACGGCACCGAGGTGTATGAAGGCATGCTGGTCGGCATCAACAACCGCGCCGACGACATGACCGTCAATCCCACCAAGGCCAAAAAGCTCGACAACATGCGCTCTGCAGGCGCTGACGAAAGCCTCGACCTGGTGCCGCCGGTACGCTTCACCCTGGAGCAGGCCATCGAGTTTCTCGACGACGACGAGCTGGTGGAAATCACGCCCAACCACCTGCGCCTGCGCAAAAAGCACCTCACCGAAAACGAGCGCAAGCGCGCCAACAAGAGCAAGTAACGCCCTGCGGCCTGTGCCGCTCGCCGCGTCGGAAACGGCCCGCCCTTTGGCGGGCCGTTTTTTTATTCATCTGTCATCCGGCGGCGATCGCGCCGGCGCTGGGCACGCTTGCGCCGATAAAACCGCACCGCGGCAATGCCCAGCGCCGCGGCCAGCATCAGCCCCAGGGCGGCCCCCTGCCAGGGGCGCGCGGCATCACCCAGCACGGTTTCCAGCACAATGATCGCAGTCAGCCCTGCCGCCTGGGTGGCGATCGCCAGCGCCCGCAAAGGATCATAGGTTGGCTGCGCCATTCGCACCTCCGCTTGTGGTTATCCCGTGATAAAGTCGCCATTGTACCCGTTTCCCCACGGCTTTTCGGACACCTCGCATGGACGCCAACGCACTGCTGACGCCGCTGCCCCGCCTGTACGCCGTTGCCGGCGGGCTGGCCCTGCTGGCCGGCGTGCTGGGCCATGCCCTGTGCCGGCACCGCTGCCGAGCGGCGATCGCGCCTTTGCCAACGCTCACCGCCCTGGGGCTGGGGTTTGCAGCCCTGCTGTTTCTTGGCACAGACGCCGCACCCGGCCGGCTGCCCGCCATCACTCTGGAAAAGCTCGACGGCAGCGCCGTGGCGCTGGCGACGCTGCCTGACGGCGCCCCCGTTATCATTCATCTGTGGGCCGCCGAGTGTCCGCCGTGTCGCCGGATGACGGCGGCATTCACAGCGCTTCAGCGCGACAACAACGTGCGCATTGTCAGCGTCAACCAGGGCGACGATCTGCTGGTGACCATACGCCATGTGGATACCCTCGCCGCACGCCGAGCGCTGCCTTTCAACCGCGTGCTACGCGACCCCCAGCAGCGGCTGATGGCAGCGTTCAACACCCGGCAGCTGCCGTTTACCCTGCTGGTTGACGCCCACGGCCGAGTGCAGCAGCACCGCGCCGGCCCGCTGGGCCAAGCCGCCCTGGAGGGCTGGCTGAACGTGCCGAGCCGCTAAACCCGCCAGCGCACCTTAATCCGCCCGCCGCTTTGCGTTAGAATCGCCCGCCTTTGAGACGCCGCTGCCTCCCCGCCGGCGGCGTTTTCCCGATTGACCGCATCCTCCGAGGCACCATGAGCGACTTTTCTCCCGGCCAGCGCTGGATCAGCGACGGCGAAGCCGAACTCGGGCTTGGCACCGTACTCAGCTGCGATGCCAGAAGCGTCACCATCCTGTTCCCCGCCAGTCAGGAAACCCGTACCTACAACACCCGCCAGGCCCCGCTGACCCGGGTTGCCTTCGGCGCCGGCGACCGCGTGACCGCCGCCGAAGGCTGGCAGATGACCGTGGATGCCAGCCGCGAGCACCGGGGGCTGATCATCTACCAGGGCACGGACGGCGACGGCAACGCCTGCGAGCTGCCCGAAACCAAGCTTGCCGATACCATGCAGTTTGACCAGGCCCGGGACCGGGTACTCACAGGCCAGGTCGACCGCAACGACTGGTTCGACCTGCGCTTTCGCACCCTGCACCACTACCAGCGCACCGAAAAGCACCCAGCGCTGGGCTTTGCCGGCCCGCGCATCGAGCTGATCGCCCACCAGCTCTACATCGCCGACGAAGTCGCCCGCCGCCACGCCCCCCGGGTGCTGCTGGCCGACGAAGTGGGCCTGGGCAAGACCATCGAAGCCGGGCTGATTCTGCACCGCCTGCTGCTCACCGGCCGCGCCGAGCGCGCGCTGATTCTGGTCCCTGACAGCCTTACGCATCAATGGCTGGTAGAGCTTCTGCGCCGTTTTGCGCTCAACGTCACCCTGCTCGACGAAAACCAGAGCACCGCGCTGGAAAGCGACGCCGTGGGCGACAACCCCTTCGACAGCGGCCAGATCATTCTGGCAAGCCAGCGCTGGCTGTTTGCCAACCCTGCGCGCCAGCACCAAGCGCTCAAGGCCCGCTTTGACCTGCTCATCGTCGACGAAGCCCACCACCTGGACTGGCGCGAAGACGGCACCAGCGGGCCGGGCTATCAGTGCGTGGAGGCGCTTTCCGGCGAGATTGATGCCCTTTTGCTGCTCACCGCCACGCCGGAGCAGATGGGCATTGCCAGCCACTTTGCCCGGCTGCGCCTGCTCGACCCCGAGCGCTACCACACCCTGGAGCGCTTCCGCGAAGAAGAGCGCCACTACGCCGAGGTGGCCGCCGCCATCGAGGCGCTGGACGCGGTGGGCGAAAGCGACAGCGCCCGGGAGCGGGTCGCCGGCGTAATCGACGACGCCGAAAGCCGTGCGCTGCTGGCAACGCTTGCCAACCCTGAAGCCGACGCCGAGCAGCGCGACAACATTCGGGCGCGCCTGCGCGAGGCGCTGCTCGACCGCCACGGCACCGGCCGGGTGATGTTTCGCAACAGCCGTCGCCACGTCGGCGGCTTCCCCGAGCGTCACCTGCACGTTACCTCGCTTGAGCTGCCTTCGGCCTACCGCCGGGTGCTGCGCCGCGTCGAACGCGACGAGGACTACCTTGATGAGCTTTTGATCGAAACCGGCATGGACCACCCGGACGTGCTCATCTACCCCGACGCCATGTACCGCGAGCTCTCAAGCGACCCGCTCAACGCCGAGCCCTGGTGGCACATCGACCCTAGGGTTCGCTGGCTTTTAGAACGGCTAAGCGACGATAGCGAAGCAGGCTTTGCCGGCGAGAAAGTGCTGGTTATCGCCCACCACCGGGAAACCGCCGAAGGCCTGGCCGAAGGGCTGCGCACCCTGGGCGGCTACCACGCGCCGGTGTTTCACGAGGGGCTTTCGCTGATCGAACGCGACCGGGCCGCCGCCGCCTTCGCCGATGAAGAAGACGGCTGCCAGGTGCTGGTGTGCTCGGAAATCGGCTCGGAAGGGCGCAACTTCCAGTTCTGCCGCCACCTGGTAATGTTCGACATGCCCCAGCACCCGGACCAGCTGGAACAGCGCATCGGCCGGCTCGACCGCATCGGCCAGCGCCACGCCATTGAGCTGCACGTGCCCCAGTTTGAAAACAGCCCCGCTGCCCGGCTGATGCGCTGGTACCATGAAGGCATGGACGCCTTCAGCGCGCCCCACGGCGTAGGCAGCGCGCTGTTTGATGCCTTTGGCGACGCCCTGGCCGATGCCCTGCTCGACGACGACGAACTCGACGCCATTATCGACGAGACCCACGCGCTTTTTACCGCCAAGCTTGCCGAACGCGACGCCGGACGCAACCGCCTGCTGGAGCTCAACGCCTGCCGCCCGGCGCGCGCTGAAGCCGTCATCGACGGCGTGCGCGAACTCGACGGCGATCGCGCCCTGCCGCGCTATGTGGAGCGCGCGCTGGACATTTTCGGCGTCGACAGCCGCGAACTGGGCAACGGCCTGATGCACATCAAGCCAAGCCCGCAGATGCTCGACGGCCTGCCCGGGCTGACCCGGGGCGAAGACGGCTTTACCGCCACCTACCGGCGCGACCAGGCCCTTGCCCGGGATGACGTTCAGCGGCTTTCCTGGGAGCACCCGCTGCTGCGGGAAATGATGGGCCGCATCGTTGACGGCACCATGGGCAACAGCGCGCTGGCGCTGCTTGGCCATCCGTCGATTCCCGGCGGCCGGCTGATGGTCGAGCTTATTTTTCGCACTCACTGCCCGGCCCCCAAACGCCTGCATCTGAATCGTTTTTTGCCGCCTACCGCGGTGCGCGTACTGCTCGACGAATCCGGCGCCAACTTAAGCGATAACATCTCGTTTACCGGCCTGGGCAAAAACCTGCAAAAGGTCAACAAATCCCTGGCCCGGGAGCTGATCAAAGAGCATCACGACAAGCTGCGCGGCCTGCTCGAACAGGGGGAAAGCGAAGCCGAGCGCGAGCTGCCAAGCATTGTCGAGGCCGCCGAAGCGCGCATGCGCGCCCAGCTCGACGGCGAACTGGCCCGGCTGAACGCGCTGGCCGAACACAACCCCGCCGTGCGCGACGCCGAGCTTGCCGCACTCGGCGAGGAGCGTGCCGCGCTGGGCGAGGCCATCGAAGCCACCCGCCTGCGCCTGGACGCCGTGCGGGTCATCATCACCGTGGATGCCGGCGGCTAAGAGGCTTTTCAGCCCGGCGCGAGAATCGCTTCCAGCGCCCGGTCCAGGGTTTTATAGCGAAAACCAAAGCCTGCCTGCTGCAAGCGCGCCGGGCGCATGTCCGCCCCGGTGAGCAGCAGCCGGGCCATTTCCCCCAGCCCCGCCTTGAGCACAAAGGCGGGTACCGGCAGCACCGCCGGGCGGTTGAGGGTGTTCGCCAGCGTCCGGGTAAACTCCGCGTTGGTCACCGGATGCGGGGCACTGGCGTTGAACGCACCGCTGGCGGAGTCGCGCTCCAGCAGAAAGCATATCGCCGCGACCAGGTCATCCCGGTGAATCCACGGCATGAACTGCCGGCCGCTGCCGAAGCGCCCGCCCAGCCCCCACTTGAACGGCGGCAGCATCTTCTCCAGGCTGCCGCCGCCTTCGCCGAGCACCAGCCCGATGCGCACAATCGCCGTGCGCACCCCGAGCGCTTCCACCTCGCCGGCGGCGGCTTCCCAGCGCGCGCACAGCCGGTGGGCGAACTCGTCGCGGGGCGGGGTGTCCTCGGTGACCGCGGTATCGCCCTCGCCGTCTTCCTTTTGCTCGCCGTAGTAGCCCATGGCCGAGGCCGACACCAGCACCCCGGGCAGCGCCTCCCCGGCCTCGCGCAGGGCCTTGCACAGCGCCACGAGATCGCCGGTGGCGCGCAGGCGCGAGTCGATCATCTCGCGCTTTTGCGCCTCGCTCCAGCGCTTGGCAGCGATCGATTCGCCGGCCAGATTGACCAGCGCATCCGGCGGCGTATCGGCAAAGGCCACCGCGCTGTCACGCACGTCGCAGCCCTCGGGCAACAGCGTCCGAGCTTTCTCCGGCGAACGCGACACCACCTGCAGCGCATGGCCCTGGCGAGCCAGGCGCTCGCACAGGCGCCGGCCGACAAAACCGCTCCCTCCGGTAATCAGTACACGCATGGCAGACTCCTTTTTCATGACAGGCTTTTTGTTGCGCGCGTGCAGCACACGCCCACAGACGGCTGGCCGCACCTCGCGCACCAGAGTGGCATACACTTTGACGAAACCACACACCCGCTGTACTAACTATGTACAATACAGCGAACATATTACAGCCAATGTATCACCGCCGCGCTTTCACCATTGCGCATTGCCCCCTTTTACTGCGACCCGCTCGCTTAGGATATCGCCATGACGCTCGCCTCGCCGCCTGTTGCTCACATCGCCGTTATCGGCGCCGGCATTGCCGGGCTCGCCTGCGCGCAAGCGCTGACGGATGCCGGCCTTGCCGTGACGCTTTTTGACAAGGCCCGAGGCCCCGGCGGGCGCATGTCCAGCCGCCACCGGCCCGACGCCGTTGTCGATCTCGGCGCCCAGGCGTTTACCGCCCGAGACCCGGCTTTTATCGCCGCGCTCGACACCTGGCGACACGCCGGCTGCGCGGCGGGCTGGCCGGACAGCGCCTGGCGCGCCGGGCCCGGCGGCTGGCAGCGTATCCACGACGGCCGCGAACGCTTTTGCGGCGCACCGCGCATGAGCGCCATTACCCGCTATCTGGCCGATCAGGTCGAGCAGGCCGGCGCGGCGCTGCACCCTGCCACCCGCATTCGCGCCATTGACGGCGCCCCCGGTGCCCTGCGGCTGCAAAGCGAGCAGGGCGATATTTTCGGGCCTTATACACAGGTGGTCATCGCCGTGCCGCCGCCCCAGGCCGAGCCGCTGGTACAGCCCTGGGATAACGTCCTTGGCGAGCGCTGCCGGCACCTTGCACAGCGCGCCTGCTGGGCAGGATGGGCCATTTTCGACGCGCCGCTGCCCACCCCGCAGGGCGTGGATGCAAACTGGCAGCAGGCCCACGCCGAACACCCGGCGCTGCGCCTGGTATCGCGCAACCAGCGCAAACCCGGCCGCGACCGCCAGCCGGAAAGCGTGACCCTGCTGGCCCACAGCGACTGGAGCGAGGCACATCTGGAAGACGCGCCGGCGCAGGTGGCCGACGTTCTGCTCGACGCGCTGGCCACGCTGTTTTCCGGCCAGCCGCTGCCGGCGCTGGTGGAGCACGGCGCCCACCGCTGGCGCTATTCCCAGCCGGCCGACGGTGGCGCTTTCAGGCCCGAAAACGGCTTTATCATCGGTGCGGCCGGCCTGGCGCTGTGCGGCGACAGCCTGCGCGGCGGGCGGGTAGAAGACGCCTGGCTTTCCGGCCATCGGCTGGGGCAGCGGCTTGGCCAGGGCCTCACGGGTTGTGATTAGCGCTCACAAGTTGTACAACAGCGGTGTGTATAATACACGCCAAATACCCGGCATACGCCGCCGGCATCGCATATCGATCACGTTTTCACCACGGCATCCAAGAGGCACAGGCGCCCATGAGCAACCAGGCGACCCATCCACCCGACACTCCGCTGTATCCCATCCGGGAGGTTTCCCGGCTAACGGGTGTGAACTCGGTCACCCTGCGCGCCTGGGAGCGCCGCTACGGCTTGATAAAGCCCCAGCGCACGCCCAAGGGCCACCGCCTTTACGCCCAGGATGACATCACGCGCATCGAGCGCATTCTGCAATGGCTCAACCGCGGCGTGCCGGTCAGCCAGGTGGCGGATCTGCTCGATCAGCCGGAGGCCGTGGAAACGCCGGCGCCAGCCAGCGACGACTGGGACAGCCAGCGCCATCAGCTGATCACTTTGGTGCAGGCGCTGAACGTCCAGCGCCTGGAGGCGCTTTATCACCAGAGTCTGGCGCTCTATCCGCTGACCACCGCGGTCAACGAGCTCTGGCAGCCGGTCATCAACGCGCTGGAAGACGAATGGCAGCAAACCCCCGACGTTGCCGCCCGCCGCACGCTGGAAGCTTTGCTGCGCAGCCAGGTGAGCATTCGCCTGCACTATGCCAACCAGGCCACTCGCGGGCCGCTGGTGCTGCTGATGCCGCGCCCGGGCGAGCCCGGCCCGCTGTGGATGCTGCTGGCGGCCCTGCTGGCAAGCGAGCAAGGCTACCGGGTGCAGCTGTTTGATTCCGGCATAGCGCTGGACGCTCTGCCCCGGGCGGTAACGCGGCTGCACGCCGCCCTGGTGCTCTTTGCCGGCGGCGAGGTGCCAAGCGAGGCTCTTTCCCTGCCCGACGAGACCCCGGACGTGCCGATAGCCCTGTGCGGGCCGGCGCACGAAGCACCTCACGACAGCCGTCTTTATCTGCTGGGTGATGACCTGCCGCGGGCCGTGGCAAAGCTGCGCCCGCTGCTGCGCGAATCCGGCGTTTTGTAGACGGCGCCCCGTCTTTTCCCCCATCAAAGCCCGGGAGCCCGACATGGCCTTGCAGCTGGTATGGTTTCGCAGCGACCTTCGCATTCACGACAATCGCGCACTGGCGGCGGCCGCCGCCCGGGGCCCGGTGATCGCTGTGTTCCTGCACAGCCCGGCCCAGTGGCAGGCCCACGGCCACGGCGCCAACCAGATCGATTTTTTGCGCCGCGGCGTCGAAGCACTGCGCGAGGCGCTACACGGCCTTAACATTCCCCTGCTGCAGCGCCTGGTTCCCCGCTTCAACGATGCCCCGCGGGCGCTTGCCGCCATCGCCGAGGAATACGACGCCGCCGCGCTGCACTTCAACTGCGAGTACGCGCTCAACGAACAGCGCCGGGACGCCGCCGTCCAGACGGCGTTCAACGACGCGGGGCGTGCCTGCCACGGCTATCACGACGCTGTGGCATTCGCCCCGGGCGAGCTGTTGACCGGCAAGGGCGACTACTACGGCGTTTTTACCCCGTTTGCCAAGGCCTGGCACCGCCACATCAGCGCCGAGCGCCTGGCCCTTGACGACGCCCCGGCCGCACAGGCGCCGCTGGACGTGCCCGCCGAGGCGCAGCCTGCGCTGGACATTCCTCTGGAAGACGAGCCCGTTGACGGCCGCCAGTGGCCCGCCGGGGAAGACGCCGCCGCCGACCATCTGGCGCGCTTTCTGCGCTTTCGCGGCCGTCACTACCAGAGCCAGCGGGACTTTCCCGGGGTGCGCGGCACCAGCGCGCTTTCGCCCTATCTGGCGCTGGGGATGGTGTCCTGGCGCCAGTGCATGAACGCGGTGATGTCGGAAAACGACGGCCGGCTGGCCGAGGGCGACGCCGGACTTGCCGCCTGGGTCAACGAGCTGATCTGGCGCGAATTCTACCGCCACGTGGCGGCGGGCTTTCCCCGGGTTTGCCGCCGTCAGCCGTTCAAGGCAAGCACCCGGGCCCTTGAGTGGCGCAACGACGACGCAGGCTTCGCCGCCTGGTGCGAAGGGCGCACCGGCTACCCGCTGGTGGACGCCGCCATGCGCCAGCTGGTGGCCACCGGCTGGATGCACAACCGCCTGCGCATGGTCACAGCGATGTTTCTCGCCAAGCATCTGCTCATCGACTGGCGCCGCGGCGAGGCGTTTTTCATGCGCCACCTGATCGACGGCGAATTCTGCGCCAACAACGGCGGCTGGCAGTGGGCGGCGTCTACCGGCACCGATGCGGTGCCGTACTTTCGTATTTTCAACCCTACCACCCAGTCCACTCGCTTCGATCCGGACACCGAATTCATCGCCCGCTGGGTGCCTGAGCTTGCCTCCCTTGCGCCCCGTGCGCGGCACGACCCGCCCGCCGCCGAGCGCGCGCGCCTGAAATACCCTGCCCCTGTAGTGGAGCACAAGGCAGCTCGCAAGCGCGCGCTGGAGGCGTTCAAGGCGCTGGGCTGACCGAGCCTGGCCCGGCACAGCCGGCCTTTTACAAAACCGGAACGCGACTTACCCATAGCAGAGAGACCGCCATGTCCCAGAACGCGGCGCTGGAGGCGTTCTGCGCCTTTTTCGACAAACTCGACAAAAATTGTACAAGCAAGCTGTACGACGTATATACTCCTGACGTCGTGTTCATTGATCCGCTGCACCGCATCGAGGGTGCCAAGGCGCTGGAGGCCTACTTTGCCGGCATGTACGCAAACGTCAGCCGCTGCCGTTTTGACTACCACGACAAACACCGCCACGGCGATACGGCCTTTGTCAGCTGGACGATGACGTTTGCCCACCCCAAGCTCAACCGCGGGCGCGAGATCAGCGTTGACGGCTGCACCCGGCTGCAGTTTGCCGCCGACGGCCGGGTGGCCAGACACCGCGACTATTTCGATGCCGGCGCCATGCTCTACGAACAGGTACCGCTGCTGGGCCGCGCCGTTCGCTGGCTGAAACACCGCGCCAGCCGCTAGCACAGCAGCGCCAACAGGAGAACGCATGCGCACCTGGAACACCCCGCAACGCATCTGGCTGACCGGCGCGACCTCGGGCATCGGCGAGACGCTGGCCCGGCGGCTGTTGCGTGAAGGCCACCGCGTGGTGCTCAGCGCCCGCCGCGAAGACCGGCTTGCCGCGCTGTGCCAAGGCCATACAAACGCCGTTGCCCTGCCGCTGGATATCAGCGACCGCGGCGCCGTACAAAGCGCCGGCCGGCAGATACAGGCCGAGCTTGGCGGGCTGGATCTGGCCGTGTTCAACGCCGGCACCTGCGAATACCTCGACGCCGGCGATTTCGACATGGCCCTGGTCGAGCGCGTGCTTACCGCCAATCTGTACGGCACGCTGTACTGCGTGGAAGCCGCGCTGCCGCTTGTGCGCGCCGCGCGCCGGGAAGGCCGCCCGGCCCGGCTTGCCGTTACTTCCAGCGCCTCGGCCTATCTCGCCCTGCCCCGGGCCGAGGCCTACGGCGCCTCCAAGGCCGCACTGAGCTATTTCATGGAATCGTTGCGCCTTGACCTGGCGCCGGAGAAAATCGGCGTAAGCGTTATCCATCCGGGCTTTGTCAAAACCCCGCTCACCGCACAAAACGACTTTCCCATGCCCATGCAAATCCGCACTGAGCAGGCGGCAGACGCCATCCTGAAAGGGCTTTACAAAGGCCGCAAGGACATCCACTTTCCCAGGCGCTTTACCTTTATCGTCAAGCTGCTGGGCATTTTGCCGCTGACGCTGCGTTTTGCCATCGGCAAGCGGCTGGTACGGGAGAGCCAGACATGACAGCACCCGGCACCCAGCGCATTGCCGTGATCGGCAGCGGCGTCAGCGGCATGGCCGCGGGCTTTTATTTGTCTGCCCGCCATGCAGTGACGCTGTTTGAAGCCGGGCCGCGGCTTGGCGGACACACTGCCACCGTCGATGTCGAGGCGGCCGGCGAGCGCCACGCCGTGGACACCGGCTTTATCGTGTTCAACGACTGGACCTATCCGCACTTTATCCGCCTGCTGGAAACCCTGGGCGTGGCGGCCCAGCCCACCGAAATGAGCTTTTCGGTGCACGAAACCGCCCGAGACTTCGAATACAACGGCCATACGCTGGGCTCGCTGTTTGCTCAGCGGCGTAACCTCGCCTCGCCGAGCTTCTACCGGCTGCTGGGCGATATCGTGCGCTTTAACCGCCAGGCCACCCGGGATCTGGAAAAAAACCGCCTGACGCACGGTTTGACCCTTGGCGAGTATCTTGACCGCCAAGGCTACGGCGAGGCGTTCCAGCGTCGCTACCTGCTGCCCATGGGCGCGGCCATCTGGTCGGCCAGCCTTGACGATCTGCGCGGCTTTCCGCTGGCGTTTTTCGTACGCTTTTTTCGCAACCACGGGCTGTTGAACATCGCCAACCGGCCCCAGTGGTACACCGTGGCCGGCGGCTCGCGGGCCTACATCCCCGCGCTGACCGCGCCCTACGCCGAGCGCATCCGCCTGAACGCGCCGGTCACCGCCGTCACTCGGGATGCCACCGGCGTCGACGTGACCACCGCCGGGGGCACCGAGCGCTTTGACCGCGTGGTGCTGGCCTGCCATGCCGACCAGACGCTGAAGATACTAGGGTCTGACGCCACCCCTGCCGAGCGCGAGGTGCTCGGTGCCATGCCCTATCAGGACAACGAGGTGGTGCTGCACACCGATACCGCGCTTCTGCCCCGCCGCCGCCGCGCCTGGGCGAGCTGGAACTACCGGCTGGACAGCCGCGACGCCGGCGACGCCGTCTCGGTGACCTATAACATGAACATTCTCCAGCGCCTTGAGACCGACACCACCTTCTGCGTGACGCTCAACGACGGCCAGAGCATCGATCCGGCCAAAATTCTACGGCGCTTCACCTACGCCCACCCGCGCTTCACCCTGGCCGGCCAAACCGCTCAGGCGCGCCACGCGGATATCTGCGGGGCGGCGGAAAACCACGGCCGTACCCATTTTTGCGGCGCCTACTGGCGCAACGGCTTTCACGAAGACGGCGTGTGGAGCGCGCTGCGCGTGGCGCAAAAACTTGGCTGCGACGAGCCCGCACCGCCGCCCGAGCCGCCCACAGCGACGCCGGCCCACCACCTGCTGCCCGACGCCGGGCCGGGAGACACGGGATGAACCCGCGCACCGACTCACCGCGCTCACGCGTGTATTGCGGCACCCTGCGCCACCGCCGCTTTGTGCCCAAAACCCACGCATTCAGCTATCAGGTATGGATGATGTGGCTGGATCTGGACGAGCTGCCGGAGCTTTTTAACGGCGTGCCGGGCTTTAGCGCCCGCCGCCCTGCGCCGGCGCGGTTTCGCCGAGAGGACTATCTCGGCCCGGCGGCCATGCCGCTGAAAGACGCCGTGCGCAAGCGGCTGACCGACGAGCTGGGCGGCGCGCCGGACGGGCGCATCTGCATGCTGACTCAGCTGCGGGTGCTGGGAGCGGTATTTAATCCGATCACGTTTTACTACGCCTTTGACCGTGACGATCGCCTGGCGGCGATACTCGGCGAGGTCACCAACATGCCCTGGCGCGAGCGCACTACCTACGCCGCCGCGGTCGATCCGGCGCGCCATACCCACGCGGCACGCTTTGCCAAGCACATGCACGTATCACCGTTCAATCCCATGGACATGCGCTATCGCTGGCGCTTCAACGTGCCGGGCGAGCAGCTGCTGATGCACATGGAAAACCACGCCGCCGACGGCGACGGCGGCGCTGAGCGCTGCCACTTTGACGCCACGCTAACGCTTGAAGGCACGCCGGCAACCCGGGGAGCGCTGGTGCGCACCCTGGCCCGCCGGCCGGGCATGAGCCTGAAAACCCTTGCCGGCATTCACCTTCAGGCGCTCAAGCTGTGGCGCAAGGGCGTGGCGATTCACGACCATCCAGGCCCTAACGATTCGAAAAACCATCGGGAGACACCGCCATGACGAGCGCCAACTCACTGCCCGCCTCTCGTCAGGCCGCCCCCCGCCATCGCCTCGCGCGCTGGCTCAGGCCACGCCTGCTCGCCCAGCTCGATCGCTTCACCGGCGGCACCATTGCCCTGGTGGAAAACGATACCCGCCGCTGTCTGGGCCAGGGCGGCCCGCTGGAGGCCACGGTCATCATTCGCCACCCCCGGGCCTGGCAGCGCATGGCGCTGGGCGGCACCGTCGGCGCCGGCGAGGCGTACATGG
Source organism: Halomonas cibimaris (assembly GCF_039537045.1). GTDB lineage: Bacteria > Pseudomonadota > Gammaproteobacteria > Pseudomonadales > Halomonadaceae > Vreelandella > Vreelandella cibimaris. The sequence goes on along the minus strand of NZ_BAAAZT010000076.1, from coordinate 78,422 downwards.
ACGGCGACTGGGATACCGACGATCTGGTAACGCTGGTGCGCCTGTTCGCCGTCAATCTGGAAGCGGTCAACGCGCGCATGGAAAACGGCAGCGCGCGCCTTGCCCGCTGGCTGCTGGCCGGCGCCTATCGCCTGCAGCGCAACAGCGCCGAAGGCGCCCGGCGCAACATTGCCGCCCACTACGACATCGGCAACGATCTGTTTGCCACCTTTCTTGATCGCCGCCACTGGATGTATTCAAGCGCGGTCTTCCCTACCGCAGACGCCAGCCTGGAAGAGGCGTCTACCTACAAGCTCGACCTGATGCTCGACAAGCTTGGCGTAGCGCCCGACCACCACCTGCTGGAAATCGGCACCGGCTGGGGCGGGCTTGCCATCCACGCCGCCAAAACCCGCGGCTGCCGGGTCACAACCACCACGATTTCCACCGAGCAGCACGACCACACCGCCAGACGCATCGAGGAAGAGGGCCTGGGCGAGCGCATCACCCTGCTTAAAAAAGACTACCGTGACCTCACCGGCACCTATGATCGCATTATTTCGGTGGAGATGATCGAGGCTGTGGGCCATCAGTATCTGGATACGTATCTGGCCAAAATCGACGGCCTGCTTGCCCTCGACGGCCAGGCCATGCTGCAGGCCATCACCATCCGCGATCAGCGCTTTGACGCGGCCAAGCGCGAGATGGATTTCATCAAACGCTATATCTTTCCCGGCGGCTTTCTGCCCTCGCACCGGGCCATGATCGACAGCCTGGCGCGCAAGACCACGCTCAACGTGGTGGGGCTGGAGGAAATCGGTCGGCACTACGCCCGCACCCTGCGCGAATGGCGCCACCGCTTTGACGCCAGCCTGGAGCAGGTGCGCGAGCTGGGCTACGACGAGCGCTTTATCCGCATGTGGCGCTACTATCTTTGCTACTGCGAAGGCGGCTTTCTCGAACGCTCCATCGGTACCTGCCAGCTGCTGCTGGCCAAGCCCGGTGCCCGCCCGGTTTCCCACAGCGGCGCATCGTGAACGGGCGACGGCTGCGCCGGCTGGCGCTCAACGCGCTGGCGTTCGAGGCCGGCTGGCTGGCCTGCGTGCTCGGCGGCTCGCAGGTGGCGCTGGCCGCAGGGGCGCTGGTGGTGGGCGGGCATCTGTGGCGGGTGGCCGGCGCCGGGGAGGGGCGGCTGCTGGCCGGCTTTGCCGCACTGGGGCTGGCGGTGGACGGCGGCTTTGCGCTTGCCGGCGGCTTTATTTTTGCCGACCCCACGCCTGCCTGGCTGCCTTTGCCGCTGTGGCTTTGGATGCTATGGCCGCTTTTTGCCACGCTGGTGCACCATTCGCTGGGCTGGCTGTGGCATCTTCCGTGGCTTGCGCCGCTGCTGGGCGCTACGGGCGGGGCGCTTTCCTACTACGGCGGCAGCGTGCTGGCGGACGTCACCCTGGCCCCCTGGCTGCTGCCGGCCGAGGCGCTGGCGTGGGCGCTTGTATTCGGGGGGCTTGCCGCCCACCGGGCTTCCAGCTCGGCTGCCGGCAGCGGCCGGGCAAAATAAAAACCCTGCACCGACCGGCAGCCGGCATCCACCAGAAACTGCCGCTGGGCCTCGGTTTCTACGCCCTCGGCCACCACGTCAAGCGCCATGCCCTCGGCCATGGCCAGCACCGCGGTGACGATGGCGGCGTCGGCGCGGCTTTCCGGCAGCTCGCGGATAAACGCGCGGTCCAGCTTGACCTTGTCCACCGGCAGGTGCTTGAGATAGCCAAGCGATGAATAGCCGGTGCCGAAGTCGTCGACGGCCAGCGGCGCGCCCCGCTCGCGCAGGGTTTCAAGCCTTGGCACCATGTCGCCGGCGCGCTCGTCGAGCAGCACGGACTCGGTCAGCTCCAGGCCGATCTGCGAGGCCTGAAGCCGGTAGCGCTTCAAGCAGCCGGCCAGCTGGCTTTCCAGATCGCCCTGAAACAGCTGCAGCGCCGAAATGTTGATCCATATTGTAGTGGCCGGCATGGCGGTATGCTGCCAGCGGGCCTGCTGGGCACAGGCGTTTTCCACCACCCAGGCGCCCAGCTCGGCCATCAGCCCGTGGCGTTCGGCCAGAGGAATGAACTCCCCCGGGGAAATCATGCCGTCCCGGGGGTGGCGCCAGCGCAGCAGCGCCTCCATGCCGGTGAGCGCGCCGGTGGCCGGGTGATGCTGGGTTTGGTAATGAAGCTCCAGCTGGTCACCGGCTACCAGCGCTTCGCGCAAATCGCTGACCAGCGCCAGCCGGGGGTTGGCCTGCTGGTCCAGCGCCGGGCGAAAGCGCAGGCTGTGGTTGCGCCCCTGGCGCTTGGCGCTGTAGAGCGCCGATTCCAGCCGCTGGAACAGCACGCCGGAATCCCTGCCGTCTTCCGGGGCGCGACAGCTGCCGATGGTCAGCCCCAGGCGCAGCGACTGCTGCTGCACCTCAAAGGGGCGCCCCATGTGCTCACGCAGCCCTGCCACCCAAGCGTTGTGATCGTCAAACGTGGTCGTGCGGATCACCAGAAATTCGTCGCCGCCCAGCCGCCCGGTAACGCTGCCGGCCGCCTGACGGGACAGGCGATGGGCAAAGCGCCCCAGCAGGCGGTCCCCCTGCTCTACGCCAAAGCTGTCGTTGATGCTTTTGAAGCCGTCGATATCAATCAGCGCCATATCCAGGCTCTCGCCGGCGCGCAGGTGGCGTATGCGCGACGCCATCAGATCATGCAGGCGCCGGCGGTTGGGCAGCCCGGTCAGCGGGTCTTCAAAGCCGATGCGGCGCAGGTCGTTTTCCCGGGCTTTCTGGGCCGAAATATCGGTGTACAGACCGATGAAATGGCTGACCTCGCCGCGGCGATCGGTCATTGCCCGGATCTTGACCCATTCCGGGCACTCGTCGCCGCTTTTGCGCCGGCTCCACATTTCGCCCTCCCAGCACCCGGTGGTCAGCAGCGTCTGCCAAAACCGGCGATAAAAGGCCTTGTCGTGGCGCGTGGACGACAGCATTTCCAGCTTGCGCCCCACGACTTCTCCCGCGGTGTAGCCGGTAATCTGGGTAAACGCCGGATTCACCGCCTGCACGCGGTTGCGGGCATCGCTTACGACCACGGCTTCGCCGGCAAGGCTCACGGCATCCTGGGCCAGACGAGCTTGCTCACGCTGCTTGAGCACCTGGCGCCAGGCATCGCCCATGCCCAGCGCCACAGCGCTTGTAGCCACCATGCGCAGCGTAGCATCGGGTATCCAGATGCAGGCCGGCAGGGCCATCAGCGCCGCCCAGACCAGCGGACGGTTGAGAGAGACAAGGGGCCACATGATACGTTGGCGCTCCTGATGCAGAGAGATAAGTAAGGCAGAGCGGTAAGCTGGCGTAAAGCAAAGCAGCGAACGGTAAAAAAAGCGCCCGCCGCCGTCCGCGCCATGATGCCAGCTATTGTGCTAAAAAATGCATTTGTTTGACATGAAAAATCCCCCAACCGCCGTTCAGGCGGCAAATGCCTGGCCTTGCCGGCGCGTCTCTGCCCCGGGCGCGCGTGCATTCGGCGGTTTCGGGAAGTAGACTAGGCAGGCCTTGCAGGTCGCGTCCCGGCGCCTCGCCTCGGCACGGGTAGCCGCACACGGCCTACAACCATTTCGATACTCGGAACGATTCAGTGACCAAGCAACACTCTTTTGATCGCGATGAACTGCTGGCCTGCTCGCGCGGCGAGCTGTTTGGCCCGGGCAACGCCCAGCTGCCGGCACCCAATATGCTCATGCTCGACCGCATTACCCATATCAGCGAGAGCGGCGGCGAATACGACAAAGGCGAGCTGATTGCCGAGCTGGATATCAGCCCCGATCTGTGGTTTTTTGACTGTCACTTCCCCGGTGATCCGGTGATGCCCGGCTGTCTGGGGCTCGACGCCATGTGGCAGCTGGTCGGCTTTTATCTGGGCTGGCTGGGTCATCCCGGGCGCGGCCGGGCGCTTGGCTGCGGCGAGGTCAAGTTTTCCGGCCAGATTCTGCCCGATGCCCAGCGCGTCACCTATCGTATCAACGTCAAGCGCGTGATCACGCGGCGCCTGATTCTGGGCATGGCCGACGGCACCGTGGCCGTTGACGGGCGCGATATATACCAGGCTAATGACTTGCGCGTTGGCCTATTCACCTCCACCGCGAACTTTTAACAGGAGGCTCCCATGCGACGAGTGGTAGTCACCGGCCTGGGCATCGTGTCGTGCTTAGGCAACAATCAGCAACAGGTGTTGGATGCGCTGAAAAGCGGGCGAAGCGGCATACGTTTCAAGCAGGACTATGCCGATCTCGGGTTTCGCAGCCACGTCGCCGGCAGCGTCGATATTGACCTGGAAGCGCTTATTGACCGCAAGCTGCGCCGCTTTATGGGCGACGCGGCGGCCTACGCCTATGTCTCCATGGCCCAGGCCATCGAGGATTCGGGCCTTTCCCCCGAGCAGGTCTCCCACGAACGCACCGGGCTGATCGCCGGCTCCGGCGGCGCCTCCAGCGCCAACCAGGTGGAAGCCGCCGACGTGCTGCGCGAGAAAGGGCTGCGTCGCGTGGGCCCCTACCGCGTCACCCGCACCATGGGCAGCACGGTGTCGGCCTGTCTGGCCACGCCCTTCGCCATCAAAGGGGTCAACTATTCGATTTCGTCGGCCTGTGCGACCTCGGCTCACTGCATCGGCAACGCCATGGAGCAGATCCAGCTGGGCAAGCAGGACGTGGTGTTTGCCGGCGGCGGCGAGGAAGAGCACTGGACGCTGTCGTGTCTGTTTGACGCCATGGGCGCGCTCTCCACCCGCTACAACGATACCCCGGAGAAAGCGTCGCGCGCCTACGATCAGGGCCGGGACGGCTTTGTCATCGCCGGCGGCGGCGGCATGCTCGTACTCGAAGAGCTGGAGCACGCCCGCGCCCGCGGGGCGAAAATCTACGGCGAGCTGGTAGGCTACGGCGCCACTTCTGACGGCTATGATATGGTCGCGCCGTCCGGTGAGGGGGCCACCCGCTGCATGCGCCAGGCCATGGCGACGGTGGACGGCAACATCGACTACATCAACACCCACGGCACCTCCACGCCGGTGGGCGATGTCGCCGAGCTCAAGGCCGTGCGCGAGGTGTTTGGCGATACGCCCCCGGCGATGAGCTCGACCAAGTCGCTGACCGGCCACTCGCTGGGCGCCACCGGCGTGCAGGAGGCGATCTATTCGCTTTTGATGATGGAGCATGAATTCGTCGCGGCCTCGGCCAACGTTGACCATCTCGACGAACAGGCCGACGGCTTTGACATCGTCACCCAGCGCCGCGACGGCGTGCGCCTGGCGCGGGTGCTGTCCAACAGCTTCGGCTTTGGCGGCACCAACGCCTGCCTGGTGTTCCAGCGTATGGCCGACTAGCCGGCCGCCCGGGGTCACTCACGACTCAGGCACGCGCCCAAAAAAACGGCACCCGCTTTGGCAGGTGCCGTTTTTTATGCTCGCCGCGGTACGTTTTATGCTCGCCCCGCTGCGTGGCTACATCGCCGTACGATGGCAAGCTGCTTCTACGGTTTTGGCGGGCGCGGCACCTCGGAAATTTCTTCAAGCTGCCCTTCGATCCAGGCTTCCACCTCGGCCAGCACCGCGTCCGGCGTCTTGCCCGCCGTCTCGATAGGCGCGCCGATACGCACCCGCAGCACGCCAGGATGCTTGACCCAGTGGCGCCCGGGCCAGCGCTCGCCGGCGTTGTGCGCCACCGGCAGCACCGGCACCCCGGCGCGGCAGGCGATTACCGTGCCGCTTTTGTTATAGCGCCGGCGCACGCCGGGATCTACCCGGGTACCCTCGGGAAAGATCAATACCGAAAGCCCGCTTTGCAGCCGCGCCACGCCCTGGGTCAGCACCTGCTTCAGCGCCCGGGAGGGGCGCGAGCGGTCCAGGCTGATCGGTCGCAGCAGCCGCAGCCCCCAGCCAAAGATGGGAATGTTCAAAAGCTCGCGTTTAAGCACCGTGCACACCGGCGGCATCATCACCTGAAGAAACACGGTTTCCCATTCGCACTGGTGGTTGGCCTGGATCACACAGGCGCCCCGTGGCAGGTGCTCGCGGCCACGAATGTCGTAGCGTACCCCGCAGGCCAGCCGAAACCAGCGAATCAAAAAATGGTTGTAAAGGTTGAGCAGCCGGTAGCGCCCGGCCAGGGGCAGAAACGGCGCGACGGGCAGCAGCAGCACGCCGCAGACCAGCATCGCGGAAAAATAGCCGACGTAGAAAACGACGCTGCGCAGTACGTTGATCACGCGGTGCCTCCCTGGCCGTCAGCGCCCGGCTCATCCCGGGTCAAACACCAGGCGTCCAGCATGCGCTCCACCTCCAGCCGCCAGGGTTTTTGGTGCACGCCGAACACTTCCAGCACTCGCCGGCAGTTAAGCACCCGATGCAGCTTGGCATCGTGATGGTGGTTGAGCGCCTTGACTTCGCCCAGCGTCAGCGCCTCGCCGCGGCCTTCCAGGTGCGTGGCCAGCTGGGTGCGCACTACCGAGGTAAAGCCGAACGCGCTGACCGGCTCGGTCCCCGCCAGATGATACGCCCCCCAGGTACGAACGCCGCAGCCCAGCTGCTGCAGCATGCCGATCAGCGCAAGCGCCACGGCATCCGCCGAGGTGGGACAGAAAATCACGTCTTCAGCGGCGCGCACGCTGTCACCGGCGACCAGGCTGTCGATGAGCTGGCCCAGCCAGGCGTGGCTGCCTTCCAGCGCAAAAAGCGGCCCCAGCCGCACAATCAGGTGGCGGTGGTATTCCGCGCGGATGCGGTCCCCGGTCTGCACCAGCCGGCGCAGGCTGGCATCCCGAGGCTCGGGCACCAGATGTTCGTCGATGGGTTCGTTATAGCCGGCCTCGTAGAGCTGATCGGAAACGCACCAGACCAGCGCCACGTCCCGGGAAAGGCAGGCATCCAGGCAGGCTTCCACGGCGCCGGCGTGCGCGGTGACCTCTGCCGGTGCCAGGCTAAGCGGGCTTGAAAGCGGCGGCACGATCACCGCATCCGGGGCGATCTGGTCAAGCCGCTCGGGGCTGACCCAAGAGGCGGCCTCAATGACCAGCCGGGTATCAAGGCGCCGGCCCGCTTCGCGCGCCAGCGCCAGGCTCAGGCAGTGCCCGGCATCCAAAATCAACAGCTTCACAACAGCCTCTCCGTTATTCGTTCGCGCCATCGGCCGCGGGCGCCCACGCAGGCCCGCTAAAGGCCTGCTACTTTACCGGATACCCAGCGGCGGCAAAAGCAGCCCGAGCCGCTCAGCCCCGCTCGTGCAGCAGCGCCAGCGCGGCCTCCAGGTGGGGGAAAAACCGTTCGCGGGGCTGCACCAGATATACCGGATAGGCAAACTCCGGCATCTGCGCGACGCGCTCAAGCCGGCCGCTGTCGACATAGCCCTGCACCGCGCTCAGGCGAAAGTAGCCGCTGCCGGCGTTGGCCAGCAGGTAGTCCAGCGCCAGCGGCCCGAGATTGAGCATCACCACCGGGCTTGCCAGCCAGGGCAGCACGGCGTCGTGCTCGCGGCGAAACACCTCGCCCCAGTCCACGTACAGGTACGGATCATCGTCGCCGGCGCCCGGCGCCTGCACCATGACCAGCCGGTCTTCCTCCACCAGCGTAATCTGCATGCCCGGCCAGTAATCGGCCTGGTGCACCAGCACAGCGTCCAGCCCGCCGCTGGCCAGCTGCTGCTGCAGGGCCCGGCGCTCGCCTACCTGAATCCGCACCGCCAGCTGCGGATAGCGCTTGCGCATTTGCTCCAGCCAGCGGGCCAGCAAGGGATGCCACAGGCTCGCCTCGCCGCCCAGGGTTACCACCCGGTCGATCCCCCGGGGCAGGGGCAGTTCGCGCTGCAGCGTCTCCCACACCTGCACCAGCTGCGCGGCGTGGTCGGCAAAGCGCTCGCCGTCGCCGGTCATGGCAATGCCGCCGCGGTCGCGGCGCAGCAGCCGGCAGCCCAGCGTCTGCTCCAGCCTGTTGATCCGCGCCGTTACCGTGGTCTGGGTGACGTGCAGCGCCGCGGCAGCGTCGCTGAAACTGCCGCGGCGCAGAATTTCCAGAAAAGTTCTGGCAAGCGTGATTTCCATTCGCGCCTCTCTATTGCGTGTCTTTTGCCGATCTATCAACACAGTTGATACAACGGCCCGACACTTTTCATTATACGCCGCCGGCGGCGGTGACTATGCTGGAAAGCCCTGTGCTCGCTAAAGGCCTGACAGCGCTGCCTGCAGCGCCTAGCCTGAGGACAAAGCGCCCGGCGCCTCGTCGCAGCCGCGTCGGCTTGTATTTCGCTACTCTACACACAGGAGCTCTCAACCCGCGCCATGCCTTATCCACCACCTTACGCCCCTGACACCGGCACTGCCCCAGGAGCTCTGATATGACGCCCACGATTGCTGTTTTGCTGATCGTTACCTTTCTGGTGTCCACGGTGGGCCTTTTGCTGCTGATCTGGTCGATCGCTACCGGCCAGTTCAGCCACGGCAAAAAAGCCGCCGAGACCATCTTTCCGCCCGGCGAAGTCGGCCACGGCGAGGACCCCGCCCGGGATATCGCCGACACCCTGGACGGGGACATGCCGGCGAACGCAAAAGCCGTGCAGATCCGCCGGCAGGCCGACCAGTCGTCGCGCAGCGCTGCCCTTGCGTGGATCGGCTCGGCGGTGTTCTGGCTGGTTATCGGCTCGCTCTACGGGCTTTTGTCGTCGACCAAGATGCACATGCCGGAGTTTCTCGCCAACACGCAGTGGCTGACGTTTGGCCGGGTGCGGCCCATGCATCTGAACGCCGTGGTCTACGGCTGGTCGTCCATGGCGGGCATCGGCGTGGCGCTGTTTTTGCTGCCGCGGCTGTTTCGCACCTCGCTGGTGGGCGGGCGCTACGCGATCACCGGCAGCGTGATCTGGAACATCGGCCTGGTCATGGGGCTGCTCGCCATCAATCTGGGGCTTTCCGACGGCGAGGAATGGCTGGAATTTCCCTGGCAGATCGATATTTTGTTCGTGATCGGCGGGGCGCTGTGCGCCGTTCCGCTGGTGCTGACGGCGGCCAGGCGCAAGGTCGACCACCTCTACGTCACCAGCTGGTATCTGATGGCGGCGCTGGTGTGGTTTCCGTTTCTGTTTTTGATCGCCAACCTGCCGTTTGCCTTTCCCGGCGCGTCCGGCGCCACGGTCAACTGGTGGTTTGCGCATAACGTGCTGGGGCTTTGGGTCACGCCCATCGGCATCGGCATTGCCTACTACATGATTCCCAAGATCCTCGGCCGGCCGATCATTTCCTACCAGCTGTCGCTTTTGGGTTTCTGGTCTTTGGCGCTGTTCTACAGCCAGGTGGGCATTCACCATCTGGTCGGCGGGCCGGTACCCACTTGGCTGGTGACCCTTTCCATCGTGCACAGCGTGATGATGTCGGTGCCGGTCATCACCGTGGCGATCAACCACCACGGCACCATGTGGGGCCACTTCGGCCGGCTGAAGGACTCGCCCACCCTGCGCTTTGTGTGGATCGGCGCGCTGATGTATACCGTCGCTTCGCTGCAGGGCTCCATGGAGGCGCTGCGCAGCGTCAACGTCATCACCCACTTCACCCACTACACCGTGGCCCACGCGCACCTGGGCATGTACGCCTTTTTAAGCTTTATTCTGTTCGGCGCGGTGTATTTCATCATGCCGCGCCTGATGGACTGGGAATGGCCCTGGAAGCGCATGATCAGCGTGCACTTCTGGCTGGTCGCCGCGGGCATTTTCATCTACGTGGTGTCGCTGACCGTCGGCGGCTGGAAGGAAGGCCTGGCGCTGCTGGATGCCGATATGCCGTTTATGGACATTGTGCGCATGACGATTCCGTATCTGGAAGCACGCACCCTGGGCGGGGCGCTGATGACGCTTGGCCATCTGGTGTTTGCCGTACACTTTATCGCCATGCTGCGCCGTCACGGTGAACGCCGCTATCAGCCTACGCTGTTCCGCTCTACTCGCCAGGAGGCCTCGCCATGAAACGTGCTCTCGCGATAATGGCCGGCGCGGCACTGATTTTGCTGCTGGCCATGCTCACGCTGGTGGTGCTGCCCTACCTTCAGATGTCCACCGAGCAGGTACCGCCGGATCTTGAACCCTATACCGACCAGGAGCAGCGCGGCCGCGAGCTCTACATCGCCAACGGCTGCGTGTACTGCCACAGCCAGCAGCCGCGCGACCCAAGCTTTGCCCCGGGCGACAAGGATCGCGGCTGGGGGCGGCCTGCCGTGCCCGGCGACTACGCCCACGACCAGCCGCACCTGATGGGCACCATGCGCACCGGGCCGGATCTGTTCAACATCGGCGCGCGCCAGCCAAGCGAAGACTGGCACCTGCTGCACCTGTACAACCCGCGCGCGGTGGTGGAAGGCAGCATCATGCCGCCGTATCGCTTCATGTTCCGCAAGGTGCCGTCCGCCGATGACGACGAGCGGGTGCTGACGATTCCCGAGCCCTTTGGCCCGGAAACCGGCCAGGTGGTGGCCACCGACGACGCGCTGGCGCTGGTGGCCTATCTCAAGTCGCTGGACCATACCTACCCGGCGCCGACTCTGCCGCAACCCGCCGAAGAAGCCCAGGAGTAAGGTGTCATGAAGCGTCACGACTACAATGCCCAGCACCGCGAACATCCCGAACCGGAAGAAGGCCGCCGCCCGGTTCCCAGGCCGGTCATCGCATGGATCGCCGTGCTGCTGGTGTGGGCCGTGGGCTACTATGCCTGGCAGATCGGCAAACCCATGCTCGGCGGCGACAGCCGCTCGGTGGTAGAAGCCCCCGCAGCCGGTGACGATATCGACGGCGGTGCTATCTTCAGCGCCCGCTGCGCCTCGTGCCACCAGGCCAACGGCCAGGGCGTGCCCGGCTCTTTCCCGCCGCTTGCCGAAAGCGCGTGGCTGCTGGGCGACCCCGATATTCCCGTCGCCATCGTCCACGACGGCCTGCAGGGCGAGATCGAGGTTCAGGGCACCACCTATAACGGCGTTATGCCGGCGTTTGGCGGCCAGCTCAGCAGCGCCGAAATAGCCGCGGTGCTCAGCCACGTGCGCCAGGCCTGGGGCAACGACGCCGCGGCCATCAAGGCCGAGCAGGTCGACGCCCACGCCGAGGAGTACGGCGAGCGCGGCGCCTGGTCACCGGACGAGCTGCGCGATACCTTCGAGGCGCCGTAAATGGCCGGCACCTCCGGCGGCACCCCGCTGCGCGAAGACGTGCTGGTGGTAGAAGGCCTGCACTGCGGCAGCTGTGCCGCCGCGGTGGAGGCCATGCTCAAGCGCCAGCCCGGCGTCGCGGAGGCGGCAGTCAACTTCGCCGCCGACAGCGCCACGGTGCGCTTTGACACCGCACAGACCGATCTGGCCCGGCTGCAAAAGGCGGTCGCCCGGCTGGGCTACCGGCTTTTGGCCCCGGGCGAGGAAGGCCGCGATGCCGGCGGCGGCAAGCGTCTGCATCGCCGGCTGCTGATCCGCCTGGCGGTGGCACTGGTGTTCGGCATGTGGTGCATGATGCCGGCCTATCTGGTCTACCTTGCCCCGCTGGGTATCGTCGAGCCAAGCATCACCTGGCCGCTGGCGCTTGCCAGCGGCCTTTTTGCGCTGCCGGTACTGGTGTATTCCGGCGCGCACTTCTATCGCGTCGGCTTTAACACCCTGCGCGTGGGCGCGCCGGGGCTGGACGCGCTGATTACGCTGGCCGTGCTGGCCGCCACGGCGGTGTCGGTGTGGCAGCTGGCGCGCGGCAGCGCCCACGTCTACTTCGACGCCGCGGTGATGCTGATCACTTTTCAGCTGATCGCCCGCTTCATCGACGGCCGGGTGCGCCGCCGGGCCGCCGACGTGGTGCGCAGCTACCTCAGCCAGGCCCCGGAAACCGCCACGCGGCTTGACCCCGCCGGCCGCCGCGAGACCCTGCCCGCCGCCGAGATCGCCCCGGGCGAACGCATTGTGCTCACCGCCGGCGAACCCCTGGCGCTGGATGCCGCGGTGCTTGAAGGCCACGGCGAGGTTGACCAGGCGCTGCTCACCGGCGAGTACGAACCCAGCACGGCAGGCCCGGGCGACACCCTGCGCGCCGGCTGCACGCTGGTAACCGGCGAGCTCGAACTCAGCGTTATCGCGGCGGTAGGCGAGCGGCGCATTGACGCGCTGGCGCGCTCGGTGCGCGGGCTTTTAAGCCGCAAGACTGCGCTGCAGCGCCTGACCGATGCCGCCGCCCGGGTGCTCTTGCCGATTATCGTCACAGCCGCCGTCCTGGCGACGGGGCTTGGGGCCGCACTGGGGCTTGCAGCCGACGAAGCGCTAACCCGGGGGCTTGCCGTGCTGATCATTGCCTGCCCCTGCGCGCTGAGCCTGGCGATCCCGCTGGTAGTGGTCACCGGGCATGCGCGCATGGTGGCCAAGGGGGTGATATTCCGCGATCCGGCAGCGCTGGAAACCGCCGCCGACGCTCACGTCGTCGTGTTCGACAAAACCGGCACCCTGACCACCGCCACGCCGGCCATAGCCGAGGTGCTTCCCGCCGGCGACGATACCCCGGAGACGCTGCTGGCCCTTGCCGCCGACACCCTTCACGGCACCGACCACCCCGTGGCGCACAGCCTGGCCGCACATGCGCCACCGTCGGCCCGGGCGGGCGGCGGCGTACGCCAAGTGCAGGCCGGGCTCGGCACCCGCTGGGAGCGCGACGGCCACACGCGGCTTGCCGGCCGCGCCGCATGGCTTGGCGAGCAGGGCGTGAGCGTCCCGCCCGCAGACGATGCGCGCATGGCCCTGCACCTGGCCGAAAACGGCCGCTACCGGGGCGTGATTCACTTTGACGAAGCCCTGCATCCGGACGCCGCCGAGACGGTCGCCGCGCTCAAGCGCGCCGGCCACGAAGTGTACCTGCTCAGCGGCGACCACCGCGCCTCCTGCCTGCGCCAGGCCGAGCGGCTGGGCATTGCCCCGGAGCGCGTGGTGGCCGGCGTAACCCCTGAAGCCAAGCAGCGCTTTATCGAGGGGCTGGAACAGCGCCGGGCCGTGGCGTTCGTCGGCGACGGCCTGAACGACGGGCTGGCGCTGGCCGGTGCCCGGCTGGGCATGGCCGTGGGCGACGCCACGCCGACCGCCCAGGCCGCCGCCGCGGTATACCTGCCCGACGGCGTAGGCCGCGTGCCCGCCACGCTGGCGCTGGCACGGCGCGCCCGGCGGCTGATGCGCCAAAACCTGGGCTGGGCGCTTGGCTACAACGCGCTGGCCCTGGTGCTGGCCGTGGCCGGCCTGGTGGCCCCGGTGATCGCAGCCGCTGCCATGACGCTGAGCACCCTGTGCGTGCTGCTCAACAGCCTGCGCATGAAAGCCGCCCGCTAGACCATGTCGCGGCGTTCTCTTTTCGCCTGGCGACGGTCGCGCAGTACCGCGCGGCAGATCAGCACCAGCACGCCAAGCGTCAGCGCCGGCCAGATCAGTACGTAAAACCCCATTAAAAAGGTCATGGAGACATCTCCTGCTGCACGTGACGGCCCGGCGTGGCGACCCCGGGTGCTGCATCGGCGTGATCGCGGTAGTGGCCCACGCGGTCGCGGATGGAGTCAAAGTCAAACGGCGCTTTCTTGCTCGCAAGGCTCATCGCCGTGCATACCAGGGTGCTGGTGCCGTAGGCCGTCAGCGAGGCCAGCAGCACGGTGTAGTCGCGCAGAAAACCGGTGGCAAACACCAGCATCGCGATCAGCGCGGCCGCACCGGCCACGCCACCGGCCGCGCGCCCAAGAAAACCGAATACCATCAGCGCGATGATGATGCCGCCGCCGATGCTGGCCAAAAGCTCGAACATCAGGCCGAAGCCGCCGCCCAGCGGCAGCGCTTCAAAGCGCGCCAGGCAAAACATGATCATGGCGGCCACCACCGAGGTGGTAAACGCTCTGTTGGTCACCCGGTTCCAGAAGCAGCTGGCAATCACCGGAAAAACAATCGCCCCCCAGAGTGCGCCGACAAACACCAGCATTACCAGAATATCCAGCGAGAAACTGGCAAAAACGACGCCGATGACGGTGGCGATGATCATGGTCAGCCGGCCAACCCACAGCATGCGATCAGGATCGGGGCGGCCCTTGGCGATGTTCTTGGCGTAGACGTCGGCCATCATGATCGCGGACAGCGCCGAGAGGTCCGAATCCGCCGTGGAGGAAAGCGAACCGATCACCAGAATGAAAAACAAAGCGATGAACACCGGCGGCAGGTAGCCCGACACCATCTGCGGAATAAGATTGTTCATGTCGCCGTTCATCGGCTCAATGCCGGCGGCCAGCGCCATCAGCCCGATCATGCCAAGGCCGATGACGATCGCGCCGTAGCCCACGGTGGCGGTCAAAAACGTCGGCTTGATGTGGTCTTCGTTGACCGCAAACAGGCGCTGGGAGATCGTCTGATTGCCGATGGCGTAGGCCAGCACGGCGACGAAAAACGGCGCGCCCTGCTCCAGAATCGCTTTGCCGGAGAAGAAGTTGGCCTGCTCGGCGGTCAGATGATCCAGCCCGGCCGCAAGCGCGGCAGGCCCGCCCATGGAAAAAAACACCGCGGGAATAATCACCACGGCGATGGCCATCAGCGCCACCAGCTGGGCGAAATCGGTCATTACCGAGGCGCGAAAGCCCGACCACAGGGTATACAGCAGTACGCCGGCGCCGGCCATTACCACCCCGGCCTGAAACGACAGCGGCGAGAGCACCGCGACCAGCGCACCGGCCGCGGTAAAGTTGACCATCAGGCTGATGATGCTGCCCAAAACGTTGGAAATCGCCAGAATCAGCTGGCTTGAGCTGCCGTGGCGGGCGTGGATCAGCTCGCCAAGCGTCGCCGCACTGGGGGCGAGCGCGCGAAAGCGCCGGCCGAACGGGTAAATGAACAGAATCATCAGCGCGCCCCACAGCCCGTAGTGAACAGGGCCGGACACGCCGTAGGTGTAGCCGGAGGTGGCCGCGGCATAAAACGACGCCGCCCAGATCCAGGTGGCGGTCATGCTGGCCGCCCCCATGCCAAAGCCGATGCGATGGTTGGAGACCATAAACGCCTCGGCATCCTCTTTTTTCTTGCGGATACCCAGCGTCAACAGATAGGTGCCGCCGTAAAACGCCAGCAGCAGCAACAGCACCGTCCCGATCGAGAACTGATATAACGATTGGCTATTCAAGGCAAGCTCCCCCTTGGTGGAACGCCGCTACCCGCAGCCACGGCTAAGCCCGGGTAGGCGCCCAGGCGTTGAGGGCACGGTCCAGCAGCGCCATGACCAGTACCGTCAGCGCCATCGCCACGCTCATGGACGTAAAACGATACAGCGCGCTGTACACCAGGTCCTGATGGGGAGACAAATACTGGCCGAAAAGAATGCCAAGCGTGGACAGTGCGCCGAAGCCCACGCCGGACCCGGCACGCTCAAGCACGTGCAGGCGAGCAAACATCATCAGCCCCAGCCAGTACACCAGCGTGACCAGCAAAAAGTGCTGGCTCTGGGTATAAAGCATCAGCTGGGCAAAAACCGCCAGATGACACCCCAGCAGCGTACCCACCGCGCGCTTGCCCGCCGATTTGCGCGCGCCGGGATAGCCCAGCGCGAAAAGAATCAGCACCGTAGACATCTGAGCGGACAGCGAATCGCGCAGATCGAATACCTGAAACACGATAAACGAAAGCGTCACGGTGATCGCCCCGATCAGGGTTTCGTGGCGAATGCGCGAAAGCGACTTGTTCACGCCGGGCGGCGGCTGGCGCGGCGCTACATCGGGAAATACCACGTGCATCAGCCCGGCAATGGCCACCGCCAGCACGCTTGCCACCACGTTGCTGGTAAACAGATCGCTAAGGTCTACGTCCGGGTAGCTGGCAAAGTGCAGAAGAATGCTCAGCGTCAGCACGCCGTTGGCGCCGAAGAGAAAAAACGGCCCCCGGGCCATCAGCCGAAAGCGCGTGTAAAACAGCCCAAACACCGCGCACAGCATCACCGGCGGCAGGTGCTGGGTCAGCCCCACCACCAGGCTGACCTCGACGCAGTTGATCAGCGCGTTGCCCAGAAACTGGCGCACAACATGCCCGTTAAGCGCCGGCAGAATGCCCAGTAGAAACATCGGAAAGACGGTGAAGAACACGCCGTAATTCCAGTTCATCAGCTGGCTGATCACAAAGCCCAGCGACGCCCCGCAGGCCACGCGCAGGCACTGGCGCAGGTCGTTGTCATCCATGCCCCGGGGCAGCGCCGGCGCCGCTTTGCCCGCTTTTGCCAAGGCGCGTGCGCTAGTAGACATGATGCAGCAGGCTCAATATGGCCACCTGCATCCGCGCCAGCCCCCGGGCAACAGGCGTTTTCACCGGGGCCAGCTGCACGGTGGCCCGGGCGCCGGTAGGCGGCAGCTCCGGCGGCGGATGATCCAGCGCAAGATGGATACGCAGGCGCTGGGCGTCGCGCACCCAGCGGTCAGTGGTCGGAATATGGGCGAGGTTGCCATCAGGGGGCAGCTGGCCGTCACGCACGCCGGCATCGATAGAGGCCACCCGCGCCGGGTACGCCTCCCCGGGGCGGGCATCGAAGGCCACCCAGGCACGGTCGCCTTCGGCGACGTGAAGCAGGCTTTTTTCGCGAAAGTCCGCCACGATATCCAGCCGATCGCCGACGTTGGCCATCACCGGCACGCCGGCGCTGACGCTATCGCCGGCGTCCAGCTGCAGGTTGCTGATATAGCCGTCCTGGCTGGCACGCACAGCGGTGCGGCGCAGATCCAGCTTTGCCGTTGCCAGCGCGTTGCGCGCTTTACGCCGCTGCAGGTTGTCTTCGCCGCTTGCACCGCGCTGGACCTGTAGCGCGTGCACCTTGGCTTTGGCGGCGTTGACGGCGGCGTCGCCGGCCCGTGCGTCAGCGCTTGCCGCGTCGAACCGCCGGCGCGATACGCTGCCGCGCTCCACCAGCGCCTGCACCCGGCGGCGCTCGCGGTTTAACTCCTGGGTGAGTGCCTGCTGGCGGGCCAGGCTCGCTTTGGCCTCGGCCAGCGCGGCATCCAGCCCGGCGTTGTCCCGGCGCACCTGATCGAGTGCCAGCTTGGCTTTATCGACCGCCAGCGCAAACGGCTCCGGGTCAATGCGAAACAGCACCTCGCCACGGCGCACCCGCGTATTGTTGCGCACCGGCACCGCCACGACCTCACCGCTGACCTGGGGGGCGACGCGCACCACATCGCGCAGGGCACGCGCCTGGGGCGTGGCCGGCATATAGGTATCGGCGAACACAAAGTACACAAACATCACGACGAACAGCACGATCGCCGCGCGCACCCAGCGGGCGAAACGCTGCTCCGGGGACATGGCATTCTCTTAGCGTGGTCTAGCGGAAAGGCGGCACGGCCGGCAAAAGCGGCCGAGGTAAAAATTAGCCGGCTAAACATAGCATGAAGTAGCCGGCTGAATAAATGCGTTCCGCTGCCCCGCCTGCAGCGCCACGCCCCGGCGGGCCTGGCCGGCGGTGACTACACCTTTTTGACGAAGGCCGATTTCAGCTTCATCGGGCCCACCCCGTCAATCTTGCAATCGATGTCGTGATCCCCCGCCACCAAACGGATGTTCTTGACCTTGGTGCCGACCTTGACCACCGAGGAAGACCCCTTGATTTTCAAATCCTTGATAACCGTCACGCTGTCGCCGTCCTGCAGCATGTTGCCGTTGGCATCGCTGACCATGGGGGTATCGCTGTCGTCTTCCACCGCCCCGTCAACGACCCACTCATGGGCGCACTCGGGGCAGATCAAAAGCTGCTGATCGGCATAGGTATAGGTGGAGCCACACTGGGGGCAGGCAGGGTACTGACTCATGGTATGTCCTCAACAGATCGATAAAA
This sequence comes from Halomonas cibimaris, assembly GCF_039537045.1. Lineage (GTDB taxonomy): Bacteria > Pseudomonadota > Gammaproteobacteria > Pseudomonadales > Halomonadaceae > Vreelandella > Vreelandella cibimaris. Next base: position 60,551 of record NZ_BAAAZT010000076.1, on the reverse strand, counting down.
AACACAGATGTTGCAGCGCCAGTCTAGCAAAAACCGCTGCCGGACGAGCCGGCACGTCTTGATACCTCAGCCGCGGCGGGCCCGGTCGCATCGCCCCGCGCTGCGGCGAGGCTTGCCGGTCGGGCGGCGTCGCGTAGAATTGACGGCGCTCTTTTCGTCCATTCTATTGAAGCCCTATGCACACCGACCGCCCCACCCTTGCGCTTGACGACGTGGTATACGTCATTGTGCCGCGTCTCAACCGGGCCCAGAAACTGGTCAATCAGACGCTGGACACCCTGATCCGCGACGCCGCCAGCAGCGCCGAGCTGGCCAAACGGCTGGAGCAGCGCCGCTGCTTTACGCTCGAACTCCAAGCGATCAACACCAACCTGGAGCATCTTCTGGCTCGCCACCGAGCCGATGTGCAAACGCTGTTGCAAAGCGGCGGCAGCAAAGGCGGCCGCCACGTTGCCCTTGACCCCATGGAAACCGATGCCGTCGAGCGCGCCAAGGAGATCTATCGTAAAGTGGTCGCCTTTCAAACCGGCCGGCGAGAAGTGCCCTTCTAGCCTTGCACCGGCCAACATGCCCCGCGTATTCAGCAGCGTTTATTCAACAAAAAGGAAACACACACTATGGCTCTTCCCGGTGCGCCCCGCAGCGCTCGCCGCTTTTCCGGTCTGCAAAGCAAAATACTCTCGCTTGTGCTGATTCCCTTGCTGCTGGTTACCGCTGTGCTGGTAGCCGCCTTTGCGCTGGGGCAGCAAGCCGCTACCCGGCAGGCGGTAGCCGAGCAGCGCAGCCAGCTGATTCAGGCGCGCAAAGACAAGGTCAAAAGCATTGTGGAAAGCACCTACAGTGCCATCCGCCCCATCGTCAATGACCGCACGCTAGGCCGGCAAGCCAAGCGCCAGCAAGTCTATCGGCTGCTGCAAAACGTACGCTTCGACGGCGACAACTACGTCTGGGCCTACGACTATGACGGCACCAGCACCGTACGCGGCGGCGATGCCGGCTTTGTGGGCACCAACCGCTACGACATGCAGGACCAGGACGGCACCTATATCGTGCAAGACCTGATCGAGACCGGGCGCAGCGGCGGCGGGTTTTATCGCTATCGCTGGGAGCACCCGCAAACCGGTGAAGTCGGGCCCAAACAGTCCTACATCATGAACATACCCGCGCTTGGCTGGGTCATGGGGGCCGGGGTATACACACACGACATCGAGCGCATCATGGCCGGCGTGCGCGCCGACGCCAACGACACCATGCAAAAGAGCATGTTCACCGCGGTGCTCGTCGCGCTGGGCCTGTTTCTCGCAGCCGCACTGACGGCCGCCTGGCTGGTGCGCCGGCTGGTCCGCCCGATCAACCGCACCGCAGAGGCCATGCGCGATATTGCCCAGGGGCGCGGCGATTTGACCCAGCGGCTGGAGGTCACCACCCGAGACGAAATCGGCGCGCTGGCCGAACAGTTCAACGCCTTTGTCACGCGGATGCAGCAAACCCTGCTGGACGTGCGCCGCAGCGTGTACCAAGTGCATCACGGCGCCAGCGAAATGGCCCAGGGCAGCGAAGAGCTGGCCACCCGCACCGAGCAGGCGGCCTCCAACCTGCAGCAAACCTCGTCTTCCATGGAAGAAATCACCTCAACGGTGAACCACAGCGCCGAGTCGGCGCAGCAGGCCAATCAGCTGGCCACCTCCACCGTGGCCGTGGCACGCCAGGGCGGCGAAGCCATGGACGAGGTCGAACAGAACATGGACAACCTCAGCGATTCAGCGGCGCGCATCAGCGAAATCATCACCATGATTGACGGCATCGCCTTTCAGACCAACATCCTCGCGCTCAACGCCTCGGTAGAGGCAGCCCGCGCCGGCGAGCACGGCCGCGGCTTTGCCGTGGTGGCAAGCGAGGTGCGCAATCTGGCCAGCCGCAGCGCCGAGGCCTCCAGCGAGATTCGCGATCTGATCAGCACCGCGGTCACCCACAGCCAGCACGGCAGCGAAGCCGTCAAGCGAGCCGGTGCGACCATCCGCGAGATTGTGCAAAGCGTCACCCAGGTCACCGACGTTATCGCTGAAATCAGCGCCGGCGCCAAGGAACAAAGCGCCGGCATCGGCCAGGTCAATACCGCCGTGACCGAGATGGATACCATGACCCAGCAAAACGCCTCCATGGTTCAGCAGACATCGAGCACGGCCGAGTCCATGCGCGACCAGGCCGCTCACCTAAGCGAGCTGGTGGACACCTTCGTGCTGGGCGACGACGACGCCAACCCCGTGCCGCACCGGCCGGCCGCCCCCTCGCCCGCCGCGCGCACCCGGCCGGCGCCGGCGCTTAGCCACAGCGCCCAGGACGACTGGGAAGAGTTCTGACGCGCGGCGGATAAACCCGGTGCTCAGGCAGGCCGTCGGAGGCGTTGCGCCCGTTTTATCCTCGACCAAAGGCGGCCTGCAGCGGCAATAAAACGCTACAGGGCCATGATAGGCTACGCGGCTGTGGTGATAATCCAACAGGGAGCTTTTTTATGGCGCACCAGGATGAACACGCCTCCCCGTCGGAGGGCATTCCCGCACCGGAGGGCCCTACCCGACTGATTGATACCGACTATCAGATCGGTCAAGACAATATCAGCGCCAGCCGCTTCGGGCTGGAGGTGGACCTGCACGGCAAGGTATTTTCGATCTCAGCGCTGGTCGTGCTGTTTTTCGTGATACTGACCCTTGCCCTGCAAGATCAGGTCGAGCCGATTTTTACCTTGATGCGCAACGGGCTGACCGACCACCTGTCGTGGTTTTTTCTGGCCAGCGCTGACGTTTTTGTCGTTCTCTGCCTGGGGCTGATTGTCTCGCCGCTGGGCAAGGTGCGCCTGGGCGGCCCCAAGGCCCGGCCAGACTTCAGCTTTCTGGGCTGGGTATCCATGCTGTTCGCTGCGGGCATGGGCATCGGGCTGATTTTCTACGGCGTGGCCGAGCCGGTGACGCACTTCTCCTCGTCCATGGGCGGGGTGAGCACCGGCGAGAACGGCCTGCGCACGGACTGGGCGCCTCTGGGCGGGGCCGAGGGCAACAGCGCCGCCGCCTCGTCGCTGGCCATGGCCGCCACCATCTACCACTGGGGCCTGCACCCCTGGGCGATTTACGCGGTCAGCGCCCTGGCGCTGGGGCTTTTTTCGTTCAACAAGGGCCTGCCGCTGACCATGCGCTCGGTGCTCTACCCGATGCTGGGCGAGCGCGTGTGGGGCTGGCCGGGCCACATCGTGGACATTCTGGCGGTGTTTGCCACCCTGTTCGGGCTGGCGACTTCGCTGGGTATCGGCGCTTCGCAAGCCACCGCCGGGCTTGGCTATCTGTTCGGCATCCCGGACAGCAACCTCACCATGGTGCTGCTGATTTCGGGTATCACCCTGGTCGCGCTGATTTCGGTGCTGGCCGGGGTCGACAAGGGCGTGCAGCGATTGTCTCAGCTCAACATGGTGCTGGCCTTTTTGCTTTTGCTGTTCGTCATTGCCGTCGGGCCGACCGTTGGCATCATCGGCGGATTTTTCGACAACCTCGGCGCGTATGTGCGCCATCTGCCGGCGCTGTCCAACCCGTTCAGCCGGGCGGACGCCAACTACAGCCAGGGATGGACGGCCTTTTACTGGGCCTGGTGGATCAGCGTGGCCCCGCTGGTGGGCATGTTCGTGGCGCGCATCAGCCGCGGGCGCAGCGTGCGCGAGTTCCTCATCGCGGTGCTGCTGGTGCCCTCGGTGATTTCCGCTATCTGGATGACGGCCTTTGGCAATACCGCGCTGGATCAGCTGATCACCCAGCAGTTTGACGCCCTGGCCGAGGCCGCCGTGGAGCTGCAGCTGTTTGTGATGTTCAGCCAGCTACCGCTGGCCTCGATCACTTCGTTTCTGGGCATTGTGCTGGTGATCGTGTTCTTTACCACCACCTCGGATTCGGGCTCGCTGGTCATCGACGCCATTACGGCCGGCGGCAAGATCGACGCCCCTCGGGTACAGCGGGTATTCTGGGTGGTGATTGAAGGCGCCATCGCCATTGCCCTGCTGCTGGGCGGCGGCCTCACGGCGCTGCAGGCCATGGTGATTTCCACCGGGCTGCCCTTTTCTCTGGTGCTGCTGGCGTGCTGCTACGCCGTGGTCAAAGGGCTGATGAGCGAGCCGCGCGACGCGCTTCCCGGTTAAGGCGGTGCAGCGCCGGTCGACCTGCCGGTCAAGCCGTGTTACGCTATATGCATAATTACGCCATTCGATGAATGGCGTTTTTTTTTCACTATTTTCCACACGCTCGCTTTTCTGTACCGATTGGCAAGCAGCTCCATCCTTCATCCGCGATTTTCAACGCAACCTCTCCTTCAACCTAAACGGTGTAATCTGCATGCCTAACTCATCCCCTAGCACGCCCGACAGGGCGTCCAACGACAAGGGTCTGCGCGCCCTTGGTGATCCGGTCGTGCTGATACTCAGCGTCGGCTTTATCGTCGCTTTCGTGCTGCTTTCGTTTTACGATCTTGACATGGTCGCCAACGGCGTCAGCACAGGTTTTGCCTGGACCGCCCATACGCTGGGCTCGTATTTCCAGTTTTTGCTGCTGGCAACGTTTTTCATCGCCATCGGCCTTGCGGTAACGCCGGCGGCGAAAGCCAAGATCGGCAACCTCAACGAGCCGGAAATGAGCACGTTCAAGTGGCTTTCCATCATCCTTTGCACGCTGCTGGCCGGCGGCGGGGTGTTTTTTGCCGCAGGCGAGCCGGTCTATCACTTTGTGGTCACCCCGCCGGCGTTCGATACCGAGCCGGGCACCCCGCAAGCCGTTTCCGGCGCGCTGGCCCAGGCGTTCACCCACTGGGGCTTTCTGGCCTGGGCGGTACTGGGCACGCTGGCCTCGATTGTGCTGGCACACTCGCACTACGTAAAAGGCCAGCCGCTGCAGCCGCGTACGCTTTTGTATCCGGTGCTGGGCAAGCGCCTTTTAAGCGGGCCGCTGGGCGGGGTGATCGATGCCCTGTGCGTGATCTCCATGGTGGCCGGCACCGTAGGCCCCATCGGCTTTCTGTCGACCCAGGTCAGCTTTGGCCTGCATGAGCTGTTCGGCGCGCCCAACAGCTACGTCACCCAGGTCGCCGTGCTGATTGCCCTGGGCTCGATCTATGTGATTTCGGCCATGACCGGTATCCACCGCGGCATCCAGATCCTCAGCCGCTTCAACGTCTTTCTGGCGCTGGCGATCGGCGCGGTGATTATCCTCTTTGGTCCGACGCTTTACTTCATCAATACCTATCTGTCCGGCGTGGGCGCCTACGCCACCAACTTCTTTGCCATGGCCACCACCACGGCCGATACCGCGCCGGACTGGTGGATGCAGTGGTGGACGGTATTCTTCTTTGCCTGGTTTATCGGCTATGCGCCGCTGATGGCGATCTTCGTTGCGCGCATTTCCCGCGGTCGCAGCATCCGCGAGATGATCATCGCCGTCGCCGTTATCGCACCGATTGCCACTACCGTGTGGTTTACGCTGCTGGGCGGCTCAGGCATCTACTATCAGCTGGAAGGGGTGATTGATCTGACCGAGGCGCTGAACAACTTCCAGTTTGACGTCGCCACGCTGACCGTGGCCCAGGCGCTGCCCGGCGGTACCTGGATGGCGCTGGCGATTCTGGTGTTGACCACCATCTTCGTTGCCACCACCGGGGATTCCATGAGCTACTCGATTGCCGTAGTCGGTGCCGGCCACGACGAGCCGAGCCCGAAAGTGCGCGCTTTCTGGGGTATTGCCATGGCGCTGATGGCGGGCATTCTGCTGGAAATGGGCGCCGGCCAGGTCGGTGCGCTGCAGCAGTTTATCGTGCTGGCAGCGGTACCGGTATCGGTGATTTTGCTGCCGACGCTGTGGAACGGCCCCAAGGCCGCCTACGCCATGGCCCGCGAGCAGGGCATTATCGACTAGGCCTTTGTTGTGCTGCTGTCGTCAACGCCAAGGGGCCGCTTTTAGCGGCCCCTTGGCGTTTTCAGTGGCAACTTCTGCGACGCCTTCAGGTGTCGTCCACCTCGTCTTCCGACGGCCGCAGATAATCGGCTCCCTTGCCCGACTGAATGCTTTGGCTGGGGTCGTCACGACGCCGGGGCCCGGTGCGCTCTACCACGCTGGAGTCAAGCACGCGGATATTGGCCGGCGCAGCGCTGCCGTCCTTGCGCTGCGCAAAGGACAGCGTGGTATGCGGGCGCGGCATCTCAATGCCGGCCTCATCAAAGCGCAGCTTGACCAGACGGTTGTAAGCGCGGCCCACCGCCCACTGATCGCCCGGCGTGGTCATGATCATCACGCGGATGTTGACCGAGCTGTCGTCAAGCGAGGTCACCCCGGCCACGGTCAGCTCTTCAAGCAGCTTAGGACCGTACTCATCGCTTGTCTGAAGGTCGTTGAAGGCCCGCTGCAGCGTCTCTACCGCATGGTCAATGCTGTCGTGATAGGAAATGCGGTATTCGCCGACGTGATAGGCAAAATCGCGCATGTAGTTGGCCACGGTATCCACGCTTGAAAACGGCACGATGTGATAGGTGCCGGACAGATCACGAATCCCTACCGAACGGATGCTGAAGCGCTCTGCCGTGCCGGTGACGCCGCCGGCAGACACAACGTCGCCGGTGTTCATGGCGTTTTCAATCTGAATGAACACGCCGGTGATCACATCCTGCACAAGCTTTTGCGCGCCAAAGCCGATCGCCAGCCCCAATACCCCGGCACCGGCAATCAGCGGGCCGATATTGATGCCGATTTCGGCCAGGACAATCATCCCCGTCATGGTGATCATGGTGATGATCAGCGCATTGCGAAACAGGCTCAAAAGCGTTCTGGCCCGAGCCGTGGGCTGGCCCTTGCCGGTGTCAGGATTGAGCTTGTGCTCGATCAGGCTGGCAAGGCCCAGCCATATCGCCAGCGCCACAGTGAGGATAATTGCTACGTGAATCAGCTTGCTGATCAGCACTACCCCTTGCTTGGAAGCGTACCAGGCGGCGATATCAAACAGATACCAGCCGTCGAGTATCGTCATGACCACCCCGATCAGGGTCAGCCCGCGCAGCACCAATAGCGCCATGGGCACGTAGCTGTTCAAGCGCTTTTCCAGCATGGGCAGCTTGCGATTGACCTCCGCGGACAGGCGAATGCGCCGGCCGATGGTCTGGGTGAGAAACGACGACACCAGCAGCCCTGCCACCACCGCCGCCAGGGTTTGCAGCGTGGCAAACAGCACAAACGGCAGCGCTTCCACCGGGCTCAACAGCGTAATGACGAACACCCCGGTAAAATACAGCAGCGCCAGCAAGTGCCAGGTACGTGCCAGCAGCTGCAAGGAAAGGCGGGTTGGCGCCAGAGTAGACCGGGCAGCGGTCGCGCTGATGCTTTTACGCAGGCGCAGGCGGTTTTTCAGCACCACCACAACCGCATAGATAAACGCCACAACGGTAATCAGCGTGCCCAGCGCACTGCCCAGCGAGGCGGCCAGATAATAGTTGACCAGCGGCACGGCCACCATCAGCCCGTAGCCGACCATGCCCACCAGCCGGGCAATCCAGCGGTTCCAGTAGGACGCCTCGGCGGCCGAAATAGGCAGCAGGCGAAGCCCCTCATAGCGCGAGGAAAACAGCATGCGCACCGCCGCCTTGATCAGCTCGATGACCAGAAAAGCGTTTAAAAAAAGCGAAGCCCGGGTCGACAGATCCCCCGTCTCGCCTACCGCAAAGGTCGCAATCAGGTTGCTCCCGACATAGGCCAGCGCGACAAGCAGCGCATCCACCAGCGCAGCCACCGCCACGCAGACGACCAGGCGCATCACCGGGGTGTAATCCCCCCGGCGGGACCAGGCGCTGATGCGACGAAACAGCGGCTTGGCCAGCCGGCGGCAGGCCGTGAACAGCAAAAAGGTGGCGGCGATCACCAGCCCCAGGTTGATCGCAGCGCGGATAAAGGCGGCGGTATCAAAGCGCCCGGCGCTTTGGCCGCTGAAAAGAGCGCCGCCAATTTCAACCAGCTGCTGAAAGTGGCGGCCCACGTCGCCGACAATACGGCTGGTGATCTCCGCTACCTGGCGCGGCAGAGAGACCTCTTCGGCGGCAATATCGCTGCCCGCGGCGGCCTCGGCCGGCAGGCTGTCAGGCAGCTCACGCGCCAGCGCGCTCTGGGGCAGCTCGCCGGCCTGATCGCGCAGAAGCTCAATGAGCTGGCGGCGGGATGTGTCGTTTTCCAGCAGGTTGGCAAGCGCGGTGTAGGTTGTCTCGCCGTTTTTGGCACCGGCCGCGCTGTCGGGGGTTTGCTGGGCCAGCGCCGGGGCGGCAAGCATCAGCACGGCCAGCAGCCATAGGCCGAGCCAGCCCCCGAGCTTGGGTAGCAGTCGTAATGGCGTCACACCGTTGTCTCCTTGGGTCAGATAAAAGCAAACAGGCTTTACAGCTTGTGCTGATGATCTTTGCTGTGCCCGGGAGAATCAAGCGATGCGCCATCCTTCAGACGCGCGCAACGTCTGGATTGGGCACCCGCCCGCCCAGCTGAGCGGTAATCTCAGCGGCGGTGTCCTGCACCAGAGCGCCAAGCTCGATCAGCCGCGCTTCGGGAATGCGCGCCATCGGGCCGGATACCGAAATGGCCGCCAAGGGCGTGGCGCGCTCGTCGTACACGCAGGCGGCAACGCAGTGCAGGCCGATGGCATGCTCTTCGCGATCACAGGCAAAGCCCTGGGCGCGAATGCGGGCCATTTCTTCTTTCAGCGCCGGGGCGGTGTACAGCGTGTTGTGCGTTACCCGAGTGAGCTCGCGCCCGGCCAGCAGCCGGGCGCGCTCGTCGTCGGGTATCCAGGCGAGCAGTGCCTTGCCCACACCCGAGGCATGAAGCGGTGCCCGTGAGCCCAGCCGGGTAATCATGCGCATCATCTGCGGGGATTCCTGCTGGGCGAGAAACACCGCGGTGGCGCCATCGCGAATACCGAGGTTGGCGGTTTCCCCGGTGATGCGGGTCAGCTGGCGCAGGTAGGGGCGGCCGGTGGCAATCACATCGCGCGCTTCCAGAAAGCTGTTGCCAATGCGAAACGCCTTGACATCGATGCGCCACAGGCCCTGCTCGTTTTCCTGGGTGACAAAGCCCTGGCTTTGCAGCGCCTGTAGCAGGCGGTGAGCGGTGGACGGCGCCAGCCCCGCCATATCGGCAAGCTCTGACAGCGAAAGCCCCTGGGGGCTGGCCGAAATCTGCTCCATCAGCTTGAGACCACGCACCAGCGACTGGCTATGGCCGCCGCTGGTTTTGGCTGTGCCGGCCGGCCGGCCAGCGGTTCGGCGCTTTACCTCAGTCACCCGAGTTCCTCCTCAATCCTGGTTGGGCAAACGCGATGGCCAAACGCCATGCGCAAAGGCGGTCAGGGTAGCGTACATCGGCCGCCGCTGTCGCCATTATGGAAATAATTTCCACAAAAGTTGCAGCAGCGGGCGGCGTCAGCAGGCGCCACTCAGCGGTCCGCGTCTGCCGGCACGTCACGCTTGCCGGCACGGAAATCCCGCGGATGGCGACCTATGGGATGGGGCTCACCCCGGGCACGGGCCAGCGCAATCTGGCGCTGGCGCTCCCGGGCGCTGGCGCGGGTTTTCTCGGGCAGTGCATCTATGCAGTGCGGGCAGCTAACGCCGGGCTCATAGGCGGGATCGCGCATGTCCTCAGCGGAGATCGGCCGGCGGCAGGCGTGGCACTGCTCAAACTCGCCTTCGGAGAGGTCATGGCGCACGGTGACGCGGTTGTCAAAGACAAAGCATTCGCCCTGCCACAGCGAATCGTTTTCGGGCACTTTTTCCAGGTAGTTGAGCACCCCGCCCTTGAGGTGAAACACCTCGTCAAAGCCTTCCTTGAGCATAAAGCTTGAAGCTTTTTCGCAGCGAATGCCGCCGGTGCAAAACATCGCGACTTTTTTGTGTTTCGCCGGGTCGTAGTGGCGGCGCACGTAGTCGGGGAACTCGCGGAACGTGGCGGTCTGGGGGTCCATCGCGCCCTTGAAGCTGCCGATTTCAACCTCGTAGTCGTTACGGGTATCGATCACCAGCACTTCCGGATCGCGGATAACGTCGTTCCAGTCTTCGGGCTCGACGTAGGTGCCCACGGTATCGTTGGGGTCGATGCCGTCAACGCCCATGGTCACGATCTCGCGCTTGAGCTTGACCTTGGTGCGATAAAACGGCGGCGCGTCGCAGTGCGACTCCTTGTGGTCGATATCGGCCAGACGCGAATCGGCGGCAAGCCAGGCAAGCAGCGCGTCAATGCCTTCACGGCTGCCGGCCACGGTGCCGTTGATGCCTTCGCGCGCCAGCAGCAGCGTGCCTTTCACGCCGTTGTCCAGCATCGCCTGGCGCAGCGGCTCGCGCAGGGCTTCGAAATCGTCAAGGGTGACAAACTTGTACAGCGCAGCGACGACGGTCGGCGCTGCGCTGGAGGCAGAGACGGGGGAAATAGAGGCGGTCATGGAGGCTCCTGGGGTTCGCCCGCGTAAAGGGCGGCCCGGGTCAGTAAAATGGCTCAACGAACATAGCGTCAAAACCGCGCATTTTACCCCAGCGTCGCCACGGCGACCAGCCAACGCCGGCCGCCGGTTGGCGCTCTTCAAGGCACCGAGTGCGCCTTACGGCGCGTAGAGCACGCGCACTTTCAGGGTGTTTTCTACCTTGCGCAAAGCTTCCAGGGCGGCCTGGCTGTAGGCCTTGTTCACATCCATGACCACATAGCCCACGGTTTCGTTGGTCTGCAGGTACTGGCCGGCAATGTTGATGCCGTTTTCCGACATCACGCGGTTGATCTCCGACATGACACCCGGCACGTTGTGGTGGATGTGCAGCAGGCGATGGCGCTCCGGGTGGGCCGGCAGCGCCACTTCCGGAAAGTTCACCGAGGTGACGGTGGTGCCGTTGTCGGAGTAGGTGACCAGCTTTTCGGCCACTTCCACGCCGATGTTTTCCTGGGCTTCCAGGGTGGAGCCACCGATGTGCGGGGTAAGAATGACGTTTTCCAAACCGCGCAGCGGGCTGTGAAATTCCTCATCGTTGCTTTTGGGCTCTACCGGAAACACATCCACCGCTGCACCGTGCAGCCTGCCTGCCTTGAGCGCCTCGGCCAGCGGCTCGATCTCAACCACGCTGCCGCGCGAGGCGTTGATGAAAATCGCCCCGGGCTTGAGCGTGGCGATTTCACGCTCGCCGATCATCCAGCGGGTAGAGGGCACATCCGGCACGTGCAGGCTGACGACATCGGCACGGCGCAGCAGCTCATCCAGGCTTGCCACCTGGGTGGCGTTGCCCATGCCCAGCTTGGCGACGACGTCGTAATACAGCACCTTAAAGCCCGTCGACTCGGCCAGCACGGAAAGCTGCGCGCCGATATTGCCGTAGCCGACAATGCCCAGGGTCTTGCCGCGCGCTTCGTGGGCGTTTTTCGCCGACTTTAACCAGCCGCCTTCGTGGGCCCGTGCGGTTTTCAGCGGAATGCCGCGCAGCAGCATGATGGCCTCGGCCAGCACCAGCTCGGCCACCGAGCGGGTGTTGGAATACGGCGCGTTGAACACCGCAATCCCGCGCTTGAGCGCCGCATCAAGATCGACCTGGTTGGTGCCGATACAAAAACAGCCCACGCCGACGAGTTTTTCCGCGGCGGCAAACACGCGCTCGTTGAGCTGAGTGCGCGAGCGCAGCCCGACAAAATGCACGTCGCGAATTTTTTCAATCAGCGCGGCTTCGTCAAGCGATGTCGGCAGGTGCTCAATGTTGGTATAACCGGCATTATGGAACGTATCCACTGCGCTCTGGTGAACCCCCTCGAGCAGCAGGATCTTGATCTTGCTCTTGTCCAGGGACGTTTTAGCCATGGCGGAATCAACCTCTATAAACGGCGCGCGCCGCGTATCAATCGGTGAACAAGCACGGGAAAGTGCATGGAGAAAGGCGTCTATCGTAGCACAGCGCACCGCTCGGGCGGGCCGGGGCAGATGAAAAGTGCGCCTTCCGGCCATGAAGCCGGCGCATATTCGCCCGGCCGGGCAGACGCGCCCCCGGGTGGTCGGTGTATACTTCTGCCTTGTCCGTCGGTTTTATGTTTTGTTCCATGTTGACGCAGCAGGCTTTTACCCATGAGTGATACATCCACGCCGGCGCCGGACTTCGCCACCACGGTGGAGCAGCTGGAAACGCTGGTCGAGCGGCTGGAGTCCGGCACGCTGTCGCTTGAAGACGCTCTCGCCGCGTTTGAACAGGGCGTGGGCCTGGCCCGCCAGGCGCAGCAACGCCTGGACGATGCCCAGCTCAAGGTGCGCGCCCTGGGCGAAGACGGCGCCGGCGGGCTTGCCGTCACGCCGTTTTCGCCGTCGCAAAGCAGCGCCGACGCGGATAACGACCCATCGAGTGAGGAGACCCCGCCATGGTAGCCGTTCACGCCGCAACGCTTGACGCGCGCCGCCAAGCCAGCATTGCCCGCGTGGAAGCTACGCTCGCCGCGCTGTTCGATGCCCGCCCGGCCGCCTCGCCCCGGCTTGAAGCGGCCATGCGCCACGGCCTGCTGGGAGGCGGCAAGCGCCTGCGGCCGCTTCTGGTGTATCTCGCCGGCCGGGCGCTGGGCGCTGACGACGCCGCCCTTGACGCCCCGGCGGCAGCGGTAGAGCTGATCCATGCCTACTCGCTGATTCATGACGACCTGCCGGCCATGGACGATGACGCTATGCGCCGGGGCCAGCCCACGGTGCACCGAGCCTTTGACGAGGCCACCGCGATTCTTGCCGGCGATGCCCTGCAGGCGCTGGCCTTTGAGCTCATCGCCGCCGATGATCATCCGCGTCTGGGCGCTATGATCCGCGCTCTGGCCGGCGCCTCCGGGCGTAACGGCATGGTTGCCGGCCAAGCGCTGGACATGGCCGCCGTGGGCCAGCCCGCCGACGCCGCCGCGCTTGCCACCATGCACGCGCACAAAACCGGCGCGCTGATCGAAGCCTCGGTGCGCCTGGGCGGGCTTGCCGCCGTGGACGAAAACGACCCGCGCCTTGAGGCGCTTGAGCGCTACGCCCGGGCCATCGGCCTTGCGTTTCAGGTGCACGACGACGTGCTTGACGTCATCGGCGACAGCACCACTCTGGGCAAGATCACCGGCGCCGATGCCGTTCGGCACAAGCCCACCTACCCCGGCCTGCTGGGGCTGGACGCCGCCCGAGGCAAGGCCCGCGCGCTGATCGACGACGCCATCGCCGCCCTGGCACCGCTGGGCGAGCCGGCCGCCCCGCTTGCCGACCTTGCCCACTACATCATCGAGCGCGACCATTAGGCCATGTCCATGAAGCGATTATTTACAGAGCTGTCGTTTACGAAGCTGTCGTTTACGAAGCTATCGTTCACAACGCTGTCGTTCACAAAACGGTCGTTCACGAAACGGTCGCCCACAAAGTTATGCCCATGAAGCTGTTCGACGAGATCCCCCGCGAGCGCCCGGCCACGCCGCTGCTCGATACCTTTGACCATCCCGCGGCGCTGCGCGCGATGTCGCCGGATCAGCTGACACGGCTGGCCGACGAGCTGCGCGCCTACCTGCTCTACAGCGTCGGCGTTTCCGGCGGCCACTTCGGTGCAGGGCTTGGCGTGGTTGAGCTCAGCGTGGCGCTGCATCACGTCTATCACACGCCCCACGATCGGCTGGTGTGGGACGTGGGCCATCAGGCCTACCCGCACAAGGTGCTCACCGGCCGGCGCGAGGCCATGCTCAGCATCCGCCGCTACGGCGGACTGGCGGCGTTTCCCCGCCGGGCCGAGTCCGAGTACGACACCTTCGGCGTGGGCCATTCCAGCACCTCGATTTCCGCCGCGCTGGGCATGGCCCTGGCGGCGCGCGCCAAGGGCGAAGCGCGCAAGGTCTGCGCCATCATCGGCGACGGCGCGCTCACCGCCGGCATGGCGTTTGAAGCGCTGGCCCACGCCGGCCACGTCAACGCCAACATGCTGGTGATTCTCAACGACAACGAAATGTCGATTTCAGAAAACGTCGGCGGCATGGCCACCTATCTGGCACGGATATTTTCCAGCCCGCCGTATTTGAAAATGCGCGAAGAAAGCAAAAAGGTGCTGTCGCATCTGCCCGGCGCGCTGCAAATCGCCAAGCGCACCGAAGAGCACATGAAAGGCATGGTCAGCCCCGCCACGCTGTTTGAAGAAATGGGCTTTAGCTACACAGGCCCCGTAGACGGCCACGATCTGGCAGCGCTGACCCGCACCGTCGACGCCCTCTCCCGGGCCGAAGGGCCGCAGTTTCTCCACATCAAGACCTGCAAGGGCAAGGGCTTTCTGCCCGCCGAGGCCGACCCCATCGGCTATCACGCCATTACCAAGCTGGAAAAGCCCGGCGATGCCGGCAAAGCGCCCGCCAGGCCCGCCCCGCCGGCACCGGCCAAGCGCAAGTACTGCGCGGTGTTCGGCGAGTGGCTGTGCGACATGGCCGCCGCCGATCCGCGTTTGATCGGCATTACCCCGGCCATGCGCGAAGGCTCCGACCTGGTGCGCTTTTCCCAGGAATACCCCGAGCGCTACTTCGACGTGGCGATCGCCGAGCAGCACGCGGTAACGCTGGCCGCCGGCATGGCCTGCGAGGCGGCCAAGCCCGTGGTGGCGATCTACTCGACATTTCTACAGCGCGGCTACGACCAGCTGATTCACGACGTAGCGGTGCAGGCGCTGGACGTGACCTTCGCCATCGACCGCGCCGGGCTCGTTGGCGAAGACGGCCCTACCCACCACGGCAGCATGGATCTTTCGTATTTGCGCTGCGTGCCGGGCATGGTGATTCTGGCCCCGGCCGACGAGGCCGAATGCCGCGCCATGCTGAGTGCGGCCTATCACCACCCGGGGCCGGCGGCGGTACGCTACCCCCGCGGCACCGGCCCCGGCGTAGCCGTCGCCGACAATCTGGAACCGCTGGAGATCGGCCGGGCCGAGCTGCGTCGTACGGCCGGTGGCAGCGCCGAGCCGCGCGTTGCCCTGCTGGCCTTTGGCAGCATGAACGGCCCGGTCGCCCAGGTAGCCGGGGCACTGGACGCCACGCACCTCAACATGCGCTCGGTCTGCCCGCTGGACCGCGACGCGGTGCTTGACGCCGCCGCCGAGCACGATCTGCTGGTCACCGTAGAAGAAAACGTGGTAGCCGGCGGGGCCGGCAGTGCGGTCAGCGAGCTTCTTGCCGCCGAGCACGTAGCCGCCGAGGTGCTGCACCTGGGCCTGCCCAACGCCTTTGTTGAACACGGCACCCCGGCCGAGCTTTTGGCCGACTGCGGACTGGATGCCCCGGGCATCGAACGTGCCGTGCGCCGGCGCCTGGCCGCCCGGGCGTAAGCGCATGGCGTACTCGCCGCGCTCACCGAACGTACTCAGCGCTGCTTTTTTATTCACTGCTTACTTGCAAGAGAGACGCCATGTTGATTCTTACGCTAATCGGCGCCTTCATCGGCTACCAGTTCGGCGGCTTTATCGGCCTGCTGATCGGCGGCGGGGCAGGCTACTGGCTGGCCAGGCGCCTGCGCCGGAAAATGGTCGAAAAGCTGCTGGGTACCCAGCAGCAGTTTTTGTCATCCATCTTTGCGGTGATGGGCTGTCTGTGCAAAGCCGACGGGCGGGTCTCCGAAAACGAGCTGGAAGCCTCGCGCCAGCTATGGGACAAGCTGCGCCTGAACGAAGCGCAGCGAGCCCGGGCGCGCACCGACTTCAACCGCGGCAAAAGCGCGGACTTTGACCTGGACGCCGAGCTTGCCCGAGTGCGCCAGATGGCCAGCAGCCAGCCGGCGCTGCGCCAGCTGTTTTTGCAGGTGCAGCTTACCGCCGTGGCCGCCGACGGCGAGCTGCATCCGGCCGAACGCGACATGATCATGCGCGTGGTGCGCGGACTTGGCTGCAGCGAAGCGGAAATCGCACAGGTCGAGGCCATGCTGCGCGGCGGCGCCCACACAGCGGCCAACGAGGGGCCATCGCTTGAAGATTCCTATCAGGTATTAGGCGTTTCAGAAAACGCAAGCGACGCGGAGGTGAAAAAAGCCTATCGCAAGCTGATGAGCGACAACCACCCCGACAAGCTCGCCGCCAAGGGCCTGCCCGAGAGCATGCGCGAAGTGGCCAAGGAGCGCACAGCGGAAATCGGCAACGCCTACGAGCAGATTCAAAAGGCCCGGGGCAACAAGTAAGCCGCCCCGTCATGCATCGCTCAGCTTTTGCGCTCTACGTCTACCCGGTTGACGGGCGTAAAATCCCCCAGCGCCATCATGTGGCCGAGCTTTCCGGCCTTGGTGGCCAAGTAGCCTTCGTTGTGCGGGTTGATCCCGGTCGTCAGCGGCACGCGCTGGGTGACGTTAACGCCGTCCCGGGTCAGCGCATCGACCTTGCGCGGGTTGTTGGTCATCAGCCTGAGAGCCTGGACGCCCAGGTGATCGAGCATCGGCACGCAGAGATCATAGCGGCGCATGTCGGCACCAAAGCCCAGGCGCTCGTTGGCCTCAACGGTGTCGGCACCGTTATCCTGCAGGTGGTAGGCGCGAATCTTGTTCAAAAGGCCGATGCCGCGGCCTTCCTGGCGCAGGTATAAAAGCACCCCGCGGCCCTCGCCGGCGATGCGCTTAAGCGCCTCCTGCAGCTGGTAGCCGCAGTCGCAGCGCATGGAAAACAGCGCATCGCCGGTCAGGCACTCGGAATGCACCCGGCCAAGTACCGGCGCCTCGCCGCTGACATCGCCCAGCGTCAGGGCCACGTGGTCTTTGCCGGTGGCTTCATCCTCGAAGCCGTGCAGGGTAAATGTTGCCCAGGGGGTGGGCAGCCGGGATGCGGCAATGAAGCGAATTGTCACAGGTTACCTCGATAATCGGACACCCTTGCGGATCCAGCGTTGCGGATACGGTGCGCAGGTGCGCTTTCCGGGTTTTAACAGCGTTTTCACCGCCGCTCGCCGCGGCAGCACCGCCGGCGCAGGACAGGTATAATCAGGGCGGCATCTGCCGGGCGCATGACCCTACGGGCGCCGGATGGTGACAGACAAGTTTAGCAAAACACCTTCCATGCCATACAATCCATTTTACACCCTTGGCATGCCTATCAGGCAGGCTATTTTTCAAGAGCTTGTATTCTATGACTTCAGCATCTGTGGCATCCGCTTCACCGCTACACAACGACCGCTTTTTGCGGGCGCTTGCGCGCCAGCCGGTGGACCGCACCCCGGTATGGATGATGCGCCAGGCCGGCCGCTACCTGCCCGAGTATCGCGAAAAGCGCGCCGTGGCGGGCAGCTTTATGGATCTGTGCCGCAATCGGGATCTGGCCTGCGAGGTTACGCTGCAGCCGCTGGAGCGCTACCCGCTGGACGCGGCCATCCTGTTTTCGGACATTCTCACCATCCCCGACGCCATGGATCTGGGGCTTTACTTCGTCACCGGCGAGGGGCCCAAGTTCAAAAAAACCGTGCGCACCCCTGAAGAAGTCGAGGCGCTGAAGGTGCCCGACGCCGAGCGCGACCTGGACTACGTAATGCGCGCGGTGTCCACCATTCGCGGCGAGCTCAACGGCCGGGTGCCGCTGATCGGCTTTTCCGGCAGCCCCTGGACGCTGGCCACCTACATGGTGGAAGGCGGCTCGAGCAAAGACTTCCGCCACGTCAAGTCAATGCTTTATGACACGCCGGACGCCATGCACCAGCTGCTCGACAAGCTCGCCCACGCGGTTACCGACTACCTCAACGCCCAGATCCGCGCCGGCGCCCAGGCGGTGCAGATTTTCGACACCTGGGGCGGGGCGCTGTCCACGCCGGCCTATCTGGAGTTTTCGCTGCGCTACATGGAGCAGATCATCTCGGGGCTGATCCGCGAACACGACGGTCGAAAAGTGCCGGTGATCGTGTTTACCAAAAACGGCGGCCAGTGGCTTGAGCATATCGCAGCCGTCGGCGCCGACGGCGTGGGCCTTGACTGGTCCACCGAGATGTCCGACGCGCGCGCTCGGGTAGGCCACCGGGTGGCGCTGCAGGGCAATCTTGATCCCAACGTGCTGTTCGCCCGCCCCAGCGCCATTCGCGCCGAGGTCGCGCGCATTCTGGAAAGCTACGGCGAGGGCCCGGGCCACGTGTTCAACCTGGGCCACGGCGTCAGCCAGTTCACCGACCCGGATCACGTCGGCGCCTTCATCGACGCGCTGCACGAGCTGAGCCCGCAATACCATCGCGGCATTCCGGCCCGGCAAAACACCTGATCCACCGGCTGCGCACAGGCGCCCGGCGCCGCTTCTGCGGGCCGGGCGCTTTTGTGTGACGCTTACTTTTCCACGAAGGCACGCTCGATAACGTAGTCGCCCGGCTCACCCATGCGCGGCGAGATCTTGAAACCCAGCTCGTCGAGCAGCGCGCTGGTATCGTCGAGCATCGCCGGGCTGCCGCAGATCATGGCGCGGTCGTGGGCCGGATCAATGGGCGGCAGGCCCTTGTCCTCGGTCAGCTTGCCGCTTCGGATGTGGTCGGTCAGCCGCCCCTGGGTGTGGAAGTCTTCCCGGGTCACGGTGGGGTAGTAGACCAGCTTTTCGCGGATTTCCTCGCCCAGGTATTCGTGCTCGGGCAGCTCTTGGGTGATGAAGTCGGCGTAGGCCAGCTCGGAAACGTAGCGCACGCCGTGGACCAGAATGACCTTGTCGTACAGTTCATAGACGTCCGGGTCCTGGATCAGGCTCAAATACGGGGCCATGCCGGTGCCGGTGGACAGCAAATACAGGTTGCGCCCGGGCAGCAGGTCATCGGTGACCAGGGTGCCGGTGGGCTTGCGCCCGACGAGGATTTCATCTCCCACCTCCAGGTGCTGCAGGCGCGAAGTCAGCGGGCCGTCTTGCACCTTGATGCTGAAAAACTCCAGGTGCTCTTCGTAGTGCGGGCTGGCGATGGAGTAGGCCCGCACCAGCGGCTTGCCGTCGACTTCCAGCCCGATCATCACAAACTGGCCGGACTTGAAACGCAGGCTGGGTTCTCGGGTCGTGCGAAAGCTGAACAGCGTGTCGTTCCAGTGGTGAACGCTTAGCACTTCGGCCTTGGCGAACTTGCTCATGACGGCTCCTTTGACAATGGCAGTACACGGCCGGCCCGCGGGCCGGCCCGGCTTTTCTGGCCGCCTACTTTACCACTGCCCGCAACGTTTCGCGCCGCCGCCGAGGTGCGGCAGGCCGGCGCAGGCTCAAGCCCTTGGCGTTTCGCCGGAAAGCCCCGGCACTGCGGGCCTTGCGCGGCGCCGGGGCTACGGCCGCCAGGCGCTGCCGCTGTCAGGCCGTCAGCGCAGCTCGCTTACGGCGTCCTGAATCTCTGCCAGGGTGGACTTGGTCAGGTTTTTGGTCAGGGTGTGGATGATCAGCTTTTGCGTCGCGCCGTCGATCTTTTCGCGCAGCAGCCCCAAAAACTTGGGCGGGGCCACCACAATCAGCTTTTCCATGCTGTTGTCGATGCGGGCGGTGTACAAGCGTTCGGCCACTTGCTTGGCGAACAGTTCGTTTTCGCGCTGCAGCGCGGCTCCTTCCGCCGAGGCGCGCGGTGCGTTTGACGCAGACTCCTGCACCGAGGCGCCGGGGCTGTCGGTTACCAGATCTCCCTCGTGCAAACGCCCGGCGGCGTGCACCAGGTCTTCCTGCTCGATGAGCGTCAGCGCATCGCGGGTAAAAAGGCGCGCACGCGCGGTGTCGGCTACCACGATATACGTTGTCATCGTTGGGTTTTCTCCTGTTGAAAGCGGGCCTTGCCAAGTGGCCCTGGGTATCACAGACGAAAAACAAAACCGTTGGCGACTCGCTCACCATGGCAAGCGTCCTGGCGCCGGTCAACACGGCCGCGTGGGTTAAACCGCGTCCTTGCCGGTCTCGCCGGTACGAATGCGGATGACCTGCTCCAGCGGCATGACAAAAATCTTGCCGTCGCCGATCTTGCCGGTGTTGGCCACCTGGGTAATGGCCTCGATCACCTGCTCGGTGAGCACATCGTCTACCGCTACTTCGATTTTGACCTTGGGCAGAAAATCCACCACGTACTCGGCACCGCGATAAAGCTCGGTGTGGCCTTTCTGGCGGCCAAAACCCTTGACCTCGGTGACGGTAATGCCCTGCACGCCGATATCGGAGAGCGATTCACGCACGTCATCAAGCTTGAACGGCTTGATAATGGCAGAAATCAGTTTCATGACAGCTTCCTTTGACTTGATGCAAGAACTTTTGACTTGATGCGAGAGCGACGCAGCGCGAGGCCTGTCACCCCGGCGATACGGTAGCGTCAAGCATACACTGCCATCGAGCGCGAAGAAAAAACCGCACCGCGGCCGGGCGGCGCTTGTTTCGTGCATGCGTATCGGCGATGGGTTGGGTATCCTGCGGGGGAAGACCCCGCTTTTTTGCAACATCAAGGAGAATGCCATGGCCGCACAAGACCGCATCAGCCAGCTTGCCCAGCAGATCGGCGAGCGTCTACAAAACGCCTCCCAGGCGCCGGAAGACATCCACAAAGGCGTACAGCAGGCGGTGCGCGGCGCGTTTGACCGCCTGGAGCTGGTTTCCCGGGAAGACTTCGACATCCTCATGGACGTGCTCCAGCGCACCCGCGCCCGGGTAGAGGCGCTGGAAAGCCAGGTCGCCGCGCTGGAATCCGCCGTCGACCCCGACACCAAGGACGACGCTCCCGCACAGCACCACGACGCCGACAGCACTTTTCCTCGGGCCGACGACGGCCCGGCGGCCGGCAGCAAGGACGATACGGCCCAGGGCTAAGCAAGGGCCAGGCGCCGAGCGCATCCCCGGTACGCCGTGCCGGGGGTTTTTGCGCCCGGCCGTCACCGGCTGCTTTTTTCAACGGCGCTATCCCGGGGCGGCGTCTGCTACCCAGCGTCGCGGAAATCCGCTAGCGTAGTCGCGTCGAAAAAACACACGTCAACTGCGAGGGAACGCCATGACGCTTGCCATTGTGACGACCCGGGCCGGGCTGGGGCTTGAGGCCCCGCCGGTGCAGGTAGAAGTCCACCTGGCCAACGGCCTGCCGGGGCTGACCCTGGTAGGCCTGCCCGAGGCGGCGGTAAAGGAAAGCCGCGAACGGGTGCGCAGCGCGCTGGTCAACGCCGGCTTTGATTTTCCCAATACCCGGCGCATCACCCTGAACCTGGCCCCGGCGGATCTGCCCAAGGAAGGCGGGCGCTTTGATCTGCCCATTGCCCTTGGCATTCTTGCCGCCTCCGGCCAGCTGCCGGTAGAGGCCCTTGAAGGCATCGAGTGCGCCGGCGAGCTGGCGCTGGACGGCAAGCTGCGCGGGGTGCCCGGCGTACTGCCGCTGGCGCTTGCCACCAAGGCCGCCGGCAACCGGCTGATTATCCCGCAGGCGTGCGCCGACGAAGCCGCCCTTGCCGGCCGCGAGCTCACCGTGCTGCCGGCGGATTCGCTGTGGGAAGTCGTCGCCCACCTGCTCGACCAAACGCCCATTGCCCCGCATCGGCTGGCCACGCCGCCTGCGGCCAGCGCTCCCATGGCCGACCTTGCCGACGTGCGCGGCCAGCAGCAGGCCCGCCGGGCGCTGGAAGTCGCCGCCGCCGGCGGCCACAACCTGATCTTTGCCGGCCCGCCCGGCACCGGCAAGACCATGCTGGCCAGCCGCCTGCCGGGCATTTTGCCGCCGCTTGCCGACGACGATGCGCTGGAGGTCGCGGCGGTGCGCTCGGTATGCGGTATGGCGCTGGAAACCCACTGGGGCCAGCGCCCCTTTCGCCAGCCCCACCACAGCGCCAGCGCCGCCGCACTGGTGGGCGGCGGCTCCAAGCCCAAGCCTGGGGAAATCTCGCTGGCCCACCACGGCGTGCTGTTTCTCGACGAGCTGCCGGAGTTCTCCCGCCACGTGCTGGAGGTGCTCAGACAGCCGCTGGAAACCGGCGAGATTCATCTGGCACGCGCCAGCCACGAGCGCCGCTACCCGGCCAGTTTTCAGCTGGTGGCCGCCATGAACCCCTGCCCCTGCGGGCATCTGGGCGATCCGCGCAGCCGCTGCCAGTGCACCCAAAGCCAGATTCAGCGCTATCAGGCAAGGCTTTCCGGCCCGCTATTGGACCGTATCGACCTGCAGGTAGAGGTGCCGGCGCTGCCGCCGGAGCAGCTCACCGCGCACACCCAGGGCGAAGATTCTGCCAGCGTACGCCGGCGCGTGCTGGCCGCGCGCCAGCGCCAGCAACAGCGCGGCGCGCTCAACAGCCGGCTTTCGGGCAAAGCACTGGAAGCCGCCTGCGCGCTGGACGACGACGAGCGCGCCTGGCTTGCCGGCGTGCTGGAAAAACTCAGGCTGTCAGCGCGGGCCTATCACCGCGTGCTGCGCGTCGCGCTGACGCTTGCCGACCTGGAGGGCGCGCCCAAGCCCGTCCAGCCACACTTTATTGAAGCTATCGGCTACCGCCAGCTTGATCGCATGCTGAAGGGCGGTTAGCGCTGTGGGAAAGGCGTTTTTGCAACACTTCCTGCGGCGTTTTTCCTCCCCTTGGCCGGCGCCGGGCGGGTGGCCGGGCTGAACTCACGACCGGACCGAAAGACCAAGACATGAACGAGCCCCCCCGCTCCTCCGAGCCGCGCTTGCGTGGCGACCGTACCGACGCCGCCGGGGCGAAGCGCTGCCCGCCGTCTCTTGACCGCTTTTTCAACGTCTCCCGGCGCGGCTCTACCGTCAAAACGGAAATCCTTGCCGGCATTGCGACCTTTCTGGCCGGGATGTACATCATTGTGGTCAACCCCGCCGTGCTCAGCGACGCCGGCATCCCCTTCACCGCCGCACTCTCCGCGACGGTCATCATCAGCTTTCTGGGCAGCCTGGCCATGGCGCTCTACGCCCGCAATCCGATTCTGGTAGCGCCGGGTATGGGCATGAACGCGCTGTTTACCTATACCCTGGTGCTGGGCGCGGGGCTTAGCTGGGAGGTGGCACTGGGCTGCGTGTTCTGGTCCGGGGTGCTTTTTGCCGTGCTGGCGCTGTTCAACGTGCGCAAGGCGGTAATCGAGGCGATTCCGCTGTCGCTGCGCTATGCGATTACCTGCGGCATCGGGCTGTTTATCACCTTTATCGGGCTGCAAAACGCCGGCTTTATCGTGTCAAGCGAGGCCACGGTGGTCACCCTTGGCGAGATCGACGCCCACCTGGCAACGTTTTTCCTGGGGCTGATCGCCACCGCCGTACTGGTGATTCTGCGCTTTAACGGCGCGCTGGTGATGGGCATTGCGCTGACCACCCTGGCCGCTGCGCCCATGGGCCGGCTGTGGGGCGAGGAGGTGATGGTCGCCTGGACCGGCCTTGCCGCCTGGCCGGACTTCAGCGCGGTGATGCAGGTCGACGTCATGGGCGCGCTGAAGGTCGCCTATCTGCCGTTTATCTTTGTGATGCTGTTCACCAACTTCTTCGATGCCATGTCGTGTTTTATGGCGCTGGCCGAATCGGCCGATCTCAAAGACGCAGACGGCAACCCGCACAACCTCAAGCGCGCCATGACCGTGGATGCGTTCTCCTCGATCATTGCCGCGCCGCTGGGTACCAGCGCGGCACAGACGTTTATCGAATCCGGCGCCGGCGTGGCCCAGGGCGGGCGCACCGGCCTGGTGGCGCTGGTGGTCGCGCTGCTGTTTCTGCCGTTTTTGTTTCTCTCACCGCTGCTCTCGCTGGTGCCGGCCATTGCCACAGCCCCCGCGCTGGTGATGGTGGGGCTTTTCATGATGGCGCCGATCCGCAAGATCGACTGGGAGCATTTTGACCAGGCCTTCCCGGCGTTTCTGGCAATCATTCTGATGCCGCTGACCTATTCGATCACCCTGGGGATTGCCTTTGGCTTTATCAGCTTTGTGCTGATCAAGGTGCTCACCGGGCGCTTTGTGGAGATCAAACCGGCCATGTGGATCACCGCCGCGCTGTCGGTGGTGATGCTGCTCACCACCTAAGCGCGCGGCCGATCGGGCCACTCCGGGCGTTTGATGCCGCAGCCTTTGATCACAATCTGAATGAGAAACTGCGTGATCTCCTCCAGGTCGTCATCGTCAAGCGTTTGGCGGCCGGTAATGCCCAGCACCTGGGACTCAAAGTCGGCGTAGTGCTGGGTCGACGACCAGATCAAAAAGATCAGCCACACCGGATCTACCGGATCCATCAGGCCGCGCTCGGTCCACTGGCGAAACACCGCCGCGCGGTCTTTGACCCACGCGCGCAGATCACCTGCCAGATACTCCTGCAAAAACGGCGCGCCGCCGAGAATCTCGCTGGCAAACAGCCGCGAGCCTTCCGGGTGGCTGCGCGCCAGGCGAATCTTGGCGCGAATAAAGGCCGAAACCACCTCCACCGGGTCATCATCGGGAGAGATGCGATCGAGCATCGCGTTCCAGCGGGCCATCATGCGCTCAAGCAGGCGCACGTACAGCGTGCGCTTGCTGCCCATGTAATACAGCACGTTGGACTTGGGCAGACCGGCCTGCCGGGCAATGTCCTGAAGGCTGGCACCGCGGTAGCCGTGACGGGCAAATACGCCCTCGGCCGCCTGCAAAATCGCCTGCTCGTTGCGCCGGCGAATGGCACCGGCCTGCTGTTCGTGGGGGAAATCCGCCTTGGCCATGGTTCTCGCTTTGTTAGGCGGCCCGCCCGTGGGCGCGCCAAAGAAAAGCCAAAGCTTGCCTGAAAAGCCGTCGCCAAGGCAATGCAGACGCCCTGCGAAGCGGGCCACGGCGCTACCGCCGGCCGCGCTCGCCGGCGAGCGTTGCTTGCGGTGTGGCCCGCTGCTCCAAAAAGCCCCCCAGCTCGGCAAACAGCGCCTCGCGTATCGGCAGGGCTTCGTTGACCAGGTGATGGCACGCCCGGGGATGGCGGTAGATCTGCGCCCGGGGAAACTTCTCCGCCATAGCCGCCAGGTTATAGCGCCAGTCAACGGTGCGATCCTGTTCGCCCTGCAGCATCAGCGTTGGAAGCTCGCAGGGCGCATACCGCTTGAACCGGGCCATCCAGCGCCGCATCGCCGCCACCCACACAAGGCTAAGCTGCCAGTGCTGCAGCGGATCGTGCCGGCGAATAAAGGCCACAAAGGCCGCATCGTGGGAGTTGGGCCGGTAGCGTCTGGCTATCGTGCGCGTAAACGGGTGAACCAGACGATGCAGGGCGCTGGCCCGGTGCCAGCCCCAGGGGCGCACCAGCGGGGCCAGCAGCGCAAGCCCCGCCCAGGGCGCGACGCGCGGGCGCTCTAGCGCATCGGTTGCCAGTATCGCCGCGCCGGTACTTTGGCCGATACCAAGCCAAGGGCCGGGGGCTAGCGTTTGGGCCTGCACCGCCGCCTGCACGGTGCGCAAACACGCAACGTACGCGGCAAAATCATCGATCGCTGCGTGCTCACCGCTGGAAAGCCCGTGGCCGGGCAGATCCCACAGCACCACCTGAAAGCCCCGGGCCAGCAGCATCGCCAGCAGGTGGCGATAAAGCCCCGCGTGATCAAAGTAGCCGTGCACCACAAACACCGTGCCCCGCGGCGCCGGCGGCGCCCACACCTGACACCACAGCACAAACCGCCCTGCCGGCACCATGCCGGCATACACCTCGCGGGCCTGATGGCGGCAAGGCGTTAGCCCATAGCGCTGCAGATACGGTGCCACGGCATCCGCCAGGGCACGCTTTTGCCCCAGCGCTGCCAACCCTTCGCCGGCCGTCGCGCCAAACGCGGCCCGCAGCGCACTAAACTCGTCCATCCGCCTCTCCTCTCCAAACGCTGCCCGCACAGGCCGGGCAACAGCGGTCAAAACGGTCAAAAACAACGGTCAAATACGGTGGTTCATCGTCATTTAGTCGAGGGTCACGCCCCCTTCCGGGCCGCGCTATTTACATGCCTGCGCATTTGTGGAATTATTTTCCGCAAATGGATTTGCCGGTATTCGGGGCCGTGTCGCCATGGCCACGCCGGCCGGCATAGGGCAGCACTTGCATTCACCATGGCCGTGGCAGGCCTCGGTACTCTTGGGTACCACAGCGGGCCACGGGCACGCTAAGGGAGAGTTTTCATGAGCGAGCGTATCACGCGTCACCGTTTACAGGTGTCAGCCGACCTGGACCGCTTCATCAACGAGCAGGCACTGCCGGGAACAGGCGTTCACCAGGACGCTTTCTGGGAAGGCGTCGATGCCCTGTTTCACGACCTGACGCCGAAAAACCGTCAGCTGCTTGAAAAGCGCGACGCGCTGCAGGAAAAGCTCAGCGCCTGGCACCGCGACAACCCCGGCCCGATTACGGACATGCCGGCCTACCGCCGCTTTCTTACCGACATCGGCTATCTGACCGATGTCCCCGAAAGCGTCACCACCACCACCGCCAACGTGGACCCCGAGCTTGCCTCCCAGGCCGGCCCGCAGCTGGTCGTGCCGGTCAACAACGGCCGCTACGCGCTCAACGCCGCCAACGCCCGCTGGGGCAGCCTCTACGACGCGCTCTACGGCACCGACGTCATCGCCGAAGACGACGGCGCTGACATCACCCGCGAGTTCAACTTCAAGCGCGCCGACAAGGTCATCGCCTATGCCCGCGGCGTGCTCGACCAGGTGGCACCGCTGGCCGACGGCTCTCACCGCGACGCCACCCGCTACGCCGTCCGCGACGGCAAGCTGGTCGTCACGCTGGACGGCGGCGGTGAGACCGGCCTCAAAGAGGCCGACAAGCTGGTCGGCTTTAACGGCGACGCCGCCGACCCAAGCTCTATTCTGCTGGTCAACCACGGCCTGCACGTGGAAATCCAGATCGACGGCGACAACTTCATCGGCAAAACCGACCCGGCGCGCGTCAAAGACGTGGTCATGGAGGCCGCCACGTCCACCATCATGGACTGCGAAGACTCCATCGCCGCGGTAGATGCCGAAGACAAGGTCGGCGTGTACCGCAACTGGCTTGGCCTGATGAAAAGCGACCTGCAGGAATCCGTCGAAAAAGGCGGCAAGTCCTTTATTCGCGAGCTGCGCGGGGATCGCACCTGGCAGGGCGTTGACGGCAGCGACGTAACGCTTCAGGGCCGCGCGCTGATGTTTATCCGCAACGTCGGCCACCTGATGACCACCCCGGCCATCCTCGACGACCAGGGCAACGAAGTGCCCGAGGGCCTTCTTGACGCGGTGATGTCGTCTCTGATCGCCATGCACGACCTGCAAAAACCCGCCGACCAGCCGCGCAACTCGCGCACCGGCTCGGTGTACATTGTCAAGCCGAAAATGCACGGCCCGGAGGAAGTCGCTTTTGCCAACGAGCTGTTCGGCCGCGTCGAAGACCTCCTCGGCCTGGCGCGCGACACGCTGAAAATGGGCATCATGGACGAAGAGCGCCGCACCAGCGCCAACCTCAAGGCCTGCATCAACGCCGCAAGCTCTCGGGTGGTCTTTATCAACACCGGCTTTCTCGACCGCACCGGCGATGAAATGCACAGCGTCATGGAAGCCGGCCCGATGGTGCGCAAGGGCGATATGAAAGCCACCGCCTGGCTTAACGCCTATGAGAAAAACAACGTGCAGACGGGCCTGGCCTGCGGCCTGCGCGGCCGCGCCCAGATCGGCAAGGGCATGTGGGCCATGCCCGATCTGATGCACGACATGCTGGAACAGAAAATCGGCCATCCCAAGGCCGGCGCCAATACCGCCTGGGTGCCCTCGCCAACGGCGGCAACGCTACATGCGCTGCACTATCATCAGGTAGACGTTGACGCCGTACAGCACGAGCTGGCAAGCCAGGAAGAGACCGACCTGCTTGACGATCTGCTGAGCATCCCGGTCGAGCCCGATCCGAGCTGGAGCGCTGACGCTATCCAGCAGGAGCTGGACAACAACTGCCAGGGCATTCTCGGCTACGTGGTCCGCTGGGTGGAACACGGCGTAGGCGTCTCCAAGGTGCCCGACATCCACAACGTCGGCCTGATGGAAGACCGCGCCACGCTGCGCATCTCCAGCCAGCACATTGCCAACTGGCTGCATCACGGCATTGTGGAACACGCCCAGGTCGAGGAAACGCTCAAGCGTATGGCCAAGGTCGTCGACGAGCAAAACGCCGGTGACCCGAATTACACGCCGATGACCTCGCACCTGGACGATTCCACCGCGTTCAAGGCCGCGTCCGATCTGATCTTCAAGGGTCTGGAACAGCCCTCCGGCTACACCGAACCGCTGCTTCATCAGTGGCGCCAAGTGGAAAAAGCCAAGGCGCAGTAAACGTCATCAATCGCCAAAGCCCCCTCAAGGCCCTGCCCTGAGGGGGCTTTTTTATGCCTGCCGGCAGCGCCCGGAGCGCCAGGCCGTTACGCCCAGCGCCAGCCATCCGGCGATCAGCAAAAGGCCGCCCAGCGGCGTCACCAGCCCAACGCTGAGCCCGCCCAGCGCCAGGGCGTAGAGCGAGCCGGAAAACGCCGCCGTTCCTCCAAGCCACAGCGCAATCACCGGGCAAAGGGGCAGGCGCGGGGCCAGCTGCTGCCAGACCAGCGCCCCCATCAGCGCAAGCGTATGCCACATCTGGTAGCGCACGGCGGTGTTAACGGTGGCAATGGTCGACTGCTCCGCCCAGGACGCCATGCCGTGGGCGGCATACGCTCCCAGCCCCACCGCCGTGGCACCCAGCAATGCCACCAAGCCCCACGCCGCTTTGTGCCACGGCCCCAGCGCGCCGCTCGCAGGCGGCCTATCCAAGCCAGGCCGATCATCGTTTACGGGCATAAGACACTCCTGAAAAAACACGTCTGGAAAACGGCTACAATAGCACCCCGTCAGGGCGGCCCGGGCGCGTTGACGGTTTTTCGCGCCCGGCGCTTGCGATACTCACCCAAGCGGTAGGAAAATAATGCCATGACACAGCATACCATCGCGCTTAACGGCGAACCCTACACCGTAAAGCCCCGGGCCAGCGCAGCCGATCTGGTCGAGCAGCTTGGCCTTGGCGGGCGTCGCATTGCCGTTGAGATCAACGAAGAAATCGTCCCTCGCAGCCGGCTGGCCGAAACGCGCCTGGCCAGCGGCGACAAGGTCGAAATTGTGCATGCCATCGGCGGCGGCTAGCACGTACACAAAGGAAGGCTTATGACCACACTGCATGACGCGCCGCTGACCGTTGCCGGCCGCGAATTCCGCTCTCGCCTGCTGGTCGGCACGGGCAAGTATCAAGACTTCGCCGAGGCCGGTGCCGCCATCACGCAGAGCGCTGCGGAGATCGTCACCTTTGCCGTGCGCCGCACCAACCTGGGCCAAAACGCCGACGCGTCGAACCTGCTCGATCACATATCGCCAAAACGCTACACCCTGCTGCCCAATACCGCCGGCTGCTACAGCGCCCGGGAGGCCGTGCGCACCTGCCGGCTGGCCCGGGAGCTGCTCGACGGCCACAGCCTCGTCAAGCTTGAAGTGCTGGGCGACGATGAGACCCTCTATCCCAACGTCAGCGAAACCCTTAAAGCGGCACAGACGCTGCTCGACGACGGCTTCGATGTCATGGTCTACACCAGCGACGACCCCATCGTCGCCCGGGAGCTTGAGGCCATGGGCTGCGCGGCCATCATGCCGCTGGGCTCGCTGATCGGCTCCGGCCACGGCATTCAAAACCCGCATAACGTGCGCCTGATCGTCGAGCGCAGCCGCGTGCCGGTGCTCATTGACGCCGGCATCGGCACCGCCTCGGACGCCGCCATGGCCATGGAGCTGGGCTGCGACGGCGTTCTGCTCAACTCCGCCATTGCCCAGGCCAACGACCCGGTACGCATGGCGCGCGCCATGCAGCAGGCGGTACAGGCCGGGCGCGACGCCTTTCTTGCCGGGCGCATGCCGCGGCGCCAGAGCGCCGATCCTTCCACCCCTTTTGCCGGCCGTATCAACGGCTGACGGACACCCAGCGCAACATGACAGACACAGACACACACGCACCGCCTCACAGCACCACCGGCCCGGAAAGCGCAGATGCCCCGCTGCACCGGCGCGGCATTAAAAGCTATGTCACCCGCGCCGGGCGCATGACCCAAGCGCAAACGCGCGGGCTAACCGACATCTGGCCACGGCTGGGGCTATCCATTGCCGACGGCTGCCAGGATCTCGACGCGCTTTTCGGCCGCCGTGCCCCGCGGGTGGTGGAGATCGGTTTTGGCATGGGCACCTCGCTGATTGAACAGGCCGAGCGCCACCCCCAGACCGACTTTATCGGCATCGAGGTCCACGCCCCGGGCGTGGGCAAGCTGCTCGACGAGGCTGACAAGCGCGGCCTGCGCAATATTCGCGTCTACCGCGAAGATGCCCTGGCCGTGCTGGAGCAATGCCTGCCCGCCGACAGCGTCGACACGCTGCAGCTGTTTTTTCCCGATCCCTGGCCCAAGACCAAACATCACAAGCGGCGTATCGTGCAGCCGGCGTTTGTCGCGCTGGTACGCTCGCGGCTGGCCATCAACGGGCAGTTTCATCTGGCCACGGACTGGGAGCCCTACGCCGAGTGGATGGCCGAGGTGCTGGATGCAGCACCCGGCTTTACCAACACCGCCAGCGGCGATAGCGCGCCTTACGTGCCGCGCCCGGCGTTTCGCCCGCTGACCAAGTTCGAACAGCGCGGCGAAAAGCTGGGGCACGGCGTTTGGGATCTGATCTACCGCCGCATCGGCTGAATCTGGCTTTGCCGCAGCGCTTGGCGGCACAAAAAAAACCGCTCCCGGAGGAGCGGTGCAAAGCCGTGAATCGCTATCTTGAATAGCAATGAGAGGGAGAATCCGTGGCAGCCAACTGGCGGTGGCTGCCGTGGCCGTGGCGCCTCATTACGTGCCACGCCTTTACTGTAAAACGTCGCATTTTATACGTCAATACAAATGCGAACGCTTTTTATTTACTTTTCAGGCAACCAGCCGCAGCCATAGCGGCAGCGTCACCATCGCCAGCAGCGTCTGTCCGGTAATAATCGCGGCCATCAGCTCGGCATCGCCGCCGAGCTGGCGCGCCAGGATATAGGCCGACGTGGCGGTGGGCAGCGCAGCGAACAACAGCGCCACATCCCGGGCAACCGGGTCCAGCCCCACCCCCCAGGCCAGCGCCAGCGCAAGCCCCGGCATCAATACCAGCTTAATGGCAAGCGCTGCCAGCACCCCTGGGTTCAGCCGCATCAGCGCTGACAGGCGCAGCGCCACCCCCACCGCCAACAGCCCAAGAGGCAGCGCCGCGCGCCCCACCAGTGAGACGGCCTGCTCGCTCCAGCCGGGTAGCCCGGGGCCGGCAAGGTTGAGCCCCACGCCCAGCAGGCAGGCGAGAATCAGCGGGTTTTTCATCACCGCCAGCGCGCTTTTTTTCACACCGCCGCGCCCCAGCGTGCCGGCGGCCACAAAGCCCGCCACGCAGATCACGTTGACCGTGGGCACCATCAGCGCCAGTGCCACCGCCGCCACCGTCGCCCCCGGGCCTGCGTGCAGCGCCGCCGCGCCGGCGACGCCTACGTAGCTATTAAAACGCAGCGCGCCCTGAAACACCGAGGTGAACGCCGCCGCTTCCAGGCCCAAACGCTGGCGCAGATGCCATAGCCCCCAGGCAAACACCGCCATCGCTCCCAGCAGCACGGCGGCCAGGCGCACTACGGGCACCTGGCGGATATCGGCCGTGGCCAGCGTCGCGACCAGCATGGCGGGGAACAGCACAAAATACACCAGCCGCTCAAGCTGCGGCCAGAAAGCCGCCGGCAGAAAACGGCCGGCACCCAGCACAGCGCCCAGGGCGATCAGCGCAAACAGCGGCAGCAGGGCCTCCATAATTTCGCTCACCCGTCTCTCCTTGGCTTTTGCCGTCTTGTTTGGCGCTTAGCTCCCGGACGCTGGCCCTGCGACATCCCAGCACAGGGGAGCGGCCATAATAGCTGCTATCATGCCGGTATCCATGCTGCCTTCCGGGCGCCTTTACGTCCCACGACTCAGGTCGCTGTGAATGTTATATCCGTCATGCACGCTACCACGTGCTCTGCCATGAAAAAGACGTCCGATCCTGCCGGCCGGCCGTCTTTTCCCGTACTGCCAACGCTGATCCTGGTCACCGGCCTCGCTTTGGCCGCGTTTGGCTGGTACGCCCTGTCCCACTGGCTGCACGGTAGCGAGGAAACCGCCTGGTACCCGCCTGCAAAAGGCTGCAATCTGCATCAGGAAAGCTGTACGGCCGTGCTCGGCGAAAAAGGTCAGCTCACCTTTACCGTCGCCACCGCGGACGGGCGCATCGAGGCGCTGGAAATGCTGCCGCTGGAAGTGACCGTTCAGGGCATCGACGCCCGCAGCGCCACGGTGGACTTTATCGGCCGCGAGATGGACATGGGCCTTCATCGCTTTGTGCTGCAGGCGCGCCGCGAAGATCGCTTTACCGGCCAGGGGCAGGTGGGCCTTTGCGTTCACGACGTGATGCCCTGGCGTGCCCGGGTCGTGGTGGATACACCGGATGGGCGCATCGGCAGCTGGTTTGATTTTGACGTGGTCAAAAGCTGACCCGCGCAGTGCACAGGTCAAACAGCAGCTAGTCGCGTGCGACGGCCTCTTGCAGGCGCTCAAGCATGGCCAGCAGCGCGCCGGCCTGGGTACCCTCCCGGGTATCGTGAAGCGGGTAAAGCTGCCAGGAACTCTCGGCAAACCCCCACCAGTCCCAGCAGCCCTGCGGGTTAGCCAGAGTGCTTTCGGCCCGAGGATAGAGCACTACCTCGTTATGGGCATCGGCCCAGGCGTTGAGCCCCGTCTGCCCGGCAAAGGCTTTTCCTTGCGTGGCCGCGTTCGCGTTACAGCCGTGCAGGGCAAGCGTCGCCCCGCAGCCGCCGTCCGTGCAGGCCTCAGGCACGTAGACGTAGCCGGTATCGGCAAGCCCCCGGGCGTTGAAATCGCGCTGATCGAAGGCGCGCAGCGCACCCGCCTCGGGCGCGCTGCGTAACGCCCGCTGCGGGTACAGCCAGTTCATCATCTCGCCGGCCACCGGCGCCGGCGGCCAGCCGTGGCCGGCGTCAGCGTCATTCACCTTCTTGACTCGGGCGTCACCCAGCCAGCCCTGAAGCTGCTCGGCCAGCAGATCACCCAGTATCGGGGCCACAACGTCGTCCTGCTGGCCGTGCCAGACATAGCCACGCAGCCGGCCAAGGGCGGCGTCGTCTCCCACCTGTCCCCGAGACTGATAGTCCGCGCGGCGGGCGTCAAGCGCGGCCAGCGACGGCTCGCCGCGCCGGACCATCATGCACTGGTTAAGCGCCAGGCTGAGCTTGCCCTGGGCGCAGCCCCAGGGGCCGGCCCCCAGCGCTCCCAGGCCGTGAAAGCGCTCGGGCCAGGCCACCGCCAGCTGGGTCGCCATATAGCCGCCTGATCCCATGCCCACCGCGCTTGCCGCCTCGCTTATCGTGCCCAGCGCCGGCAGCGCCGGGGGCGGCGATACCTCCTCTGCTGCGATTACCGATAGCGGCAGCGCCAGACCGGCCGCTGCTAACAGCCGGGGCACGCTGTGGCTCACACTCGCCGGGGCCTGCATGACTATTCGACGTCCAGCAGTTCAACGTGGAAGATCAGCACCTTGTTGGGGCCGATGGGGCCCTGGCCGCGCTCGCCGTAGGCCAGATCGGCGGGAATGTAAAGCTTCCACACGTCGCCTTCGCTCATCAGCTGCAGCGCCTCCTGCCAGCCTTTGATCACCTGATTGACCTTGAAGCTGACCGGCTCGCCGCGCTCGATGGAGCTGTCAAACACGGTGCCGTCGCGCAGCGTGCCTTCATAGTCCACCTTGACGCTGTCATCGGCGGCCGGCGTTGCGCCATCGCCTGATTCAAGCACTTCGTACTGCAGGCCGGAGTCGGTCACGGTGACCTCCTCACGCTCGGCGTTTTCTTTCAGGAAGGCTTCGCCCTGCTCAAGATTTTCCGCTGCCAGCGCGGCGGCTTCCTGCTGGCGGGCCTGCATAGCGTTTTGCTGAAAGGCCGCCAGCGCCTCTTTCATTTCGTCTTCGCCAAGGGCCAGCTCGCTGCCCTCGAAGACATCGCGCATCCCTTGGCTGAAGGTATCGATATCCAGCTCTTCGATATCGGCATGCATGCTTTTTCCCAGGGTGACGCCAAGGCTATACGCCAGACGCTCGTCGTCTGTCTGCGGCGCGGCAAGCGCCAGCGGTGCCGCTACCAGGGCGGCAAACGGAATAGCGGTTAGCAATGTTTTCATCGGGGCACCTTTTTTATTGCAACGTAGAGGGCAACTACACGGAAAGTACGCGCTCCACGCTACCTTAACAGGGCAGTCCGTCCAGCGCATCTGCGCGCCTGACGCACCGGCACAGCCCGATGCCGCAGCCTTGACACAGCGGCAGGATTCCTCTTCTCTACACATGTCATTACAAAAAGGAGCACATCATGAAACTGCACAAACTGGTTGTCGGTATTACCGCATGTGGCCTGCTCAGCGCCGCCGCCGCGGCAAACGCGGAAACATGGCGTTTTGGCTTGGAAGAAATCGAAGGCAGCGTGCAGCACGGCTATGCCGTGGAGTTCAAAAAGCTCATCGAAGAAAAATCCGGCGGTGACATTACCGTCAACCTGCTGCCCTACGGCACCTGGGGCTCCTCGTATACCGCGCTTTACGACGCCGTACAAAGCGGCGCTATTCAGCTGGGCTTCGGCTCCGGGGCGCTGGGCGGCACCGTACCGGAAAGCCAGCTGCTGAGCCTTAACTTCGTCATGCCGGCCGACCAGATGAAAACGGCCGAGGTGCTCAACTCCGACGCATTTCTCAAAAGCGACGCCTGGCAAGCATCGTTTCGCCAGCGTGGCCTGGTGCCGCTTGCCGAGCTCGCGGAAGGCTACCAGGTGTGGACGACCAACAAGGCCATCAACAAGCCCGAGGACATGGAAAGCCTGCAGATTCGCGTAATGGATAACAGCCTACTGCGTGAAGGCTACAAAGCCTACGGCGCAGCGCCGATCTCCATTGCCTACGGCGAGCTTTACAGCGCGCTGCAGCAAGGCCAGGCAGAAGGCAACATTCAGCCGGTATTCGCCCACGAGGAAATGGGCTTTTACGAAGTGCAGGACTACATGATCTTTGCCAAGCAGGCCCAGTTCGTTGCCACGCTCATGGCCAACGAAAACTGGTACGAAGACCTCAGCGACGATCAGCAGTCCATGCTTGATGCCGTGACCGACGAGCTCGTCGAGAAGGGCTACCGCATCCAGGAGCAGTTCAACTCCGAGCGCCTGCAGACCATCAAGGACAAAAGCGACATCGAAATCATCGAGCTCACCGAAGAGCAGCGCGACGAGTTCCGCAAGCTGGCCAAGCCGGTACGCCAAAGCTTTGTCGACGACGTCGGTGAACGCGGCGGCGAAGCGCTGGACAAGCTGCTGACAGCGTTTGACAGCGCCGAAGGCGAAGAAAGCAGCGAGCAGTAAAGCCACGCAGCCTGAAAGCCATGCAGCCTGCGCAATAGAAAGCCGAGCGTTCCGCTCGGCTTTTTTGCGCCGGTATTGGCCCCGCACCCAGGCCTGCCATGTTACCCGGCGGGCCTGGGTGCGCGTTACTCGCCGCCCAGCGAGGGCAGCAGCAGCGAGATCTGCGGGAAGAGAATAAGCAGTATGGTGGCCAGCAGCATAATCACGATAAACGGCGGCGTGCCGCGAATCACGTCCATATACGGCCGGCGAAATACGGCAATCGCGGTGAAGATGTCACAGCCAAACGGCGGCGTGGCCGAACCGATCGCCGCCTGCAGCGTGACGATAACGCCCACATGTACCGGATCAAGCCCGGTAGAGACAATAAGCGGCTTGAAGATCGGCACCAGAATCAAAATCACCACGATGGGGTCGACGAACATGCAGCCGATGAAAAACGCCGCGGCAATCAGCATCAGCGCCAGCAGCTGGTTATCGCCTATGCCGTCAATCAGCGGGCCCAGCACCTGCTCGGGCACGCCGGCGGTGCCCAGCGTCTGGGAAAACGCCGCGCCGATCGCCACCAGAATGAACACCACCGCGGTGATCATGCCGGTCGACAGCGCCAACCCTCCCAGGTCACGGATGGAAACCTGGCGATAGATGATAACTTCCAGCACCAGCGCGTAGGCCACGGCCACCGCCGAGGCTTCTACCGCGCTGAAAAAGCCGCCGTATATACCGCCGACCACCAGCACCGGAAAGCCCATCGGCAACAGCACTTTGCGAATCGCCGTGGCGCGCTCGGCCCAGCTCGTACGCGTTTCGGGCTCGATACCCTTGAGGCGGGCATCGATGTAGCAGTAAACGGAAAACAGCATCAGGATCATCACGCCGGGAAGCACGCCGGCCAGAAACAGATCACCGATGGATTCCTTCATCACCACGCCGTAGATGATAAAGCCGATGCTCGGCGGAATCAGCAGCGCAATGTCGCTTGCGTTGATGATCAGCGCAAGCGTAAAGCTATCGGTATAGCCCTTGGCCAAAAGCCGCGGGCGCATGGGGCCACCCATGGCCACCACCGTTGCCTGGGTAGACCCTGATACGGCGCCAAACAGCGCACAGGAGGCCGCCGTGGTGATCGGCAAACCGCCGCGAATATGCCGAGTGAAGGCATCCACCACGTCGAGCAGGCGGTTGGCCGTATGCCCTTTGGTCAAGATATCGGCGGCAAAAATAAACATCGGCACCGCCGCCAGCACCCAGCTGCCGACGCCGTTGATCATCCAGCTCACCGCCTGATCCGGCCCGAAAAAGGTCATGTCGGTGAACATCATGTAAAACGTGCCCACCGCCAGCGGCACCATCATCGGGAAGCCCATCAGCAGCAGCACCAGCATTAAAATACCCAGTCCGGCTAGCATGCGCGTATCCTCAGTGTTGTTATTGA
Source organism: Halomonas cibimaris (assembly GCF_039537045.1). Classification (GTDB taxonomy): domain Bacteria; phylum Pseudomonadota; class Gammaproteobacteria; order Pseudomonadales; family Halomonadaceae; genus Vreelandella; species Vreelandella cibimaris. The sequence continues at coordinate 23,681 of NZ_BAAAZT010000076.1, read as the reverse complement.
TTCCATATCGGTTGCCAAACAGCGTGGCAGCAGCTGTCTTCGGTAGACGACCGCCGCGTTACTCTTCCACCGGCGTTTCGGCAAACCCTTCCTTTTCGCGGAAGTTGCGATAGATATCCCCACTGATCATGTTGCGCACGGCGGTCAACACATACTGCACGCCGGCCAGCGAAAAGCCGACGGGCAGCGCGGTGTAGACCATCCACAGCGGAATATGCAGCGATGAACTTGTGCGCCCCCGGTCGTGCAGCGTCGTCACATAGCCCACCGATTGATACGCGAAGTAAAACATCAGTGCCGCGCTGCCAAGGCAAATAATGATCAAAAGCCCTTTGCGTACCCGGCCGCTGAGCTGCTCGTAAATGGCCGACATGCTGATATGGCGTGCATGGCGCGCGGCATAGCTCACGCCAACGAAGGTGATGATGACGATCAGCATTTCGGTCACCTCGTAGGTGCCGGGTATACCGGTTTGAAACACCAGGTTGCTGACCACGTGGGTGCTCATCAAAAGCGCCATGCCCAGGATACAAACGGTAATGATCCATTTCTCCACGGCGCCCAGCGCCGTATCGAGCGCGCTTAGCGCGCGCAGCAGGCCGCTTTGTGACAAGTGTTGCGTTGCAGGCTTATCGGTCATGGAAGCTACCTTCTGGTTTGCCGCCAAAGCGCGGCATCAATGTCGGCAGATGTTTGAAACGGCTGCCGACGGCCACCGTTGGGACATAGCGCGGCAAACACGAAAAATCCTCACTCTACGTTTTAACGGTAGCGTACCCGGGCAGGTGCTTCAACGCGATTGCGCGCCGCAGGCCTCAAGCCCTTCGGCCAATGCCTCCAGCGCTTCACGCTGTGCCGGGGTCAGCGCCATGCCCGGGGCCAGCCAGGAAACGGGCTCTCCTGCGCTCGCTTTGACTACCCCGCCGGGCCTGCAGGCCATGGCCTGCAGCCGGGCAAGCGCCTGCTTTTCCGCCTGCAATTCGGCGTCCTTGAGGGTCTGGCGCAGCCGGGCAAGCGCCGGATCACTGGCCGCCGCCGGCTTCAGCCAGCGGCGGCGCTCGCGCAGCGGGCGAGTATAGTCACGCTGCCAGGCATGAAGGCCATCCAGGTCGCGCTCGGCACAGGCGGCAGGCATCAGGCCGCGTTCGCACAGCCACAAACGCCACAGCAGCACGCACACGTCCATGCCGGCCTCATCCTGCAAAAAGAGCAGGCGGCCGGCCACGCCGGGGCGCGCATAAAAATCCCGCGCAAACGCCCACAGCGCATCCTGCTGAACGCCGGTCAATCGGGTAGAATCGGCCATCATGGTTGCCCTATTCACAAAACACGCCAATCGGTTACGGGAGAACGCATGATCGCACTGCGCGAAGTCGCGCTGCAACGCGGTACGCAAACGCTGTTGGACGGCGCCGAGCTGACCCTGCACGACGGCATCAAGGCCGGCATCATCGGCGCTAACGGCACGGGTAAAACCAGCCTTTTCAAGCTGCTGCTGGGTGAAATCGGCACCGATCAGGGCGAGGTGGTCATCAGCGGCGGCCAGCGCATTGCCCACATGGCCCAGGAAATCCAGGCGCTTGAGCGTTCGATTCTCGACTACGTGCTGGACGGCGATCACGCCCTGCGCCGGGTCGAGGCCGAGCTGGCAGCCGCACAGGCCGCCGCTGATGCCCATCGCGAAGCCGAGCTGCACGGCATGATCGACACCCTCGACGGCTACACCGCCGAGGCCCGGGCCGCCCAGCTGCTGGTGGGGCTGGGGTTTGTTCAGGCTGATCTGGACCGGCCGCTTTCGGACTTTTCCGGCGGCTGGCGCATGCGCGTCAACCTTGCGCGCACGCTGTTCATGCCGTCGGATCTTTTGCTGCTTGACGAACCCACCAACCACCTGGACCTCGACGCCCTTTTGTGGCTGGAACAGTGGCTCAAGCGCTACCCGGGCACGCTGCTGCTGATCTCTCACGACCGCGATTTTTTAGACGCGGTGTGCGATCACATCGTCCACATGCACCATAAAACGGTGGAGCTCTACCGCGGCAACTATTCGCGCTTTGAGCGCACCCGGGCCGAAAAACTCGCCCTGCAGCAGGCCGAAGCTGAAAAACAGCAGGCCCGGCGCGAAGAGATCGAGCGCTTCATCGCCCGTTTCAAGGCCAAGGCCACCAAGGCCCGCCAGGCCCAGAGCCGGGTGAAGATGCTCGAACGCATGGAAGACATCGCCGTGGCCCACGTGGATTCGCCGTTTCACTTCACTCTGCCCGCCGCAGACAAGACCTCCCACCCGCTTTTGGTGCTGGATCAGGCCAGGCTGGGCTACGTCACCGACTCAGGCGAGCGCACCCAGCTTGACCACGTCAACCTCACGCTGCTGCCCGGCAGCCGCATTGGCCTTTTGGGCCCCAACGGCGCGGGCAAGTCCACCCTGATCAAATCACTCACCGGCGAGCTTGCCCTGCTCGGCGGCGAGCGCGTGCCCGGCGAGCACCTGTCCATCGGCTACTTCGCCCAGCACCAGCTCGAAGGGCTGGATACCGGCGCCACGCCGTTTGTTCACGTGCAGCGCCTGTCGCCCACGGCGAGCGATCAGGCCATCCGCAACTTCATCGGCGGCTTTGGCTTTAAAGGCGACGATGCCTTCGCCACCGTGGGCAACTTCTCCGGCGGCGAAAAAGCCCGGCTGGCGCTTGCGCTGATCGCCTGGCAAAAACCCAACCTTTTGCTGCTCGACGAGCCCACCAACCACCTGGATCTGGAAATGCGCGAGGCGCTGACCCAGGCCATCGCCGGCTTTGACGGCACCGTGATCATCGTCTCTCACGACCGCCACCTGCTGCGCGCAAGCGTGGACGACTTCTGGGTCGTCGCCGATCAGCGAGTCGAGCCCTTCGACGGCGATCTGGACGACTATCACGTCTGGCTGAAAACCCGCCTGGACGCCCAGCGCCGGGAGGCCAAACGTAAAAGCCAGAGCGCCAAGGCCGAGCCGGCCCCCCGAGCGGAAACCCGCTCCGAGCCGGCCGCCTCCGCCGGCGCCACCGCCGATGAGCGAAAAGCGGCGCGCAAGGCCGCCGCCGAGGCGCGCGAAAAGCTGCGCCCGCTGAAAAAGCAGCGCGACCGGGCAGAAAAAGCCGTAGAGAAAGAACAGCGCTCGCTGGCCGCGCTGGAACAAACCCTGGCCGACCCTGCACTTTACACCGACGCCGCGCGCAAGGCCGAGCTGGAACAGACGCTGGCCGAGCAGGCCAAGGCCCAGAGCCGGCTCAACGCCGCCGAGCAGGCGTGGCTGGAAGCAGAGGAAGCGCTTGAGAACAGCGGCGCGTAGCGCAACCGCAAGGCAACGTCAGCTTTCCAGCAAAAACGTCACCGGCCCGTCGTTGACCAGCGCCACCTGCATGTTCGCGCCGAACTCGCCGGTGGCCACCGCAAGCGAATGGCGGCGCGCCTGCGCCACCAGATAGTCAAACAGGCGTTCGCCGTCAGCGGGCGGCGCGGCGCTGGAAAAGCTCGGCCGCAGGCCCTTGCGGGTGTCCGCCGCCAGGGTGAACTGCGATACCAGCAAAAGCTCGCCTTCGACCTGCTGCACGTTGCAGTTCATCTTGCCGGCCTCGTCGCTGAACACCCGGTAGTGCAAAAGCTTGTGCAAAAGCTTATCGGCGCTTTGCTCGGTGTCGCCTTTCTCCACGCCGACAAGCGCCAGCAGCCCGCTACCGATAGCGCCTGCCGTGCGGCGTCCGGCTTCATCGTCAATCTCAACGCTTGCGCGGCGCACGCGCTGAATCAATGCTTTCATGGGCCGCTCTCCTTGAGCGAATAGCGCCTACCACCAGGCATGAAAATGATGCACCGGGCCGCAACCCTGGCCCACGTTCAGCCGCTCGCTTGCCTCAAGCGCTGCGTGCAGCCAGCGCTTGGCCTTGCCAATGGCGGCCACGGCGTCGGCGTCCGTGCTGGCGGCCGGCAGGCGGGCAAGGGTGGCGGCAATGGCCGAGGACAGCGAGCAGCCGGTGCCGTGCAGGTTGTGCGTGGCCACCCGCAGCGCGGATAGCCACTCGTAGCGCGCCGGCGTGGCCAGAAGATCCGAGCACTGCTCGCCTTTCAGATGCCCGCCCTTGAGCAGCGCATAGGGCGCGCCCAGCGCCGTCAGCGGCTTCACCAGCGACGCCATTTCCGCGGTCGTCGTGGGCGTGGGCGCATCCAGCAGCACGGCGGCTTCGGGCAGGTTGGGAGTGATCACATCAGCCAGCGGCACCAGCACGTCGCGCACCGCGCGAATGCCGGCATCGTCCACCAGCACATCGCCGCTTTTGGCGACCATCACCGGGTCGAGCACGATCCAGCGCGGGCGGCGCGCACGCAGCGCCTCGGCAATGACTTCGGCCACCTCAAGGCTTGCCACCATGCCGATCTTTACCGCGTCAAGGCGAATGTCATCGAGCACGGCCTCCAGCTGCTGGGCAATAAACGCCGCCGGTACCGGGTGAACGCCGCGCACGCCCTGGGTGTTCTGGGCGGTCAGCGCGGTTATTACGCTGGCGCCGTAGCCGCCCAGCGCCGAAAACGCCTTCAGATCGGCCTGGATGCCGGCACCGCCGGACGGGTCCGACCCGGCAACGGTCAGCACGCGGGGGATGAAAGAGGGGCTAGACATGACGCTCCTTGATGAACAAAGGGACGAAAAAGCAAGGGCGCGAGCCGGCGCTGATCACCGGTCCAGCGGCGCTCAGCCAAGGAGGCAGGGTGGGTCGGGGCATAGCGAAGTCTCGTGGCATTATCAATCGAGGGATCAGGCCCGGGCGTTGCGTATCACATCCAGGCAGGCAAGCGGCAGCGGCAGATCTACCGCGATGGGGAGATGGTCGGAAAACAGATGGTTCAGCACGCGCACCTCGGTTGCCTCCATGCTGCGCGAGACCAGAATATGATCCAGCGCTCGGCGCGGCTGCCAGGCCGGATAGCTTAAAAGCGGCTTGACCGGATGCAGATCCAGAGAGGTGCGAAACCGCTTGTGGGCGTGGATCTGCTCCGGCGTAGTGTTCAGATCCCCCATCACCACCACATGGCGCAGCGGCCGGATGATCTCACTGAGGTAGTCGAACTGGCGGCTGCGCCCGCGCTGGCTGAGTGCCAGATGGGCAACAAAAATGTGCAGCGCTTCGGGCCCTGTGCCGAAACGCGCGTGTATCGCCCCGCGCCCGGGCAGCATACCCGGCAGGCGATGCTCCTCCACGGCGTCCGGCGCCAGCCGCGAAAGCAGCCCGTTGCTGTGCTGGGCCACGCGGCCCAGATTGCGATTGAGCTGCTGATAGTGGTGCGCAAACCCCGCCTGGGCGGCAAGGTATTCCACCTGGTTGACGCTGTTGGAGCGAAAGCTGCCGCCGTCGGCTTCCTGCAGCCCCACTACGTCATAGCGGCTCAGCACCCGGCTCATCAGCGCAAGCCTGCGGGTTCGGTGCGGATGCGGCAGCAAATGCTGCCAGCCCCGCGTGAAATAGTGGTGATACGCCGAGGTCTGGATACCCACCTGAAGGTTGAACGTCAGCAGCCGCAAATGGCCGCTGCTCAACGGTGAGGTGAGAGTATCCGACATGGGTATGACCGCCTGTTTGAGAAAATAACGTTGGCCCGGGCGCCGCTACGCGTCGTCGCTGTCGCTACCGCCGCCTTGCTCTTTTCGCGTGCGCTGGATCAGCGCCTCGGCCACCTTGGGCATGTTGGCAAGGCTGCCGGCGCTTTGCGGCGTAACGACGTAGCGTCCGTCGACCACCAGCGCCGGCACGCCTTTCAGGCGCATGTTGCGCAGCCGAGCGTGGGCCTTGTTGACCTGGGCTTTCACGCCGAAGGAATCAAGCGCCTTGCGAGCCGCGTCCTGGCTGACGCCGTAGTTGGAAAAAAACGCAGCGAGCGTGTCGGTATCGGTCAGTTCACGGCCCTGCTCATGGAGGGCGTCGAAGAAATCTGCGTGCAGCTCGTCTTCGATGCCCAGCGCCTGGGCGGCATAAAACGCCCCGGCATGCACGTTCCAGGCCCCGCCCATGGTGGCCGGCTGCTGCACGACCACAACGTCGTCGGGCAGGGTCGAGTACCACTCGGTCACCGCCGGCTGCAGACGATAGCAGTGCGGGCAGCCGAACCAGAACACCTCGGTCACCTCAATCTGGTCGTCTGCCGCCTGGGTCGTGACCGGCGTTTCCAGCCGCGTGTAGTCCTCACCCTCGGTCAGGGTTTGCGCGCTGACGGCCGCCGACAGGCCCAAGCCTGCCAGCGCCACGATAGCGGATTTGAACATACGCTGATTCTCCTTGAAAAAAGCCGTTCGCCCGCCGTGGCGGCGCGGCCAAGCAATCAGTGCAGGCCCAGCACGTAGTTGGCCACCGCTTCCATATCGCTGTCGCGCATCTTGTCGGCGATGTTGCGCATCACAGCCCCCGGATCGTTGGCACGCTCACCGGCGGCAAAGTCGCTAAGCGTCGAGACCACGTACTGCGGATGCTGGCCGGAAAGCGCCGGATACACCGCGCTGCCGATGCCCTTACCGGTGGGCGTGTGGCAAGCCGCACAGGCGGGAATACCCTGGCTTAGATCCCCCGCCCGGTACAGGTTTTGCCCCCGTTCCAGCATTTCGGAATCGGCGTCGTCGGCCTGGCCGCGGCTGGGCGTCTGCTTGGCGAAGTACGCCGCTACGTCCCAGGCGTCCTGATCGGAATAGTTGTCTACCTGACCGGCCATCTGGGCGACCACGCGATCACCGTCGCGAATATCCATGATCTGTTTGGCCAGATAGGACGCCTGCTGGCCGGCGAGATTGGGGAACATGCCCATCTGGCTTACGCCGCCGTCCCCGTGGCAGGCTGCGCACGCTTGCGCCATCTCCTCGCCTGCCGCCGCGTCGGCATTGGCGGAGAGCTCTGCCGACTGTGCATGAGCGGTGCCCGCGGCACCCATGATAATTGCCAGGCTTGCCAGTAACTTTCTCATTGCGCTTCCATTATCTCGTTGTGTAATCCCGTTGATCGATGGCGAATATGCCCTGGGCGCTCCCCGGAGTCGGCCGTGCACCAAGACGGACGCACAGTGCTAGACTAGCGCCCCGGAGCGCAGGTATAAACTCGCCCGAGTATAACGAATCCCCCAGGCTGCGGGAATGCGCGTTCACGCTGACAACTATCCTAAAACGTGCTGACCGCCGGCGATACGCCTGTGATCGGCGGATTCGTCGCCTGTATCACCACCGCTTGCCGGCTTTTTGCCGGAGACCGTTTCCCAGGACCCACACCATGCCCGCATCGCCCCAGACGCTGAACTACGCCACCGCGCACTTTATGAAAAGCGCCCCGACCCTTGCCCAGTGCCCGCCGGACAGCGGCGCCGAGGTGGCCTTTGCCGGGCGCTCCAACGCCGGCAAGTCCAGCGCCATCAACACCCTGACGCGGCAAAAGGCCCTGGCGCGCACCTCGCGCACGCCCGGGCGCACTCAGCTTATCAACAGCTTTAGCCTGATGGGCAACGATGCCCTGCGGCTAATTGACCTGCCCGGCTACGGCTATGCCAAAGTACCGGAAGCGGTCAAGCGCGAGTGGCAGGCGCACCTTTCCGACTACCTGCGCCGTCGCCAGAGCCTGCGTGGCCTGGTGCTGCTGATGGACGTACGCCATCCGCTTACCGAGTTTGACCAGCTGCTGCTGGAGCTGGCCGACGAGCGTGACCTGGCGGTGCATATTCTGTTGACCAAGGCCGACAAGCTGAAAAAAGGCCCGGCCAAGGCCACCCTGCAAAAAGTCCGCCGCCAGCTGTTTGAATGGGAAGACCTGGTGACAGTGCAGCTGTTTTCGGCGCTGAAAAAAGACGGCCTGGACACGCTTTCCCACCGGCTGGATCAGTGGCTGGGAGCCCACCCGGACGCCATGCTCTAACTAAGGCCGGGCGGGCCGCGCAGCGCCTTTACCTGCCGCGCCTTTCTCGCCACTCAAGCAGCTCCGGCAGCTCTTTGATATGCGCAATGCGCGCCACCCCAGCAGGCAGCGCCCGGTCATCGCGCTCGGACACCCAGGCGGCGTACATGCCAAGCTCGGCGGCCGGAAGAATATCCTCTTCCCAGGAATCGCCTACGTGCATGGCGCGCGCAGGCGCAGCATCAAGGCGCTCAAGCGCGGTAAGAAACGCGCGCGGGTCAGGCTTGGGGATCAGCAGCTCGCCGGCGGCAATCGCCACGGGAAAACGATGCGCAAGCGGCTGACGGGCCAGCTGGATGTTGCCGTTGGTGATCGCCGCCAGCCGATAGCGCCGGCCCAGCGCTTCAAGCAGCGCATCGGCCTCCGGGTGCGGGGTTACGCCCAGGCGCAGGCGGTGAAACTCGTTCATCGCCGCCCCGGCCCACATCAGCGCCGCGCTGCGGTTGAGCCCGCAGGCTTGCAGCTGCTCTTCCAGCGCGCGCAGGCGCAGCCAGGTAAAGTCCCCGCCTCGCTCGGGCACTTCCCGGGCCAGCCGCCGGCGGCGTTCGGCGTAGTCGGCCAAGCCGTTTTCATGGCTCGGCATCCGTTCCGGCTCGCCCCGGGCCCGGCACCAGGCGGCAAGGGCTTCGCGCAGCCAGCGATAGTGGCCGTGCTCGGTGCGCGCCATCACACCGGCGTTGTCCCACAGGGTATCGTCCAGATCAAAGGTCATCGCATCAAGCATGAAACCGGCCTTTTTGCTCAAGTATCGCGCCGCCTCGCCCGGGGGTGGGCGGCGTCGTAGCTTTCTGCCAGGTGCTGCCAGTCCAGCCGGGTATACACCTGGGTGGTGGACAGGTTGGCGTGGCCCAGAAGTTCTTGCACCGCGCGCAGGTCCTGGCTGGACTCCAGCAGGTGGCTGGCGAAGGAGTGGCGCAGCCGGTGGGGGTGCAGGTGCTCGGGCAGGCCGCGCTCAAGGGCAAGACGCGCCAGGCGCTTTTGAATCGCCCGGTGGCCAAGCCGCCCGCCCCGGCGGCTGACAAACAGCGCCGTCTCCCCCGCCGCGGCAAGCTCGCCGCGCACGCGGTACCACGCATCCAGCGCCTCGCCGGCGCGCCGGCCCACCGGCACCTGCCGAGGCTTGCCGCCCTTGCCCAGCACCCGGGCGTGCGTGGCCTTGATATCGCCCGTGTCCAGCGCGGCAAGCTCGGCCAGGCGCAGCCCGGCGGTATAGAAAAGCTCCAGCACCGCCTGGTCGCGCCGCGCCAGCGCCGAGCCGTCGTGAGGGGTGTCGAGAAAGCGCGCCAGCACGTCCACGTCTACCGGGCGCGGCAGATGATCGGGCTGTTTGGGGGTGCGCAGAAGCGTCACCGGGTTATCTGCCAGCAGGCCTTCGGCCACGGCGTACTGACAAAACCGCGACAGCGCCGCACGGCGGCGGGCGAGGCTGCGCGGGGCCAGCCCGCGGGTGCGTTCGGCGGATAAAAAGCCCCGGGCAAGGGCGGTGTCGATCTGTTTGACAGCGCTGGCCTCACGCCGCCGGGCGAACGCTTCGAACGCGGCCAAATCCCGGCGGTAGGCGTCCACGGTCGCCGGGCTTGCGTGCCGGCCAAGGTCGGCCAGAAAGGCTGCGATACCGTCGTTCAGCGACGAGCGGCCTTCCGCCTCGGCGCTCACGTCTTCAGCGCTCATGCCAGGCCTTTTCCACCGGCCCCAGCCGGGTCAGCAGCCGGGCCACCACGTCGCCCAGATACTCGCTGAACTGGGTATCCATGCTCGCACGGTACTGCTCGGCGTCGGGGCTTGCCAGCACGAGATACCCCAGCGTATCGCCGGCGGCAAGCCGGGTAATCGCGCAGGAGCCGGGCTTTTCGGGGGCCGGCGCGTGGGGGATCAGGCGCTTCCAGTCGCTCAGCCCCAGCCGGGCACAGCGGCTGGTGCGGCCGTCGAGCAGCGCGTTGAGCCGGGTGCCGGCGTGGTGATCCAGCACCTGGCGCGGCGGCTGGGGCATGGCCGGTTCGGCGTCGCTGAGCTCGGGGGCGCACCACAGCGCTACCGCCGGGGTGGCAAAGCGCTCGCTCATTTGGGTGGCCAGCGCCTGGGCCAGCGCGTCCCGGTCGGGTGCTTCCAGCAGCACCAGCAGGGTATCGCGCAGCCGCCGGTACTGGCTTTCGGTGTGGCGGGCGGTGTCCAGCAGGTGATCGAGCCGGCCTTCGGCGCGCTCGGCCCGGGTGCGCAAATCCAGCACCAGCCGCTCGAGCAGCGATACCGCGCCGTCGATGTGCGGGTGCGGCACCTTGAGCTGCTGCAACAGCCCCTCGCGGCCGACGAAAAAGTCGGGGTGGCGCGCCAGCCAGAACGCCACCTGATCCGGTTCCAGCGTTTTGCGGGGTTCCGGGGTCCGGGTCATCGCCATATTCTCCCTGTCAAACCAGTAAAGCCCTGCCCGGCCGTCGGGCATGCCCTCAGCGCAGCGCCACGCGGCCGTCGAACACGCGCTCGGCGGGGCCGACCATCACCAGCGACGCGTCAGGGCCGGCCCACTCGACGGACAGCTCGCCGCCGGGCAGCGCCACCGTCACCGGGCTTTTCAAAAGCCCTTGGCGAATGCCGGTGGCTACCGCCGCGCAGGCCCCGGTGCCGCAGGCCCACGTCTCGCCGGTGCCGCGCTCGAATACGCGCAGGCGAATATAGTCCGGCGCGACCACTTCCATAAAGCCGGCGTTGACGTTGCAGGCAAAACGCGGATGCGCCTCGATCAGCGGCCCGAGCTCGGCCACCGGTGCGCTGTCCACGTCGGCCACCTGCAGCACCGCGTGGGGGTTGCCCATGGATACCACGCCGATTTCCAAACGCGCGCCGTCCACCTCCAGCGCGTGCAGCGGCCGGTCGCCCGGGGCGTCAAAGGGCAGCGCCGAGGGCGTAAAGCGCGGCTGGCCCATGTCCACCCGCACCCGGCCGTCGTGCTGCACGGCCAGCATCAGCGGGCCGCCGGCGGTTTCCACGCGGATCTCGCGCTTGTGGGTCAGCCGCTGGTCGCGCACAAAGCGGGCGAAGCAGCGCGCGCCGTTGCCGCAGTTCTCCGCTTCGCTGCCGTCGGCGTTGTAGATGCGGTAGCGAAAGTCCATGTCCGGGTCGCGCGGCGGCTCCACCACCAGCAGCTGGTCAAAGCCGATGCCGAAGCGCCGGTCCGCCAGGCGGCGCACCTGGGCGGCGTCGATGCGGGCGCGCTGGGTGATCAGGTCGATCATCACAAAGTCGTTGCCCAGCCCGTGCATCTTGGTGAAGTGCACAAGCATCAGCGCGACGCTCCGCGCTCGGGCAAAAGCGCCTCGCCGGCCCACAGGTCTTCCATCCGCTCGCGCCGGCGCACCAGGTGGCAGGCGTCGCCGTCGACCATCACCTCGGCCGGGCGCGGGCGGCTGTTGTAGTTCGACGCCATGACAAAGCCGTAGGCCCCGGCCGAGCGCATGGCCAAAAGGTCACCGGCGGCCACGGCCAGTTTGCGCTCCTTGCCCAGAAAGTCGCCGGTTTCACACACCGGCCCGACCACGTCGTACACCGCGGACTCCCGCTCCTTGCGCGCATCCACCGGCACAATGGCTTGCCAGGCATCATAAAGCGCCGGGCGCAGCTGGTCGTTCATGGCGGCATCGACAATGGCGAAGTTTTTGCTTTCGCCGGGCTTTAAAAACGCCACCCGGGTCAGCAGCACGCCGGCGTTGGCGGCGATCGAGCGCCCCGGCTCGAACAGCAGCGTGAGGTTTTCCGCGCCGTCCCAGCGCGCCAGCCGTTCGAGCAGCTGGCGGGCGTAGTCCGACGGGTGCGGCGGGGTTTCGTCGCGGTAGGTCACGCCCAGCCCGCCGCCGAGATCCAGATGCGAAAGCTCGATGCCGTCTTCGCGCAGCCGCTCCATCAGCAGCAGCAAACGGTCGAGGGCGTCGAGAAACGGCGCGGTTTCGGTGAGCTGGGAGCCGATATGGCAATCCAGCCCCACTACGTTCAGGTGGGCAAGCTCAGCGGCCCGGGCGTAGACGGCCGGCGCATCGCCGATGGCAATGCCGAACTTGTTGTCTTTCAGGCCGGTGGAAATGTACGGATGGGTGCCGGCGTCCACGTCGGGGTTGACCCGAAGCGACACCGGTGCGGTAACCCCAAGCTCGCCGGCCACGGCATTGAGCTGCTCAAGCTCCGGGCGAGATTCAACGTTGAAGCACTTGATACCGACTTCCAGAGCGCGCGCAAGCTCGGCGGGCTGCTTGGCCACGCCGGAAAACACCACCTTGGCCGGGTCGCCGCCGGCCTGCAAAACGCGCTCAAGCTCGCCCACCGAGACAATATCAAACCCCGCGCCCAGCCGCGCCAGCACGTTGAGCACCGCCAGGTTGGCGTTGGCCTTGACCGCGTAGCAGATCAGGTGCGGGTGCTCGCCCAGCGCCTGGGTATAGGCGCGGTAGTGGCGCTCCAGAGTGGCGCGGGAATACACGTAGCAGGGCGTGCCGTGCTCTTCGGCAATGCGCGAAAGCGCCACGTTTTCGGCGAACAGCGCGCCGTCTCGGTAATTGAAATGATCCATTGACGTCCTCTTGAGCCCGGGCGGCGGCAGGCAACCGGCCCCGGGACGTGGTTTATTCGCGCTCGGCGGCAGGTGTCTTGTCGGTCGCTGGCTCGGCGGCACCGTCTTCCGGCAGATACAGCGGGCCTTTCTGGCCGCAGCCGGCCAGCATGACAGAAAGGCTCAGCAGCAGCGCGGCAACACTCGGCGCCCTGGCGGTCATGCGCCTCATGTGGTGGCCTTGATTTCGACCAGCGTGGCCCGGGCGCGGGCGGCCGCGGCGCGGACCTGATCCGGCGCGGTACCGCCGATGTGGTTGCGCGCCGCCACCGAGCCCTCAAGCGTCAGCACATCGAACACGTCCGGCTCGATGACGCTGGAAAAGCGCTTGAGCTCGCCCAGGGTCATCTCCGAGAGGTCTTTTTCCTGCTGCAGGCCGTAGGCCACGGACTGGCCGACGATGTCGTGGGCGTCGCGGAAGGCAACCCCCTTGCGTACCAGATAGTCGGCGAGATCGGTGGCGGTGGAAAAGCCCTGGCGGGCGGCTTCAAACATGTGGGCCGCCTTGGGCTCAATGGCCGGCACCATGTCGGCGAACGCCTTGAGGCAGTCGAGCACCGTGGTGGCGGTGTCAAAAAGCGGCTCTTTGTCTTCCTGGTTGTCCTTGTTGTAGGCCAGCGGCTGGGATTTCATCAGCGTCAACAGGCTGACCAGATGGCCGTAGACCCGGCCGGACTTGCCGCGTACCAGCTCCGGCACGTCGGGATTTTTCTTCTGCGGCATGATCGACGAGCCGGTGCAGAACCGGTCCGGCAGATCGATAAAGTCAAACTGGGCGCTGCTCCACAGCACCAGCTCCTCGCTCATCCGCGACATATGCATCAGCAAAATGCTGGCAAAGCCAGCGAATTCGATGGCGAAATCGCGATCGCTCACCGCGTCCAGCGAGTTCTCCGCCGGGCGCTCAAAGCCCAGCAGGTCCGCGGTCACGTGGCGGTCGATGGGATAGGTGGTGCCGGCCAGCGCCGCCGCCCCCAGCGGCAGCACGTTCATCCGCCGGCGGCAGTCGAGCAGACGATCGTGATCCCGGGCGAGCATTTCCTGCCACGCCAGAAGATGGTGGCCGAAGGTCACCGGCTGGGCGGTCTGCAGATGGGTAAAGCCGGGCATGATGGTGTCGGCCTGGCGGTCGGCAAGCTCGACCAGGCCTTCGCGCAGGCGGATCAGCTCGGCTTCGATCGTATCGATGGCGTCGCGCAGATAAAGGCGAATATCGGTGGCCACCTGGTCGTTGCGCGAGCGGCCGGTGTGCAGCTTCTTGCCGGTAATGCCGATTTTTTCGGTCAGCCGCGCTTCGATGTTCATGTGGACGTCTTCCAGCGGCACCGACCAGGCAAACTCGCCGCGCTCGATCTCGTCGCGGATTTCGTTGAGTCCGGTCACGATGGCTTCGCGCTCGTCGCGGCTGAGCACGCCTACCCGGGCCAGCATGGTGGCATGGGCAATGGAGCCCTGAATATCCTGACGGGCCAGGCGCCGGTCAAAGTCGACCGAGGCGGTAAAGCGCTCGACGAAAGCGTCGGTGGGCTCGCTGAAGCGACCGCCCCAGGACTGGTTGGTGGCTTGACTCATGGCAGACGTCCCTTAGATAAGCAGATAAAATCACAGCATCCGTATCGGCGGCACGGCCGGGGCGCCGCCAGCGTGGCATACGGCCACGGTTCACCGGGCAAAACGATACAGCCGGGCAGAGAAAACGATACAGCCGGGCAGAGAATACAGCCGGGCAAAGATAGTATATAGGCAAAGGTATAATAGAGGCTTGCTTGTGTGTACCGGCAGCGCAAAAGTGTACCAGAGTCGTCAGGGCCACGCGCACGCCCGGGCCGCGATTTTTCCTAACCGCTCAGGTGCTTTATGATAGCGCTCATCACCGTTTATATGGCCGCTTGCCGGCCCAAGGGAGAATAACGTGCCATCCATTACCAAGCTGCGTATCGCCACACGCAAAAGCCAACTGGCCATGTGGCAAGCCGAGCATGTGCGCGACCGTCTGATCGCCACCTATCCGGAGCTGGAAGTCGAGCTGGTGGCCATTTCCACCAAGGGCGACAAGATCATCGATACGCCGCTGGCCAAAATCGGCGGCAAGGGGCTGTTCGTCAAGGAGCTGGAAGAGGCCATGCTCGACGGCCGCGCCGACATTGCCGTGCACTCGATGAAAGACGTGCCCATGAGCTTTCCCGAAGGCCTGGGGCTTTCGGTCATTCTCGACGGCTCCGATCCTACCGATGCCTTTGTCTCCAACCACTATCACCGCGTCGACGAGCTGCCCGAAGGCGCCCGAGTGGGCACGGCCAGCCTGCGCCGGGGCCTGCAGCTGCGCGAAGCGCGTCCGGACCTGGAGATTCTCAACCTGCGCGGCAACGTCCAGACCCGTCTGGGCAAGCTCGACGCCGGCGAGTTCGACGCCATTATTCTGGCAAGCTCCGGGCTGATCCGTCTGGGGCTTGAAGCGCGCATCGCGCAGGCGCTGCCGCCGGAAGTCTGCCTGCCCGCCTGCGGCCAGGGGGCGTTGGGCATCGAGTGCCGCCTGCACGACCCGGAAATGATCAGCCTTTTGACCCCGCTTGACGACGCCGACACCGCCACCCGGGTGCGCGCCGAGCGCGCCATGAACACCCGCCTGGACGGCGGCTGCCAGGTACCCATCGGTGGCCACGCGATTCTCGACAAGGACGCCGAAACCCTGTGGCTGCGCGGCCTGGTGGGCAACCCCGAAGGTACCGAGGTGCTGCGCGCCGAAGGCCGGGGCTCCATGCACGAGCCCGAAGCGCTGGGTATTCGCGTGGCCGACGACCTGCTCGACCAGGGCGCCGGCGATATTCTTGCCGACGTATACGGCCGCCAGTGACCATGCAGCCGGTGCTGATCACCCGGCCCGGCGAGCGCGGCGACGCGCTGGCCTGTTCGCTGCGCGAACACGGCCATGCGGTGGAGAAGCTGCCCATCATGGAGCTTGTTCCGCTCATTGAAACGCCCGGCCAGCGCAGCATCTGGCTGAATATCGACCAGTACGGCAAAATCATCGTGGTCAGCCCCTTTGCCGCCCACTGCCTGGCCGAGGCGCTGGATCGCTACTGGCCGCAGCTGCCCGTAGGCATCGGCTACTATAGTGTCGGCACCGCCACCGCCGAGGCGCTGCACGCACGGCTCGGCGTGCGCGTACGTACCCCGCCGCCGGACGCCGGTGAGGACACCAGCGAGGCGCTGCTCACGCTGCCTTCGCTGCGCCGGCTGGACGGCGAAAAAGTCCTGCTGATCGCCGGCGAAGGCGGGCGCATCATGATGACCGAAACGCTGGCCGAGCGCGGCGCCCGGGTGACCCGCAGCGAAGTCTATCGCCGCGAGTACCGCCCACCGCCGGCCGGCGCGCGCCGGCGGCTTGACGCCGGCGATTATCGGGCGCTGATCGTCACCAGCGGCGAAATGCTGCAACATCTGGCACCATGGTGCTCACCGAGCGCCTTGCACCAACCGCTAATCGTGTCCAGCCAACGTTTGGCTACACTGGCTGACACGCTGGGCTTTACCGCCACCACGGTGGCGCCGGGGGCAACACCGCCCGCACTGACCGCCGCGCTCGCGCGCGTTTCCTGACCGGGCGCCGATGTCGACCAAGGATTCTCACAAAGGCTAGCCATACATGAACCAACACGACAACGAGCAAAGCGATGTGCCGAAGGCGGCCGCCAACGCCAAGCGCGACGATGCCGCCGCCGGCAAGGGCAGCAATAAAAGCGGCGCCAAGCCGGCCAAAAACACCAAGCCGCCGGAAAGCGGTGCCAAGCCGGCCAAAAACGCCGGCAGGGCAGCGTCCGGCGCCGACGGTAAAGCCGCCGCCTCGAAGCCCGGCAAGCCACCCGGCGCCGGCAACGCGCCGGCACAAAGCGGCGGTGGCAGCGCTAAAGGCACCGCCGCCATTGTGCTGGCGCTGATCGTCGCCGCGGCCCTGGCGCTGCTGGCCTGGCAGGGCTGGCAGCGGCTGCAAGGCCAGCAGCAGCGCCTTGACACGCTGGCCGCAAGCGTCGACGGCCGCGCCTCCCAGCAGCGCGTTGATGCGCTGGCAGCGCGCCTGGAAAGCGGTGAAAAAGACCGCGATCAGTCGCTTGAAAGCGCCCTGGGCTCGCTACGCAGCGAGTTCTCCGACTACCGCCAAAGCGTGAACAAAACCCTGGATAAAGTGCTCACCCAGCTCTCCCAGGAGCAGGACACCGACGCGCGCGACTGGCTCCACGCCGAGGCCGCCTACCTGCTGCGCCTGGCCAACCAGCGCCTGCAGCTGGAAGGCGACGTACAGGGCGCCGCCGCGCTGCTGCGCTCGGCCGATGCGCGCCTGAAAGATGCCGACAACCCTGCGCTGACCGCGGTACGCCGCGAGATCGCCCGCGATCTGTCCGCGCTACAGGCCGTGCCTGACGTGGACGTAAGCGGGCTTTATCTGGCACTGGATGCCCAGCAGGAGCGCATTCAGACGCTGCGTCTGGATCAGGACGTTGAGGCGCAAAAAGTCGAATCCGGCATGCAGCAAGCCCCCAGCGGCACCTTCCAGCGCCAGCTCGCCCGCTTTGGCCAAGAGCTCAAGGATCTGGTGGTCGTGCGCAAGCACGACGACGCCCTGGAAGCGCTGGTGACCCCCAAGCAAGAGGCCTACCTGCGCCAGAGCCTGCGGCTGATCACCGAGCAGGCCCAGCTGGCCCTGCTCAAGCAGGAAGAAACGCTCTATACCGGCAGCATCGATGACGCGCTTGAATTGATTAACGGCTACTTCGACACCGACCGCGCCGATACCCAAAGCGTGATGGCACGCTTCAAGGAACTCAAGCAAAAGCAGATCACACCGGAACTGCCCGACATCAGCGGCTCCCAGCAAGCCCTTGCCGAGTTCATCGACAAGCGGTTCAACGCGCGCCGCGCCGGCGGAGGTGACGCATGAGAAAGCTCGTATTGCTGATCGTAGCCGGGCTGGCCGTCGGCGCCCTGTTTGGCCATTTGATGATGTCGGTGCCCGGCTACTGGCTGATTCGCGTCGGCGACACCTCGGTGCAGACGTCGTTCTGGTTTGGCCTGGTCGTGCTGCTCGGCGCGTTTATTGCCCTGCACTTTGCGCTGCGCCTGCTCGGCGGCATTGTGCGCCCGGTAGGGCGCTTTCGCCGCTGGAGCGGCCGGGCGCGTAACCGCCGCGCCATGAAACATACCGTGCGCGGACTGGTGGCGCTGACCGAGGGGCGCTGGAAAAAAGCGGAGAAAACCCTTTCCCACGCCGCTGCCGATTCCAGCACGCCGCTGGTCAACCACCTCTCGGCCGCACTCGCCGCGCACTACCAGGGCCGCTACGAAACCTCCCAGGAGCATCTCAACCAGGCCCAGCTCACCACCGACGGCGCCGATGCGGCCATCGGCCTGATGCAGGCCCAGCTGATGATCGACCGTCAGCAGCCCGAGGAAGCCCTGGCGATTCTCAACCGGCTGGATAAAAAGCTTGCCAACCACCCCCAGGTGCTCAAGATGCTCAAGCAGGTGCATCTAAGCGTCAACGACTGGGACGGCCTGCGCCGGCTGATCCCGCGGCTGGCCCGGCAAAAGCTGATTTCCACCGCCGAGCGCGAGCAGCTGGAAAGCCGTGCCTACCGCGAGCTGATTGTTTTCGAGGCCAAAAACCCCGGCGATATCGAGCGCGTGCGCAGCCTCTGGGCCGACATGCCCGACTACCTGCGCGCCAATACCGAGCTGATCGTGCTGTACACCGAAGCACTGGTGCACGCCGGCGAAGACACCATTGCCGAGCGCCTGCTCAGCTACTCGCTGGACCACCACTGGGACGCGCGGCTGGTCAAGCGCTACGGTCTGCTCAACGTCGATCCCCGCCGCCAGCTGGCCAAGGCCGAAGACTGGCTCAAGGAACGCCCCAACGATCCGGAGCTGCTGCTCACCTGCGGGCGGCTTTCGCTGCGCACCGGCGCCTGGGCCAAGGCTCAGGAGTACTTCGAGACCAGCCAGCGCCAGCGCCCCAACGGCATGGTCTGTGCCGAACTGGCGCGGCTCTACGCAAGCCTTGGCGATCACAACAAAAGCCAGCTCTACTACCGCCACAGCGTCGACATGCTGGCCCAGTCGCTACCGTCGCTGCCCCAGCCCAGTGCGGAGCAGCGCAAAGACGACGCGGCCGACAAACAAGACGCCAAGGGCGCAAAAAGCGCCTGATGCCGCCTTGCCGGCTTTGTTTCTACCCTGACGGGCGCCTGCGGGCGCCCTTTTACGTTCGGCCCCGTACGCCGTTCACCGCTTGCAACGCCAAACGACCGCCGTGCTCACCATGACCCGTATCGCCCAGGCCCTGGGCCTGACCCGCCAAGCCGCCGTTTTCGGCGCCAGCACTGCCGCCATGGCGCTGGCGTCTTTTGCCATTGCCTCGCTTTTTCACCTGCCCAACGCCTTCTGGGCGCCCATGGCGGTGTGGATCGTAGCGCAGCCCTCCCGGGGGCTGCTGTTGGAGCGCGGGGTCTACCGCCTGCTGGGTACGCTTGCCGGCGCCGCGGTGGGGTTTGCGCTGCTCGCCGCTCCCCTGCCGCTGGCGCTGGCGCTCGCCCTGCTGGCCGGCTGGGCCGGCGGCTGTGCGGCACTCACCCACCTGACCCGAGCCTCGTTCGGCTACGCCGCGCTCATGGCCGGACTCACGGCAAGCGTGGTGCTGTTGCCCAGTCTCGCCGCCGGCAGCGCCAGCGCGGCCATTGCCCTGGCGCGGGTGGTCTGCACGCTGATCGGCGTTGTCTGTGTGATGGCCATGGGCATGGTTTTGCTCCCCGCGCCGCCCCGGCGCGAGCTGCTCGGCCGAGTCCGCCGCCTGGGCGGCGAGGCGCTCAGGCAGCTGGCCCGGGACGAGTCCCGGCCGGCAGACGATGAGCTGCTTTTGTCCCTGACCCGGCTGGAGCAGCAGCTGGCTCCCAGCCACGCCGGCCCTCTGCGGGGCTCCTCCGGGGCGCAGGTCAGCGGCGCCTTCGTTGCCGCCACGCTAAGCCTGCTGGCCATGGCCCGGCTCACCGGCCGGCAGCCCCTGCCGGCACCGCTCAGAGACGCGCTGGAAAGCGCCGCCGACGCCCTCGACAGGCCTGCCCGGCACGCAAGTGCGAGCGCGGCGCTTGAGCATGCCGCCCGTCAGGCTCAGGCGTTCTCGCCGCGGCTGGCGCGGCTGCTCGACCAGCTGGTCGATGCCGAAAACGCCGCGGCTGCCTGGCTCGAACCGCATCCTTCGCGCCGCCCGCCGCGCATTACCCTGCCCACGCGCCGGGATACCCCTTCGGCGCTGATTGCCGGCGCCGCCGGCGGCGTGGTGACGCTGTTCGCCGGGCTGCTGGTGGCCTATTCGGGGTGGGACAACGCCTGGCTGCCGGCCATGGGGCTATGCACTTTTACCATGGTGCTGTCGAGCATGGACGTGCCCCAGGCGCTTGCACCGCGCATGCTGCAGGGCATTATCGTCGGCGTCAGCCTGGCGGCGGCGTTTCGGCTGTGGCTGATGCCCCACGCCCAGGGGCTCGGGGATATCCTGCTGATGCTGGCCCCCTTCATGCTGTTTGGCGGCCTGGCCCGGGCCAGCCGCATCACCAAAATACCGGCGCTGGACGGCAACATGTGCTTCATGCTCGCCAGCCAGCCGTTTCTGCAGGCCCCCACCGCTTTGGGCAGCGTGCTTCAGGACGCCGGCTCGCTGATCGCCAGCATTGCCCTGGTGGCGCTGGCCTACCGGCTGCTGCCCCGGGACCCCGGGCGCCGCGCCGGCCACCTTGCGTGGGAGATGCTGCGCGACATCGAGCGCCTGTGCGGCCGGCACAACAGCCCGCCGCCGGATGACGGCTGGTACGGGCGCATGTATCGCCGCCTGCTGCGCCTGATGATCCACGTGGGACGGGCACAGGAAAGCGGCAGCGCCGGCCATGCCGGCACGCTGGGAATGCTTAATCTGGCCGACGGTGTGATCCGGCTGCGCACGCTGCTGCAGACCGCGGCCCTCACCGACGCCGAGCATCGAACCGCCCGGCAGCTGCTGGAAGCGCTGCGCCACCTGCGTCGGGCACCCGACGGCGTTACCCGGGCCCTTGCCGAACTGCCGTCGGAGAAGCAAGACTCCGCCCTGGCCGGCCTTGCGGCCCAGCTGCGCCACGCCCTTGACGACACCGCCGCCCTGCGCCGCCGAGCGTTGCGCTTTCAACGCTAGGCGCTGCCGTGTTCGGCCACCACGGCCTGCAGCGCGGCGTAATAGCCCTGGCTGCCGAGCCCCGCGATCACCCCGTCGGCGCGTAACGAGACGTAGGAGTGCTGGCGAAACGCCTCACGCTTGTGCACGTTGGACAGATGCACCTCGATGACCGTGCCGTCAAAGGCGTTGAGCGCGTCCAGAATTGCCACCGACGTGTGGGTATAGGCCGCCGGATTGATGATGATAGCGGCAGTGCCGTCGCTGCGGGCCGCCTGAATAGCGTCGATCAGCTCGCCCTCGTGATTGCTTTGCCGGTGCGTAAGCACCGCGCCGGCCGCCTCGGCCCGACGCTCAAGGGCGCGGTTGACGTCGGCCAGGGTTTCGCTGCCGTAAATCTCCGGCTGGCGCGTGCCCAGCAGGTTCAGGTTGGGGCCGTGCAGTACCAGCACCTTGAGCGAATCCGACATGGTCATTCTCCTTGTAATAGCGGTGGGGACATTCAGGTTTCAACTCCGGGCCAGCCGCTGGCCCAGCCGCGCGGCCGCCAGCCAGCCGGCAACGCTTGCCGCCACGTAGCCCAGCGCAAGCCCCGGCTGTCCGCGCTGCCAGAGCACCACGGCATCCACGCTGAACAGGGAAAAGGTGGTAAAGCCGCCGCAAAAGCCCGTGGTCCAGAAGGCGTGCCAGCGCGCCAGCGCGCCGCCCGGCGACTGCGCAGCCCGGGTGGAGTAGGCGGTCATCAACGCCGCACCGGCCAGATTGACGCCAAGCGTTGCCAACCAAAACGCTGAGCCGATCATCGCCGCCGCTGCCAGCGTGATCGCATAGCGTGCGCCCGCGCCCAGCGCGCTGCCCGCGGCCACGCTCAGATAAAAGCGCAGCGCCGTCATACGCCGCCTCCCAGAGCGACGGCATCGCCCAGCGTATAGCCCAGCGCCGCCAGAACGATACCGCCGCCTGCGCTAAGCGCGAGGTAGGCACACGCCGCCCGGCGGCGGCTTTCCTGCCACAGCGAAAGCGCCTGCTGGGCAAGTGACGACACCGTGGACAGCCCGCCCAGCGCCCCGGTGGCCGCAAAGGCCCAGAAAAGGCCGGCCGCCTGGCTTTGTGCCATGCCGCCGGCCAGCGCCCCCAGCACAAGCGCCGCCGTATAGTTAGCCACAAGCGTCCCCCAGGGCAGGGCGTCGCCCCAGTAGCGCGCCCCCGCCCTGGCCATAAAAGCGCGCAGCGCGCCTCCCAGGGCGCCGCCCGCCATAACGCCCATCAGTAGCGTGGTGCTGAACATACAGACTCCTTGAACGGGCCGGCATTACGCCTTTTGCAAAAGGTTATCCACAAGCAAGACGCGTCTTGACATTCTGTTGATAACTTGTTTAACCCGGCCATATCGATGCGCCCGGGAAAACGGCCCGGCGCTGGCGCCGTTGCCGGTTTTTATACCATGATATATCGGAAAAGCCGGTTTCACGGGCTTTCCACGCAGCCGGCCGGCTGAACGGCAGCGGCGGCGTTGCCGGCTCATCAAGGGCTGGCAGCCTGTGGATAGTTCAGGGGAAAACCCCGGCCTGCTTTGTGTGAGGTGCATAAAATGGCCCATCAACGCGCGTTTTGCCATGCCCAGCTGGTACAGTCTGTACTGATCGGATAAATTGCACGATCTTCGCAGCACGGCGTGTTGGGCGCGTTCGTCTTCAAAACGGATACGCGATCCGCCTTGGGCACCACGCCCATTGCCATAGCGCGGCGACAATAAACGCAATGACGATAGCGCAAGTACGCAAACGCGATTACACAAACGCAATTACGACAACGCATGGAATAACAGGTGATGTATGGCAAAACTCGCTCACGCACAGTGGTCATCGCGCATGACCTTTGTGCTTGCGGCTGCGGGATCGGCCGTAGGCCTTGGGAACATCTGGCGCTTTTCTTACATGGTCGGGGAAAACGGCGGCGCTGCCTTCGTGCTGGTCTATCTGGCCTGCGTAGCGCTGGTCGGCCTGCCGATACTGGTCGCAGAATGGCTGATTGGCCGCCGGGGGCAGAAAAACCCCATTGACACCATGGCCGAGCAGGCACGCCAGAACGGCAAGCCTGCCGCCTGGCTGGGAATCGGCGTCAGCGGGGTGCTGGCCGCCTTTCTGATTCTATCGTTTTATAGCGTCATCGGCGGCTGGTCGCTCAACTATACGCTGGGCTCGGTGATTGGCACCTTCAGCGGCGGCGACGCAGACAGCATCGGCGGTATGTTCAGCGCCATGCTGGCAAGCCCGGGAGAGCTATTGGGCTGGCACACCGCCTTTATGGTGCTGGTCATCGCCATCGTCGCCCGGGGCGTCACCAAGGGCCTGGAAAGCGCTGTGCGCTCGATGATGCCGGCGCTGGTGATTCTCATGCTGGTGCTGGTGGGCTACGGCATGACCACCGGGCACTTCGGCGAGGCCGTGGCGTTCATGTTCCGCCCTGACTGGAGCGCGCTGAGCGGCGGGGTGGTGCTGGCCGCCATGGGCCAGGCGTTTTTCACCCTGTCGCTGGGCATGGGCATCATGATGGCCTACGGCTCCTACCTGGGCCAGGACGTCAATTTGATCAGCACCGCGCGCACGGTGATCATCCTCGATACCGTGATTGCCCTGCTCGCCGGGCTTGCCATCTTTCCTATCGTATTTGCCAACGGGCTGAGCCCGGGCGAAGGGCCGGGGCTTATTTTTGTCACCCTGCCGCTGGCGTTTGGCAACATGGCCGGCGGCACCGTGCTGGGGCTGATCTTCTTTTTGCTGCTGACCTTTGCCGCGCTGACCTCGGCGATTTCGCTGCTTGAACCTACCGTCGAAGTAACTATTCAGGTGGCGTCGGGTGAGACTCGCCAACCCGCTGTTCCTTCAGGCATAGTACCGTCATTCGACTCCCCCACCCAGCAGGCAACATGACCATCAGA
>NZ_BAAAZT010000075.1:0-137519 GCF_039537045.1 Halomonas cibimaris | reverse complement strand
GTCACCGGAAGACGGTGCCGTCTCGAAATCGGCGTTCGGCGACGAGCTACCGGCTCCCCGGGGCTTCAGGATGCCCAGTCAGCGTTCCGGTGAATAAGCCGGGATTAAGCCATTCCATTGCCTCATCCTTTTCAAAGAGAAAAGCCGCTCAAGCGGTTAAAAAAGATCCGCTGTAAAGCGATACGCTATTGTGAAATAACGAGTGTAGCCAGTAGCGTGGCCGGGCCACAAAAGAAAGGGGGTGCGCTGAAGTAACGGCGGGTGTGACGATGTAAAGTCGTCAGATGGCAATAGCGGGAAGAGAGCAGGGTGGTGCGGATGGGGAGACTTGAACTCCCACGCCTTACGGCACTAGAACCTAAATCTAGCGTGTCTACCAATTCCACCACATCCGCACAACGATGGCGAATTTTACCGGCTATCAGGCTAAAGTCAACGGCTAGGCGTACCGAATGTGCTGTCAAATCAGAGGAAGCGATGAAGCCACGGGCAGGTAAGCCGCATGTTGCGCGCGTTTTTCGAATGAGCCGCAGAGTCGCCGGCGTGCTGCGGGCAGGCGAGGCGATGCTGCATCAGGCGCTGCCCGGGCCCTGTGCGTTTTGCTTGGGCACATCGGCGCCGGGTGCGAGCTGGTGTGGCCCCTGTTACCGGGCGCTTGCGTGGAATCGTTACGGCTGTCGCGTTTGCGGCGAACCGCTGCGCCGTGCGCCGGCGCTGTGCCGCCACTGTCGCGACGTAGCGCCGGCATTTTCGCGCGCTCAGGTGCCGCTGGTGTACGAAGGCGCCGTGCGTCAGCTGGTACAGGACTTCAAGTTTCAGGCTTCGCCGCGCGCCGGCATGTTGCTGGCTGAGCTGTTTGTTTCGGCGCTGGGCCCGGCTGAGGCACAGGCGCTGCTGCCGGTGCCGCTGCATCCGGCCAGGGCACGGCAGCGCGGTTTCAACCAGTCGCGCTGGCTGGCCGACGAGCTGGGTGCGCAGCTTGGCCTTCCGGTGCTTGAGGCGACCCGCCGCGTGGATACTCCCAGCCAGCGCGCGCTTTCCCGCAGCGAGCGCTTTGCTAACCTGGCGGATGCTTTCACCGTCGCCTCGCCGCTGTCCGGACGCATTGCCCTGGTGGACGATGTCATGACCACCGGGGCGACGCTCAACGCGCTGGCGCATGCAGCCCGGCGGGCCGGGGCCTGCGAGGTTGTCGTTTACGCTGTGGCACGCACATCGCTTGCCGCCACCTGATATCATGGCGTTTTGCCAGGCGGAGCTTTTCATGACCCATGCGTTTAGCGCGTTATCGCCATCCACTATTGTGGGCGCCATTGAGTCGGTCGGCGTTTATCCGGCGGGCGAGCCTTTTGCGCTGAACAGCTACGAAAATCGCGTGCTGATGCTGCGTGACGACAGCGGGGGCCGCTGGGTGGTCAAGTTTTACCGCCCCGGGCGCTGGACCGCCGCTGCCATTCAGGAAGAGCACGACTACCTGCACGAGCTGCGGGCAGCCGGTGTCAGCGTAGCGCCGCCGGCGCGGCTGAACAGCGGACAAACGCTGCACCGGTTCGCCGGCTTTGCGTTTGCCCTGTTTCCCCAGCAGCCGGGCCAGGCGCCGGAGCTGGATAACCCGGCCCACCTGTTTGCGCTGGGCGAGGTGATCGGGCGGTTGCACAAAACAGCCGAGCAGGGCGAGTTTGCCCATCGGCCGCGGCTGGCGCTGGTGGAGGATACCGTGCGCGCAAGTGCCAGCGTGCTGGCCAGCGGCTGGCTGAGCAAGCAGCAGCGGCGTGCGTATCAGAGCGTGACCGAAGGGTTGACCCAAGCGCTTGCCGAGGTTGCCGTGCCGAACATGCTGCGCTGTCACGGTGATTGCCACCTGGGCAATATTCTGGGGCGTGAGGACGCCTTTACCCTGGTCGATTTCGACGACTGTCTGATGGCCCCGGCCATTCAGGATATCTGGATGCTGCTGCCGACCGGGGATCCCGATGCCTGGCGCGCCCAGCTAAGCGAAGTCTGTGAAGGGTACGCACAAGAGCGGAGATTCCCTGACGAAGAGCTTGCGCTTATTGAGCCGCTGCGCAGCTATCG
This sequence comes from Halomonas cibimaris, assembly GCF_039537045.1. Taxonomy (GTDB): domain Bacteria; phylum Pseudomonadota; class Gammaproteobacteria; order Pseudomonadales; family Halomonadaceae; genus Vreelandella; species Vreelandella cibimaris. Next base: position 135,443 of record NZ_BAAAZT010000075.1, on the reverse strand, counting down.
CATGGTGCGCCACAGCGCGTGGATAATAGCGCGCTGGAGCGATCCCGCATTCCCCCGGGCGTTTCCCTGGGTGGGGGAATGCGGCTATTGGGATAGCCACATTCGCCAGCTGGAACAGCAGCGAGTGCGGCTGGCGTCGCCGCGCTGGCTGGCCTGAAAGCGGGCCGGCTAGTCGTCTGCGGCTTCGCTTGCCGGCGCTGGCCGCTCAGCGGGAATCGGGTTGGCGACCCCTTCGCCGTTGGCCTGGCGGCGCTGCTTGTTGATTTCTGCTGAGGGGTTGGCCTGCTCGACAATCTCCAGCCCGTCGGTCAGCGTCAGCGTCAGGGGGTGCCCGGCGGGCAGCCGGCAGGCGCCGTTTTCACAGCTGATGCCGTACTGGCCGTCGCTGTCGTAGGCGCTGGCCTGCATCGGGCCGGAAAAAATCGAGCTGTCAGCATCGGCGGTTTCGATGCAGGTAATATCGTGCGTGGTAATACGCACGCGCTCACCGTCGCGCTGAGCGTCCCCTACGATGACGCAGTATTCGGGAAGCGTGTTGGATGCCCGGCGACTATCGGCCGGCCTTAATAAAATGCCCTCTCGACGAGACGTTTCACCGGTGAGGGTAATGGCATCCACTACCTCAACGCCGATGGTGGCGTCGTCCGGCAGGCTGAGCGTAGCGGCAGCGGCGCTAAGCGGCACGGCCAGCAGCGCCGTTGCCAGTGCGCGAACGCCTGTGCGGGCTGAGAGGAAAGACATTTTCGTTAAAGGCATAGCGGTTGTCTCGCATTGGGTGGCGGCGGATAAACGCTGTCGACTATATCACACCATGAGATTTTGCCGATGACAGGTCGCGTCACTGTGCCACACAGCCTTTCAGCCCTTGCCATGCCAAAAGCCGGTGTCGGCAAAGAGCAAACATTGCCGGCCGGCTGCTGTATAGTCTTGCCTGCCGCCGTTTACAGGCGCGTTCGGCCGGCAGGTGATCCTTATATGAACCACGAGGCTTTTTTATGACCGATGACATCGCCCACCACTACCGCCAGATTATGGAAAAGCTGGGGGAAAACCCTGAGCGTGAAGGGCTTAAAGATACTCCCAAGCGTACCGCCAAGGCGATGCAGTTTCTTACGGCAGGCTATCACCAAACGCTTGACGATATCGTCAACGGGGCGGTGTTCGAGTCGCAAACCGATGAAATGGTGCTGGTCAAGGATATCGAGCTGTATTCCATCTGCGAGCATCATTTGCTGCCGTTTATCGGCAAGTGCCACATCGCCTATATGCCCAGCGGCAAGGTGCTGGGCCTTTCCAAGTTTGCCCGGATTACCGATATGTTCGCACGTCGCCTGCAGATTCAGGAAAATCTGACGCTGCAGATTGCCGAAGCGGTACAGGAGGTGACCGAGGCTCGCGGCGTGGCGGTAGTGATCGAAGCGCAGCACCTGTGCATGATGATGCGCGGGGTAGAAAAGCAAAACTCCAGCATGTCGTCGTCGGTGATGCTGGGCGCTTTTCGTACCAACCAATCCACGCGTCAGGAGTTTTTAACGCTGATCAGCTAACGCCCGGGGCGCGTTGTTTTTGGTCATGAGCGCTATTTCGTCTTAGCATGGAGGCATCCGTATTGTATGCCGAATGCCACGACCCGGTCTGGAGACTCCATGGAATCGCTAAAAGAAACCCAGCTGTACTGCCCGTTTGCCTACATTGACGGCAGCTGGGTCGCCGCCGACAGCGGCGAGCAGATCAGCGTTTATAACCCGGCGACCCGCGAGGTTATCGGCAACGTGCCGCGCCTGGGGGAAGAGGAAACTCGACGCGCCATTGACGCGGCAGATGCCGCGCTGCCCGCTTGGCGAGCGATGACGGCGCTGGAGCGCGGCGACCTGCTGCTGAAGTGGTACGAGCTGATGCTTGAGCATCAGCACGATCTTGCCATGCTGATGACCCACGAGCAGGGCAAGCCGCTCAAGGAAGCCGAAGGGGAAATTGCCTACGCGGCCAGCTTTTTACGCTGGTTTGCCGAAGAGGGGCGCCGCGCCTACGGAGAAACCGTTCCTGCCGCCAAGGCCAGCCAGCGCATTGTCGTCACGCGCCAGCCGGTGGGCGTAGTGGGCGCGATTACCCCGTGGAACTTTCCCGCCGCGATGATCACGCGCAAGGCCGGGGCGGCGCTTGCGGCAGGCTGCACCATCGTGATCAAGCCGGCCAGCCAGACGCCGTTTTCGGCCACCGCGCTGGCGCTTTTGGCCGAGCGGGCGGGTATTCCCCGCGGCGTGTTCAACGTAGTGCCCGGCAGCGCCAAGGACATCGGCCGGGCTCTGACCCAGTCGCCCAAGGTGCGCAAAATCACCTTTACCGGCTCCACCGAGGTGGGCCGCCAGCTGATGGCCCAGGCCGCCGAGCACGTGCAGAAGATTTCGCTGGAACTGGGCGGCAACGCGCCGTTTATCGTCTTTGAAGACGCGGACCTGGACGCCGCCGTGGAAGGCGCCATGGCCGCCAAGTTTCGCAATACCGGGCAGACCTGTATCTGCACCAACCGCTTTTTGGTGCAGACAAGCGTGGTCAACGCCTTCTGTGAAAAGCTGGCGGTCGCCATGAACAGCGAGCTTAGCGTGGGCGACGGGGAAAAGGCCGGCAACAACATCGGCCCGCTGATTGACGAGGCCGCCGTCAAAAAGGTCAGCGAGCACGTCAAGGATGCGGTAGACAAAGGCGCTGAGCTGATGCTGGGCGGCCATCCGCATCCGCTGGGCGGTAACTACTTTTCCCCGACGCTGATCAGCGCAGCGACGCCGGACATGCAGGTGGCAAAGGAAGAAACCTTCGGCCCGCTGGCCGCGGTGTTTCCCTTCGACGATGAAGATACCGCCATCGAGATGGCCAACGATACCCGCTACGGGCTGGCGTCGTATTTCTACTCGCAGGATCTGGCGCGCACCTGGCGCGTTGCCGATGCGCTGGACTACGGCATGGTGGGCATTAACACCGGGTCGATTTCCAACGCCGCCGCGCCCTTTGGCGGCATGAAAGCCTCGGGGCTGGGGCGTGAAGGCGGCCATCAAGGGCTGGATGAATACCTCGAAACCAAGTATCTGTGCATGGATATCAGCTAGCGCCGCGGCTCAGGCGCAAGCCCCAGCAGCCGACACGGCCGCTGGGGTTTTTTTATGGTCAAACGGCCGTATCAGTGGCGAAAATGGCGCATGCCGGTGAACACCATGGCGATGCCGGCTTCGTTGGCAGCGTCGATGACTTCCTGATCGCGCATGGAGCCGCCGGGCTGAATCACCGCGGTAATGCCGGCGTCGGCGGCGGCGTCGATGCCGTCGCGGAAGGGGAAGAAGGCGTCCGAGGCCATCACCGAGCCCGGCACTTCGAGGTTCTCGTCGGCGGCCTTGATGCCGGCGATTTTCGCCGAGTAGACCCGGCTCATCTGCCCCGCGCCCACGCCGATGGTCTGGCCGCCCTTGGCGTAGACAATGGCGTTGGATTTGACGAACTTGGCCACGCGCCAGGCAAAGATCAGGTCATTGAGTTCCTGTTCCGACGGGGCGCGTTCGCTGACCACTTTGAGCTCGTCCCGGCCCACCGTGCCCCGGTCGCGCTCCTGCACCAAAAGCCCGCCGTTGACGCGCTTGTAGTCCAGCGCGGCGCGCTCGTCGCTTCCCGGCCAGCCGGCGCTGGCGTCCAGCAGGCGCACGTTGCGTTTTTCCGCCACGATGTCGGCGGCGTCGTCGTCGATCCCCGGGGCGATGATCACTTCGACGAACTGGCGATCGACAATCGCGCGTGCGGTTTTGGCGTCCAGCGCGACGTTGAAAGCGATAATGCCGCCAAAGGCGCTGGTGGGATCGGTGGCAAAGGCGCGGTCGTAGGCCTCGGCCGCGCTTTGGCCCACGGCCACGCCGCAGGGGTTGGCGTGCTTGACGATCACGCAGGCGATGTCGTCAAACGCCTTGACGCACTCGAAGGCGGCGTCGGTGTCGGCGATGTTGTTGAACGACAGCGGCTTGCCCTGGCGCGTGACGGCGGTGGCGACGCCCGGCTCGGCGGCATTCGGGTCGACGTAGAAGGCCGCGTTCTGGTGAGGGTTTTCGCCGTAGCGCATGTCCTGCTTCTTGGCCAGCTGCAGGTTGAACGTGCGCGGGAACGCGGCGTCTTCGTCGCTGACCCGGCGGCCGAGATAGTCGGCGATGGCGCCGTCATAGCCGGCGGTATGCTCAAACGCTTTCACCGCCAGATCAAAACGAGTGGCCTGGCTGACCTTGCCCTGGTGGGCATCAAGTTCGCCAAGCACCCGGTCATAGTCGGACGCGTTGACGACCACGGTGGTGTGGGCGTGGTTCTTGGCGCAGGCGCGCACCATGGTGGGGCCGCCGATGTCGATGTTCTCGATGGCGTCCTCAAGGGTGCAGCCGGGCTTGGCCACGGTGTCGGCGAAGGGATAGAGGTTGACCACGACCATGTCGATGGGCGCGATGTCGTTTTTCGCCATCACCGCGTCGTCCTGGCCCCGGCGGGCGAGAATGCCGCCGTGAATTTTGGGGTGCAGAGTCTTGACCCGGCCGTCCATGATTTCCGGGAAGCCCGTATGCTCGGACACTTCCTTGACCGGCACGTTGTGCTCCTGGAGCAGCCGGAAGGTGCCGCCGGTGGACAAAAGCTCGACGCCGTGCTCGTGCAGGCCACGGGCGAAGTCAACGATGCCGGTTTTATCGGAAACGCTCAGCAGAGCGCGGCGAACGGGGGGCGCGGTAGTAGCCATCAGTCTCTCTTGTCGGTGGGGCGGAAAAACGGCGGTGCCGGCACTCGGCACCGTCGGCAATCAGGCAGAATCGTGATCGATCAGTCCGTAGTGTTTGAGTTTTTTGCGCAGGGTGCCGCGGTTTAGCCCCAGCACCTTGGCCGCACGGGTCTGGTTATCCTGGGTATATTCCAGCACGGCGGCCAGCAGCGGCATTTCCACCTCGGCGATGACCATGGCATAAAGGTCGCTGGTCTCACCGCCGTCGAGGTGTTCAAAATAGCGCCGCATGGAGGCTTCCACGGCGTCGCGAAGCGGCGGCGGGGCGCTCTGTTGAGGGGTGGCATCGTGCGCTACGGTGGCGTCCGGCCGGCTCTGGCAGGGTATGGGGTCGCGGTCGTTCATGCGGCGTGGCTTCCTTTGGCTGACAGGCGCGCGGCGGCATCCGCCGTCATGAGGGCATGCACCCAGTCGAACTGCGCCGCGCGGCTTTCCAAGGCGTTGAACTGCTGTTTCAGGGCGCGCTGCCGGTCAGGGGCAAAACGCGCGTCGCCGGCGATGTACCAGCCCAGATGTTTGCGAGCAATGCGCACGCCCATGAAGTCGCCGTAAAAGGCGTGCAGCGCCGCTAAGTGGTCGCAAAGCACCCGGCGGCGCTCGGCAAGCGTTGGCTGTGCGGGCGGCGTGCCGTGGGCCAGGTAGTGGTTGATCTGCTCGAAAATCCACGGGTTGCCCTGGGCGCCCCGGCCGATCATCACGCCGTCGGCGCCGGTGTAGTCAAGCACCTGGGCGGCTTTTGCGGGGGTGTCGATATCGCCGTTGGCGAACACCGGCAGGCTTACCCGGGATTTGACCTCGGCGACGGTGTCGTACTCGGCCGCGCCCGAATAGCGCTGCTGGCGGTGGCGGCCGTGTACCGCCAGCGCCTGAATGCCGGCGTCTTCGGCAATGCGCGCGATGCGCACGGCGTTGTTGCTCATCGCGCACCAGCCGGTGCGGATTTTTAGCGTCACCGGCACGTCCACGGCGCCAACCACGGCACGGACGATTTCGGCCACGAGAGCCTCGTCGCGCATCAGCGCCGATCCGGCGGCCTTGCTGCAGACCTTTTTCGCCGGGCAGCCCATGTTGATGTCGATGACCTCAGCGCCCAGCTCCGCGTTCAGGCGTGCAGCCTCGGCGAGCATCTCGGCGTCGCCGCCGGCAATCTGCACAACGCGGGGGGCTGGCTCGCCGCGGTGGTCCATGCGCTGGCGAGACTTGCGCGTATGCCACAGCGCGGGGTCCGAGGTGACCATTTCGCCCACCACCCAGCCGGCCCCCAGGCGCCGGCAAAGCTGGCGAAAGGGGCGGTCGGTGACGCCGGCCATGGGGGCGAGCATCACGCGGTTGGGCAGCGTGTAGGGGCCGATGGTAACGGGGCCGGTAGCAGCAGAAGCGTCAGCGGGTGTCATAGGGGCGCTAAAGGTTGTGGGCCGTAACGTCTTTGAGCGGGACAGCCATGATACGCCGAGGCCCGCTCCAGTTGAAGATATCAGCCGCCGGGGCGGTGACCGGACAGGCGCACCCAGCCTTCGCGTACGGCGGGCTCGTCCATGATCAGTCCGCAGGCGCGATAGGCGTCGAGCACGTGCTCGGCCTGGTTTTCCAGAATGCCCGAAAGTGCAATGCGCCCGCCCGGCGCCACGCGGCCGGCAATGGCCGGGGCCAGCTCTACCAGCGGGCCGGCGAGAATATTGGCTACTACCACGGGAAAGTCGGCGTCGGGGTGCTGACGATCGTGCTGTTCCGGGTAGAACAGGGCCAGGTTTTCGTCGTGGACGGCGTTACGCTCGGCGTTATCGCGGCTTGCAGCCAGCGCCTGGGGGTCGATGTCGGTGCCCGTGGCGTGGCGCGCGCCAAGCTTGAGCGCGGCAATGGCGAGAATGCCCGAGCCGCAGCCGACATCCAGCACCCGGCTTTCGGCAAGTTCGCCGTCTGCGGCCAGCGCGTCCAGCCAGGCAAGGCACAGTGCGGTGGTAGGGTGGGTGCCGGTGCCGAAGGCCAGGCCCGGATCAAGGATGAGGTTGACCGCATCCGGGGCTGGGGGCTGGTGCCAGCTGGGCACAATCCACAGCCGCGTCCCCATCCTGAGCGGCTCGAAGCCGTCCATCCACTCGCGTTCCCAGTCGCGGTCGGCAAGCAGTTCGTAGTTGATCTCGGGGCAGGGCTCGCCGGGAAACTGCTCGGCCCAGGCGGCATGAAGGCGCTCAAGCATGGCGCTGATGCCTTCCAGATCATCGTACAAACCGGTGACCACGGTTTTTTGCCACAGCGGGGTGGTACCGCGTTCGGGCTCGAATACCGGATCATCTTCGGCGTCCTGCAGGCCAATGGCAGTTGCCCCTTCGCTAAGCAGCAGTTCTTCCAGCGGCTCGGCCTGTTCGGGGGGTACGTGGGCCTTGAGTTGTAGCCAGGGCATGTGCATCTCCGCGCGGTGCGGCAAAAGGTGGAACAATAGACAGGGATAAAGGCGCAAAAAAAGACGGGATGGCGCTGCCACCCCGCGTGCGGTGCCGGCAAGGGCAGGACTTTGCGTCAGGCGTCCAGCTTTTGCTCCAGGTAGTGGATGGTGACTTCGCCCCGGCGGAAATAGCTGTCGCGGACCAGATCCTTGTGTAGATCGATATTGGTCTTGATGCCTTCCACCAGCAGCTCGTCGAGGCCGTTGCGCATCCGCGTCAGGGCGATGTCGCGGTCTTCACCCCAGGTGATCAGCTTGCCGATCAGCGAGTCGTAGTGCGGCGGGACGCTGTAGCCGGTGTACATGTGCGAGTCCATGCGTATGCCCAGCCCGCCCGGGGGGTGATACAGCGTGACCCGGCCCGGTGAGGGCATGAACGTGCGGGCATCTTCGGCGTTGATGCGGCATTCAAAGGCGTGGCCGCTGAGCTTGACGTCGTCCTGGGTGATCGAAAGCGGCAGCCCCGAGGCAATGCGCAGCTGTTCTTTGACGATATCGACGCCGGTGACCATCTCGGTGACCGGATGCTCGACCTGCACCCGAGTGTTCATCTCGATGAAGAAAAATTCGCCGTCTTCATAGAGAAACTCAAAGGTGCCGGCACCGCGGTAGTTAATATCGATGCACGCATCGCGGCAGGCGTTGAGCACTTTTTCACGCGCGGCGGCGTCGATGCCCGGTGCGGGCGCCTCTTCCAGCACCTTTTGGTGGCGGCGCTGCAGCGAGCAGTCGCGATCAAACAGATGAATGGCGTTGCCCTGGCCGTCGGCCAGCACCTGCACTTCTACGTGGCGCGGCTTTTCCAGGAATTTTTCCATGTATACCGTGCCATCGCCGAAAGCGGAGTGCGCCTCGGTGCGGGTGATGCTGATGGCGGAGAGCAGGTGGCCTTCGGTGTGCACCACGCGCATGCCGCGTCCGCCGCCGCCGGAGGCCGCCTTGACGATGACCGGATAGCCGATGCGTCGTGCGGTGGCCAGGTTCGCCTCGTCGTTGTCACCCAGCGGTCCGTTGGAGCCGGGAACGGTCGGCACGCCGGCGGCTTTCATGGCTTTGATGGCGCTGACCTTGTCGCCCATCAGGCGGATGGTATCGGCCCGGGGGCCGATAAACGTAAAGCCCGAGCGCTCGACCTGCTCGGCAAAGTCGGCGTTTTCCGAAAGAAAGCCGTAGCCGGGATGAATGGCGCTTGCATCGGTGACTTCAGCGGCGCTGATCAGCGCCGGAATATGCAGATACGAAAGCGACGAGGCGGCCGGGCCGATACACACGGCTTCATCGGCCAGGCGCACGTGCATCAGCTCGCGATCGGCCTGGGAGTGTACCGCGACTGTTTTGATGCCCAGCTCCTTGCACGCGCGCAGAATGCGCAGGGCAATTTCACCGCGGTTGGCGATCAATACCTTGTCCAGCATGGGAAATTCCACCCGTGTCAAAAATGAAAGATCAGGCAATGACGATCATGGGCTGGTCGAATTCCACCGCTTCGCCGTCTTCTACCAGGATGGCCTCTACCACGCCGTCGCGGTCGGCTTCGATCTGGTTCATCATCTTCATGGCTTCAACGATGCATACGGTGTCGCCTTTTTTCACCGTGTCGCCGACGTTGGCAAACGGTTTGGCGCCCGGCGCCGGGCTGCGATAGAAAGTGCCCACCATGGGGGAGGTGACGGGGTCGCCGCGGTAGGCAGGCCCGGCAGGGGCGTCTTGCGCTGCCGGCGTGGCCGTACCCGGCGCGGCGGGGTCGGGCGCCTGAGCGGAATGCGGTGCCGGGGCATACTGGGCCATGGGCTGGGGCGCGTAGGCGGTACCGTTGGGATGGCGGCTGATGCGCACCGATTCTTCGCCTTCCTGAATCTCGATTTCGCTAATGTTGGATTCTTCCAGCAGTTCGATCAGTTTTTTGACTTTGCGAATATCCATGAGGGAATCCCATTACTCATTGAAAAAAGTGAAAAATGACAAAAGTAGACGCGCAAGAACACGGTGAAGGGCCGAGATGCCGACAAAGGACAGCCACAGCTACCGGCACACAGCGGCGGCGTTTGAGTAGCGCCCGGGACGCGCTCAAACGGCGCAGCAGGTATGTTTCGCCGGCGTTCTCTGGCGCAGTAAACCAAAAAGAGAAAAACAGAGAACGCCGCACGTTAGTGCACGTTGCCGCCTTATCTGCGCTTTACACTGCGCCTTACCCCCGACCTGGAGGCGAAGTTTGCCGAAAAAATCGGAGCGTGTCCAGCGCCGGCAAGCGCTGCTGTGCCGGCGCTGACGGTGGCGGCATCAGCGATGAGGCAGGGGCTAGCCGGTTTGGCCCGCCAGCCACTGATCCAGTTTCTGGAGATGAGCGCTGAAATTGTCCGCGTCGATTTCGCCTTGGATTCGCGCCTGGGTGATTTCTTCGCCGTCGGCAAAAAACAAAAGGCTCGGCGGGCCAAACAGGTCATAGGCCTCAAGCAGTTTTCGCGTGCTGGGGTCGGTTTCGGTGACGTCGGCTTCAATCAGCGCATAGTCGCCCAGTGCCCGGGCCACGCGGGGGTCGGGATAGACCTCGCGTTTCATGATCTGGCAGGAAATGCACCACTCGGCGGTGAAGTCAACAAAGGCCGGCTCGCCCCGGGAGGCGGCGCGGTCAATTTCTGTCTGAAGATCGGCCAGGGTATCGACCCGGGTAAACTCGGGCGCGACCGCCGCCGTTTGCCCATCGCCGGTAACCGCCCGCTGCGCGCCCTGCAGCGGGCGCAGCGGATTACCGTTGCCCTGCGCGGCGCCCAGCAGCAGGGCGATCCCCCAGGCCAGCAGCAAAATGCCCAGCGCCTGGCGGGCTCGTCCCCAGCCCTGGGGCTGGTTGAAGTCAAGCGCGCCCAGCGCCAGCGCCGAGCCCACGGCCAGTGCCGCCCACAGCATCAAGGCGACAGGGGCCGTCACCAGCCGCTCGATCATCCACACGGCCACGCCCAGCAGCAGCAGCCCGAAAGCGATCTTGACGCCGTTCATCCACGCGCCGGAGCGCGGCAAGGCAGTGGCGCCGAAGGTGCCGACCAGCAGCAGAGGAACGCCCATGCCAAGCCCCAGTGCAAACAGCACTGAGCCGCCCAGCACACCGTCGCCGGTGGAGGAGATAAACACCATGGCACCGGCCAGCGGCGCGGTCACGCAGGGGGACACCACCAGCACCGACAGCGCCCCGGCGACGGCCAGCCCCGGCGGGCCGCTTTGCTGAGCGCGCGCCTGCCAGCCGTCAACCTTGGTGGCGATACGCGGCGACATGCGCAGGTTAAAGGCGCCAAACATGGCCAGGGCAAAAAGGGTAAAGAGCACGGCAAAGGTGATCAGCACCGGAGCCGACTGCAGATGCGCCTGCAGGTTGAGCCCGGCGCCGAACAGCCCCATCAGCACGCCGACCAGTGCGTAGGTCAGTGCCATGCCCAGCACGTAGCTGGCCGAGAGCACGAAGGCTCGGGGCCGGGTGGGGTTTTGCCCGACGATAATCGACGACATGATCGGCAGCATCGGCAACACGCAAGGCGTGAACGTCAGCCCCAGCCCGGCGATGAAAAAAAGCCCCAGCGCCAGCGGCAGGCTGGCCTCGTCAAGCAGGGTGGCGAAGTGGCGGTCCTCGCTTTGCGGGCCGCTGAATTCGACGTTGGCCGCAGGGCTTGTCGGCGCCGCTGCGCCGGAGGCCGTTGATGCTTTTGCTGCCGGACTATCGGCGCTGTCAGCGGCCGGCGACGGCGCGCTGCGGTGATCGGCAAAGGCTGCCGGCGGCGCGGTTTCGGCCGCTTCAAGGGTCATGCGTTCCGGGGGATAGCAAAGCCCGGCATCGGCGCATCCCTGAAACGTCAGCTCAATGTCAAACGGGCCGCTGTGCGGCTCGTTCAGCGGGGTTTCAAAAACGACGCTGTCGCGAAAGACGTAGACATCGCCCAGGTATTCATCGGTGGTGAACGTACCCGGCGGAAGCTCGGGCGTGCCCAGGGTGACCTCGGCGCTTTGGCTTTCCACGGCGAAGCGGTGGCGGTAAAGATAGTGCTCTTCGGCGGCTTCAACGCCGATATACAGCGTGTCGCCGTCGTGCCAGGCGGCCGGCTGAAACGCCTCGCGCACCGGGAGAAAATCGTCTTTGTCGTTGGTGAACCACTGCGCCTGGGCGCTGCCCAGCGACACGGCAAGCAGCAGTGCGGTCAAAAGCCACGTCGCGCAGCGCCGAGCGGGGCCGGTTGGGCGGACAGGTGAGCAAGCAGGAAACAACACGGAATACCCTTACCTTCATCAAACGTTAATCATCGCCGGAAACGCAAACGGGCTGCCCGAAGGCAGCCCGTAAAAGCACTTTACCGCATGGCAGCGGCCGCCGTCAGGCCTTGTGGTAGGCCGCGGCCGATTTTTCGATGGCCTTGCGCGCGGCGTCGGCACCTTCCCAGGATTCGACTTTTACCCATTTGCCTTTTTCCAGATCCTTGTAGTTCTCAAAGAAATGGGCAATCTGCTGGCGCAAAAGTTCGGGCAGGTCGGTGACTTCTTTGACGTCTTCGTAAAGCGCAGACAGCTTGGTGTGGGGCACGCACACCAGCTTGGCATCTTCACCGGCCTCGTCGGTCATGTTGAGCACGCCCACCGGACGCGCGCGAACAATGCTGCCCGGGGCGACAGGATGCGGCGTGACGACCAGCGCATCCAGGGCATCGCCGTCGTCGGCCAGGGTGCGCGGGATGTAGCCGTAGTTGGCCGGGTAGAACATCGGCGTGGCCATGAAGCGATCAACCAGCAGTGCGCCCATGTCTTCGTCGATTTCGTATTTGATCGGCGCGTGGTTGGCCGGGATTTCAATCGCCACGTAGATATCGTTGGGCAAGTCCTTGCCGGCGGGAATATTGTCAAAGTTCATCGTTGGGTCCTTGGGCGAGTGCGTGTTGCAAATCGTCGGGGCAGGGCAGCACAGGCTGATGCCGGACATGTTGGCGCCGAATTATACGAACAAGGCGCAAGGATTGCCAATGCGACAAAATGCATATGCCGCGCAGGCAGCCGTGCGCTTTGTATGCACTAAGTCGCATGGTGATCTACAGCGTACACGGTGTATGCTCTGCGCCTGTTTGACGCTTACCGTACAGAGCGTTGCCGTAAGGCTGAGCCGGGAGGAGTATGTGGCGCACGCACAGTTGCTTATCAGTTACGGCCAGGCGCTGGTGACGCCGGGCCGGTGCGGGCACCGCAGCGCAATGACGGTACGGCTACCGGATAAACCGCTGATCCACGCCAAGGGCGGCTGTGCGCTGATGGGCGATGCGGTCGCGCCCGGTGCGCGTGCCGGACAGGCAGCAGCACTTGGCGTGAGAGCCTTTGCGGCCGATTATTTTTCCACGCCGGATCACTGGAGCGTCAAACGCTCGGCCACGCGGGTGCTGCAGGCGCTGAACGGCTGGTGCCACGGGCAAAGCCGCCGCCGGGAGACCAGCTTTGTGGCTTCGCTGTCGGCGCTGATCTTTCGCCGGCAAAGCGCGTATCTGTTTCACCTGGGCGATACCCTGGTGTTCCGGCTGCGCGGGGCAGAGTTCGAGCAGCTAAGCGCAGACCACGTGACCGATTTGGGCGGCTACCGCTATCTTTCCCGGGCACTGGGGCTGGATAACAACGTAGACATTGACTACACCGAGCTTGCGCTCAAGCAAGGCGATATTTTCCTTTTTACCACCCAGGCCGCCGCGGGAACCTTGCTGCCTTCGGACTACGTGCGGCTGATTCGCCAGGATGCAAGCGACCTTAACGCGGCCTGCCAGCGCCTGGTGGACGAGGCCACGGCCCGGGCGCGCGAGCGTGGCTATGCGGTGGCGCCGTTTTGTTTTCAGCTGGTGCGCATCGATGAGCTGCCCGACGTGCAAAGCGACGAGCCCGGCCTGGTGTACGGCGAGCTGCCGATTCCCCCGGAGCTTGCCCCGGGGGATCGGCTGGACGGGCTGGAGGTTACCGAGGTGCTGTCGCGCACGGCCCAGTCCCGGGTGTATCGGGTACGGGATGTGCATACCCGGGCGGAAATGGTGATGAAAGCGCCCAGCCCGGAGCTTTCGCTGCGCAACGCCTACCTGACGCACTTTCTTCTGCAGCAGTGGGTAGTGGAGCGGATCAAATCGCCGTTTGTGGTGCGCGCGATCCAGCCGTCACGGCCGCGTCACTACCTTTACTACCTGCTTGGCAGCATACGCGGGGACACCCTGCGTACGTGGGCCGCGCGCCACCCTCAGGCCACCCTGGAGCAGCGTCTGGAAATGGCCGATCAGCTGGGCCGGGCCGTTCAGGCGCTGCACCGTCGCGGCGTACTGCACCAGCAGATCAATCCGGACAACGTGCTCATCGACGAGCACGGCAAGGTCGTGCTCATCGACTTTGGCGCCTGCCATCTTCACGATGCCGACGGCCATCGACAGTCCGGTGAACTTCTCCGTCCTATCGGCTTTACCGTGCATAGCGCGCCGGAGTATGCCCTGGGGGACGCTATCGGCCAGCGCAGCGACCAGTACGGCTACGCCTCGACGGTGTATTGGCTGCTCACCGGCCAGCTGCCGTATCGGCTGACGCCGGATCGGCTGCGCCAGCACACGGATCTGGAGTCGCTTAGCTACCGCAGCGCGCGCAGCGCCAACCCCGAAGTTACCCCGGCGCTCGACGACATTTTGCGTCGCGCGCTGGACCCGCAGCGCGCGCTGCGTTTTCGCCGCCTGTCAGAGCTGACGTTTGCCCTGCAAAAGCGTCGCCACGTTTCCCCGCCGGACGCCGCCCAGCGCGCCGACGCCCGACGTTTCTGGCAGGGTGTCGCGGGGATTTTGCTGCTGCTGCTGGTGCTTTCCTGGGTGCTGCGCTAGGTCCTTGCTGCGCTAGGTCCCTGCTGTGGGAAATCCCTGGGAGAGACGCAGGCTCGGTCACACAGCAAAAGGCCCCGCGGGCGGGGCCGAAATGCCGGCTTGCAGCGTCGCTTTAGAGGGTAAACTCGGGCAGGCGCTTTTCCACCTGCTTGAGCTCGGGCTTGGCCACCACGGGCAGGCCGTTTTTAAACGGGGGGAAGTCCTCGCCCTGGATCAGCGGTGCAAGATATTCGCGGCAGGCAGGCGTAATGCCAAAGCCGTCTTCGCTGATGAAGTCCCGCGGCATGAACTTTTCCTGGTTGGCGACTTCGGAGAGCGGCGCGGAAATCACGTCCCACTGGTAAGGCGCCTGAGTGATACGGCGAATCGCCGGCATCATCGAATTTTTGCCGGCAAGGGCCAGCGCTACCGCTTCGCGACCCACGGCGTAGGCCTGCTCGACGTCGGTTCTGGACGCCAGATGGCGGGCGGCGCGCTGCAGATAGTCGGCCACGGCCCAGTGGTATTTGTAGCCCAGATCCTGCTTGACCATGCCGGCAAGCGTCGGCGCCACACCGCCCAGCTGGCGGTGGCCGAAGGCGTCGGTATTGCCGGCGTCGGCCAGGAAGGTGCCGTCTTCGTAGCGTGCGCCTTCGGAGACGACGATCACGCAGTAGCCGTATTTTCTGACGCTTTCGTCGACCTTGGCCATCACCGCGTCGCGATCAAAGGCGACCTCGGGGAAGATGATCACGTGCGGCGGCTCGCCTTCGCCCTGGCCGGCCAGGCCGCCGGCCGCGGCGATCCAGCCGGCGTGGCGGCCCATGACCTCAAGCACAAACACCTTGGTGGAAGTGGCACACATCGAGGCGATATCCAGCGACGCCTCAAGCGTTGAGGTGGCGATGTATTTGGCGACGCTGCCAAACCCCGGCGAGCAGTCGGTAATGGGCAGGTCGTTGTCCACGGTCTTGGGCACGTGAATGGCGGTCAGCGGGTAGCCCATCTTCTCGGACAGCTGGGACACCTTCAGGCAGGTATCGGCGCTGTCGCCGCCGCCGTTGTAGAAGAAATAGCGAATATCGTGGGCGCGGAACACCTCGATCAGCCGTTCGTACTGGGCGCGGTGGGTGTCGATATCCTTGAGCTTATAGCGACACGAGCCGAAAGCGCCGCCCGGCGTGTGGCGCAGCGCGGCGATGGTTTCATCGCTTTCGGCGCTGACGTCGATGAGCTCCTCGGTCAGCGCGCCGATGATGCCGTTGCGCCCGGCGTAGACCTTGTTGATGTGTTCCGGCGCTTCACGGCAGGCTTCGATTACGCCGCAGGCGCTGGCGTTGATGACGGCGGTGACGCCCCCGGACTGGGCGTAAAAAGCGTTGTGCTGGGCCATGGAAACGGTGGCACTCCTGAAAAGCGGGGCGTAACAAAACGCCCGGGGCGGCAAGGCCCCGGGGTGGGCGATAACGGTGGCGGATTCTAGCGCAAAGCGTGGGCGGCTGCATCTGCCGGCCTGGCGGTGCCGTCAGTCGGCCTGGTCCATGCCCTGTTCCTGCTGGGCCAGCCGCCAGCCGCCGAGATCCTTGTAGCGGTTGACCATCGCGCAGAACAGCTCAGCGGTGCGCTCGGTATCGTAGCGCGCCGAGTGTGCAGCCTCGTTGTCAAAGGCGATGCCGGCTGCACGGCAGGCCCGGGCGAGCACCGTCTGGCCGTACACCAGCCCGGCAAGCGAGGCGGTGTCAAAGCTGGAGAACGGATGAAACGGATTGCGCTTGATGCCGCAGCGGTTGACCGCGGCGTTGAGAAAACCGTGGTCAAAGGCGGCGTTGTGTCCCACCAAGACCGCACGCGTGCAGCCGTGAGCTTTGATCGCCTTGCGCACGGGGCGAAAAATGTTGCCCAGCGCTTCGCACTCGCCCAGCGCCACCTGCTGGCGCAGCGGGTCGTCAAGCCGAATGCCGGTGAAGTCCAGCGCCGCCTGTTCCACGTTGGCCCCTTCAAAAGGGCGAATATGGTGGGCGTAGGTGGCATCGGGCAACAGGTTGCCGTCCGGGTCCATGGTCAGCGTGACCGCCGCGATTTCCAGCAGCGCATCGCCTGCGGCATTAAAGCCGCCGGTTTCCAGATCGATCACGACCGGCAAGTAACTGCGAAAACGCTGGGCCATTAGATCGCGGGCAATTGCCTCGCTCATGCAGCTCTCCTGATTGGCAGAGGGTGGGCAGGTGGAATAGCGGACATTACAAAGGCCGCGCGCCGGCGGGCTGGCGACAAACGCCCGAGATTCTAGCAGCTTTTCCCGCGTGCTTTATACGCGCGGGGCGCTTGCGGTATTCGCCGGCGCCCCGGGGCGCTATACTTGGCGTTTGATTTTGACCCGTTTTTTTCATAAGGAGCACACGATGTCCGATGTCAAAAAGGTGGTTCTGGCCTATTCAGGCGGCCTGGACACGTCCGTTATCGTCAAATGGCTGCAGGAAACGTACGGCTGCGAGGTGGTCACCTTTACCGCCGACATCGGCCAGGGCGAAGAAGTTGAGCCGGCACGCGCCAAGGCCGAGGCGCTGGGCGTCAAGGAAATCTACATCGAAGACCTGCGCGAAGAGTTTGTTCGCGACTACGTCTTCCCCATGTTCCGCGCCAACACCGTCTACGAAGGCGAATACCTGCTGGGCACCTCCATTGCCCGCCCGCTGATCGCCAAGCGTCTGGTGGAAATCGCCAACGAGACCGGCGCCGACGCCATCTCCCACGGCGCTACCGGCAAGGGCAACGACCAGGTACGCTTTGAACTGGGTGCCTACGCGCTCAAGCCCGGCGTCCAGGTGATCGCACCGTGGCGCGAATGGGACCTCAACTCCCGGGAAAAGCTCATGGCCTACTGCGAGCAGCACCAGATTCCGGTGGACTTCTCCGGTCAGAAGAAAAAGTCCCCGTACTCCATGGATGCCAACCTGCTGCACATCTCCTACGAAGGTGGCATTCTGGAAGACCCCTGGGCCGAAGCCGAAGAAGACATGTGGCGCTGGAGCGTATCGCCACAAGCCGCGCCGGAAACGCCCACCTACGTGGAGCTGACCTATGAAAACGGCGACATCGTCGCCATCGACGGCGAACGCCTGCGCGCTCACGAAGTGCTGGAAACGCTCAACAAGCTGGGCGGCGACAACGGTATCGGCCGTCTCGATATCGTCGAAAACCGCTACGTGGGCATGAAGTCCCGCGGCTGCTACGAAACGCCGGGAGGCACCATCATGCTCAGCGCCCACCGCGCCATCGAGTCGCTGACGCTGGACCGCGAAGAAGCCCACATGAAAGACCAGCTGATGCCCAAGTACGCCGAAGTGGTGTACAACGGCTATTGGTGGAGCCCTGAGCGCCGCATGCTCCAGGCCGCCATCGACGAGACCCAGAAAAACGTCTCCGGCGTGGTGCGCATGAAGCTCTACAAGGGCAGCGCTACCGTGGTGGGCCGCAAGTCCGAGGCGTCGCTGTTCGACGAGTCCATCGCTACCTTTGAAGACGACGAAGGCGCCTACGACCAGAAAGACGCCGAAGGCTTTATCAAGCTCAACGCCCTGCGTCTGCGCATTGCCGCCGGCAAGGGCCGCAAGCAAAGCTGAGCGGCGCCTGAAGCCGGTTGACGAGACGCGCCGCTGAGCCTGGTGCCCGGCGCGCATCGCGACAGGACGGCAAGGGCCTGGCCTTTGCCGTCCTGTGCCGTCAAGGGATGGCCGAACCGCCCAGGTGGGAGGATGACCATGCTGAAAAAACTGTTTTCTACCCTGTCCGGCAGCGCTGGGCGCGCCGAGCAAGCAAGCGCTGCACCGCCGGCCGAGCCGGTTGCCTACAAGGGCTATGTGATTATTGCTCAACCCGACATCGAGGACGGCCGGTTTCGCGTCAGCGGCGTGATCCAGCGGCCGCAGGACGACGGTGAAGCGCTGGAGCACCGCTTCGAGCGCTCTGACGTGCTGCCCGACCGCGAAAGCTGTGAAGCCATGACGGTGAGCAAAGCGCAGCGCTTTATCGACGAAACCGGCGAGGCCATGTTCGGTAGCGATCCGCGTCGCCGCGCCGACGGCGATAGCGACGCTCAATGACCGCTGTTCATAGCGGCTTCGGCCGGCTCGTCTGCGGCCAGGGGCAGCTCCAGCGTTAAACGAGCGCCGCCCAGCCGCGGGCCCGCGTCGGCCCACAGCCGGCCGCCCAGGTGGGCAACGATGCCCCGGCTGATGGCAAGCCCCAGCCCGCTGCCCCGGGGGCGGCCGCGCTTGTCGTCGTTGTGCTGCAGCTGATGGAACTTGTCGAACACCCGCTCGCGCTCCTCGGGGGAAATGCCCGGGCCGTTGTCCTCCACGCTCAGGCGGTAGCGGTTGCGATGACGCTCAAGGCGAATAAGCACCTCGGGAGCGTGGCGATCGGCAAACTTGCCGGCGTTGTCCAGCAAATTGATGATGACCTGCTCCAGCCGGTCGGCGTCGCCTGTGACCGTGGCCGGGCCGTCGCCGAGCTCGGCTGCCAGCGCGATGCCGCGTTGGCGGTGCAGCTGGGCCACGGCGTCCACGCTGCGCTGTGCCAGCACGGCGAGGTCGAGGTGCTCGGGGTTGAGCGTCAAACGTCCGCTTTCCAGCCGGGCAAGATCAAGAATTTCTTCGATCAGCCGGGAAAGGCGCTGGCTTTCGTGAACGATAACGTCAAGAAAATGGCGGCGCCTGTCGGCGTCCAGGCCGTCGTCGCCGTGAAGAATTTCCGCGAAGGCGCGGATGGACGTCAGCGGCGTGCGCAGCTCGTGGCTGACCGTGGCGATAAACTCGTCCTTGAGCCGGTCCAGCTCGCGTAGCCGGTCGTTGGCTTGGCGCAACGCTTCGCTGGCGCGTTCCAGCTCGGCGGATTTCTGCTCCAGCCGGCGGTTGTACTCCAGCGTCTGAGAGGTGGTATCCAAAATGCTGAGGATGGAGGCCAGGTCCAGCGCTTCGCCGCGCACCACGGAGTTGATCAGCACCCGAGCCGAGGCGTTGCCCAGCGAGCCGGCCAGCGCCTGCTCGGCGCGGGTGATCAGCCGCGGCGAGGCCGCGCGGCTGTCGCCGTCGCCGCCGTCGCCGCCGTCGCCGGCATCGACAAAAACACGCTCAATGGCGGCGTCACCCAGGTAGCGGCGCAGCAGCCCGCCGAGCTCTCCTCGCGTGGTCTGCCCTTGCCACAGCGAAGCGCTGGGCAGGTTGGGGTGCAGCGCTTCGGTAAACAGCGCCGCCTGGGTCTGCTCCAGCGCCGTGGGCCGGGTAAACAGCGACACCCCGACGAACAGCCCAAGGTTGGCCAGCAGGCTCCACAGCAGCGCGTGGGTGTAGATGTCCCAGCCCTCAAGGCCGAACAGCGCGTAAGGCTTGAGCCAGCCCACGCCCAGCGGCCCTTGATGAATCAGCGCGGCGTCAAGCCAGCCGGACTGGGCAAAGCCCGGCAGCAGCAGGGTGTACCCCCAAAGGCAAAAGCCGGCGCCCAGCCCCCACAGCGCGCCGGCCCGTGTGGCCCCGCGCCAGTAAAGGCCAACCAGCAGCGCCGGGGCAAACTGCGCGGCGCCCACAAAGGAAACGAGCCCAATGGTGACCAGGCTGTAGGCGTCGCCGATCAGCGCGTGATACACGTAGCCCAGCAGCAGAATCACCACGATGGCCACCCGGCGAATGCCCAGCAGCCAGGCGGCCAGCCGGCCCGTACCGCTCAAGTGCAGGCGCTGAAACCGCAGGAGCAAAGGCATTACCAGCTGGTTGCTGACCATGGTCGACAGCGCAATGGTTTCGACGATCATCATCCCGGTGGCGGCGGACAGCCCGCCGATGAACACCAGCAGCGGCAGCGCCTCGGCGCCCGCCGCGAGCGGCAGGGTGAGCACAAAGCTGTCCGGATCGGCGCCGTCGCCGCCCAGCAGCAGCCCGGCAAGGGCGATAGGCACTACGAACAGGTTGATCAGCAAAAGATACAGCGGAAAGACCCAGCTGGCGCGGTCGATGTGGGTTTCGTCGACGTTTTCCACCACCAGCACCTGAAACTGGCGCGGCAGGGTGAGAAAGGCCAGCACGGCCAGAATCAGCACGCCCACCCAGCCGGTGGCGCCGCCGGGCACCTGCTCAAGCCCCAGTACCTGAGAGAGCGCCGGCGTGCTGGCCACCTGGCCGAACAGATCGCCGGGGCCGTTGAACATCACAAACACCACGAAGATGCCCACGGCAAGAAACGCCACCAGCTTGACCAGCGACTCCACGGCAATGGCCGCGACCATGCCTTCGTGGCGCTCGCTGGCGTCCAGGTGGCGGGTGCCGAACAGAATGATGAACACCGCCAGCACCAGCGCCACCCAGAAGGACTTGTCGATCCAGAAGCTCGGCTGATCCAGGGCGGCATCGGCCGGCGCGGGGTAGTTGACCAGCACGGCATGGCTGACGGTGATGGCCTTGAGCTGCAGGGCGATATAGGGCGTGCTGGTGATCAGCGCCATCAGCGCGACCACCGCGCCCAGCCCGGCGCTCTTGCCGTAGCGAGCGCTGATAAAGTCGGCAATCGAGGTGATGCGCTGGCGGGCGGCGATGCGCACCATCTTGCGGATGACAAAGGGCGCGGCCAGCATGGCAAGCGTCGGCCCCAGATAGATCAGCAGAAAGTGCGGCCCCTGGGACGAGGCGCGTCCGACGCTTCCGTAGAACGTCCAGGCGGTGCAGTACACGGCGATGGACAGCGCATACACCGTGGGCGAGCCGATGGCCGAGCGCCCGGCCTCGGCGCGGCGGTCGCCCCAGGCGGCTACCACGAACAGCAGCGCCAGGTAGCCAAAGGCCGCCGCGAGAATGAAAGCCTCATGCCGCATGGCTCACCGGTCCCGGCCGCGCGCCCTGCGGCTTTCCATAAGCCAAGCGGCCAGCCCGATCACCCCGGCCCAGGCGCCGAACAGGTAGAGTACCCCCTCGATGCCGGTGGCCGAGGCCATACGATCCACGACCAGCAGCAGCGGCGGGCTGAACAGGATTGCCGCGGCGACAAGCAGTGCGCCAAGGCGCTCGCCGCGCCGCGAACGCTGGCGTAGCGGTGTCGTCATGGTGCGGTGGCATCCTCGCTATCAACGGCGTTGGCCTGCAGGGCCAGCAGCGTTTCCAGCGTATCGATGCCGCGGGCTTCCAGCCGCGGCAGCAGGGCCAGCCACAGCGCGGCGGTCACCCGGGCATCGCCCAGCGCGGTGTGGCGCGTACCGGGAGGAAAGTCGATGGCGTAGCGCGCGGCCAGGCTGTCCAGGTCGTGGCCGTCCAGGGCTTCGTCCAGCGCCCGGGAAAGCAGCAGGGTATCCAGCACCGGCATGTCAAAGTCGATGCCCTGATGGCTGATGGCGAGCATGTCAAAAGAGGCGTTGTGGGCCAGCAGCACGGCGTCGCCGAGGTAGTCGCGAAACTCGCTCAGCACCGCGTCAAGGGGCGGGGCATCGCTTACGTCGGCGTCGCTGATGCCGTGAATGGCGGTGCTTTCCGCGGGGATCGGGCGGCCCGGATTGACGCGGCGGGCGAAGGTATCGTCGGCCAGTACGCGGGCGTTGACGATGCGGCATGCCCCCAGGCTGACCACGCGATCGCCCTGGCGCAAGGCAAGACCTGTGGTTTCGGTATCAAAGGCGACGATTTCCAGGCTGCGCAGGGCGAGCCCGGCTCGGGGTTCGTCCGGTGAAGGCAGCCGGGCAATGCCGAAGTCGTGAAACTCCGGGCGCGGCGGCACGGCCTGCAGCGGCGGGCCGGCCCGTTCACTGGCGGGCAGCGGCAGGCGCAGGCGCGCGCGCTTGCCGTCGGCATCGGCCAGACTCCACATCTCGCTGGCGTGCTGGCGCAGCACTTCGCCGGCGGTAGGTGAAAGCGGTAGACGATTCAGCGCCAGGCGCTGCCAGCGGGCCAGCTCAGCGTTGGGCACGGCGCGGCCGTGCCAGATCAAATCGAGATAGACCTGTTTGTTGCCCAGCGTGATTTCGCCTTCGAGCGGTTTGCCCTCGGCGTCGGCAATAGCCGGACCGCCGGCAGCGCACTGCGCCTGAAGGTAGTGCAAAAGCGAATCAAGCAGGGCGATCAGCGCCGGGGCGTCGCCCTGAAACCAGGCCGGCATACCCACCGGGGTGATCAGCCGTTGCGCCGGGTCGAGCTGTTCGTCCAGCGCCTGCCAGAAATCGTTGGACCAGATAGGCGAGAGCTGCTCGCCCTGGCGCTGCATGTCGTCGACAAGCCGGCTCAGCCGGGCAATGCTTTCGCCAAGCGCCGGCCCGTCTTCGTCAATGGCCCGGGCCAGGCGCTGGCGCAGCGTGTCGGCTTCAAGGCCGCCCAGCTCTTTGAGCGCATCGGCAGCGCCGGTAAGGCCGGCGGCGCGGCGGCGCAGATCGCCAAGCCCGGCGGCAAGCTCGGCGCGCACGCCCATTTCGGTACGCCAGGCGTGGGTGGCGTCTTCCAGTGTGATCAGACTTTCCCCGTCGCTCTGTGCGACCCGGCGCAGCGTGGCCTTGAGCCAGCGCGTGCCGCGGGGAAGGAGCACCTTGCGCGGTGTGCCGTCGGCGGGCAGCCGGTCAAGGGTGCCGTGCAGGCTGGCCGCCGGCAGCAGCGCGTCTATGCGCTTGCCCAGCCCCGGGGCCGGCTCGCCGTCAAAGAAGTGTTCGGCGGCGGCGTTGAACAGCAAAATACGGCGGTGGCGATCGCACAGCAGCAGCGGCGTGTGCAGGGTTTGCAGCAGCGCTTCCAGCCGCTGGCGGGTGCCGGCGGCTTCCCGGGCGCCTTCGCTGCGGGCATCGGCCAGGCGCGTGCGGTCGGCCTGCCAGCTTTCCTGCACGCGGGCAAGATCCGGCCCCAGTCCGGCCAGCCAGCCTTCCGGCGGGCGCTTTTCGTGTGCATCCGGGCTGGCGACCAGCCGTGCCAGCTGCGCCTGAAGATGGCGCAGCGGCGTGAACAGCATACGTTCGAGCACCAGCCCGGCGAGCAGAAGGGTCGCCCCGCCGGAGAAACACCCCAGCCACAGCACGGCGCGTGCCCAGCCGTCGGCGCCCAGCCGGGTGTCCAGCCAGGCGGCAAACAGCGCGCCGCCGGCCAGGCTGCCGCCGCTGAGCACAAGCCACAGGCCCACCAGCCGCTGGCGGCGGGGCAGCCCGCGGCGCTCACGGCGTGTCATGATCGGTCTCCGCCAGCAGGGCGCTGACCTTGTCGACCAGCGCGCGGGTGGAAAACGGCTTGGTGATGTAGTCGTCGGCGCCCAGCGCCATGCCTTTTTCCCGCTCGACCTCGCGGCCGTGGGCGGTGAGCATGATGATCGGCAGCGCGCGGGTGGCGTCGTTGCCGCGCAGCCGCTCCAGCACGTCAAAGCCGCTGATGCCGGGCAGGCTGATGTCGAGCAGCACCAGGTCCGGCGGGGCGGTATCAACGTGTTCAAGGGCGCTTTCACCGTCGCCGGCGGTGGTGACCGTAAATCCGGCCTGCTGGATTAGAAATTCAAGCGAAAGCAGGATGTTGGGTTCGTCGTCTACCACCAGTACCTTAGCCTGTGCCATGGCGTTCTCCCGCGGCGTTGTTGTGGCGTTGTTGCAGCGCTATAGAGCGGCAGTGCCGTATTGGCAGTCTAGGCACCGGATGCGCCGACGGCCAAGGCGACCTTGGCCGAATGCCGGGGGTAGCTATACCGCCAACAAGGGCGAAGGCGGCGGGTGTGGGGCAAGGCTGAGCGGCGTTACAGCTCGGTTTTTTCGGGGTAGTCGCAAAGATCTTCGATAAGGCAGCTGCCGCAGCGGGGCTTGCGTGCGATACAGGTATAGCGGCCGTGCAAAATCAGCCAGTGGTGGGCGTCGCGCTTGAACGCGCGCGGCACGTGGCGCAAAAGCTTGTGCTCGACTTCTACCACGTTTTTGCCCGGGGCCAGCCCGGTGCGGTTGGCAACGCGAAAGATATGCGTATCCACGGCGATGGTGGGCATGCCAAACGCCGTGTTGAGGATGACGTTGGCGGTTTTGCGCCCGACCCCGGGCAGCGCTTCCAGGGCTTTGCGCGTGCGCGGGACCTCGCCTGCGTGCTTTTCCACCAGCAGGCGGCAGGTTTTCATCAGGTTTTCGGCCTTGGTGTTGTAAAGGCCGATGGTTTTGATGTGCGCTTTCAAGTCGTCAACGCCCAGATCGATGATTGCCTGGGGCGTGTTGGCCGCGGGAAACAGCCTGGCCGTGGCCTTGTTGACGCTCACGTCGGTGGCCTGGGCGGAGAGCAGCACCGCGGTGAGCAGTTCAAACGGCGTGGTCCAGTTGAGCTCGGTTTGCGGGTGCGGGTTTGCCGCTTGCAGCCGGGCAAAGATCTCGTAGCGCTTCTGCGCGTTCATGGCGTCTTCTCTGATTCGTCGGCGGCGTTGTCCAGTGCTTTTCGCGCGTCAGCCAGCAGGCGCTCGGCTTTGGGCAGCTGCGCTCGGGCGGTGGCTTCGGCATTTGCGTCTTGGCGGCGCACGGCGCTGTCGCGCTGCTGCTGCACGCGCCTGAGCGCCTGCTCGGCGGCGCGCACGGCAAGCTTTTTCTGGCGCAGCGCGGCCGCTTGGCCGTCGCTTGCTGAACCAGCTTGCGGGGTGCGGCGCTTTTGCAGGCGCCGCCGGCGCTTTTCCTGACGCTTTTCTCGGGCTTCGCGCTCAAGGCGTGCCTGGCGCGCGCGGTGGCGCATCCGCCCCAGCTCGGCGCGGCGCTCCAGAAAGGTGTGCTGCTCGGCTTCGCTTGTGGCCGCCTGCCAGCCGGGGTGGGCCACCATGTCGATGCAGTCTACCGGGCAGGGTGCTACGCACAGCTCGCAGCCGGTGCACTCGTCGGTAATCACCGTGTGCATGCGCTTGGCCGCGCCGAGAATGGCATCCACCGGGCAGGCCTGAATACATTTGGTGCAGCCAATGCATTCGTCCTCGCGGATGACGGCGGCCAGCGGCGGCTGGGCCGGTTCGGCAAGCGTCTGGGGCGGCTGGCCGGTCAGCTCGATAAGCCGTTCAAGGGTGGCCTCGCCGCCGGGCGGGCAGCGGTTGACCGGCTCGCCCTCGGCGATGGCGCGGGCGTAGGGCAAGCAGCCGTCAAAGCCGCACTTGCCGCACTGGGTCTGGGGCAGCAGGGCATCGACGGCTTCGATCAGCGAGGCGTTGCGACTCATGGGGCAGCCACTCAGGTCACGCGCTGGCCGGGCTCGGCGCCGTCGTCCGGCGAGAGCAGGTAGATGCCGGCGTCGTTGGCGGACGCCAGCACCATGCCTTCGGAGACGCCAAAGCGCATCTTGCGCGGTGCCAGGTTGGCTACCATGATCGTCAGCCGGCCCTCCAGCGCTTCCGGGGCGTAGGACGAGCGGATGCCGGAGAACACGTTGCGCGTCTCGCCGCCCAGATCCAGGGTCAGCTGCAGGAGCTTGTCGGCGCCTTTGACGTAGGAAGCGCGGGCAATGCGGGCAATGCGCAGATCGACCCTGGTGAAGTCGTCAAAGCTGATTTCCTCGGCGATGGGGTCGTCCACCAGCGGGCCTTTGGGGGCGTCCTTGAGCTTTTGCTCGGCGGCGATGTCTTCTTTTGACGCCTCGATCATCGCATCGATCCTGTCGCGTTCAACGCGGGTCATCAGCGGTTTGAACTTGTTGATGGCATGCTCGGTCAGCACTTCGTGGCGGCTTGCCCAGCTCAGGGTGTCGAGCTTGAGGAACGCCTGGGCCTGCTCGGCCATGGCCGGCACGACCGGGGCGAGATAGACCATCAGCTGGCGGAACAGATTGATGCCCACCGAGCAGATGTCGAGCACTTCCTGTTCGCGGCCGTCCTGCTTGGCCAGCACCCAGGGCTCGGCCTCGGCGATGTAGGTGTTGGCCTCGTCGGCCAGCTCCATCACCCGGCGCATGGCGCGGCCGAATTCGCGGGTTTCGTAGTGTTCGGCGATGTCGTCGCCGGCTTCGATAAAGCGCGCCACCATGGCGGGTTCGGCGCAGTGCGCGGAAAGCGTGCCGCCGCCGAGCTTTTTGACAAAGCCGGCGCAGCGGCTGGCGATGTTGACCACCTTGCCCACCAGATCCGAGTTCACTCGGGCGGCGAAGTCGTCCAGGTTGAGGTCGAGGTCATCAATGCGCGAAGTCAGCTTGGCGGCAAAATAGTAGCGCAGGTATTCCGGATTGAGGTGGTCGGCGTAGGTGGCCGCCTTGATAAAGGTACCCCGAGACTTGGACATCTTGGCGCCGTCCACGGTAACAAAGCCGTGGCAGTTCACTGCGGTGGGCGTGCGAAAGCCTGCGCCGTGAAGCATGGCCGGCCAGAACAGCGCGTGGAAATAGACAATGTCCTTGCCGATGAAGTGGTACACCTCGGCGTCGGAGTCCGGCTTCCAGTAGCTGTCGAAATCCAGCCCTTCGCGCTCGCAAAGGTTTTTGAAACTCGCCAGGTAGCCGATGGGCGCGTCCAGCCAGACGTAGAAATACTTGCCCGGGGCGTCGGGAATTTCGAAGCCGAAGTAGGGCGCATCCCGGGAGATGTCCCACTCGTTGAAGCCGTCCTCGAACCACTCCATGAGCTTGTTGCGAATCTGCGGCTGGACGCGATCGTCGTTGATCCAGCGCTGCATGAAATCGGCAAAGTCCGGCAGTTTGAAAAAGTAGTGGGTCGAGCCTCTGACCTCGGGCGTCGCGCCGGAGATCGCCGACACCGGGTCGATCAGCTCTGCCGGGGTGTAGGTCGCGCCGCAGGCTTCGCAGTTATCGCCGTACTGATCGTCGGCGTGGCACTTGGGGCAGGTGCCCTTGATAAAGCGGTCGGCGAGAAACAGGCCGCGCTCGGGGTCATACATCTGCTCGATATCGCGGGTGGCGATGTGGCCGGCGTCGCGCAGGCGCGTGTAGATCAGCTCGCTGAACGCGCGGTTTTCTGCCGAGTGGGTGGAGTAGTAGTTGTCAAACGCCACGCCGAACCGGGCAAAGTCTTGCTGGTGATCCCGAGAGACGCGCGCAATCAGCGCTTCCGGTGTAATGCCTTCCTGCTCGGCGCGCAGCATGATCGCGGTGCCGTGGGCGTCGTCGGCGCAGACGTAATGGCACTGCTGGCCGCGGCTTTTCTGAAAGCGTACCCAGATATCGGTCTGGATATACTCAAGCAGGTGGCCCAGGTGGATATCACCGTTGGCGTAGGGGAGCGCGCTGGTAACCAGAATCTGGCGCGTGGCGGTGTTAGGCATGGGAAATGAAGCTTCCGTTAACGTCAGGCTAGGGAAAGGAAAAAGCGCCGGCACTACGCCGCAGCGCGGCGGTGCCCGGGGCTGGCGCGCAGCCCGCCGGTGGCCGGATCAGTAAAGCGCCTGCTCTTCGAGTACAACTTCGCGCAGCAAGGCGAGAAACAACCGGTCGGCCTCGGAGTGCTCGGCGGGATCTTCCGGGATATGCACGCTGGTGGTGTCGGAGATTTCGTTGGCGACGCGCGCCATGCTCTCGGCGCCGCCGCCGTTGTCGAGCTCGCGGCGGGCAACGGCCAGCGACTGCTCAAGAATGTTGGGATCTTGTAACAGCTTGCGGATAAAGCCCTGCAGCTCGTTGATAATGCGTGTTTTCTGAATTTCTGAAGCGGACATGAGTCGTCTCCTCGATACACCGTGCCTTGATATGCCGTGTCTTGCACATGCCCCGCGGGCCGGGCCGCAGGGCGCTGTGACCATAGCATTTTTTGCCCTGCCACGCAGGGCGCAAGCGGCTAGCGCGTAAGCCGGCCGGCCTTGTGCTTGACCGGGTTGGCGTACTGCGCCAGCCAGTAGGGGCGCAGCTCTTCCGGCACCTCAGCGAGCCGCTTGGCGAAGCGCTCGCGGTCGGCTGTGGTAATGGCCGTGTGCGAGACCAGCTCCGGCGCCTCGCCCAGGGCTTCAAGGGCCAGGTAGTGGGTGGGAAAAAGCCGGTAGCCGCCGATGACCTGGCGGTCGATCTCGGCGGCGACTTCCTCAGCGCTGCCGGCGTCGGCCCCCAGCGGTGTGCCAAAGTTCAGCTGCACACGGCCCTTGTCGCCGGTGATGCCGGCTACGATGGAGGCGATATCTTCAAACTCGCTTTTAGCGTAGCCGCCCTGGGTGTCCAGATCAAAAAGCTCGCGCGCTTTTTGCACGTCGCAAGGGTCGAGTTCGTAGCTGATGGCGACCGGCACAATGCGCAGCTCAGCAATGGCCTCGCCGGTGCTGGCCTGTTTGTCGGCGCGCCGCCGGGCCATGGTCAGCATCTTGATGATGGCCGGGCCGGTGAGGTCAACGCCGTTTTTGGCGCGGCCTTCGCGCTGGGCCATCCAGATCGAGTGGTTGTCCGCGGTGATCGAGTGGCGAATGTAGTCCGAAAGGTTCTGGTAGGCGGCCAGCATGGCGCGCTTGCCTCGGGCGCTGCGCGGCACGATAAAGCTTTTGTTGAGCCGCATCAGGTCGGTGACGTAGGGCTTTTTCAGCAGGTTGTCGCCGATGGCGATGCGCACGGTGTTGCGCCCGGCCTGGTAGAGCGCGTAGTTGACAAACGCCGGGTCGAGCGAAATATCCCGATGGTTGCCGATGAACAGATACGCGGTGTGCGGGTCCAGCTGCTCAAGGCCGACGACGTTAAAGGCATCGGTGCTGCTTTGAATCATGCGGTTCATATAGCCGGCGATGCGCTGCTGAAAGGCGCGCACGTCGCGTACGCCCTGCACTTCGCGCCTTACCGCGCGGTTGGCCAGCAGGCGCGCCAGCGGCGGGGCGAGCTTGGCAAGCCTGGGCAGACGAAACTGCGTCAGCGCGTTGAGCAGCTCGTTGTCCCGGGCCAGGCGCTGGAGTACGGCCTCGACCTCGGCATCGGTATAGGGGCGAATATCCGCCCAGGGGTCGGAAGCGGCGTGAGAAGGTGCTGTGTGATGCGTCATGGGTTCCGTTCCGTCGGCGGTAGGGCAAAGGTAGTGCGGCAGCGGTAGACGAAAGCTTGTGTAGACGAAAGCCTGTGCGCCGGTGTCAGGCGGCGTCGCCGGTGCGCGCTTCGCCGCCCAGCCATTCGAGCAGGCGCGCGGTATCATCGGCAAGCGCCTGGGCCATGAGGATGAAGTCGGTTTCCAGCCGCGCCAGGGCGTCGTCGCCGTCGTCGGCGTGGTCGGCTTCTTCGATCAGCGCATCGCCAAAGCGCAGGGATTTCAGCGCCAGCTCATCGGTGAGCACGAAATTCAGCCGGCCGTCGATGCCCAGCGCCAGCTTGCTGGCTTGGCGGCCGCTTTCCAGAAGCTGCTGCATGTCGTCGCCGTCCAGGTCCACCTGACGGGCGCGCAGTACGCCGTCGTCGCCCTTGGCCTTGAGTTCGACCTGATCGCCCAGGCGCATATCGGCCGGACGGCTGCCGGGGTCGCCGAGCCATTCGGTCATGGCGCGAATGGGCAGGGTCTGCGCGCTCAGCGGGGTCACTTTCAAGCTGCCCAGCGTTTCGCGCAACAGATCCAGCACTTCTTCGGCCCGGGGCCGAGAGGCCGCGTTGATGCCTAAAAGCCCGCCGCGGCTGTCCCACCACAGGTCGATTTTCTGGCGTCGGATAAAGGCCTGGGGCAGCAGCGCTTCGGTGATTTCTTCTTTCAGCGCCGTCTTTTCCTGGCGTGTGACGCGGCGGCTTTCGGCCTGCTCGATGTCGGCTATGCGCTCCTCGACTTCTTCGCGCACCACGGCTGCCGGCAGCAGGCGCTCCTGGCGCAGCGCCGAGAGCAGCCGGTGGCCCTGAATGTCGTGGACGTACTGGCCGTTGCCGGCGCGGCCGGCCGGCGGTGTCCAGCCCAGCCGCCGGGCGTCGGCGCTGCCCAGCGCCACGGCGGCGTGGTCGCCAAGCACTTCGTCAAGCGCGGTGTGATCGATCTCGGGGGCGCCGTGCACGCGGTAGAGCAGCAGGTTTTTAAACCACATGTCGCCTGTCCTTGTGAGAACTGCGGGGGAGAAAAGGCGCACATTATGGCGAAAGCGCCTCCTTCCTGCCAGCCTGTCCCGGGTATTCGCACGATAATCCGGCGTGGTATCGCGGCCGGCGGCATGCGCCACGGCAGGCATCAAGGCGGCAGGCGCCATGAGCAAACTGCTGTCACGCACGGTCTTGCGGCTGCCCTTGGGCCGCCGGCAATGGTATGATGGGCAGATATTTGCGCGCCGTTGTCCGCTGTGCGTGCACGTCGTTAATTCGCCGTGCTGTACGCATAGCGCCAAGTAACGCAGTGCTCAACCACGCAGTGCAAAGGATCTGACTTTCATGGGTGACATCGCCAGAGACATTCTGCCCGTTAACATTGAAGACGAGCTTAAGCAGTCGTATCTCGACTATGCGATGAGCGTCATTATCGGTCGCGCGCTGCCCGACGTGCGCGACGGCCTAAAGCCCGTGCATCGGCGGGTGCTGTTCGCCATGCACGAGCTTGGCAACGACTGGAACAAGGCGTACAAGAAATCGGCGCGCGTGGTCGGCGATGTTATCGGTAAATATCACCCCCACGGCGACAGCGCGGTGTACGACACCATCGTGCGCATGGCCCAGGATTTTTCCATGCGCCACGTACTGGTGGACGGCCAGGGCAACTTCGGCTCCATTGACGGCGACAACGCCGCCGCCATGCGCTACACCGAGGTGCGCATGGCCAGGCTCTCCCACGAGCTGTTGGCCGATCTGGAAAAAGACACCGTCGACTGGGTCGACAACTACGACGGCACCGAGCGCATTCCTGACGTGCTGCCCACCCGGCTGCCCAATCTGCTGGTCAACGGCTCCTCGGGCATCGCGGTGGGCATGGCGACCAACATTCCGCCGCACAACATGAACGAAGTCATCGACGCTTGCCTGGCGCTGATCGACGACTATACGCTTTCCATCGACGACCTGATGGACTACGTGCCGGGGCCGGATTTCCCCACCGGCGGCATCATCAACGGCCGTGCGGGCATTCTTGACGCCTACCGCACCGGCCGCGGGCGGGTGTACGTGCGCGCGCGCCACACCATCGAGCACGACGACAAGACCGGCCGCGATCACATCATCGTCACCGAGCTTCCCTACCAGGTGAACAAGGCCCGGCTGATCGAGAAAATCGCCGAGCTGGTCAAGGAAAAGCGCATTGAGGGCATCGCTGAGCTTCGCGACGAGTCCGACAAGGACGGGCTGCGCGTGGTGATCGAGGCCAAGCGCGGCGAGTCCGGCGAGGTGCTGGTCAACAATCTTTTCGCCCAGACCCAGCTGCAAAACGTCTTTGGCATCAACATGGTGGCGCTGGAGAACGGCCAGCCCTATACGCTCAATCTCAAAGAGCTGCTGGAAGCCTTTGTTCGCCACCGCCGCGAAGTGGTCACCCGGCGCACGCTGTTTGAACTCAGAAAAGCCCGGGAGCGCGGCCATATCCTCGAAGGCCTGACCGTTGCTATCTCCAACATTGACGCGGTTATCGAGCTGATCAAGGCCTCGCCCAACGCCGCCGCCGCCCGAGAAAAGCTGATTGACGCCACCTGGCTGCCGGGTCAGGTCATCGATATGCTTGAACGCGCCGGGGCTACTTCGTGCAAGCCCGAGGATCTCGACGAAGGCTACGGCCTGAATCCGACGGCGAGCGCCTACCGGCTGTCACCGCCTCAGGCGCAGGCCATTCTGGAGCTGCGCCTGCACCGGCTGACCGGGCTGGAAACCGAAAAGCTGCTCGCCGAGTACGCCACCATTCTTGAGCGCATCGCCGAGCTTTCCGCGATTCTAGCCTCGCCGGACCGGCTGATGGAGGTGATCCGCGAAGAGCTGGTCGCCGTGCGCGACCAGTACGGCGACGCACGCCGCACCGATATTCAGGCCAGCCATCTGGATCTGTCCATCGAGGATTTGATCGCCGAGGAAGACATGGTGGTTACCGTGTCGCGCTCGGGCTACGCCAAGACCCAGCCGCTGTCGGACTATCAGGCCCAGCACCGCGGCGGGCGCGGCAAGTCCGCCACGGCGATGAAGGACGAAGACGTCATCGAGCACCTGCTGGTGGCCTCGACCCACGACACCGTGCTTTTGTTCTCCAACCGCGGCAAGGTCTACTGGCTCAAGGTCTACGAAATGCCCAACGCCAGCCGCGGCTCCCGGGGCAAGCCTTTGGTCAACCTGCTGCCGCTGGACGAGGGCGAGTCGATCAACGCCATCATGCCGGTGCGCGACTACGACGCCAGCCACTACATCTT
The DNA here is from genome assembly GCF_039537045.1 of Halomonas cibimaris. Classification (GTDB taxonomy): domain Bacteria; phylum Pseudomonadota; class Gammaproteobacteria; order Pseudomonadales; family Halomonadaceae; genus Vreelandella; species Vreelandella cibimaris. The sequence goes on along the minus strand of NZ_BAAAZT010000075.1, from coordinate 103,173 downwards.
TTTTGCCACCGCCAAAGGCACAGTCAAGCGCGTAAGCCTTGAGCAGTTCTCCCGGCCGCGCAGCGTAGGGCTGATCGCCATCGAGCTGGAAGACGACGACCGCCTGGTGGGGGCCAAGATTACCTCCGGCACCGACCACGCCATGCTGCTGTCGTCCAACGGCAAGGCGATTCGTTTCGAGGAGCGCGACGTTCGCGCCATGGGCCGTACCGCCCGGGGCGTGCGCGGCATGCGCCTGCAAGACGGCGCCGAGGTCATCAGCCTGATCATTCCCCAGCACCAGCAGATCGACGCCGAGGACGAGGGCGCCGACGCCGAGGCCGGCGAAGAGGCGCCGTCGCCGATCTACATCCTCACCGCCAGCGAGAACGGCTACGGCAAGCGCACCTCGCTTGGCGAATTCCCGCTGCGCGGGCGCGGCGGCCAGGGCGTGATCGCCATGCAGACAAGCGAACGCAACGGCGCGCTGGTGGCCGGCATGCAGGTCTACGACAGCGATGAAATGATGCTGATCACCGACCGCGGCACCCTGGTGCGCACCCGCGTTGACGAAGTTTCCACCACCTCGCGCAACACCCAGGGCGTGATGCTGATCCGCCTGGGCAAAGACGAGCACCTGGTCAAAACCGTGCGCGTGGACGAGCCGGGCGCACAGGACGATGAAAACGCAGACGACGAAGACGATAACGCGGCCGCCATTGACCCGGTGACAGAGAACGAGACAGGCCGCGCGATGCCCGACACAGCAGGCGAGGAGAGCAGCGATGAGCCGTAAGCATAACTTTTGCGCCGGCCCGGCGGCGCTGCCCACGAAGGTGCTGGAACGCGCCCGGGATGAAATGCTCGACTACCGCGGCTACGGCCTTTCCACCATGGAAATGAGCCATAGAAGCCCCGAGTTCACGGCCATTGCCGAACGCGCCGAGGCCGATCTGCGCACGCTGTTAAGCGTGCCGGATAACTACAAGGTGCTGTTTTTGCAGGGCGGGGCCACGCTGCAGTTCTCCATGCTGCCCATGAATCTTCTGGGCCGCGGCGGGCGTGCCAACTTTATTCAGACCGGCATCTGGAGCACCAAGGCGCTGACGGAGGCGCAGCGTTTGGGTGCGGACTGGCACGTCGCGGCCAACACCGAAGCCGAGGGCAACGTCGCCGTGCCGCGCCCGGATGCGCTGGATATGAGCGACGACGCCGCCTATCTGCACTACGCTGCCAACGAAACCATCGGCGGGCTGGCGTTTGACTACGTACCCCGGGGGCGCCGCCCGGACGGCGTCGAGGTGCCGGTGGTGTGCGATATGTCGTCGAGCATTCTTTCCGAGCCGCTGGACGTGTCGCAGTTCGGCGTGATTTACGCCGGCGCGCAGAAAAACATCGGCCCGGCGGGGCTGACGCTTGTTATCGTGCGCGACGACCTGCTGGAGCAGGCCCAGGCGATCATGCCCACCCCGATGCGCTACAGCGTCGTCGCCAAGGCCGGCTCCATGCTCAATACGCCGCCTACCTACGCCTGGTATCTGGCCGGGCTGGTTTTTGACTGGCTGAAAAACGACGTGGGCGGGCTGGCCGCCATGCACGCCATCAATCAGCGCAAGGCCGAAAAGCTCTACGCCGCCATTGATCAAAGCGCGTTCTACGCCAACCCCATCGCGCCGGCCAACCGCTCGCGGATGAACGTGCCTTTTACCCTGGCGGATGCGCGGCTGGACGGCGAATTTCTGCGCGAGGCCGACGCCGCCGGGCTGTTGAACCTGAAAGGCCATCGCAGCGTGGGCGGTATGCGGGCCAGCCTGTACAACGCGGTGCCTGAAGCTGCCGTGGACGCGCTGACCGCGTTCATGGCCGATTTTGAACAACGAAAAGGCTAACCACCATGTCATCTGATGCGTCAGCCAGGCTGGACGCGCTGCGAGAGCGCATCGACCAGCTCGACTGCGATATTCTCCACCTGATCAGCGAACGCGCTCAGTGCGCCCAGGAAGTGGCCGAGGTCAAGCTTGCAGAAGACCCCGCTACGCTATTTTATCGTCCCGAGCGTGAAGCCCAGGTGCTGCGCCGCATCATGGCGATGAACAAAGGGCCGCTGTCCGACGAGGAAATGGCGCGGCTTTTCCGCGAAGTCATGTCGGCCTGCCTGGCGCTGGAGCAGCCGGTCAAGGTGGCGTATCTGGGCCCCGAGGGCACCTTTACCCAGCAGGCCGCGCTCAAGCACTTCGGCGAAAGCGCGGTGAGCCTGCCCATGGCGGCGATCGACGAGGTGTTCCGCGAAGTCGAGGCCGGCGCGGTGCACTACGGCGTGGTGCCGGTGGAAAACTCCACCGAGGGCGTGGTCAACCATACCCTGGATACGTTTCTGGAGTCGTCGATCCATATCTGCGGCGAGGTGGTGCTGCGCATTCACCACCACCTGCTGGTGGGGGAAAACACCCGCCGCGACAAGATCTCGCGGATCTACTCCCATCCCCAGTCGTTTGCCCAGTGCCGCAAATGGCTGGATGCCCACTATCCCCACGCCGAGCGCGTGGCCGTGGCCTCCAACGCCGAGGCCTCAAGGCTGGTCAAGACCGAGTGGCACAGCGCCGCCATTGCCGGCGATATGGCGGGTAAACTCTACGGCCTTGAAGTCATCGCCGATAAGGTCGAAGATCGCCCGGACAACTCCACCCGCTTTTTGATCATCGGCAACCGCGACGCGCCGCTGTCCGGCAGCGACAAAACCTCGCTGGTGGTCGCCATGCGCAACCAGCCCGGCGCGCTGCACGATCTGCTGGAGCCGTTTCATCGCCACCAGATCGACATGACCCGGCTGGAAACCCGGCCCTCGCGCAGCGGCGTGTGGAACTACGTGTTTTTCATTGACTTCGTCGGCCACCACGAAGAGCCCCGCGTGGCGGCAATGCTTGACGAAGTGCGCCTGCGCGCCGCCGACCTCAAGGTGCTGGGCTCCTACCCTCAGGGCGTGCTGTGATTGCCATGCGTGCAGACACTGCCTGCCGGGCAGAGAGTGCGACGCTGCTGATTGTGGGGCTGGGGTTGATCGGCGGCTCGCTGGCCGCCGGGCTGCGTCAGCGCGGTTTTCGTGGCCGCATGATCGCCTGCGATCCGGACGCGCGAGAAATTCGGCGCGGCATCGATATGGGGCTGATCGACGACGGCGGCACTGACCTTGCCGCGCTGGCGCCGGCGGCCGACACGATCGTGCTGGCGGTGCCGGTGCTGGCCATCCCCGGCGTGCTGGGCGAGCTCCGCGCGCTCAACCCTGAGCTGAAAGGGCAGACGGTCACCGACGTAGGCAGCACCAAGGCCATTGTGCGGGACGCGGCGCGTCGGCTCTTCGGTCGCGTTCCGAAAACGCTGGTGCTTGGCCATCCCATTGCCGGCTCGGAAAAAAGCGGGGTGGCCGCGGCCGATCCCGACCTGTATGCCGGGCACAACGTGATCCTCACCCCCGAGGCCGATACCGACGCCGGCGCGCTCGCCCGGGTGCGCGCGCTGTGGCAGAGTTGCGGTGCCAACGTGCTGGAAATGGACGTGGAGCGCCACGACGCGGTGCTTGCGCAAACCAGCCATCTGCCGCACCTGCTGGCGTTTTCGCTGGTGGACACCCTTGCCCGTCAGGACGCCCGGCTGGATATCTTCCGCTACGCCGCCGGCGGCTTTCGCGACTTTACCCGCATCGCCGGCAGCGACCCGGTGATGTGGCGGGATATTTTCACCGCCAACCGCGACGCCGTGCTGGCCTCGCTGGACGATTTTGAAGCCGGGCTTTCCCGCCTGCGCGCCGCGGTGGAGACCGGCGACGGCGACGCCATGCTCGCCGCCTTTGGCCGTGCCAGCCACGCGCGGCATTATTTTGAATCGCTGCTGAACAAAACCAGCTACCAAACGGAATATGCCATGCAACCACACAGTCAGGTGACCTACCGGGTGCGTCCGGGCGGCGGCGCCCGGGGGCGCGTGCGCGTGCCCGGCGACAAGTCGATTTCCCACCGTTCGATCATGCTCGGCGCCCTTGCCGACGGCGTGACCACCGTGACCGGCTTTCTTGAAGGCGAAGACAGCCTGGCCACGCTGCAGGCGTTTCGCGAAATGGGGGTGGCCATTGAAGGCCCCCACCAGGGCCGGGTGGTCATTCACGGCGTGGGCCTTCACGGCCTCAAGGCGCCCTCCGGGCCTATCTACGTGGGCAACTCCGGTACTGCCATGCGCCTTTTTGCCGGGCTTTTGGCCGGCCAGTCGTTCTCAAGCGAGCTTGCCGGCGACGCCTCGCTGACCAAGCGCCCGATGAACCGCGTGGCCGAGCCGCTGCGCGCCATGGGGGCTGTCATCGACACCGCCGAAGACGGCCGCCCGCCGCTGAAAATTCACGGCGGCCAGGCGCTGACCGGCCTGTATTACGACATGCCCGTGGCCAGCGCTCAGGTCAAGTCCTGCCTGCTGCTCGCCGGCCTGTACGCCGAAGGCGAAACTTGGGTGCGCGAGCCGGCACCCACGCGGGATCACACCGAGCGCATGCTCGGCGGCTTTGGCTACCCGGTCGAGCGCGACGGCGACACCTGCCGGCTAACCGGCGGCAAGCGCCTGACCGCCGGCCCCATCGACGTGCCGGCGGATATTTCCTCGGCGGCGTTTTTCATGGTCGCCGCGGCGATTACCCCGGGATCGGACCTCACTCTGGAGCACGTGGGCATCAACCCCACCCGCACCGGGATCATCAATATCCTCAAGCTGATGGGCGCGAACCTTGAGCTGGTTGACGAGCGCGAAGTGGGCGGCGAGCCGGTGGCGGACATCCGCGTGCGCCATGCTCCGCTCAAGGCCGTCGACATCCCGGTGGAACAGGTGCCGCTGGCCATCGACGAGTTTCCCGCGCTGTTTATCGCCGCGGCCAACGCCGCCGGCACTACCCGACTGCGCGATGCTGCCGAGCTGCGGGTGAAAGAATCCGACCGGCTTGCCGCCATGGCCGACGGCCTGGCGACGCTGGGCGTGGCGCACACCCTGTTGGACGACGGCATCGATATTGTCGGCAACGGCGACGGCTCGGCTGCCAGCTACGGCGGCGGGCGTATCGACAGCCTGGGGGATCACCGCATCGCCATGGCATTCGCCGTCGCTGCGCTGCGTGCAAGCGACGATATCGTGATTGATAACTGCGCCAACGTCGCCACGTCTTTCCCTGACTTTATCGAGCTCGCCCGGCGTATCGGCATGGGGCTAGACGCGGAGGGTGGCCATGTGCGTTAACGACGCCCCCGTACCGGTTGTCACCGTGGACGGCCCCGGCGGTGCCGGCAAGGGCACGGTCAGCAGCCTGATCGCTGAGCGTTTGGGCTGGCACCTGCTGGACAGCGGCGCGCTGTACCGGCTGACCGCTTTTGCCGCCGGCAAGCACGGCGTGGCGCTGGACGACGAAGCCGGCCTGGCTGAAGTCGCCGAAAACCTTGACGTGGCCTTTCCGGTAGCCGACGGTGCCGTGCAGACGCTGCTCGAAGGCGAAGACGTGACCCGCGCGATTCGCACCGAGCAGGCCGGCGAGCGTGCTTCTCAGGTGGCCGCCGTGCCCGCGGTGCGCGAAGCGCTGCTCAAGCGCCAGCGCGATTTCTGCCAGCCCCCGGGGCTGGTGGCCGACGGGCGCGACATGGGCACGGTGGTTTTCCACGAGGCGGGATTGAAGATATTTTTGACCGCAAGCGCCGAAGAGCGCGCCCGGCGGCGCTACGCGCAGTTGCGCCAAGCCGGTGTGGATGCTAATCTTTCGAGTCTTTTGCAGGAGATTCAGGCACGCGATGCACGCGACACGCAGCGCAGCGTGGCACCGCTCAAGCCGGCAGACGATGCCGTAACCCTTGACACCACGCGCCTGAGTATACCGGAAGTGGTGGAACAGCTGACCGAACTGCTGGCCCGTCGAGGCATGGCGTAAGGCACCTGATTCTCCCTTGCGGCGCCTTTGCTGCGGCGTCACGGCGTGGCCGGGCAGATAGCTCACACACGATGAGCCCGACCAGGTCTAACCAGCGTTAACGCCCGCAAAGGCAGAGTGACATTAGGCCCGTACTCGCTGGTGGTACGGAGAAGGCACATCGTGCCTCAAACAACGTTGATCACGTAGGAACACCATGAGCGAAAGCTTTGCTGAACTGTTTGAACAGTCTCTTAACGACATCAACATGGAGCCCGGCGCCATCGTCGCGGCCCAGGTTGTCGACATTGACGGTGACTGGGTTACCGTTAACGCCGGTCTGAAGTCCGAAGGCCAGATTCCGGCGTCGCAATTCCTCGACGAAAACGGCGAGCTTGCCATTGCCGTCGGCGACGACGTACACGTTGCTCTTGAGGCCGTTGAAGACGGTTTCGGCGCTACCCGCCTGTCTCGTGAGAAGGCCAAGCGCGCCGAGGCGTGGAAAGTGCTGGAAGCGGCCTTCGAAAAAGACGAAATCGTCAAAGGCGTGATCAACGGCAAGGTCAAGGGCGGTTTCACCGTCGACGTCGACTCCATCCGCGCCTTTTTGCCCGGCTCGCTGGTGGACGTTCGTCCGGTGCGCGACACCACGCACCTGGAAAACAAAGAGCTGGACTTCAAGGTCATCAAGCTCGATCCCAAGCGTAACAACGTCGTGGTTTCGCGTCGCGCAGTGCTTGAAGCCGAAAACAGCGCCGAGCGCGAAGCGCTGCTCGCCACGCTGCAGGAAGGCCAGCAGATCAAGGGTATCGTCAAGAACCTGACCGACTACGGCGCCTTCGTCGACCTTGGCGGCGTGGACGGTTTGCTGCACATCACCGACATGGCCTGGAAGCGCATCAAGCATCCGTCCGAGATCGTCGCCGTGGGTGATGAAATCAACGTCAAGGTGCTCAAGTTTGACCGCGAGCGTAACCGCGTATCGCTGGGGCTCAAGCAGCTGGGCGAAGATCCGTGGGTCAACATCAAGGGCCGCTACCCGGAAGGCACCAAGGTGCACGCCACCGTCACCAACCTCACCGACTACGGCTGCTTTGCCGAGCTGGAAGAGGGCGTCGAAGGGCTGGTACACGTCTCCGAAATGGACTGGACCAACAAAAACATCCACCCCTCCAAGGTGGTGCAGGTGGGTGACGACGTTGACGTCATGGTGCTGGATATCGACGAAGAGCGCCGTCGTATTTCCCTGGGTATCAAGCAGTGCACTCCGAACCCGTGGGAAACCTTCAACGCCGAGTACAACAAGGGCGATCGCGTCTCCGGTACCATCAAGTCGATCACCGACTTTGGTATCTTCATCGGCCTGCCCGGCGGTATCGACGGGCTGGTACACCTGTCCGACATTTCCTGGACCGAGCCCGGCGAGGAAGCCGTGCGCCAGTTCAAGAAAGGTGACGAAGCCGAAGCCGTTATCCTCTCCATTGATCCCGAGCGCGAGCGCATTTCGCTGGGCATCAAGCAGATGGATACCGACCCGGTTGCCGAGTTCCTGTCTGTCAACGACAAGGGCACCATTGTGACCGGCCGCGTTGTTGAAGTTGATGCCAAGCAGGCGCAGGTTGAGCTGGCCACCGACGTGGTTGCCGTGCTCAAGGCTTCCGAAATCAGCGCCGATCGCGTGGAAGATGCGCGCAACGTGCTCAGCGAAGGCGACAGCGTCGAGGCGCGCATCGTAAGCGTTGACCGCAAGAGCCGCCAGATCAACCTCTCGGTCAAGGCCAAGGATCAAGACGACACGCGCCAGAACATGAAAAAGCTGCGCGAACAGGATCAGGATGCCGGCGGTGCCACGACCATCGGTGATTTGATCAAGCAGCAGATGGGACAGGACTAACCCGTCTGACGGTTTGCCGGCAGCGCATAGTGCCTGGCAACGCATGATCCAACGCCGCCCTGAAGGGCGGCGTTTTTTTATCGCAGTTTTTATTGCAGCCCGCTTGCTGCGGGCAGGGCGTCCAGAGAGAACTGACGCAGGCGCGGCTTGGCCTGATCGGCATCGGCGGCTATCACGATGTCCCAGCCGTGCTGCTCGCTCCAGTCGCCGAGTACGTAGCGTTTTGCCGGCCGGTCTTCCACCGTCAGGTCGTGAACCTTGGGGCGATGGGTGTGGCCGTGGATCATTGTGGCCACGCCGTGCTCTGCCATCAGGTCCACGACGTCGGACGGTGTGACATCCATGATGGCTTCCGCTTTGGTGGCGTTGGCCTCACCGGACTGCTCTCGCAGCCGCTGGGCCAGTGCCACGCGCTCGCCAAAAGGCATGGCCAGCATTTGCGCCTGCCAGACAGGGTCGCGCGCCTGGCGACGAAACGCCATGTAGGCGTCGTCCCGGGTGCACAGGCTGTCGCCGTGCAGCAGTACCACCGGGACGCCGTGCAGCTTGCCGGCCTGAACCTCAGGCAGCAGCGCCGCCCGGCAGCAGCGGGCAAAACGCTCGCCGATGAGAAAATCACGGTTGCCGTGCATGAAGTAGACAGCCGTGCCGCTACTGGCCAGACGGCGCAGCGCGTCGATTACCCGGTGGGCGATGTCGGCAAGCGGGTGCGGCTGGTCGAGAAGGTCATCGCCCGGCCAGGCATCGAAAAGATCGCCGAGAATATACAGGGCCTGCGCGCCCTGAGCGGTCGTTTCCAGATAGCGGATAAAGCCTTGCACCGTACCCGGCGTGTGCTCGCTCAGATGCAGATCGGCAACCAGCAGCGTGCGCATGGGGCTCTCCGGATTAGCCGTCATCCTGGGGCGTGTCTCGGGCCGCGTCTGTTACATAGGCGCGTTCAATGATCACGTCTTCAGCGGGGACGTCAGCGTGCATGCCGCGGCGCGTGGTGGCCACCGCCTTGATCGTATTGACCACGTCCATGCCGTCGACGACTTCACCAAAGACGGCATAGCCCCAGCCTTGAAGGTTTTTGCCGGTGTGGTTGAGAAAATCGTTGTCGCCTACGTTGATGAAAAACTGCGCGGTGGCGGAGTGCGGATCCTGGGTGCGCGCCATGGCCAGCGCGCCCTTGACGTTTTTCAGGCCGTTGTCGGCTTCGTTGTTGATGGGCGCGCGGGTGGGCTTTTGATTGAAGTTTTGGTCAAAGCCGCCGCCCTGGACCATGAAGCCGTCGATAACCCGGTGAAACAGCGTGCCGTCGTAAAAGCCGTCGCGCACGTAGCGTTCAAAGTTGGCCGCGGTTTTCGGCGCCTTGTCGTGATGGAGTTCAACGGTGATATCACCGTAGTTGGTCTGCAGTACGATCATGGATACATTCCTGTTCATTAAAAGCGTCGCCGCGTTTAAACCGGGCATTAGCCTTGGCCCTAAGCATCGGCGTCACGTTATAATACCGGTTTTGCCCGGTACCGCGAAGGCCGGCACGCCATCGACTACGAGGTTTCCAACGCCACCATGACCACTGAGACCCCTAAAGCGCCCAACTTTATCCGCAACCAGGTCCTTGAGGAGATTGCGGGCGGCCAGGTCGAACGCATCGTGACGCGCTTTCCCCCGGAGCCGAACGGCTTTTTGCATATCGGCCATGCCAAATCGATCTGTTTGAACTTCGGCCTGGCCGAGGAAACCGGCGGGCAGTGCCACCTGCGCTTTGATGACACCAACCCGGCCAAGGAAGAGCAGGCCTATATCGATGCCATCAAGGAAGACGTGCACTGGCTGGGCTTTGAATGGGCAGGCCCGGTGCGTTTTGCGTCAGACTACTTCGACCAGCTCTACGCCTGGGCGCAGCATCTGGTGCGCGAGGGCAAGGCCTATGTCGATGATCTCTCGCCGGATGAAATTCGCGACTACCGCGGCACGCTCACCGAGCCGGGCACGCCCAGCCCGTACCGCGAGCGCGGCGTGGAGGAAAACCTCGATCTGCTGGAGCGCATGCGCCAGGGCGAGTTTGCCGAAGGCGGCCGTGTGCTGCGCGCCAAGATCGACATGGCCTCGTCCAATATCAACCTGCGCGATCCGATCCTTTACCGCATTCGCCACGCCACCCACCACCAGACCGGCGACAAATGGCACATCTACCCGTCCTATGATTTCACCCACGGCCAGTCCGATGCCGTTGAAGGCGTGACCCATTCGCTGTGTACCCTGGAGTTCGAGGATCACCGGCCGCTGTACAACTGGTTTTTAGACAACCTGCCGGTGCCGGCCCGGCCGCGCCAGACCGAGTTTGCCCGGCTGAACCTCAACTACACGCTGACCTCCAAGCGCAAGCTCAAACTGCTGGTGGACGAAGGCTTCGTTGACGGCTGGGACGACCCGCGCATGCCGACGATCTCGGGCATGCGCCGCCGGGGCTATACGCCGGCTTCCATTCGCAAGTTCTGCGACATGGTCGGCGTCAGCCGCTCGGACAGCGGGCTGGTGGATATCGCCATGCTCACCCACGCCATCCGTTCCGACCTGGAAGACAACGCCCCCCGCGCCATGTGCGTGCTGCGCCCGCTGAAGGTGGTGCTGACCAACGTCGCGGAAGACTTCGAGGAAACCTACAGCGTCGCCGGCCACCCCGCGCGGGACGATATGGCCGTGCGCCGAGTGCCGCTGACCCGCGAGCTCTACATCGACCACCACGACTTCATGGAAGAGCCGCCGAAAAAGTTCTTCCGCCTGGCGCCGGGCAAGGAAGTGCGCCTGCGCAACAGCTACGTCATCCGCTGCGACGAGGTCATCAAGGACGCCGCCGGCGAAATCGCGGAGCTGCGCTGCTCGGTCGACTTCGATACGCTGGGCAAAAATCCGGAAGGGCGCAAGGTCAAGGGCGTGCTGCACTGGGTCAGCGCGGTGCACGGCATTCCCATGGAGGTGCGCCTGTACGACAATCTCTTCACCGTGGAGCAGCCCGACCGGGACAAGGACGCCGACTTCCTTGAACATCTAAACCCTGAGTCGCTGGTGACCTGCCGCGCCATCGGTGAGCCAAGCCTGGCCGAGGCAACGCCCGAATCGCGTTTTCAGTTCGAGCGCGTGGGCTATTTCTGCGCCGACCGGCACGCCTCAACGCCTGAGCATCTGGTGTTCAACCGCACCGTGGGGCTCAAGGACACCTGGGCGAAAATCAAAAAGAAAGGCTAAGCCCGATTGAGGCAAGGAGATCCCCATGCAGGTGTATAACACCCTGACCCGACGCAAAGAGCCGCTGGCGCCTCTTGAGCCGGGCAAAATCGGCATGTACGTATGCGGCATGACGGTCTACGACTACTGCCATCTAGGCCATGCCCGGGTCATGGTGGCGTTTGACCTGATCAGCCGCTACCTGCGCGCGCGCGGTTTTGACGTGACCTATGTGCGCAACATTACCGATATCGACGACAAGATCCTCCAGCGCGCCGCCGATAACGGCGAACGCATCGAGGCGCTGACCGAGCGCATGATCGCGGCCATGCACGAAGACGAAGCCCGGCTTGGCGTGCTGCCGCCGGACGCCGAGCCCCGGGCCACCGGCCACGTTGACGAGATCATCGCCATGATCGAGACGCTGATCGAGAAAGGCTATGCCTACCCGGCGGCCAACGGCGACGTGTACTACCGGGTGCGCCGCTTTGCCGAATACGGCAGGCTCAACAACCGCAACCTCGACGATATGCGTGCCGGTGCCCGGGTGGACGTGGACGATAGCAAGGAAGACCCGCTGGATTTCGTGCTGTGGAAAGCGGCCAAGCCCGGCGAGGCGCACTGGCCGTCGCCCTGGGGCAAGGGCCGGCCGGGCTGGCATATCGAGTGCTCGGCCATGTCCACCTGCAGTCTGGGCAACACCTTTGACATTCACGGCGGCGGGCCGGACTTGACCTTCCCCCACCACGAAAACGAGATTGCCCAGTCCGAAGCCGCCACCGGCCAGACCTACGTCAACACCTGGATGCACGCCGGCGCCGTACGCGTAGACCAGGAGAAAATGTCCAAGTCGCTGGGCAATTTCTTTACCATTCGCGATGTGCTCACCGAGCACGATCCGGAAGTAGTGCGCTATCTGCTGGTGGCCAGCCACTACCGCAGCGCGATCAACTATTCCGTGGATTCGCTGACCGAGGCGCGCAAATCGCTGACGCGGCTGTACACGGCGCTGGACAGCATTGAGCCGGCGCCCTTCAACGATAGCCTGATCGAGCCGCAAAGCGCCTACGCCAGGCGTTTTATTCAGGCCATGGACGACGACTTCAATACGCCGGAAGCGCTGGCGGTGCTGTTTGAGCTGACGCGCGATCTCAACCGCGCCCGGGCCGAAGGCGACGCCAGTGCGCCGCGGCTGGCCGGCGAGCTGCGCGCTCTTGGCGGCGTGCTGGGGCTTTTGTCCCAGCCGCCCGGCGCTTTTCTTCACGGCGGCGATGCGGGCGTGGATGCCGCACATATAGAGTCGCAGATTGCCCGGCGCGCCGAGGCCAAGGCGGCCAAGAATTTTGCCCTGGCAGATGCCATCCGCGACGAGCTGGCCGGCGAAGGGGTTATTCTCAAGGATTCCCGCGAAGGCACGCGCTGGGTCATCCAGTCGGCCGACGGCTGATCTGTTACCGGCCGGCGTGTGTCGCTATAGTGGCGTCAGGCAGGCAGGGAAACAGCCCCTGCGACCGATGCGATGCCACGCTCAAAGGACGATGACTATGCGCTGCTCTTTTCTCAAGAAATACGCCGGCCTTGCGGCTTTAATACTGGCCGCGCCGGTGATCGCTTCGCCGGCGCTCGCCGCTTCGACGTCGGACGACAGGGCCGTGGTGATCGGCTCCAAGATCGATACCGAAGGGGCCGTGCTCGGCGAGCTGATTGTGCAGACGCTTGAGCGTATCGACGTGCCGGTGGAAAACCGCCTGCAGCTGGGCGTGACCAGCGTGGTACGCCAGGCCCTTTTGACCGGAGAAATCGATCTGTATCCGGAATATACCGGCAACGGCGCGTTTTTCTTCGATATGACCGCAAGCCCGGTATGGCAAAAGCCGCAGCAGGCTTGGCAAACCGTGCGCGACAAGGATGCCGACAACGGGCTGGTGTGGCTGTCGCCGGCGAGCGCCAACAATACCTGGGCGATGAGCGTGCGCCAGGACCTGGCCGAGGAGCACGACCTGGTGACGTTGGACGACCTGGCGGACTATCTGGCCGACGGCGGTAGGTTCAAATTTGCCGCCAGCGCCGAATTTGTTGCGTCAGAACAGGCCCTGCCGGCGTTTCAGCAGGCCTACGGCTTTACCCTCAGCGAAGACCAGCTGCTGGTGCTGTCCGGGGGCAATACCGCGGCCACCATGCGCGCCGCCGCTCGCCAGACCAGCGGCGTCAACGCCGCGATGACCTACGGCACCGACGGCGGCCTGGCCGCGCTGGGGCTTACGGTGCTGGAAGATACCCGCAACGTTCAGCCGGTGTATCAGCCGGCGCCGGTGGCGCGCGAGTGGGTGCTTGATGCCTATCCTGACGTGGTGCCCGCACTGGAAACCGTGTTCGATACCCTCGACGTCACCACGCTGCAGCGTTTAAACGCCGAGGTGGCGGTGAACGGTCGTGCGGCCGGCAGGGTGGCAAGCGACTATCTCGACGATCTGGGTCGCTGATTCGTGTCGCTGATTGAGGCGTTACCGGTACGACGCATGCAGCCGTGCCCTAATCGCGTGCTGCTTAGCCTGGCGGTGGCGATGCTTGCTGCGCTCTGGGGGCTGGATGCGGTCAGCGTGGCGCCCAATCGCATTGTGGCCGGCACCGGCTACCCGCTATGGCAAGCGTTCGGCTGGCCGGGTGCCGGGCTTGCCACGCTGCTGCCGGTGGTAATGGCAGTGCTTGCCACCTATCCCGTGCGCCATCGCGATGCAGCGCTGCTTGCTGTAAGCGTTTTGCTGCTGGCGCTGATGCCGTTCGGCCTGATGCTGGCTGCACACGGGTGGATCAAGCCCGGCATGCCCCAGGCCAGATTGAGCCTGGGGCCGGCCTGCTGGACAGTGCTGTTTTTGCTCTCGCTGTGTCTGGTGGAGCTGCGCCTGAAGATGCGTCTTGCTCGCAGCGCGATGGCGCTATGGCTGGCGGGCGTAGCCGGTGTCTGGTGGCTGTGTGCCGCGCTGTGGCTTGAACCGCTGGCGCTGGTCCAGGAGTTTCAGGCGCGCAGCGCGCTGTTTTACCGGGCGCTGGGCGAACATCTGGCGCTGGTGGGCGTAGCGGTTGGCACCAGCATCGTACTGGGCATCGCCACCGCACTTTTGATACGGCGCTTTAGTGTCTGTCAGCCGGCGGCTTTTGCACTGCTCAACTTTTTGCAGACCGTACCCAGCCTGGCGCTTTTTGGCCTGCTGCTGGCACCGCTTGCCTGGCTGGGGGCCAACGTGGAGTGGCTTGCCGCGCTGGGTGTCAGCGGCATCGGATGGACGCCGGCGCTGCTGGCCCTGACGATCTATAGCCTGTTGCCGGTGGTGCGTAATACCTGCATCGCGCTGGAGGCGGTCAATCCGGCCGTGCTTGACGCCGCCAGCGGCATGGGCATGCGCCCGGCGCAGCGTTTCTGGCAGGTGCGTTTGCCGCTGGCGCTTCCCGTGCTGCTGGAAGGGGTGCGGATTACCACGGTGCAAGCCATCGGACTCACCGCGGTGGCAGCACTGATCGGCGCCGGCGGGCTGGGCGATTTTATTTTTCAAGGGCTGGGCCAGGCAGCCATGGATATGGTGCTGCTGGGGGCGCTGCCCATCATTGCCATGGCGCTGATTGCCGATGCGCTGCTGGGGGCGCTGGCCGATATCTTTCGCCGTGAGGCAATACGCCAGGGAGACGCGCTGTGATCGAGCTATACAACGTCAGCAAGCGCTTTGGCGATACGCTGGCGGTGGACGACATCAGCTTTACCGTGCCCGAAGGCAAATTCTGTGCGCTGGTGGGCACATCGGGATGCGGCAAGTCGACCACGCTGCGCATGATCAATCGGCTCACTGCGCACACCGGCGGAGAGATCGTGCTCGACGGCCAGGCAATCAATGCCTACGATCCGGTGCAGCTGCGCCGCCGGATCGGCTACGCTATTCAGGACACCGGGCTTTTTCCCCACTGGAACGTAGCGCGCAACATCGCCACCGTGCCGCGCCTGCTCAAATGGCCCGCCGGCCGAGTGCGCCAGCGCGTGGATGAGCTGATGCAGATGCTGGGCCTGCCGGCCGCTGAGTTTGCGTCCAAGTATCCCCATCAGCTTTCCGGCGGTCAGGCACAGCGTGTGGGAGTGGCCCGGGCGCTGGCGGCGGACCCCTATATGCTGCTGATGGACGAGCCGTTCGGCGCGCTGGATCCGATCACCCGCGAAACGCTGCAGACCATGCTCTCCGGGCTGCAGGCGCGTTTGCATAAAACCGTGGTGCTGGTCACCCATGATATGGATGAGGCCCTGCGTCTGGCCGACCATCTGGTGGTGATGCGCGAGGGCAAGATCGTTCAGCAGGGCAGTCCGCTGGCCTTGTTGCAAAAGCCGGAAAGCGAGTTTGTCAACGCTTTGCTGGGCGGCCTTGAACGGGGGTTGAAGCAGGCGTCGCTGACCCGCGTGCGTGATCACATGACACCTCTAGGCGCTATGCTGCCTGCCCATTCGCGCATCCCCGATCGCTATACCCTGCGCCAGGCGCTGTCGGTGATGCTGCGCGACCACTGCGAACGCGTCACCGTGGTCGATCAGCACGACGTGCCGGTAGGCGAGCTGTCGCTGCGCAAGCTGGTGAAAAAGGCGCGGCCGGAGAAAGATGATGCCTCTGGGTCCTGATGCCCTGCCGGCGCAAGATAAACGCCGCTTCGCGCGCGGGTTCATGCCTGCAGTCTGGCTTGGGCTGCTGGTGCTGGCCGGCTGGGCCATGCCGCTGGCGGAGTCGCTATGGCAGTGGGTAGCGCCGGATGCCCGTCAGCTGGTGTATCAGCGCGCGACGTTTTTTACCCTGCTGGGTCGCCACACGCTCACCGTGGGCCTGGCCGCGGCCATTACCGTTAGCACCGGTATAGCCGCCGGCATTGCGGTAACGCGCGCACCCGGGCGGGATTTCATGCCGCTGGTGGCCCAGCTGGCCTCGTTGGGGCAGACGTTTCCGCCGGTTGCGGTGCTGGCACTGGCGGTACCGGCGCTGGGGTTTGGCCTGCTCCCCATCGTGGTGGCGCTGTCGCTGTACGGGCTTCTGCCCGTGGTGCGCAATACCATCGCCGGGCTGCAGGGGGTGGATGCCGCAGCAATTACCGCAGCGCGTGCAATGGGAATGACCGCCGGCCAGCGGCTTTGGCGGGTTGAGCTGCCCTTGGCGGCGCCGATTATTCTTGCCGGCGTACGCACCTCAATCACGGTTAATATCGCCACCGCGGCGCTGGGTGCTACCGTCGGTGCAAGCAATCTGGGTGATCCGATTATTGCCGGCATCGTCAACGGCAATACCGCCTATGTGCTGCAAGGCGCGCTCATGATCGCGCTGCTGGCCCTTGGCGTGGATAGCCTGCTTAGCGTATGGCAGCGCCACATGTGGCGCACCTGACGCCGCGGATATCTGAGCCGCTTTGTTGGCGCCATTTTTATACCGTTATCTTTATGTTGCGTAAAAAAATAACATATCGACTCAACGTCAATCAGTAGAACGCCGCAGCGCCTGCCAGGCGGCATAGGTGCTGAGGAAAACGCGCCCGGTAAGCTGCTGGGGAAAGCTGCTCTTGTTCAGACGATCCATCACCGGGCCTTTGACCTCGGCCAGGTGCAGCGTCACGCCGGAATCCTTGAGCCGGGCGTTGATTGCTTCCAGGCTTTCCAGCGCCGAGGCATCGATCAGATTAACCGCCGAGCAGACGATCACCACGTCTTCCAGCGCCGGGCGGCTGGCCACCAGGTTATACAGCGTGTCTTCCAGGTAGCGGGCGTTGGCAAAGTAGAGGCTTTCGTCGATGCGCAGCAGGGCAACATGGGAGGCGGTTTCCACTTCGTGACGGGCCACGTTGCGAAAATGCTCGGTTGCCGGTACGCGACCGATCAAAGCGCTGTGCGGGCGGCTGGTACGGTAGAGAAAAAGCGCAATGGAAACGACCAGGCCGCCGATGATGCCCGCCTCAATGCCTTCTCCCAGGGTCAAGACAATGGTCACGGCCTGGGCGGTGAAGTCGCTGCGGGAATAGCGCCAGGTGGCGCGCAGGGTGGCAATATCCACTAGAGTCAGAATGGATACCGTGATAAACGCCGCCAGTGTGGCAATGGGCAGGTAGTAAAGCCAGTCGGTCAGGGTAAACGTCACCACGCCGATGCCCAGCGCGGCAAACGCGCCCGCTGCGGGCGTTTTGGCGCCGGCGTGGTAGTTGGCCACGGTGCGCGATAGACCGCCGGTAACGGGCATGGCGCCGGAAACCCCGGCGGCAAGATTGGCCATTCCCAGCCCGATCAGCTCTTGGCTGGGTGAAATGCGCTGGCGCCGCTTGGCCGCCAGCATCTGCCCCATGGAGACCGATTCAACAAAGCCCACTAGGCTGATAAGCAGCGCCGGCACGAACAAGGTTTGCCACAGCGAAGCATCGGGCCAGGGCAGGCCGACAGGGGGCAGGCCGGCGGGGACGGTGCCCACCACGGCGACGCCATGCGTTTGCAGCTGCCATAGCCAAGTGGCAAGCGTTGTGGCCACGACGGCAAGAATCGGCCCGGTGCGGGCGAGCAGATCGGCGGCGGCTGCGGGAAGCCCCAAGCGTTTCAGGCTGGTTTTGCCGTAGCGTCTCACCCAGACCAGAAAGCTTAGCACGCTTGCGCTCATGGCAAGCGTGAGCGGGTCAATGTCCGGCAGGTTTTGCCAGAGTGTGCTCAACCGCTCCCAGAGGGTAAAGCCGTTGCTGGCTATGCCCAAAAGTCCGCCCAGCTGGCTGGCAGCAATCAGTATGCCCGAGGCGGTTAAAAATCCGGAGATGACCGGATGGCTCAAAAAGTTGCTGAAAAAGCCCATGCGCAGCGCGCCCATCACAACCAGCACCGCGCCGGAAAGCAAAGACAGTACCAGCGCCGCTTCCAGATAGGCGGCGCTGCCCGGAGTCGCGACCTGGCTTAGCGCCGCTCCGGTCATCAGCGCAATAATGGCGACCGGGCCCACGGCCAGCGTGCGGCTGGTGCCGAAAAACGTATACACCAGCTGAGGCAGAATGCTGGCGTATAGCCCTACCACCGCTGGCAGCCCGGCCAGCAGCGCATAGGCCAGCGACTGCGGTATGACCATGACGGTAACAATGGCGCCGGCCAGCAGGTCAGCGCCGAACAGCCGCGCCTGATAGTGCGGCAGCCAGGCAAGCGCGGGAAAATAGCGTTTCATCATGGAATATACACGGCGAGAAATATCATGACGTTCAGCGTAAACGATATTGGCGTAAAGGTTGAGGGTTGATTAGCATTGGGTTTTGCCCTTGTTTCGCGTCAGGAGAGCGTATGAAACCCGAAACCATTGCGTTGCATCACGGCTATTCGCCGGATAGCCAGAAAGCGGTCGCCGTGCCCATCCATCAGACCACGTCCTACAGCTTTGACAGTGCCCGGCACGCGGCAGACCTTTTTGATCTAAAGGAAAAGGGCAACATCTACTCACGCATCATGAACCCGACCTGCGATGTGCTGGAACAGCGCGTTGCCGCCCTTGAGGGAGGCATTGCCGGGCTGGCGCTGGCGTCAGGCATGAGTGCGATTACCTGCGCGATTCAGACCATTGCCGAAGCCGGCGACAATATTGTGTCGATCAGCGAACTGTACGGCGGCACCTATAACCTTTTTGCGCATACCCTGCCGCGTCAGGGTATTAACGTCCGCTTCGCCGACAAGGGAGATCCCGACGCCATCGCAGCGTGCATTGACGGCCGTACCAAGGCGGTCTTCTGTGAGAGCGTGGGCAATCCGTCCGGCGGCATCGTTGATGTAGCCGGGCTTGCCGAGGTGGCCCACCGCCACGGCGTACCATTGATCGTTGACAACACCACGGCCACGCCGTTTTTGTGGCGCCCCATCGAACACGGCGCGGATATCGTGATTCATTCAGCCACCAAATACATCGGCGGCCACGGTACAACGCTTGGCGGAGTGCTTGTGGATTCCGGCCGCTTTCCCTGGGCGACCCATGCCAGCCGTTTTCCGCTGCTCACCGAGCCTGACGCCTCTTATCACGGTATCAGCTATACCCGAGACGTAGGCGAAGCGGCTTTTATTACCCGAGCGCGGGTTGTGCCGCTGCGCAACATGGGGGCTGCACTGTCCGCTCAGGCGGCGTGGAATCTGCTGCAGGGATTGGAAACGCTGGCGCTGCGTATCGAGCGCATCTGCGCTAACACTCTGGCCGTGGCGCGCCATCTGCAAGCCCATCCTCAGGTGGCCTGGGTGCAATACGCCGGCCTTGAAAGCCACCCCGATCACGCCCTGGCAAAGCGCTATATGAACGGCCAAGCCTCGGGAATTTTAAGCTTCGGCGTCAAAGGCGGCCAAGCGGCTGCCGAACGCTTTTACGACGCCCTAAAGCTGATCCTGCGGCTGGTCAACATTGGCGATGCCAAGAGCTGCTCGTCGATTCCCGCGGCCACGACGCATCGCCAGCTCAACGGCGAAGAGCTGAAAAACGCCGGCGTTACCCCGGAAATGGTGCGCCTTTCCATTGGCATCGAGCACCTGGATGACCTGCTGGCGGATCTCGATCAGGCGCTTGCATAGGCCGGGACACACAGCGCCGGCCCGTCGGCTTCTGCGTCCTTCGTCCAAAGTGCTACGTCGTATATAACGCTAGATGTTTATGCTGTTCAACGGAGGCTACGCCTCCGTTCTGCCACGGTAACGGCGAAAAAAGCCGTCTGTTGCTCTCGCTCATATCAGCATAGAGAAAAATAATCATGCGTTTTGCGTCTGTTATAGCGGCTTTGCTGCTGCTGGCTTTTTCCATTGCCGGCGTTAATGTGGATGGCTTTTGGCAATATGCGGGACTGTTTAGTGCAGCGCTCGGGGGAGCAGCACTGGCGTTCAGCGGTATGCTGGCCGTGTATTACGGTGACCGAAACGCGCTTGCCAAAGAAAGATCGTGGCTTTGGCCGGTGCGCGACTATCGCTCTTTGCGCAGTATGGCCTATCGGCTAATGGCGCGGGCCAGCCGTACCGCCATCGCCTCGACCGAGGTGTCTTACTACGCCGATCTGATGGATCAGCGGCTGGATAGCCAAAAAGCCATGACAGAGGAGGCCTCGGCGAGCATGGCCGCGATCAATGCAGCGATTACGCAGGTATCAAGCAGTGCCGCGCAGGTGGCTTCGCTGGCGCAGCGCGCGCGGACGGCCAGCCACGATAATCGCCGGGAACTGGACGGCATCATTCAGGAAATGACCGATGTATCAGCGCGTTCGGGAGACGCGATCGACATGCTGGGTACGCTGAACGAGCGCATTGAACGGGTCGGAAACGTCACTTCGATGATTGAAGGCATTGCAGAGCAAACGCATCTGCTTTCGCTCAATGCCTCCATCGAAGCGGCACGAGCGGGCGAGCACGGGCGAGGGTTTGCCGTTGTGGCCGGCGAGGTGCGTAATCTGGCGCTGAAAACGTCCAACGCCACCAAAGACGTGGAAGGGCTTGTCAAGGATATCCGCCAGAGCGGTCACAGCGTAGTGGAGACAATCAGCCAGCTGATGAATCGGGTCACACAGGGCACATCCGATGTTCAAAACGTCGGCACAAGCCTTGGCCACATGAGCGACGACGTTGAAAACGTGCACCAGGAAATCACAAGCGTGGCCGATGCCATGGAAAGCACCCGCCAACACAGCCAAACCGTAGCCGATAGCCTACGCCGGCTGGAAGAGGACGTAGACAAGGGCAACAGCAACATGCACGACCTTGCCGAGCAGGCGCGTGCGCTGATGGACGATGCCGAGGGCGTGGACGAAGAGCTGGCGCAGCAGCGGCTAAGCGGCCGTCACCAGGCGATTTTCCATCAGACCAGAAAAGTCGCCGACCAGATCGGTACGCTTTTTGAACAAGCGCTGCGCCGCGGTGAGCTCACCCGGGAAGGACTTTTTGAGGCCCGCTACGAAAAAATAGCCAACACCCGGCCACCGCTATATAAAACGGCGTTTGATGACGTGGCCGATCGTTATCTGCCGTCTTTGCAAGAGCCCATGCTGGAGGCGCTAGGGCTAAGCTACGCCATCGCCTGCGATCGTCGGGGGTATGTGCCAACGCATAACAGCGCGGTAAGCCGCAAGCCCACCGGCGACTACGAGCACGACCTGGCATACTGTCGCAGCAAGCGCATTTTTGATGACCCCACAGGTCGTCGCTGCGGCGCTCATGAAAAGCCGCTGCTGCTGCAAACCTATAAGCGTGATACCGGCGAAATCATGCATGATCTGTCTGTGCCCGTATACGTCAACGGCGAACACTGGGGCGGGCTGCGCATTGGCTACAAGCCGGAAGGCGCCTCGTCCGACGTTTCGCAGAAAGCGAGGACGCCGGATGTATCCCCGTCTGCGAAAGCATCGGCGGCAAGCGGGCGGCTAACGCGCGCTTGACTGCTGCCAGGCAGACCAGGAATAGAGCGCAAGCCCTGTCCAGATCAGCGCGAAGGTGCCCAGCTGGACAGGGCTTAACGGCTCGTTGAAAACCAGCAGCGCGATCAGAAACTGCATGCTGGGGTTTATGTACATCAAAAAACCCAGCGTTGCCAGCCGCAGCCGCCGTGCCGCCCCGGCAAAGGCCAAAAGCGGCAGCGCGGTGATGACCCCGGCCGCCATCAGCAGCGTTGTCGTCCGGGGGAACTGGGTAAAGTGCGAAAGCCCCTGAATTTCCAGCCAGGCAAACACCAGCAGTGCCGCCGGCAGCAGCAGCAGCGTCTCCACAAACAGCCCCGAAAGGCCATCAAGCGCTACCTGTTTGCGAAATAGCCCGTAGGTGCCGAAAGAAAAAGCCAGCACCAGGCTAAGCCAAGGCAGCTCGTTGAGCAGCACAAACTGCATGGCGATCCCCACGGTGGCCAGGCCCAGTGCGGCCAGCTGGGCTTTCACCATGGTTTCGCGCAGCACCACAATGCCCAGTCCGACGTTGACCAGCGGCGTGAGAAAATACCCCAGGCTTGCCTGCAGCACGTGCTGGGTTTCAACCGCATAGATATAAATGCCCCAGTTCAACCCGATGAGCACCGCGCAGGCCAGCACCCGCCCCAGGCGCCCGGGCCTGCGCAGCGCTGCCCTCACCGGTGCCCAGCGCCGCAGCAGCGTAATCAGTGCGGCAAGAAACAGACACGACCAGATAATGCGGTGCAGCACCACTTCAAACGCCGGGACGCCTTCAAAAAGGGCAAAAAAAAGCGGAAAACATCCCCACATGAGATAGGCAACAAGACCGAAGCCGACCCCTTTGGCGGCGTCGGGATCGCGAACGGAATGGCTGGACATGGCGGCCTCGCTGGGGGGAAGGTGTTTGCACAATAGCAAGCGTGCAAATGTCGAAAAAATACGGCGTAGCGCGTTAATGTAGCATACGTGTCTGATATAGGGAGAAACGCCATGGGCCAGCTAACCGTAAGCCTGATACAGAGCGACCTGCGCTGGGAAGACCCGGCCGCCAACCGCCGCCGGCTGGAGCGGCAGCTGGGTGATCTGGGCGGCGACGATACCGACGTGATCGTACTGCCGGAAATGTTTGCCACCGGCTTTACCATGAACGCCCGAAAAATGGCCGAGCCCATGGGGCAAAGCCCAAGCGTGGCCTGGCTTTGCCAGCAGGCCAAGGCGCGCGGCTGCGTGATGACTGGCAGCATTGCCGTGGAAGAGAACGGTCAGCACTATAACCGCCTGATCTGGGCCCGGCCCGACGGGGAGCTGACCGTTTACGACAAGCGCCATCTGTTTCGCATGGCCGGCGAGCACGAACGCTATGCCCCCGGCACAGCGCGGCCGGTGGTCGAATACAAGGGCGTGCGCCTTTTGCTCAGCGTCTGCTACGATCTGCGCTTTCCCGTCTGGCTGCGCCAGCAGCCCGCGGCGGGCGAGGCGTTCGAGTACGATGCGCTTTTGTGCGTGGCCAACTGGCCTGCGCCGCGCCGCCACGCCTGGCGCACGCTGCTTCAGGCACGGGCCATCGAAAACCTCAGCTACGTTATCGGCGTCAACCGGGTAGGGGAAAGCGGCAACGGCCTTGCCTACAGCGGTGATTCGATGCTGGTAAACTTCAAAGGCGAGGCGCTGCTGGATCCGCCGGTCGATACCGCCGGTATCTACACCGGTACGCTGGATGGCGATGCGCTGAGCGCCTTTCGCGACAAGTTTCCCGCCTGGCAGGACGCCGACCACTTCCAGCTGCTGCCCGACACGGCGTCCGGTGACGCGACGCCCTGATCCGTCAACGTATCAATGAGTACCCGTTTTCATGAATAAGCCCGCTACCATGCGCCTTGACCGTTTTCTGAGTGAAACCACGCCCCTGACCCGCAGCCTGGCCAAGAAGGCGCTGAAAGCCGGCGAAGTCACGCTGAACGGCAAGCCGGTCAAGCAGCCGGCGCAGCAGATCAGCCCCGACGAAGACGCCGTGACCTGGCAGGACGAGCCGCTTGAGCTGGTCGGCAAACGCTACCTGATGCTGCACAAGCCGTTGGGAGTGGAATGCACGGCGCGGCGCGGGCTCTATCCGCGGGCTATCGATCTTTTGGACGTGCCCAGGGTAGAGCGGCTGCAGCCGGTGGGCCGGCTGGACGTGGACACCACCGGGCTTTTGCTGATGACCGACGACGGCCAGTGGCTGCATCGTATTACCTCGCCCAAGCACCGCTGCGACAAGGTTTATCGGGCCACCCTTGCCGAGCCCTGGGAGGGCGATACTGCCGCCTGGGCCATCGAGCGCATGGCCGAAGGCCTGCTGCTTGAGGACGATGACCGCCCCACGCGCCCGGCCACGCTGACCATGCTGGGCCCCGTTGAGGCCGAGCTTGCCATCAGCGAAGGGCGCTACCATCAGGTCAAGCGCATGTTCGGTGCACTGGGCAACCGGGTTACGGCCCTGCATCGCCGAGCCATCGGCCCGCTTGAGCTGGCTGCGGGTCTCGCCCCCGGCGAATGGCGGGCGCTGACCGACGACGAGATCGCACGGTTTTAAGCGGCTAAAGGCCCGCGGCTTTAGCCGCCGGCGGCGCGCTGCTGGCCCTTGAGCACCTTGGCGTAGCCTTCCAAAAGACGCTTGTGGCCTACAGTGGGTGCGTCCGGATCCATGGCGTCGAGTCCGGGAAAGACGGTCTCGCCGCAGGTTAGCGCCCGGGCCTCGGCAAAGGCGTTGCCGTGGTAGAAGGCAAGTGCTCGGGCGTAGTCGTCCAGCGCTTCTCCGGCGACCGTCAGCTCCAGCACGCTTGCCAGAGCGCTAAAGCGGCGCTCGTCCTCTGCGACCAGGTTGCCCGAGGCGCGCACCATGGAAAGCTGCTCCAGCGCCGCGTCCTGTTCCCCCAGCGCCAGCAGCAGCCACAGCTTGAGCTCGCCCACGCGCAGCCGTTCCCAGGCGGTGTCAGGATCGGGGACAATGCCGGCCCATTCCAGCACGCTCATCTGGTCGTTGACGTTGTTGTCTTCCAGGCACGCCAGCAGCGCCTGCCAAGCGGCTTCGCCGGCCTGGGCCAGGGTAAACAGCGTGGCGCGGTGGGGTACGGCCTGGTTGTTGTTGTGCCACTTCAGCTCGTCGGGCAGGTAGATGTCGGAAAACCCGGGTACCAGAATGCGGCTGGCGTAGGCGCCAAGTTCGGTGTGCTCGGCGATGTAGACCTCGTGGCCTTCGTCGTGCAAAAGCGCAATGAGGCTTTCGCGCTGCTCGGCGTTGCTGCGGGTGTCGTCCCAGTCGCTGAAGGCAACGTCCGGGGTTTCGCCCAGAAGCGCCCAGCTGACGTAGCCGCTGGCGTCGATGAAGTGCAGCTCCAGGTTGTGCGGGTCGGTGACCAGGTCCATGTCGGCGGTCGGCGGGGGGAAGCCGCCCAGCTCGTCCAGCGCGCGGCCCTGCACCAGCTCGGTGAGCGCGCGTTCCAGCGCCACCTCAAAGCGCGGGTGGGCGCCAAAGCAGGCGTAAAGCCCGCCGTCATCGGGATTCAATAGCACCACGCTGATGACCGGGTACGTGCCGCCCAGCGAGGCGTCCAGCGCGCGCAGCTGAAAGCCGCTGTCTTCAAGGGCGGCGATGCCCTGCTGGATATGCGGATAGCGGCCCAGCACGTCGGCGGGAATCTCGGGCAGGGTGATCGCATCGCGGATGATGCGCTCTTTGATTGCGCGCTCGAAAATTTCCGACAGCCCCTGCACCTGGCCTTCGTCTCGGGTGTTGCCCGCGGACATGCCGTTGGAGACAAACATGTTGCCGATCAGATTAACCGGCACGTTGACCGTTTTGCCGTCGCGCTGGCGCACGTAGGGCAGGGTGCAAATGCCGCGGCCGCTGTCGCCGCCGTTCATGTCGCTCAGCTCGGCAAGCGTCAGGTCGTCGCCGTAGCGCTGATAAAACACCGCGTCAAGCACGTCGGCCAGCGGCGTTTCCGGGGCAAACCACTGCTCTTCGGCCTGGTGAATAAACGGAAAATGCTGTTGCGCCGGGGTCAGGTAAAAATCCGCCCATAGATAGCGCGTGGCCAGGCGTTCGAGCATCTCGCCGTAGGCGCTTGCCAGTGCTGCCTTGCGGGTCGCGCCCTTGCCGTTGGCAAACACCTGGGGGCAGTCGCGATCACGAATATGCACCGACCAGATATAGGGCGCCGGGTTAAGCCAGCGCGCCTCGACAATAGTAAAGCCGAGCCCTTCGATGTGGCCTTTGAGCGTATCCAGCGAAGTTTCAAGCGCGGCATCCTTGCCGGGAATAAACGTATGGGTCATGGGGCGTCCGGGAGTGTGAACAAAATGGCCCCGATAGCGAGGCGTCAAAAACAGGGCGCGAACTGTATCATTCCCCCCGGTATGTCGCTATACGCAAGCCGGTTTGGCCGCCTCCACCAGCCGGCGGGTGTAGGCGTGCTGCGGGGCGTTGAACAGCGCCTCGCACTCGCCCTGTTCGACTACTTCGCCGTCCTTGAGCACGATGACTCGGTGCGCCACGGCGCGGACCACGGCCAGATCGTGGCTGATAAACAGATACCCCAGCCCGCGCTCGGCCTGCAGCCGGCGTAAAAGCTCGATGAGCTGCTTTTGCACCTGGCGGTCCAGCGCTGAGGTGGGCTCGTCCAGCACCAAAAGCTCAGGCTCCAGAATAATCGCCCGGGCCACGGCGATGCGCTGGCGCTGGCCGCCGGAAAACTCGTGGGGGTAGCGCGCCGCCACGCTTTGGGGCAGGCCCACGTCTTCAAGGGTTTGATAGACCCGCTCGCGCACCTGCTGCTCGTCAAGCCCCGGGAAGTGAAAGCGCAGGCCTTCGCTGACGATATCGAACACCGGCATCCGCGGCGACAGCGCCCCGTAGGGGTCCTGAAATACCATCTGCAGGCGGTGACGCCGGCGGCGCAGGGCAGCCCCCTTGAGCCGATCCAGCCGGTCCTCCCCGAGCGCTACCTCACCCCGGCTTGCCACCAGCCGCATAATCGCCGAGGCCAGCGTGGTCTTGCCCGAGCCGGACTCGCCGACAATGCCCAGGGTTTCCCCCGGCCGCAGGCTTAAATCCAGCGGCTGAACGGCGTTAAACGCCGGCGGGGCGGCACCCAACAGCCCGCGTTTGGGGCGGGGGAAGCTTACGGCGAGCTGTTTAGCGGTGAGCAGCGGTGCCACGTTCGTTACCGGTGCGGGGCGGCCGTCGGGCTCGGCGGCTAACAGCGCTTGGGTGTAGGCGGTTTGCGGTGCGTGAAACACGTCGCCTACCGCGCCGGTTTCCTCCACGCGGCCGGCGCGCATCACGCATACGCGGTCAGCGTGGCGGCGCACCAGATTCAGGTCGTGGGTAATGAACAAAAGCCCCATGCCGTATTCGTCGCGCAGCTCGCGCAATAGCGCCAAAATCTCCTGCTGCACGCTGACGTCCAGCGCGGTGGTGGGCTCGTCGGCGATCAGCACTCGGGGGTTGTTGGCAATGGCCATGGCGATCATTACCCGCTGGCGTTGGCCGCCGGAGAGCTGGTGCGGCCAGGCGTTGAGCAGCTCGTCTGCCCGGGGCAGCTTAACCCGCTCTAAAAGCTCTCGGGAGCGGGCTTTCGCCACCGCGCCGCTAAGCCCCTGATGCAGGCGCAGGGTTTCGGCGATCTGCTTGCCGATTTTATGCAGCGGGTTGAGCGAGGTCATGGGCTCCTGAAACACAAAGCCCACCTGGCCGCCGCGCACGGCGTTCCACTGGCGCGGTGAAAGCGTGGCCAGGTCCACGCCTTCAAGACGGCGCGCTCCGCTTACCCGGGTGTTGGGCGGCAGCAGGTTCAAAAGCCCCAGCGCGGTGACCGACTTGCCCGAGCCGGACTCGCCCACCAGCGCCAGGGTTTCCCCGGCGTTTACTTCAAGTGAGAGGTCTTCCACCACGGGTACGCCGTCAAAGGCGATAGACAATCCCTCAACGGACACAAGCGCCGGCGTTACAGGTGGCGTCATATCAGCGTCCTCCGGCGTGGCGCGGGTCGAAGGCATCGCGCAGCCCTTCGCCGATGAATACCAAAAGCGAAAGCATAACCCCCAGCGTCAAAAAGGCGGTGATGCCCAGCCAGGGCGCGTGCAGGTTGTTCTTGCCCTGGGCGGCCAGCTCCCCGAGCGACGGCGAGCCCGGCGGCAGGCCAAAGCCGAGAAAGTCCAGCGCGGTCAGCGTGCTGATCGCGCCGGTAAACAGAAACGGAATGAATGTCAGCGTTGCCACCATGGCGTTGGGCAGCACGTGACGCCACATGATCAGCCGGGACGGCAGCCCCATGGCCCTGGCCGCGCGCACGTACTCCAGGTTGCGCGCGCGCAGGAACTCGGCGCGGACGATATCGACAAGCCCCAGCCAGGAGAACAGCAGCATCACCCCCAGCAGCCACCAGAAGCCGGGCTGAACAAAGCTTGCCAGAATGATCAGCAGAAACAGCACCGGCAGCCCTGACCAGATCTCGGTCAGGCGCTGGCCGATCAGATCCACCTTGCCGCCAAAGTAGCCCTGCACGCCGCCAATCACCACGCCCAGCACCAGCGAGCCCGCGGTGAGCACCAGGGCAAACACCACCGACAGGCGAAAGCCGTAGATCACCCGGGCCAGCACGTCCCGGCCCTGGTCGTCGGTGCCCAGCCAGTGGCGCGCGCTGGGCGGTGCGGGCGAGGGGCGGGTCATCTGCATGTCCAGCGTCTGGTAGGAAAAGCGCACCGGCGGCCACAGCGCCCAGCCGCGTTCGCTGATCTGCTCCTGCATGAAAGGGTCCAGGTAGTCCGCCCGGGTGGGTAGAAAGCCGCCGAACTCGGTTTCCGGGTAGTCGTACAAAAGCGGCGCGTACCACTCGCCGTCAAACTGCATGACGAGGGGCTTGTCGTTGGCGATCAGCTCGGCACCCAAGCTCAGCACAAACAGCGCCACGAACAGCCACAGCGAGACCCGCGCCCGGCGGTTGCTCTTGAACGCCGCAAGCCGCCGGCGGGTAATGGGGGATAGACGCGGTGACAGGCGCATGGCTTAAGCCTCCCGAGTGGCAAAGTCGATGCGCGGGTCCACCCACACATAGGTCAAGTCCGACACCAGCTTGAGCACCAGCCCCACCAGCGTATACAAGAAAAGCGTGCCGAAGATCACCGGGTAGTCCCGCTGCATCACCGCCTCAAAGCCCAGAAGCCCCAGCCCGTCCAGCGAGAAAATCACCTCGATCAGAAGCGCGCCGGTAAAGAAGATGCCCACCAGCGCGGCGGGCAGTCCGGCGATGATGATCAGCATGGCGTTGCGAAACACGTGGCCGTAGAGAACCCGCCGCTCGTCGGCACCCTTGGCCCGGGCGGTGAGCACGTACTGCTTGTGAATTTCGTCGAGAAAGCTGTTTTTGGTCAGCATGGTCAGGGTGGCAAAGCTGCCGATGGAGGCGGCGAGCACCGGCAGCGTCATGTGCCAGGCGTAATCCTTGACCTTGCCCCAGGCCGACAGCTCGGCAAAGCCCGGCGAGGTCAGCCCGCGCAGGGGGAACCAGTCGAAATACGCGCCGCTGGCAAACAGCACGATCAGCAGGATGGCGAACAGAAAGCCGGGCACGGCGTAGCCGACGATGACAAACCCCGAGGAGTAGACGTCAAAGCGTGAGCCGTGGCGCAGCGCCTTGCGAATGCCCAGCGGGATCGACACCAGATACACCAGCAGCGTGCTCCACAGCCCCAGCGAAATCGATACCGGCAGCCGTTCGATCATCAGGTCGATCACCGGCCGGTCGCGAAAGAAGCTGGTGCCGAAATCGAAGGTGGCGTAGTCGGCGAGCATGCCCAGAAAGCGCTCGTGGGCGGGCTTGTCGAAGCCGAACTGTTCTTCCAGCTGCTGGATGAAGCGCTCGTCGATGCCCCGCGCACCCCGGGAATCGTCGCTGACGGTAATGTCGCCGCCGCCGGTATCCAGCCGGGTGCTGGCCATGGCATCGGCGTTCTCGAAGCGCGCCAGCATCTGATCGATGGGGCCGCCGGGCGCGGCCTGCACGATAATAAAGTTGAGCAGCAAAATGCCCACCAGAGTGGGAATCATCAACAGCAGTCGGCGCAGGGTGTAGCGGGCCACGGGCAGCTCCTTGTGTGGTTAACGCCGCTCTTCCAGCTGCTCGGCGCGTTCGGGGTCGACCCACCAGGCGTCCAGATCCATGCCGTACGCGGGAAACGGCTCGGGGTAGCCGAACTTGTCCCACACGGCGATGCGGGTTTCTCCGGAATGATAGTGCGGAATCACGTAAAAGCCCCAGCGCAGCACCCGGTCCAGCGCGTGAGTGACGGTATTGAGCGCTTCGCGGCTGTCGGCGCTAATCAGCTCTTCCACCAGCGCATCCACCGCCTCGTTTTCAAGGCCCATCACGTTGCGGCTCTGGGGGCGGTTGGCCACGTCGCTGGTCCAGAAATCCCGCTGCTCGTTGCCGGGGTTGTTGGACTGAGGAAACTGGCTGATGACCATGTCAAAGTCAAAACTTCGCAGCCGGTTCAGGTACTGGCTGATATCCACGATGCGAATCGAGGTCTGCACGCCCAGGCGCGCCATGTTGCGCAGCATCGGCTGAACCACCCGCTCAAGGCCGGAGTCGTAGAGCAGCACTTCCAGGCGCAGCGGGGCACCGTCTGCGTCGATCAGCGTGCCGTCCTTGACCGTATAGCCGGCGTCATACAGCAGCTCAAGGGCCTTTTTCAGCCGCGGGCGCAGGGCCTCGGGCTGGTCAATGGGCAGCGGCCGGGTAAACAGCGCGTCGGAGCCGTGGGAGGCGATCAGCTCGTCGCGAAAGGGTGCAAGCAGCGCCAGCTCGTCATCCGAGGGCAGCCCCTCGGCCTGCATGGGCGAGTTCTGGAAAAAGCTCCGGGTGCGCCGATAGCTATCGTAAAAAATATTGGTGTTGAGCCAGGGAAAGTCAAAGGTCAGGCTCAGCGCCTCGCGCACGCGGGGGTCGTCAAATTTATCTTTGCGCAGGTTGAAGACGAAGGCCTGCATTCGCGACGGGTTGACGTCGGGCACGGT
The DNA here is from genome assembly GCF_039537045.1 of Halomonas cibimaris. Classification (GTDB taxonomy): domain Bacteria; phylum Pseudomonadota; class Gammaproteobacteria; order Pseudomonadales; family Halomonadaceae; genus Vreelandella; species Vreelandella cibimaris. The sequence goes on along the minus strand of NZ_BAAAZT010000075.1, from coordinate 72,669 downwards.
GATGCGCTTGACCAGTCCCTTTTCATAGGCGGGAAAGTCGTAGCCGATGGCCCAGGTGGCGGCGCGGGCATCAGTGCGGTAGTCGGTGAGGCCGGCCTTGAACGCCTCCCAGGCGATGTCGCGGTCGCGGTAGTAGTCGAACACCAGCCGGCCGATGTTGTGCCGGCCGACGTTGACCGGCAGGTCTTTTCCCCAGTAGTCCGGGTCCCGGGCGTAGACGATGCGCCGGCCGGGGTCGACCTCATCAATACGGTAGGGGCCGGAGCCCGGGTGGGCGGCCAGAGTAGGCTTGGTGAAATCGCGCGCGTCCCAGTAGTGTTTGGGCAGAATCGGCATCTGGGCGACGATCAGCGGCAGCTCCCGGGATTCGGGGTCGTTGAGGGTAAAGCGCACTCGGTGGGGCGACATCGCCACGGCCTCATCCACGCCGGCGTAGTAGCTGCGGTAGAAAGGGTTGGCCTCCTCACGGAGAATATTCAGGCTGAAGACCACGTCCTCGGCGGTGAGCGGCTCGCCGTCCTGAAAGCGCGCCGCTGGGCGCAGGTCAAACTCGATCCAGCGGCGGTCCGGGGCGATGCGCACGTCTTCGGCCACCAGGCCGTAGAGGCTGAACGGCTCGCCGGGGTTGGCTTCCATCAGGGTGTCGTAGATCAGGTTTACGTTGCTGGCCGGCGTGCCGCGAATGATAAAGGGGTTGGTGGAATCGAAGCTTCCGCCTACGGCGGTACGCACCATGGTGCCGCCCCGGGGGGCGTCCGGGTTGACGTGGGGGAAGTGGTCGAAGTCGTCGCCAAGGGCCGGCTCGCCGTACAGCGAAAGCGCCGGCTGGAAGGAGGGCGGCGCGCCGCTGTCATCGGCGGCGCTTGCCGGCATGGCGCTCAGGGCGATGCCTAGGGCCGCCCCGAACGCGAGCCGGGCGGCAGCGAATGCTTTTCGGTTCCCGCTACGTAGCCTGTGACGCATGGCAGCTTGCCTCCTGTGCAGCGGCGCGCGGGCGCTGGGGTCAGCCGTCTGTCAGCGTGAGCAGCTGCCCGGGCTGCAGGGTACGGGGCTGTTCAATGGCGTTCCAGCGCATCAGGTCCCGGGTGCTGACATCGTAGCGCATGGCAATCGCGGTTAAACTGTCGCCGCTTTCAACTCGGTGGGTCGCCTGCGCCGGTGAATCATCGGCGCCCGCAAGAGCTGTCAGCGTGCGCCGGTTGGCCTCCCGCGGTACCAGCAGCACCGAGCCGTCGCGGGGGCTTAGGGTGTTTTGCAGCGCCCCAGGGTTGAGCTTGGCCAGGCGCTGCGAGCTGATGTCCAGCCGGCGGGAAAGACGGGTCAGCGTTATGGGCCGGTCCAGCGCTATCTCGGCAAAAGCCGGGGCGGCGCCGATGTCGGGCAAGCGGACGCTGTAGCGCTCGGGATGGCCGATAATTTCCGCGATGGCGTACAGCTTGGGCAGGTACTGCATGGTTTCGCCCGGCAGATCGAGCGACCAGTAGTCGCTGCCCCGCCCTTGACGCTGGGCACGGCGGCGGGCTTTGTTCACCGTGCCGGCGCCGGCGTTGTAGGCTGCCAGGGAAAGCGCGATATCGCCGCCGTACCAGCGCTCGGCCTGGGATTCAATATAGCCCAGGGCGGCCTGGGTGGAGGCGGTGACGTCAAGCCGGCCGTCGTAGCGGCCGTTGCGCAAAAGCCCGAGCGCATCGCCGGTGCGCGGCATGAACTGCCAAAGGCCGGCGGCGCCGCGGTGGCTGCGTGCCGCCGGGTCAAACGAGCTTTCGATAAACGGCAGCAAAGCGATTTCGCCCGGCAGGTCGCGTGCGTTTACCTGCTGGATAATCCAGGCAAGCCAGGGCTTGGCCTCCCGGGTGATGCTGGCAATGTTTTGCGGGCTTTGGCGGTAGCGAGCGATCCACTTGTCAACGCGCGCCCGGGCATCGGGCGGCAGGGCGTTGATATCCCAGGCAAAGCTTTTGCGCAGCTGCGACCAGGCGTTTTGCGGCGTGGCGTCCAGAGCGTCCCAAAATGAAGAAGGCGCCGAGTCGATTGCGGGCGCGGCGTCTATATGCTGGCTTTCGGCCATCGCCGGCTGGCCGGCGGCGAGCATCAGCACACCGGCAATAAATGCGCCGGCGGTGGCCCGTAAAAAGCGCGGGCATAGGGCGTGGTAGGTCATGGGCGAGTCACAATAAAAGCGTTGATCAACAGTGTCTGCTCCCCGCCGCACCGGCCAGCCGGCGGCGGCTAGAAACGATTTTTCCATTCCCTGAGCGTGGTGAGGGTGGCAAGATCGCTATTGTTGGCCCCCTGGGTCCCGGCGGCGTGGCGCACGCTTGCGGTATGGACACGCAGATAGGGGTTGATATTGAGTTCACGGCCGATGGTGCTGGGAAGCGTGGGGCGTTCGGCTTCGCGGGCACGCCGGCTTTCCTGCAGCGCGTAGGCGACGTCTTCGTTGTCCGGGTCGGCCTGGCGGGCAAAGGTCAAATTGGCCTGGGTATACTCGTGGGCGGCAAAGACCAGAGTTTCTTCCGGCAGCGCAGCGAAGCGCTTCAGTGACTGATGCAGCTGCTCCGGTGAGCCCTCGAACAGCCGGCCACAGCCGGCGCAAAAAAGCGTGTCGCCGCAAAACAGCAGCGATGGAATACCCGGGGTAAAAAAGCTGATGTGATCCAGCGTGTGCCCCGGGGTCGCCATGACTTCGAAAAGACGCCCCATAACGCGCACTTCGTCGCCTTCGCCTACCGCTCGGGTAATGCCGGCAATGGCTGGGTTGTCCGGCCCGATAACCTGGGGCGAATAGCGGCTGGTCAGCTCGTCAAGCCCGCCGGTATGGTCGTGATGATGGTGGGTGATCAGGATGGTTTCCAACTCCAGCGCTTCACGTTCGAGCACTTCCATGATCGGAGCGGCGTCACCCGGGTCCACCACGCAAACCTTTTGGCTCGCATCTTGTCGCAACAGCCAAATATAATTATCGCTAAAGGCGGGTATCGGTGTCACGCTCAGCATGGGGCGAGATCCTTTGGTCAAAAACGACGCTACTCTGGAGGGGAGTGCTGTGTATGTCAACTTCGCAGGGGCAAGCCGAATGGCGCGAGCGGCTGGCCTGTAGCCGGCGTTACTGGGCCTCGGGGCGCGGTCAAGCGCTGATGCAGGCGCAGGCGGCCTGTCTGGGGCCGGTGCTCCAGTCACGCCCTGACCAGCACGGCCTTGAGCTTTCCATGGGCCCATCGCTTTTATCGCATATTCCCAGCGCAGGCCCGGCCCATGTCGTACAGTGGGCGCCGGCCCGCGCCTGCGCCCGGGCCAGGGCGACGCTGGTTTGTCTGCCCGAAGCGCTGGCGCTGCCCGATGAGTGTCTGGATCTCACCTTGCTGCATCATCTTTTGGAACACGGCCCGGATGCCCATCGGGTGCTGGCCGAGGCGGCGCGGGTTACCCGCGACAGCGGCACGCTGATTGTTTTCGGATTTCAGCCGTTGGGGCTTGCAACGCTTGCCTATCGGCTGGGGCGCCGGCGGCGCATGTATCCGGGCAACGGGCGCTGGTATACGCCGGGCCGGCTGCGCGACTGGCTGGCGTTTGTCGATTTTGAAATCGAGCGGGTAGACTATTGCGGTTTTGGCTTTGGCAAACGCAGCCCCGGCGGCTGCTGGGAAACGCTGGGGCGGCGGCATAACCTGGCGCTGGGAATCAGCTATATGATTCGCGCCCGTCGCCGGCGCTATCAGGCGCCCGTCCAGCGGCTGAAGTTCGGGCTGCGTCCGCCCACCGCGCCGCAGCCTGCCGGGGTGGCACGCGGTCACGCAGCGCCAGTACGAGAAAAGTGCTACGAGGAACATAAACGTTGAGCGAACAAGCAAGTACGCATTTGCCGCGCGTAACGGTGTATACCGACGGCGCCTGCCGGGGCAATCCCGGCGTGGGCGGCTGGGGGCTGGTCTTGCAAAGCGGTGAACATGAAACCACACGCTACGGCTTTGAAGCCCACACCACCAACAATCGCATGGAGCTGATGGCCGCAATCACGGCCCTGCGCACGCTGAATACGCCCTGCGAGGTCGCTATCTGGACCGATTCGCAATACGTCCGCCAGGGGATTACCCAGTGGATTCACAGCTGGTTGAAGCGCGGCTGGCAAACGGCGGCCAAAAAGCCGGTGAAAAACGCCGAACTGTGGCAGGCGCTGCACGCCGAGACCCAGCGCCACCGGGTAGAGTGGCACTGGGTCAAGGGCCACAGCGGCCATCCCGGCAACGAGCGTGCCGATGCGCTGGCCAATCAGGCCATTGATGAGCATACGTAAGCGCTAGCAGCCAAGCCAGGAGAGACAAGATGCGCCAGATCATACTGGATACCGAAACCACCGGCATCGACCCCAAACAGGGGCACAAGCTGGTGGAAATCGGCGCGGTGGAAATGGTCAATCGGCGACTAACCGGACGCACCTACCATCAGTATATTAATCCCGAGCGTCATATTGATGCCGAAGTGGTAGCGGTACACGGTATTGATAACGAAAAAGTGGCCAACGAGCCGACTTTTGCCCAGATAGCCGATGCGTTCTGGGCGTTTATCGAAGGCGCCGAGCTGGTGATTCACAACGCGCCCTTTGACGTGGGCTTTATCGACCACGAGCTTGCACAGATCAATCCGCACCGGCAAACGCCGCTGGGGCCGGTTGCCGATCACTGTGCGATTCTCGACACCCTGACCATGGCGCGGAAGATGCACCCGGGCCAGCGCAACACGCTGGACGCGCTGTGCAAGCGCTACGATATCGTCAACGCCCACCGCGTTTTGCACGGAGCGCTGCTGGACTCGGAAATTCTAGCCGATGTGTATCTGGCGATGACCGGCGGCCAGACCGCACTGGTGCTGGATGCCGAGGCCGGGCAAGACCAGAGCGAGCGCGACCGGCCAGCCAGTGCGCAGCAAAGCGGCCTGGCGATAAGGCGTCTTTCTCTGGCGCCGAATGCGCTGCGCGTTACCCCCCCGACGGCGGAAGAGGAAAACGCGCACCGGGCCAAGTGCGAGGCTCACGGCCTTCGCTGGGCAAACGGCGGGGGTGACGATGCTCAGGCGTGAAATTCCTGCCGATGCCGGGGCGGGCCGTGTGGTGGTGATCGCCGGCAATCGGGTGGCGCCGGCGCCGGGGAGCGGCCATCACGGCGAAGTGCCTTTGCAGCCCTGGCAGCGCTGGGATGAGACCATGCAGCCGCTTTGCTACTGGGACGACGAGCCGGTAGCGCTGGCCTTTGCTTCCGAGCCCAAGGATGGCTGGCTCAACGGGCGGGAATGGCTGGCGGTGCTTTCCAGCCGGTGGTTCAGCCTTCTCTCCACGGCGCTGCAGGTGGGCGCCTGGCTGCAGAATCATCGCTTTTGCGGGCGCTGCGGGGCTCAGACTTCAAGGCTTTCTGCGGAGTTTGCCATGCACTGTGATGCCTGCGGCCATCGCAACTATCCGCGCATTTCACCGTGTATCATCACCCTGGTGACTTCCGGGGAAAACATGCTGCTGGGGCGCAGCCCGCGCTTTCGCCCGGGGCAGTATTCCACGCTTGCCGGGTTTATCGAGCCCGGCGAGTCGGCCGAAGAAGCCGTATACCGTGAAGTGTACGAAGAAGTCGGCGTGCATATTCACCGCCTTCGCTACTACCGCAGCCAGGCATGGCCGTTTCCGCATTCGCTGATGATGGGGTTTTTCGCTGAAGCCACAACGCGGCGCATTCGCATTGATGAAGATGAAATCAGCGATGCGGCCTGGTTCAGTCCGCGCCGGCTGCCCGGCCTGCCGGCGCCTTATTCCATTGCGCGTGAGCTGATCGAGGCGCATCTTGCTCAGTGCCGGCAGTAGCGGCGGGGCTTTTGGGGCTACTTGCCGGGAAACAGCCGGCTTAGTCTGGTTGCCAGCATCACGTTGCCGGTGGCTTTAAGCTGGCCGCTCATGAATGCGCTCATGCCGCTGATTTCGCCGCGCATCAGCCGTTTGAGGGTGTCACTCGACAGGCTCAGGCTGACCGAAGGATCATCGTGCTCGCCGGCTTCAACGGCGAGTGTACCGTCGTCTATGCGCAGGTAGTAATCCCCCAGGTCGGTGAAGTGAAACTGGAAGACTTCGTGCATGGCCCGGGCGGCTTCGGGGTCAAAGCGGGCGTGCATTTTTTCAAGCGGTGTGGGGGAGGGCATGAATCGGATCTCTTTTGGCCGGCGTTTAACGTAAGCCGTTCACCGACGGGGCATTGCCGTCGGCTTGGGGCTGATGCCGAAGCCTAACACGTCGCCGCAGGCGCGCGAAAAAGGCGTGCTAGTCGGGTTTTGTGTCTGTTTCATTTTTTGCCCTTTTGCCCTTTTGCCCTTTTGCCCTTTTGCCCTTTTGCCCTTTTGCTCTTTTGCCCTTTTGCCCATCCCCACTATTTATTACCCGTGCCATGCGCCGCCATAACAAGGAGATCGCCAGTGAACGAGTGGATCCTCAATATCGTTACGTTTCTTATCCAGGCCGCCATCGTTATCGGCTTTGCCACGCTTGCCTTGCTGGTAATCAGGCGAGGCAAAAACCACACCGACGACGCGCTGACGCTGCATACCGAGGTGCTTAATGACCAGCGTGATAAACGCCATCGCTTTTTGGACCAGGCCGGCCGTGGGGATAAAAAACGCCGCGGCCGGTGGCGGGCGCGGTTTTCTCTGCGGGGCAAAAAAGCCCAGGCCGGTCAGCAGGAAAAGGCGCGGCCGCCGGTAGAAGGCGATGACAGCGAACAGGGGGCGGGCCCGCGAGTATGGGTGCTGGATTTTCACGGTGATATCCAGGCGTCTGCAACCGAGCATTTTGCCGAGGAAGTCTCCGCGGTTATCCGCGTGGCGAAAAGCGACGACGAGGTCGTGGTGCGCCTGGAGTCCGGTGGCGGGCTGGTGCACGCCCACGGCCTGGCCGCAGCGCAGATGGAACGGCTGGCGGCAGCCGGGCTTGCCACTACGGTGTGTATCGACAAGGTAGCCGCCAGCGGCGGCTATCTGATGGCCTGCAGCGCCGGCCATGTCAAGGCAGCCCCTTTTGCCGTGATCGGCTCTATCGGCGTAATGGCCCAGATTCCCAACGTGCATCGCCTGCTCAAGCGTTACGACGTTGATATTGAACTGCTCACCGCCGGCAAGCACAAGCGCACCTTGACGGTACTGGGTGAAAATACCGAAGAAGGGCGCGCGAAGTTTGTCGAGGACTTGGAAAATACCCACCGTCTTTTCAAGGACTACGTGGCAAAGCGCCGTGCCGGGATCGACATCGAAGCGCTTGCTACCGGAGAAATCTGGTACGGCAGCGAAGCGCAGCAGCGCGGCCTGGTGGACAGCGTGCAAACCAGCGAGGCCTATCTGGTCGAGCGTATGGCGCATGCCCGTGTGGTGTGCGTCTGGCTTGAAGCGCCGCGGCGCCTGAGCGATCGGCTGGGCATTGCGTTGGCCCGGGGTGCAGAAGGCGCCGTTGTCAGGGCCGTGAGCGCACTCGGCGCTACGCGCTGGCACAAGCACTAAAGCCGGCCTGTGCTAGCCGCTGCTATGGGCCAGCGCCTGTATGACGGCTTTGACGGTATCGCTTGCCAGGGAATAGTAGATCGTCTGCGAATCTCGTCGCGTTGTCACCAGCGCTTGCTGGCGCAGAATGGCCAGATGCTGAGACAGCGCCGACTGGCTCAGTACCAGCCGCCGGTTCAGCTGGGTGACCGACATCTCGCCTTCGGCCAGCAGGCACAGAATGCGCAGCCGTTTGGCATTGGCCATGGCCTTGAGAAGGCTGGCGCCGGTATCAATCGCGTCGCTGTTATTGTTGAGCAGATGCATGGCGGCGTGAGAAAAGCTAGGCATGGGAGACTCCTGGCATATAGCTCCTGACATTCATGAAGACGCGGCGTGCGTTACGTTGTTGTCGATTATTTACGTTTTTGTACATTAGCGTAGTTCGTACATTAGCGCAGTTGATTCGTTCGTCATTCAACGCTGTATCAATGGTAGTTCAACGACTGTCGCCGACAGCAGTTGCGCTGTGCTGGATATGCTATTCGGCCCGGCGCTGTTTTTCCGCCGGGCGTGGCGTATAATACGGCCGCCGTGTGCAGAAGGGTTCCCTCACCCCTTCGTTTTTCATGTCATAAAAAGGAAATCTGTCGATGTTTGTCCTGACTGACCTGCAGTATCGTCGCTGCCTGCTGGTGATGGTGACGTTTCATATTGCCATCATCGCCGCCAGTAACTATCTGGTGCAGCTGCCGTTTATGCTGTTTGGCCTGCATACGACCTGGGGGGCGTTCAGCTTCCCGTTTATTTTTCTGGCAACGGATTTAACGGTGCGGCTGTTCGGCAAGCAGCCGGCCAAAACCATTGTGCAGCGCGTCATGCTGCCGGCGCTGGCGGTCTCCTATGTGGTATCGGTGGTGTTTCCCCAGGGGGAATATGCCGGCCTTGCTGCGCTGGGAGAATGGAACATCTTCGTGGCCCGCATTGCCCTTGCCAGCTTTATGGCCTATGTAGTGGGCCAAACCCTTGACGTTCACGTCTTCAACCGCCTGCGTCGAATGGCGTGGTGGGTCGCGCCGGTATGTTCCACGGTGGTCGGCAACTTTGCCGATACCCTGGCGTTTTTCTTTACCGCGTTTTATCAAAGCCCGGACGCTTTCATGGCGGCCAACTGGCTGGAAATTGCGCTGGTGGACTATGCCATCAAGCTGGGGATCAGCATGGTGCTGTTTCTGCCGCTCTACGGCGTTTTGCTGGCCTGGCTGACGCGCAAGATGAGAACCTGGACGGGGACGGCCGACGCTATCCCCAGCGTGGCCTAGGGATGCCGGGCCGCACGCCGGCAAAGCCGCCGCGCTTGAATTTCATGATGATAAGGAGCTTCTATGCCGCCTGTATCCGAGCCTTCCGTGCCTGAGTCTTCTGCGGTGCAGCTGTACTGCCTTGACAGCGGGGAGCCGGGCAGCGGTGAGCTGCCGCTGATCATTTTGCATGGCCTGCTGGGCAGCGCGGATAACTGGCGCTCGCACATGCGCGCCTGGCAGGATCAGCGCCGAGTGGTGGCGGTGGATCTGCGCAATCACGGGCGCTCGCCCCACGCCGACGGCATGAGCTATCTTTCCATGAGCGACGACGTGGTCGCGCTGATGGACCGGCTCAGTATCGAGCGGGCCCACGTGCTGGGCCACTCCATGGGCGGCAAAGTGGCCATGAGCCTGGCGCGCAGAAACCCCGGCCGGGTCGCGACGCTGACCGTTGCCGATATTGCCCCGGTGGCCTATCAGCACGGCCACGACCGCATTTTTGCCGCCATGCGCGAGCTTCAGCAGGGCCACCCCAAAGACCGCCGCGAAGCCGATGCGCTGCTGGCACGCCACATCGAATCGCGCCCTGTGCGCCTTTTTTTGGCGACCAACCTTCAGCGTGACGGCGATGAGCTGGCGCTGCGCGTGGACCTTGACCGCATCATGGACGGCTATGCCGATATTATCGCCCCGCCGGCAGGCCAGGCGCCCTTTGATGGCCCGTCCATGGTGCTGCGCGGGGAGCAGTCCGACTACGTGGAAGACGCCATGCTGCCAACGCTGCGCGGCGTGCTGCCCGGAGCGCGGCTCATTACGCTTAAAGAGGCCGGCCACTGGCTGCACGCCGACCAGCCGGATGCCTTTCGCCAGGCGGTAGAAAGGTTTCTGGGCGCACATCCGCATGGCGCCTGATGGCTATCATCTACAGCGCATCAATCTATAGCGCATGGGGATCGGCTGCCAGCGTTGACGTGGGCAGGCGAGCGTCGGTGATACCGCGATCCTGTAAAAACGCTTCCAGGCGCCGATAGCGCCGGCTGTCCACCGCGGCCGGACGCAGCGCCATGCGGCGTACCAGCGCCGGCCAAGCGGCTTCGTTGGCGCTGTTGTCCAATACCGGATAGGCCTCAATCAGGGTCTGCCAGGCGCGCTTGGGGTTTTGCGCAATCCAGCGGGTAGCGCGGCCCAGCGCCGCGGTCAGATGTTGCCAGGTGAGCTTGCGCTCGTTGAGCGTATCGCCGTTGATCATCAGAATCAGGCCGTCGTGCACCGGCAGCCCCAGCTCGGTGTAGGGAATCACGCGAGTCGCGATGCCGTCGGTTGCCAGCCGAGTGGGCAGCGCGTGGTCAAAGCCGTCCACCATGATGTCGATATTGCCCTGGCGCAGTTCGCGTTCGCCGCTGTAGTGCACGTTGCGCGGAGCGGTATAGCCGTCCGTCTGGCGCACGCTATCCGGCACCAGCAGCGGTACGATGAGTTCAGCCCCTTCTTGCGTGGCGTAGCCGTAGGTGCGCGTGGCCAGCGCGTCGAGCTCCTTGGAAGCGGCGTCACCGGCCACGATCACCGCGTTAAGCGGCGTTTCCATCAGCGTCGCGATGCGCACCAGGCGGCTGCCGTCGTGGTTACGCAAATGCAGCAGAGGCTGACGCGCCAGCGCAGCGTCGACTTCACCGGCGGCCAGCAGCTTGGCGGGCAGGGACGGATCGGCCGGTGGTCTTAGCGTAACGTCAAGTCCTTCTTTCTGATAAAACCCTTGCACCTTGGCGAGCAGCAGCGGTGCGTGCTGCGGGCTTAAAAACCAGTCGAGCATGATCGTCAGCGTTTTTACCGGCGGCGGTGTCAACGGCTCCGGGGGCGCGACGGCAACGCTGGGCGCGGGCATGACGATCTTGGCCGGTGGCCACAGCCCCTCGGGTAGTGCAACGTCGCTATCGAGTGTCAGCGGCGTATCGGCAGGCGCCTCTGCGCCGCTGGGCTGGGCGCTGACGGCGGCGCTGGCAAGCCAGAGCATCGCCAGCAGGCATAGCGCTGCGACGGGACGGCCGCGTAGCTGAGGGGCGGTTATCGATATCATGCCGGGAAGTGTAGCCGCATGATAAACGGCTTGGCTAGCTTTACCTTTCCTGGCGCCGCTTGAGCTGTGACACGCCGCGGTAAAGCATTGGCCGGCATGGCATAATGCAGAGCTGGCGAGTTCGAGACGGGGAGAGATGGACACTATATATACGTTTTTTTTACTGGGCGGTGGCTTGATGACGCTGAGCATCCTGGCCAGTCGTTTGTCGTCGCTTTTTGGTCTACCGCTTTTGCTGATTTTTCTTGGCCTTGGCATGTTGGCCGGCGAGGAGGGCATCCTCGGCATTGAGTTTGACGACTACTCACTGGCCTTCATCATTGGCCATCTGGCACTGGCCATGATCTTGCTTGACGGTGGGCTGCGTACGCGGCTGAAGACGTTTCGCGTCGGATTCAAGCCGGCGCTGCTGCTGGCGACTTTTGGCGTGCTCCTGACCAGTGCACTGGTTGGCGCCATCGCCATGCTGGTTTTTGATCTGTCCCTGGTTCAGGGGCTCTTGGTGGGTGCTATTGTCGGCTCTACCGATGCCGCTGCGGTGTTTTCCATGCTCAAAGGGCAGGGCGTCAACCTTAATGAGCGGGTGGGCGCCACCCTGGAGATTGAATCGGGCACCAACGATCCCATGGCGATTTTTCTGACGCTGATGCTGATCGAGGTGCTGATCGGAGATATCGGCGGCGTCACAGAAACGGTGGTGTTTTTTGCAGCGCAGTTTGGCATCGGCCTGGCGGTAGGCGTGGGCGGCGGCTGGATCAGCGCTCGGCTGCTGCGCTGGCTGGATCTGGCGCCCGGGCTTTATTCCATGCTGGCGCTGGGGCTGGGGTTCAGCGTTTTCGGGCTGACCAGCGTGCTGGGCGGCAGCGGTTTTCTTGCGATCTATCTGGCCGGGCTGATGATCGGTAACCAGCCCGGACGTCATATCAGCTGCATTCTGCCCGTCCACGACGGCCTTGCCTGGCTCAGCCAGATCGGGTTGTTTCTGGTGCTGGGACTGCTGGTGACGCCCAGTCAGCTATGGGATGTAGCACTGCCCGCTTTTCTGGTCGCGCTTTCGCTGATTTTTATTGCCCGGCCGCTGGCGGTTTTTTTGGCAATCAGGCCGTTTTTCCATTTTCGCGCTCGGGAGGTTGCGTTTATTGCCTGGGTCGGGCTGCGCGGGGCCGTTCCCATTGTGCTGGCGATTTTTCCGCTGATGGCGGGGGTGGCCAACGCAGCGCTGTACTTCAACGTGGCGTTTGTTGTGGTGCTGATGTCGCTGTTGATACAGGGGGGGTCACTGGCCTGGGTGGCACGCTGGATGAAAGTCGAAATACCTGACGGCGCTGCGCCCAACCGCCGAGGGTCGCTTGGCATTTTGCCGGAAAATGATTTCGAGATGTTTGTCTACGAGGTGGAAAACCTTGATCTTGACGATGTGCCTATTCGACTGCTGCGGTTTCCTTCCGGTGCGCTGATTTCAGCGCTTTTTCGCCGCCACGCCATGCTGCACCCGAAGGGCAATACGCGGCTGAAAATGGGCGATATCCTTTGTGTTATCGGTCGTGAAGCCGATATTGCAGCCCTCAATCGGCTGTTCAACGGCGATGCACGATTCAAGCAGGAACGTGCTTTCTTTGGCGCTTTTACGCTGGATGCCAGCGCAAAGATGAAAGATATTGCCCAGGCTTACGGCCTTACGCTGGGCTCAGGTACCCCGGAGATGACCCTGGCTGATTTCATGGCGTTGCGGGTAGGCGGCCATCCGGTGGTGGGCGACGACGTGGATTGGCACGGTATCCAGTGGGTTGTCAGCGAAATGGATGGCAACACCGTTACCCGAGTAGGCATCCGGCTTTACGAAAGGCGTTGACTTTCAAAGCAAGGCTGGTAGAGTACGCACCCGTCGGAGGGATGGCAGAGCGGTTGAATGCACCGGTCTTGAAAACCGGCAAGGGTTAATAGCCCTTCCAGGGTTCGAATCCCTGTCCCTCCGCCAGAATGCTTACGAATCAAGCGCCTACGGGCGCTTTTTTCGTTTGTCGCCTGCCGTATGTAGCGGCCGATTTGCCGCGTCAACATGTGACCTAACCCGGTATGAGATATGCACCCGTGGAGCGCCGGATTTCGCGCTGATGGGTAGGCTGATGGGTAGACAGTACGGAAAGGGGCTGCTGACGTTGAAAAGCTCTTGCGGCCGTGCGCTCCGGTACTTGCGTACGGAACCTTTGAGCGGCATGCTTGTCGACTGTTGCGAACACGACTAACGGAGCATGTTCACATGGCTTATAACGAATCACGCCTTTCCAGAACGCAAACAGCCCAGGGGGTAAGCGATCTGGCTGCCAGTAAGGTGCTGCGCAACACCTATGCGCTTCTGGCCATGACGCTGCTGTTTTCTGCGGCCACCGCGGGTGCCGCTATGGCCATGGGCATCGAGCGAATCAATATTTTCGTGTTTTTTATCGGTGCCTATGGGCTGATGTTTCTCGTTCACAAGACGGCAGACTCGGCAATGGGGCTGTTGGCGACCTTTGCCTTTACCGGTTTTATGGGCTTCACTCTGGGGCCGATTCTGTCTGCCTATCTGACCCTGCCCAACGGCGCTGAATTGATCATGACGGCGCTGGCCATGACCGGTTTAACATTTTTTGGCCTTTCTGCAGTGGCGCTGGTAACCAAAAAGGACTTCAGTTTTTTAAGCAATTTCTTGATGGCCGGCGGTATCGTACTGATACTGGCGATGGCAGCGGCACTGCTCTTTCAGATTGAAGCGCTGTCATTGATGGTATCTGCTGGCTTTGTGCTGTTTTCTTCAGCCGCCATACTCTATCAAACCAGCGAAATGGTGCATCGTGCAGGCGAAACCAACTACATTCTGGCGACCATCACGCTGTACGTATCCATCTACAACCTTTTTGTCAGCCTGCTTTCTCTGTTGGGCGTAATGAACAGCGACTAAGAGAATTGATAGCCGATGAACCAGGCCTTGTGCGTCCGCTACACCGATGCCGAGGCCTTTGTTTTCCCTGATCGGGTTAACTCTGAGGGCGTTACATGAACTACGCACTGCTGGTAATGGGCGCGCCGTATAGTAGCCAGGCGCCGCATTCGGCATTACGTTTTGCCCGGACCCTTCTGGCGCAGGGCCACACGCTGGAAAGCGTGTTTTTTTATCGTGACGGCGTGCATAATGCGTCTTCACTGATGACGCCTCCGCAAGACGAGGCGAACCTTCTGGAGCTGTGGCGTTCACTGCATCAAGCGTGCGGGGTAAAGCTTGATGTTTGCATTGCAGCTGCCCTGCGGCGCGGGTTGCTTGATAAAGCTGAGGCGGCCCGCCACGGCCAGAGTCACCATAACGTGTCGCCCCCCTTTGAGCTAACCGGGCTGGGCCAGCTGCTTGAATTGCAGCAGCGCTGTGATCGCGTCATTACTTTTGCCGCGTAGCCGCACCTGCCAAGGTTGGGCTTTTCTGTAAAAGGGTGATACGCCATGAATAATACGCTACTTGTCGTGATACGCAGCGCGCCACATCAGGGCGTCAGGCTGCGTGAAAGCTTGGATGCACTGCTGGTAGCCGCCGCGTTTGGTAAGCCGGTAGTACCGCTGTTCATGGGGCAGGGCATATTGGCGCTGCTGCCGGAACAATCGCAGGGTGCTCCCGGGCAGAAGGCTACGCTACCGATCATCCATATGCTGGAAATGTACGATGTCGAAACGCTGTACTTGCCCATAGACGATGCGGCAGTGCGAGGGCTTGACGATAGTCAGCTAACTGGCAACACGAAACAGCTCGATCCGAACGAAGTTCAGGCCCTGTTCCAGGGTGCGGAACACATCCTTGTTTTTTAATTGATGCCATGCAAGAGATGCTGGTGTGGCAGGAGGTAACAATGATTCTGCACGTGCTGAACTGCCCGCCGAGTAGTGGACAAGCCGCGGCTCAGGCACTTTCTGCCATGGCGCCGGGAGACGTGCTGCTGCTGATCGAAGATGGCGTGTACGCTGTGCTTGACGCCGAGTGGGAAGGTCACCGGCTTGGTCCAGAAAAACTCTATGCGTTGGAAGATGATGTACATGCCCGAGGGTTGATGAGTATCGCCAACGCTCAGAAGGTTGCGCTGGTTGGCATGGAGACCTTCGTAGCGTTGACCGCGCAGACCCGGCAAACCATCAGCTGGTATTAACGTATGTGTAACGAAAAAATATACCGTTATCTTTCAATAAATGAAAAAAAAATACCTCTAGATAGTGAAGAATACCTCGTCAATATGGAAGACTGGTCAGAAACTGTAGCAAATGCGCTGGCAGAAGAAGACGGCATCACACTAACGGATGCGCACTGGGAACTTATTTGGGTCTTGCGGCGCTTCTATGCACGTTTTGAAATGGCGCCGGCCATGCGTGCCTGGATTAAAGCTATAAAACAAGAGCTGGGCGAAGAAAAGGGCCGTTCAATTTATTTATTGTCGCTTTTTCCTGAAAGTCCGGCAAAACGTGCCGCCCGTATCGCGGGTCTGCCCAAACCTACCAACTGTCTTTAAAGCATCCTTCTAATACGCGGTTGCCGCTGCAAATGGCAGACCCAAAAGCGCCTTAAGATGCGCCTGTGATGCACTTGCCAACGACTCAAGATGATAGCCGCCTTCAAGCACTGATACCAAACGGCCATCCGCGTACAGTGCGGCAATCTCCATCGCGACCCGGGTAATCCAATAAAAATCTCCATCTTCCAGATTGATATCCGACATCGGATCATCTCGATGAGCGTCAAAGCCGGCTGATAGTAATACCAAATCAGGCTTGAAGGCATGCAATGCCGGTAACCACTGATCTTCTATCAATTGGCGGAAGTCTTCTCCGGTTGTACCCGCTTTCAGCGGCGTATTCACTACGTTATGGCATTCGTTTTCCATGTAACGCCAAGGATAGAAGGGGGTTTGGAAACTGGAACAGATCAATATATTCGGGTCATGTTGAAAGATATCAATGGTACCGTTGCACTGGTGCACATCGAAGTCGAGTATGGCAATGCGCTGAGCCGCGTATCGATCGCGCGCATAGGCGGCGGCAACGGCGATGTTGTTATAGAAGCAAAACCCCATGGTCCCCGCGGCCTCTGCGTGATGTCCCGGCGGGCGAACGGCACAGAAGACATTATCCGCCTGGTGGCGAAAAACCTGGTCGACCCCCCGCAAAGCAGCGCCGGCAGCGACTGCGGCGGCTTTCAGGCTATCGGGGTTCATCAGCGTATCGTCGTTTAGCATCACGATGTCTTGATGGGGAACCACATCCTTGAGCGCCTGCAAATGGCCGTGGGGATGTACCCGCGCCAGGTCTTCGCGGCTGGCTTCTTTGGCGTCGGACTGCATGGTCTGCTGCAGCAGGCCGGCAAGCGCAAGCCCCGCATTGATGGCTTCCAGCCGCTTGGGAGATTCGGGATGTTCCGGGCCCATATGATGCAGGGCACAGTGGGGATGTGTGATATAGGCGGTGATCATCGGGGCGCTCCGTTGAGGTTAGTGCGTAGCTTAAGCAAAAAGCAGGGGTGTTTCACACTGCCCATAGGTCGTAATGTTACGGGTAAGGCTTACTTTATTATGGGAGAGGCAAGGTGAGTACAAAATTCTTGCACCACTTTCTGCAGCCGGCATCGCTGGCCGTTATTGGCGCTTCGGAAGATTCTGAGTCTCTAGGCGGGCTGGTGCTGCGCAACGTTCAGGAAGGCGGCTTTCGCGGCAAACTGTGGGCGGTCGATCAACGCGGCGAAGCGGAAGTTTTTGGCGTCTCCCGTGTAGCGCAGATTAGTGAATTGCCGGTTATCCCGGACCTGGCGGTTATCTGTACCGATATTGAAAGCGTGCCGGGGCTCATTGATGAGCTGGGGACGTTGGGCGCCAAGGCGGCACTGGTTCTTTCCGGTGGCGCCCATCTGGATCGTGACCGTCACGATCAGGAGTCGGTGAAAAAGCGCATGCTGAGCGCTGCCCGAACATCAGGCATACGCCTTTTGGGGCCAGAGTGCATGGGCATTATCGTGCCCGGCAGAAAGCTCAACGCGTCTTACGCCAGTCAACCGGTCAAGGCCGGACGAGTGGCCTACCTTGGGCAGTCAGGCATGCTGGCCAACGCCATGATCGACTGGGCCGCCGGACGCGATATCGGCTTTTCTCATGTGGTTACGGTGGGAAACAGCGTTGATGTGTTGCTTCCCGATGTGCTGGACTACATCAACCAGTATTCCCCCGCTCAGGCCATTTTGCTGCACCTTGAGCACATTCGTGATGCCCAGCATTTTATGACGGCACTGCGCGATGCCTCACGTAACCACTTGGTGGTTGCGATCAAAAGCGGGCGCACATCCGCTGCGGCACTGACCGAGCCTTTGGTCACACCGGGCATTGCCCATCGCGATGCTGTTTTCGACGCGGCGTTTTCCCGGGCCGGCGTTGTACGCGTCGACGACTCTGACGATCTCTTGGATGCGCTGGAAACGCTATCGCACATGCGCCCGCTTAAAGGCGACCGGCTGGCCATTGTGTCAAATGGCCTGGGCCCGGCCATGCTGGCGATTGATAAGCTCATCAGCGCCGGTGGCAGGCTGGCCCGCTTTAGCAATGAAACCCGTGAAATTCTTGAGCAGCAGGGGCTGGACATCAGCAAGCCGGGAGAAAACCCGGTGGATCTCAGCGGCAACGCGACGCCGTCCCGCCTGGTCAAGGCGCTGGCTATCGTCAGCGCCGACCCGGGTGTCGATGCTGTATTGCTGGTGCATGCCGCTACCCGTCTTGCGCCGTCTCAAGAAACGGCGCAGGCGCTGATTGAGCAGCGGCCCAAAGTGCGGCGAAACCTGCTCACCAGCTGGATGGGGCTTAAAGAAGCGCAGGCCGCGCGCCATGCCTGTAGCCAAGCGAGCATTCCAACGTATATATCTCCAGAGAAAGCGGTCAAGGCTTTTATGCATATGGTGAACTACCAGCGCGTGCAGACGCTGCTGCAGGAAACACCGCCGAGCCTGCCGTTTGCAACCAGCGCCACTATTCGTGCTCACTGTCATGGTTTGATTCAAGCAGCCCGTGCCGACGGCCGGCAAACGCTTACCCACGGGGAAACCGCCCAGGTGCTCAGCGCGTACGGCATCCCCACAGCCCACAGCCTATATCTGCATACGCCGGCAGATGCGCGGGAAAAAGCCGCGCAGATTGCAGGCCCCAAGGCGCTGAAGGTTGTCCATGAAGGCAACTGTCGACCGTTTCGCTATCGCAAGCATCCACACAAGATTTCTGCCGGCCTGCTGCAGGATCTGGAAACGCCCGAGCAGGTCGCCGACGGAATCGTGCGCCTGGGCGATAAAGTACGAGAAAAATTTCCCGATTACACGATCCGCGAATATTGCCTGCAGCCCATGCAGCGGGGCAAGCACTCCATGCAGGTGTGTGCCGGTATTACCCGCGATGCGGTGTTTGGGCCGCTGATTGTTTTCGGCACCGGCGGGTATAAAGCCAACGTGCTGGCGGACCGCCAGGTCGCACTACCGCCGCTGAACATGAGCCTGGCCGCCGACGTAGTAGGGCGTACGCACGTGGCATCGCTGATACGTGAACATTCGGCAGAGCCGGAGCACGACATTAAGCAGCTTTGCGAGCTGCTGGTCAAACTTTCGCAGATGGCAACGGACTTGCTGGAACTGCAAGGGCTTGAGCTCAATCCGCTGCTGCTCAACCGTGACGGTATGGTAGCGGTAGACTTTGCCATGGACCTGGGCAAGCCGGCACGCTTTGCGATCATGCCGTATCCTGAAGAGCTTAGGGAATGGACGACGCTGAAAAACGGCTGGCCGGTTGAAGTGCGCCCGGTACGTGCCGAAGATGCACCGCTGATTAGTGCTTTTCATCGCCGGCTTTCTGAACAGAGCATTCGCTTTCGCTACTTCCACAACAAAGCCGATCTTTCCCAGCGGGATCTGTCTATCCTTTCGCATATTAACTATGACCGCCAGATGGCCTTTATTGCCGAGTATCAGCCGGAAGAGGGCGAGCGTGAAATGCTCGGTGTCGTGCGCGTATGGAATGATCCGGATAATCTACGCACGGAATTTTCCATTATTATCCGCGATGATTTGCAGGGGCTGGGGATCGGTAGCCTGTTAATGCAAAAAATGATCAGCTATTGCCGCCATATCGGCATTATCGAAATGGTCGGCACTATCATGATGGATAATCGTCCCATGCGGGCACTGATGAAACACTTGGGATTCAAGTGCCGTTTTGATATGGAAGAGCAGGTAGTAGAGGCCGTTTTACGGCTGAACGAGCCGGAAAACGAGTGGCAGCGCCACCGGCTGGAAAGCTCCGTATAAAGAGCGCCGTCACGCCGTAAACGGCCTCCTGGATCGCTGCCAACGGCTCAGGGCGCCAGACGAAAGCGCTGCCAGCTCTCGCTGTCGCGGCGCTCGTAACGAATCCGGTCATGCAGTCGGCTTGGCTGACCCTGCCAGAATTCGATCATGTCCGGCAGTACACGGTAGCCCCCCCAGTGAATGGGCCGTGGAACTTCCTGATTGTCGTACGCTTGTTCAAAGCGCTGCTGGCGTTCTTCAATCCAGTTGCGATCGGGGATGATGACGCTTTGAGTGGCGATCCATGTACCCAGCTGACTGTTGCGCGGGCGGCTGTTGAAATACGCGTCGGATTCATCGGCATCTACCTGCTCGACGCTGCCTTCAATGCGCACCTGGCGAGACAGCGCCGGCCACCAGAACGTCAGCGCTGCATAGGGCACGTTGCTCAGCTCGCTGCCCTTGTGGCTATGGTAGTTGGTATAAAATACCATGCCGTTTGCATCAAAACCTTTGAGCAGCACAACCCGTGCGTGCGGGCGCCCCTGGCTATCCGCTGTGGCCAGCGTCATGGCATTGCCGTCTTCGCCTTCCTTTTCCAGCGCCAGCGTTATCCATTCATCGAATAACGTGAACGGATCGGCGGGCGTTTGCGAGTCGTCAAGACGACCGCCTTCATAGTCACGCCTGATATCGGCTATGTTGCGTGTCATGGGGTTTCTCTCTTGAATGTATGCATCATGTTGGCTGCTATAATAGCAAAGCTCAACCCGATCAGCTCAGCTGAACCATGAGCATGTAGGCTACGGTGCCCAGCACAATGGAAAGCAAGGCGTTGCGTCGCCATACGTGCAAGCCGGCCACCACCAGCGAAGCGAACACCAGCGGCAGGCCGCTGTCGCCCATGTTCAGCTGCCAGCTCGACGTTAGCGGCGTAAAGTCACGCAGGGCATAGATTACCAGAATCAGCATGACGGCCGGCGGTAAATAGCGGCCAAGATGCAAGACCAGCGGGTGATCGGCCTGTCGTGACAGGGCAATAAAGGGAAGAATACGGGTCGCGAAGGTGGCAAGTGCGCAAACCACGATCAGTTGCCATACCGGGTCAGACAGCATGAGAATTCTTCCGGCGTTGGTCATGAGAGTAATGCGCCAGCAGTAATAAACTGGCGCTGCTGATAGCGCCCAGCAGCAAATGGCGTTCCGGCAGCAAAAAAACGGCGCCGAGCCCTGTCAGCAGGGCGATGCCAAAGGGCAACGCCTGTTTCAGCCGCTTGGCCTGCTCAAGCGTAAGGACAATAAACAGCGCAGTCAGAGCGAACTCTATTCCCTGGCTATTAAACAGCTGGGCGCTGCCTACCGCAATACCGATTAGAGTGCCGGTAAACCACCAAAGATGATTGAGCAGGCTGATGCGAAACCCCAGCGCATGAGAATAGGCCGACTGGCTGGTCAAAAGCGAATAGGTTTCGTCGGTCAGGGCAAAGATCATGTAGAGCTTGCGCCAGCCCGCGCCTTGAAAGCGCTTTAGCAAGGATAAGCCGTAAAACACATGGCGCGAATTGAGCATCATCGTCGCCACGGCGACCTCGGTTAGCCCCGCGCCTGCAGCCAGCAGCGTCGTCGCCAGGAACTGCCCGGCACCGGCATAGATGATCAGCGACATCACCGCGGCTGCATACCAGGGAATGCCCACTTCAATGGCCACGATGCCAAAGGCGGCCCCCAGCGGTAAGTATCCAAACATGACCGGCAGGGTTTGCTTGCCGGCTTCGCGCCACGTTTGACTGATCACGTGCCTGTCTCCTTGATCACACACTTTCCCTTGGTGGAACTATACCGTCCGGCATGCTTGTTTACCCGGCTCATATTCTATGAGAAAGACAAAATAAATGCGAAACTGCTCTATCGATATGTCATCGGCTAATCTGAGGAGCAGGCTATGCAGCGTATTCGTGTCTGGGATGTTTATGTAAGGCTTTTTCATTGGGCGTTGGTCCTTGCCGTGCTGGTATCGTTTTACACCATGAAAACCGAAGCCAAGCCGTTTCTCTTCCCGGCAGAGGTACATGCCAAGGCGGGCTATATTGTCCTTGGGCTGCTGGCCTTTCGCTGGTTCTGGGGCATTGTCGGCAGCTTTTTTGCACGCTTCGCGACATTTCTGCGCTCTCCGCAAACGTCTCTGGATTACGCTTGGGGCCTGATCAAGCGAAATCCCCAACCCTATGCCGGACACAATCCCATCGGCGGCTGGATGGTATTGGTGATGCTGCTGTCACTGACGTTTCAGGGAGTGAGCGGTTTATTTCTCAGCGATGATATCTTTTTTGAAGCGCCGCTTTACGCCGCGCTGGGACAAGACGTTAGCAAAACGCTGCTGACGCTACACAATTACAACGCGACGCTGCTGCTGGTACTGATCGGCTTGCATCTGGGGGCCATTGTGTTACATCGACTGCTGGGCGAGAAGCTGGTGGGTGCCATGTTCACCGGCAACAAGCGCTTGCCCGGCCCGCCCGTGGATGCCGCTCCCGATTCGCCTACGCTGACGCAGCGTCCGCTATGGCTGGGCCTGGTGGCTATTGCCGGTGCCGCGAGCGTCAGCTTGACGTGGTGGTTCTGGTAAAACGCTCACACGCCTGAAAAACATACGCGCTAAAAAAGTACATACGCACTAAAAAGGACATGCGTACTGAGAAATACAAAAGCGGGAAGCCGCAGCTTCCCGCTAAAAGCTATTCGGAAAAGTCGCCCGAAAGCCGGCAGCGCCGCTATGCGGCGGCTGGTTTATTCGGCGCGATAGTCGTCGTGGCAGTTTTTGCAGGTTTTGCCTACTTTGGACAGCTGGGCGCGCGAGGTACGAAAATCCTTTTCCTGGGCAATCTTGGCCAGTTTTTGTGCCTCGTCCATCATATCCTGCTGCTTTTGCTGAAAGTCATCCGGATTGTCGGCAATCTTGGCAAGCGCATCGGTGTTGATGCCGTGGCCGTCGTTTTGGTAGGTGCCATCGACAAACCCTTCCCACGGCATGGAAGCCAAATCCGCTACGTTTTGCGCGCGACGGGCAAATTCGTCGGCGTCGTATTCCACGTCGCCCTTGGCCATATCCGCAATCGGGCTGAAGTGCCAGCCTATAACGCCAAACGCCGACTGACGATAGTGAATCGCGTCTTCAGGCTCAGCGGCACTGGCCGTAGCCCCCAGAGTCAAAAGCACGGCACAGGCCGCAGCGCTCAGGCCGGTTTTCATAATACGCATCAGGTTTCTCCTTTATCTTTTACACGGCTATATCTTTACAGGACGATTACACAGCAGCGATCGCGCACGATTTCTGGCACGCTGCGGTGCAACGTCTATAGCGGTTAACGCATTCTACGTCCGCTTACCTTAGCTTAATAAACTTATTACCTGAAGATGTAAAAAAGTAGCACCTTACGCAGAGCGCGCGATTCAGCTATCGGCGCGCTCGCGCAGTAGCCGGCTGCGAAATCGTGCGTAGCCCATGCAGCCGGTGAATAGCGCCAGCGCCACCCCGGCTTCGAGCAGGCCGCGAAAGTGCTGACCGGGCAGGGTGGCGACCATCACGCCCTGCATGAAATACAGCAGGCTAACAAACGCAAGCCAGGCATGCCCGCGCGGACGCTGGCCAATTACCGAGGGCAGAAACAGCACCAGCGGAAGCACAAACGCCACGATAGGGCGCCAGTTGAAACCGGCGTCGTCTTGAATCAGCAGGCCGCGATAGACCATCAGCGCCAGCAGTACGATAAAGCTTACGATGACCAACCGGCGAGCGCGCCGGGTTAACGTGGCAAGGCCTTGCCGTTGCTCCAGCTCCTCCAGCCATTGGCGCATCACCTCGCCTCCCGCATGGCCGCAAGTGCAAGCCCCAAACGGGCCATGCGTTTGCCCTGGGCCACGCACAGCGCGCGCTCATGCTCATCCACCGGACGGTCGCTGCGCGGGCCGGCAAGGTGACTGGCGCCGTAGGGCGTACCGCCGCCCTGGGTTTCCAGCAGTGCGGTTTCGCTGTAAGGAATGCCGGCATACACCATGCCGTGATGCAAAAGCGGCAGCAGCATGGACACCAGCGTCGTTTCCTGGCCGCCGTGAAGGCTGGCGGTTGAAGTAAATGCGCAGGCCGGCTTATCGATCATCGCACCGTTGAGCCACAGGCTGCTGGTGGTATCAAGAAAATACTTGACCGGCGAGGCCATGTTGCCAAAACGCGTGGGGCTGCCCAATGCCAGGCCGCTGGCGTGGCGCAGGTCATCGTGGTCGACATACACGGCGCCTTGTTCGGGAATTTCCGGCGCCACTGCCTCAGACACCGGCGATACCGGCGGCACAGTGCGCAGGCGCGCCTCAATCCCGGGGATGCTTTCGACCCCTTTGGCGATCTGTCGCGCCATGTCGGCTGTCGCGCCGGAGCGGGAATAGTACAAAACAAGAATATACGGCAGTTCGGAACGCATTAGCGGGCTCCCTGGTGGGCATCGTTGTCCACGCTGATGGTATCAGAGCCGGGGCACCCCATGGGGGTTTGCCCGTCACCGCTTGGTGATAATCGCCGGTAGACCCAGGCTTGAGTGCCGTCAGCAAGCGTGATCAACCGGCGAGTATAGCGAACGCCAAGCCGTTCATAGCGGTCAAGCCGGGAAAGCTCAGCGGCAGACGCGCGAAATACCTGGCCGGCTACCCGGCCGTTTTTTGCCGGGGCGATATTGAGCCCGCAGCGCCGAAAACCGGGCAGGGTGGCATCATCAATACGCCCAGCAGTGCCCATCACTACATAGCGTACCGGCGCGTAGCGCAGGGTGCCGTAAACAAACACCTGATGCGAACCGGGGCGTACAGGCGCCAGATCCGCCGGACGCTGATAGCCCCAGGGGCTCAGCCAGACAAACCACCACCACACCGCCAAGGCCAGCAGCACCGTGCCGACAAGTGCTATACCATAGGCCACGATACGCTTAAGCCGCCTGGCGGGTTTTGGTACGCTGGCGTCGTCAGCAACGCCGTGGGAATGCGCGCTGTCTCGATGAGCGTTTCGATGAGCGTTGTTCCGATTCCATCGCGTCATGGGTTGTCAGCCGGAGGTAAGAAAAATGAGCCAGCCACTGCGTGACCAGGCAGACTTTGCGGCCATGGTCGGCGAGGTAACGCCGCTCAAGCGCGATAACCGCGCCGATCCGGGCAAGGCGCCGCCGGACAGTGCCGATGCCGGGCAGGCCCGGCGCGACGCGGCGGAGCAAGACGTCAGCGAGCGCAACTTCCTGTCGGATGATTTTGTCGAGCTGCTGGCACCGAATGATCCTATGGCGTACCGCCAAAACGGCATTCAGCAGGGCGTGGCCGACAGGCTGAGGCACGGCGGCTACCCGGCGCAGGCACAGCTTCATCTGCTGCGTTTGCCGCTGACCGAGTGTCGAAGGCAGCTGTTTGCCTTTATCGAAGAGGCCGGCAGCAGCGATCTGCGCGCCGTGCTGATTGTGCACGGTCGCGGGCGAGAAATCGACAGCCCCGCCAACGTGCTGCGTTCCTACATCGCCAAGTGGCTACCCCAGTTTGACAGGGTGCAGGCGTACGCCTCGGCGCAGCCGGCAGACGGCGGCCTGGGGGCCACTTGGGTTATGCTGCGCAAAAGCCCGCGCGCCCGGGCCAACAACCGCGAGCGCCAGCAAAAACGCCGCGGCTAGTTGCGTCTCAGGCTAAGCCGGGTCGTAGGAGAGCACAGGCGCCAGCCAGCGTTCCATATCATCCAGCGGGCGGCCCTTGCGCGCGGCGAGCGCTTCGACCTGATCCCGAGTGATCTTGCCGGTGGAAAAGTATTTCGACTGCGGATGAGAAAAATACCAGCCGGCCACGGCAGCGGCCGGCCACATGGCAAAGTTCTCGGTCAGCTCAAGGCCGGTGTGCTCGGTGGCATCCAGCAGCGCGAACAGCTTGGTTTTCTCGGTGTGGTCCGGGCAGGCCGGATAGCCCGGTGCCGGGCGAATGCCCTGGTAGTGTTCGGCAATCAGCTCGGCGTTGTCCAGGGTTTCCTCCGGCACATAGCCCCAGTATTCCTTGCGCACTCGCTCATGGAGCAGCTCGGCGAAGGCCTCGGCCATGCGGTCGGTGAGCGCTTGCACCATAATGGCGCTGTAGTCGTCGCCGGCATCCTTGTAAGTTTGGCTGAGTTCGTCCACGCCGTGGCCGGTGGTTACGGCAAAGCCGCCGATCCAGTCGGGCTTGCCGGTGTCTTTGGGTGCGACGAAGTCGGCCAGGCTATAGCACAGGCCGTCCCGGCCCTTGGTAGTTTGCTGGCGGATGTGATGGAGCCGTTCGACCACCTCGGTGCGGGATTCATCGCGGTAGATTTCAATTTCATCGTCGTTGACGCTGTTGGCCGGCCACAGGCCGATGACGCCCTTGGCCCGAATGCGCTTTTCGCTGATCATCTTGTCGAGCATGGCGCGGGCGTCGGCAAACAGGCTGCGCGCCGCTTCGCCGACCACCTTGTCATCGAGAATTTTCGGGTACTTGCCGGCCAGCTGCCAGCTCATGAAAAACGGCGTCCAGTCGATAAAATCGACGATCGCTTCGAGATCGTAGTCGTCAAACGTCACCAACCCCTGGGTGTGAGGTGCCGGCGGCGTATAGGCTTCCCAGTCGGTACGAAAGCGCCGCTTGCGCGCCTGCTCGTAGGTCAGATCGGCGGCTTTGGGCCGGCGCTTGGCGTTACGCTCGCGCACCTTGTCGTAGTCGGCGCTGATTTCGGCCACGTAGGCGTCTTTCAGATTGTCCGCCAGCAGCCGGCTGGCCACGCCCACCGCGCGGGAAGCGTCGGTGACGTAAATCACCGGGTTTTGATACTGCGGGTCGACCTTGACCGCCGTGTGCGCCTTGGAGGTGGTGGCCCCGCCGATCAAAAGCGGCAGCTCGAACTTTCGGCGCTGCATTTCCTTGGCGACGCTGACCATCTCGTCCAGCGACGGCGTAATCAGTCCGGAAAGCCCGATCATGTCGGCGTTTTCGTCGATAGCGGTTTGCAAGATCTTCTCCGCCGGCACCATGACGCCAAGGTCAATCACCTCGTAATTGTTGCACTGCAGCACCACGCCGACGATGTTCTTGCCGATATCGTGAACGTCGCCTTTCACCGTGGCCATGACAATCTTGCCCTTGGCCTGGGCATTTTCGTCCTTTTCCGCCTCGATATAGGGCAGCAGATGCGCGACCGCCTGCTTCATCACCCGGGCAGACTTGACCACCTGGGGCAGAAACATCTTGCCCGCGCCGAACAGATCGCCCACCACGTTCATGCCGTCCATCAGCGGGCCTTCGATGACCTCGATGGGGCGGTCGAACTGCTGGCGGGCCTGTTCGGTGTCGTCAACGATGTGGCTGGTGATGCCCTTGACCAGGGCGTGTTCGATGCGCTTGGCGACGTCGTATTCACGCCATTCCAGGTCTTCTTTTTTGGACCCACCGCCGGCGGCCTCGTTTTTGTACGTTTCTGCAAGGTCAAGCAGGCGCTCGGTGGCGTCGTCCCGGCGGTTGAGTACTACGTCTTCCACGGCGTCGCGCAGCTCGGCGTCCAGGTCGTCGTACACCCCCAGCTGGCCGGCGTTGACGATGCCCATGGAAAGGCCCGCCTTGACCGCGTGATACAAAAATACCGAGTGAATGGCCTCGCGCACGGCGTTGTTGCCGCGAAACGAGAACGACACGTTGGAAACGCCGCCGGAGACCATGGCGTGGGGCAGGTTGTCGCGAATCCACTCCGTGGCCTGAATAAAGTCCACGCCGTAGTTGTTGTGCTCTTCAATGCCGGTAGCGATGGCAAAGATATTGGGGTCGAAGATGATATCTTCGGCGGGAAAGCCGATGTCGTCCACCAGCAGGCGGTAGGCGCGCGCGCAGATTTCTGTCTTGCGCTGGAACGTATCCGCCTGGCCGTCTTCGTCAAACGCCATGACCACGACCGCCGCGCCAAAGCGCCGGCATTTGGTCGCCTGCTCGCGGAATTGCGCCTCGCCTTCCTTGAGCGAGATGGAGTTGACCACGGCCTTGCCCTGAATGCAGGCAAGGCCCGCCTCGATGATCTCCCACTTGGAGGAGTCGATCATGATCGGCACCCGGGCAATATCGGGCTCGCCGGCGATCAGGTTGAGAAAGCGCACCATGGCATCCCGGGATTCGAGCATCCCTTCGTCCATGTTGATGTCGATGACCTGGGCGCCGTTTTCCACCTGCTCCAGCGCGACCTCCAGCGCGGTGGTGTAGTCTTCTTCCTTGATCAGCCGCTTGAAACGCGCCGAACCCGTCACGTTGGTGCGCTCGCCGACGTTGACGAACAGCGAGTCGGCCTCGATGTTGAACGGCTCAAGGCCTGAAAGCCGGCAGGCGGCGGGGCGCTTGGGGATCTCGCGAGGGGCCATGCCGGCCACGGCCTCGGCGATCATGCGGATATGCTCGGGCGCCGAGCCGCAGCAGCCGCCGATGATGTTGACCAGCCCGCTTTCGGCGAACTCGGCGACGATGGACGACATTTCCTCGGCGGACTGGTCGTATTCGCCAAACTCGTTGGGCAGCCCGGCGTTGGGGTGGGCCGAGACAAAGGTATCGGCCTTTTCCGCCAGCTCGGCCAGATAGGGGCGCAGCTCCTCGGCGCCCAGCGCGCAGTTAAGGCCGACGGAAAACGGCTTGGCGTGGCGCACGGAGTTCCAGAACGCCTCGGTGGTCTGGCCGGAGAGCGTGCGCCCGGAGGCATCGGTAATGGTGCCGGAAATCATCACCGGGGTGCGCTCGCCGCGCGCCTCGAACAGCTCTTCCAGCGCATAGATGGCCGCCTTGGCGTTGAGCGTGTCGAAGACCGTTTCGATAAGGATCAGGTCCGCGCCGCCGTCCACCAGCGCGGCAGCCGCTTCGAGATAGTTTTCCCGCAGCGCATCGAAAGTTACGTTGCGTTTGGACGGGTCGTTGACGTCCGGAGACAATGACGCGGTGCGCGAGGTCGGCCCCAGCACCCCGGCCACGTAGCGCGGCGTGCCGGTCTCACTGGCCACCGCGTCGCAGACGTCGCGCGCCAGTCGTGCCGCTTCGAAGTTGAGCTCGCCGACCAGCGTTTCCATGCCGTAGTCCGACTGGGACAGCCGGGTGCTGTTAAACGTGTTGGTTTCGATGATATCGGCGCCGGCCTCAAGGTAGTCGCGGTGAATCCGCGTCACCACGTCCGGGCAGGTCAGTACCAGCAGGTCGTTATTGCCCTTTAGATCGCTCGGCCAGTCGCTGAAGCGCTCGCCTCGAAACTCGGCCTCGCTGAGCTGCGCGTTTTGCAGCATGGTGCCCATGCCGCCGTCGAGAATCAGAATGCGTTGCGCAAGGCGCTCTTCAAGGGTCGCGGTTACAGCACTAGCAGCCATAGCAGAGGGAGATCTCCAGCGTCACCGTAAAAGTTGGATTTGTGTTGCGCTGCCGGCAGGTGAGCGGGCACGGCAGGCGGGCAAGCTACTATATCAAAGCGCACGCCTGGGCGCAGCTTGCCGGGTAAAGCCGAGTAAAACGGTCAGGATTGTGTCGGCGTCCGGTTTTGCTTACCATTGGGGAAATATTTGCCGCAATGCGCAGCCCGGCTGCCACGGGAGAAAAGAAACCTCATGACCACAACCGCTGAAGCGCAAGACACCAAAACACAGCAAAGCGCCGACCCCCAGGGCATCGAGATCACCCCAAGCGCGCAGGACTACCTCGCTGAGCTTCTGGCCAAGCAAAACGTCGAGGGCATCGCCGTGCGCATTTTCATTACTCAGCCCGGCACGCCCTACGCCGAGACCTGCCTGGCGTACTGCCGTCCGGGGGAAGAAGAGCCCGATGACGTCGCTTTGGAGCTGGAGAAAATTCGCGTCTTTCTGGAAAAAAACAGCGTCAACTTTCTGGAAGAGGCCGTGGTTGACTTCAACGCCGATCGCATGGGAGGGCAGCTGACCATCAAGGCGCCCAACGCTAAAATGCCCAAGGTCAACGCCGACAGCCCGCTGGAAGATCGTATCAACTACGTGCTCTACAGCGAAATCAATCCGGGGCTTGCCGCCCACGGCGGTGAGATTCGCCTGGTTGAGCTGACCGACGACAACGTCGCCGTGCTGTCTTTCGGCGGCGGCTGCCAAGGCTGTGCGGCGGTCGATATCACGCTCAAACACGGCGTTGAGCGCACCTTGCTTGAGCGCATTCCCGAAATGAGCGGCATTCGCGACGTTACCGACCACTCCGACACCACGAACGCGTACTACAAATAGCGTCGCACTGTCGTTTCCCGTCCTCCGACGCCCCGCTTACTAGCGGGGCGTTTTGCGCTGTAGCGTTGTTATTCAGTATCGCCATTCTGCGCCGGCGTGGCCGCAGGCAAACTGGCTACCTGATGCTGCAAAGCCTCCAGCCGCTGGCTCAGGCTGGCCTGCCAGCGAGCATCCTGGGCGTGGCGCTTGCGCTCTTCTTCCAGCGTGTGCTGCGTCCGATGCAGCTGCTCTTGCAGACGCTGGGCGCGGCGGCGGGCTTCTTCGGCGGCGGCTTTTTCCTCCTGCAAACCGCTTTTTAGCGCCTCGCCGTGGCGCTGCCAGCTTGCACCGGCCTCCTGGGCGGCTTTTAGCTGGTGCTGTACCTGTTCGTTTTCTTCACTGAGCGCTTCCAGGCGTTTCTCAAGCCGGCGCGTGCGCTTTTGCTGGGCCTTGTGGTCGTCGGCACGCTCTTGGCGCACGCCGTCCAGCAGCGCCAGCAGTTTTCCCTCAGTGGCTTCGTTGCGCTGCTGCTCTTCGGCGAGCTGGCGGTCAAAGGCCTCTCTCTGCTCTCTGACCTCATCGCGATGCGCCTGGTCTTGCCGGGTCAGCCTGGCGTGCTGCTCGGCGCTTTCTTTTTTCAGCTTCTCGCTTTTCTGCTCGGCGCTATCGCAGCGTGCGGCGAGCTGCTCTTGTTTTTCACGGCTTTCGGCAAGCTGAGTGCTCAGCCCTTCGATGTGCGCTTCCCGGTGGCGCAGGTGCTCGGCCAAGGCGCTTTCCCGCTGGGCGGCATTGTCGGCTTCCTGCCGGGCCTTTTGCGCCTCTTCCTGCGCCGCCGCCACCTCACGCTTGGCCTCTTCACGGTAATGGGTGAGCCCTTCATTGGCAGCTTCCTGGGCCTGGCGCCACATATCAGCTGCCAGCGATACGATCGCCTCCGGTATTTCTCGAGGCGAGGGCACATCACGATTTTTCTCGCACTCATCGCGCCAGCGGCGGACATGATCGCTGATGGTGGTAAAGCTGCCCGTGCCCAACACTTCGCGAATGCGCTGCACGCTCGGGTTATCGCCCCGGGCAATGAGCTCATCAATCGCCCGGCGGACGTCGGCGTATTGAATGCCGCTGCGTGCCATCTGTTGCCCTCTCTGTTTTGTGCCTGCTGGCTTTGGTGATTTTGGCGGCTGCTTGTTTGCGCAGCTGCGTATAGGCGTATTGTCAGCATTGAGGTGATAAAAAGCAATAATTACATAATACGTATTACGTAACTTTTATTATGAAATCGCCTATAAATTCAGGATTACCCGCCTTATCTTGAGTTTTTCTTTGCGTAACGCCAGACTAAGCCCACACCTGCAAGGAGCCATACAGCGACCATGACAGATATGCCCACTGCGCTGAATACAACGCTTCCCAGCGACGGTGTCATTGACACCCCGAGCAGCGATAAAGCGCTTATTCAGGCAACAACGGACGGCCAGGCCGTAGCCCAGTGGCTGGCGGAATACCGCGATACGCCGCAGACCCTGCGTGCCTACCGGCGCGAGGCCAAGCGGCTTTTGCTGTGGCTTAACGCGCGCGGTATATGCCTGGCCGAGGTGAATCGTGAAACGCTGCGCCGCTTCGAGGCGTTTTTGGCCGACCCGCCGGCAGACTGGTGCGGCCCTACGCGGGCCGAGGATCATCCGGACTGGCGCCCGTTTCGCGGAGCACTGTCACCGGCCAGCCGGCGCCAGGCGCTGGTGATACTGCAGGGCATGTTCGGCTGGCTGGCAGAAGCCGGGTGGGTCGCCCACAACCCGTTCCGGCTGATGCGGGATAAATCGCGCCGGCTCAACAATCAGCGCACGCGCATCGAACGCTACCTGGAGCGGGATCTATGGGACTGGCTGTGGCAGTGGCTGAACCGGCCGCTGGCCGTTGAGGCCACCCCGCGCACGCGCTATAAGCAGCAACGCCTGCGCTTTGCGTTTGGTTTTGCCTACCTGCTGGCCCCTCGCATCAGTGAAATGGCCGCTGCGCGCATGGACGACTTTTACACCCGAGAAGGGCGCCTTTGGTGGCACGTGGTGGGAAAGGGCGACAAGCAGGCCGAAGTGCCGGTGCCGGATGATTTTGCCACCTGCCTGAGACAGTGGCGAGAAACGCTCGGCCTGGCGCCGCTGCCGGGCCACGATGAAGCGACGCCGCTGATGCGCGCGCTGGACGGCAAACGCGGGATCACCGATAACCAGCTCTATCGGCTGATGCGCGATACCTTCATGCGCGGGGCCGCAGCGCTAAAGGCCGAGGGCGGCGACCCCGCTTGGGCGGCGACCCTGCGGCAGGCGACGCCGCACTGGCTGCGCCACACGTCGATTACCCACCAGGCCCAGGCCGGCATTGATTTGCACTACCTTGCAGAAAGTGCGCGCCATTCACGGCTGGATACCACCTCGCGCTACCTGCACACCGAAAACGCCCGCTGGCACGCCGAGCAGCAGCGCCACCGCCTGATGCCCGCACCGGACGAAGAACGGCCCGGCGTTTCACCGGGGCGCTAACGCGTTATAATGCGCCCGTATTCACCTGACGAAAAAGGACTCGCCATGAGCGCCGAACAGGCCCAGCAAGAGCTCGTTGAAGAGTTCGAGATGTTTGACAACTGGATGGACCGCTACCAGTACATTATTGACATGGGCAAACAGCTGCCGACTTTCCCCGAGACGTGGAAAATCGAGGAATACAAGATCAAGGGCTGCCAGTCCAACGTCTGGATGAACCACGAAGAGCAAGACGGCCAGCTGACGTTTTACGCCACCTCGGATGCGGCCATTGTGTCCGGGCTGATCGCGGTGCTGCTGCGCATCTACAGCGAGCGCAGCGCCGAGGAAATCTGCGCCGCCGAGCCGCATTTTCTGGCCGACCTGGGGCTGGATAAACACCTTTCGCCCACGCGCAGCAACGGCCTGCACGCCATGCTGCAGCGCATCTTTCAGGTGGCCGAGCAGGAAGCCGCACGCACGCCATGAGTGCCGACGACCCGCGACGCCACAGCCCGGCAGCAAGCCGCAACCGCGAGCCGATCCTGGCGGTGCTGCGCGAGCATCTGCCGGCCAACGCCCGGGTGCTGGAGCTGGCCAGCGGCAGCGGCGAGCACGGCGTCCATTTTGCCCGCGCCATGCCCGGCTGGCTGTGGCAGCCAAGCGATACCGCACCGGAGGCGCTTGCATCAATTCAGGCCTGGCGGCGGCTTGAGCAAAAAGAAGGGCGGGGCGATAACCTGCGGGCTCCGGTCGCGTTGGACGTCATCGCCGGCTGGCCGGATGGCTGGCGCGACACGACGTTTGACGCCGTGGTGGCCATCAACCTGATTCATATTTCACCCTGGCAGGCCACCGTCGCGCTGATGCACCGGGCAGGCCAGTATCTTGCGGAAAACGGCATACTGTTTCTCTACGGCCCGTACCGGCGTCGGGGCATGCCAACCGCGCCTGGCAATCGAGCGTTCGACGAAGACTTGAAAACGCGCAACCCGGCCTGGGGCCTGCGTTGCCTGGAGAGCGTCGAGGCTGAGGCAGCCGCCCACGGTTTGGCACTGGATGCCGTGGTGGAAATGCCGGCCAACAATCTGAGCGTGGTCTTTCGCCGCCGCGCCGCTTAACGGTCGGCGCCCTCCGACTGGCGCGGGCGAAAGTGTTCGTCGAGCTCGGGGTCTTCCCGGCACAGGGCCTCGCTTGGCCCGCCCGGTACCGGATCGATGCCGCCGTCGCTCCCCGGATGGCAGCGGACGATGCGCCTGGCAGCCAAGACAACGCCCCTGAGCGGGCCGTGCACCTTGAGTGCCTCCACCGTATAGGCGCTGCAGCTGGGCCAAAACCGGCAGCGCGGTCCCAGCAGCGGGCTTATGCCCCACTGATACCCTCGCACGATCCCAACCAGCACCGCCGTCAGGCCGCGGCGTAACAAGCGTGTCACGGCGTGCTTCCGTAGAGGCTTGCCGGGTCCACCAGCGGGGCGCTGGCGATGCGGGGCGTGGCCGTCACATCCACATAAAAGCAGCTGCGCCGGCCGCTGTGGCAGGCCGCGCCGGTCTGGTCTACCTGTAGCAGCAGCGTGTCGCCGTCGCAGTCGAGAAAGGCGGCCTTGAGCCGCTGCTGCTGGCCGGAGGTTTCTCCCTTGCGCCACAGCGTGCCCCGTGAGCGAGAGAAATAGCACACGCGGGCGGTGCGCAGAGTTTCTTCCAGCGCTTCGCGATTCATCCACGCCATCATCAGCACTTCACCGCTGTCGTGCTGCTGAGCGACGGCAGGAATCAGCCCGTCGGCGTTGAAGCGCGCCGCGTTCAGCACTTCCGCGGCGGCGGGCAGGGCATCGTCGGGCCGGGCGCTTTCCAGCCGTTTGAACAGCGTATCGGCGGGTTCACTTGCGATAAGCGGCATGGCAGGGTACTCCCGATGAAGTTAAGGGGTGTCAGACAGTGTCTGGCAGCGCGTACATAAACCGATCAGTTCGATGGTCTGGCGTTGTACGGCAAAGCCGGCGCGGCGGGCGCGTTCGGCCAGCTGCTGGCTGATATCGTCAAAATGGATCTCTTCTACGTAGCCGCAAGTGCTGCAGATCAGCAGCTGAAAGCCGTGGGCGTGCTCGGGGCAGGCGCAGGCGACATAGGCGTTTTGCGACTCGATGCGATGCACCAGCCCTTGCCGGGTTAAAAACGCCAGTGCGCGATAGATCGTCGGCGGGCGCGCCGCGGCGTGCTCGGCAGACAGCTGATCGAGCAGGTCATAGGCTTTCAGGCCGCCGCTGCTGGCGGCAATCAATTCCAGCACGCGCCGGCGTATCGGGGTGAAACGTGCGCCGCGCGACAGACAGCGGGCTTCCGCCTGCGCCAGCAGGGTGTGCAGTTCACTCATGGGCGACCTACCTGAAAACGGCTAGGCATCGGTGGCACCGGACGGCTCGACAAGCTCGCTTTGCCGGGCAAAGTGGTGCTGCGAGAACGCCACGCGCTCGGCAGGCGAAACATCGTCAGGCTGACGCTCGATCAGATCAAGCCGGCGGCGCAGGCCCTCGCCGTTGGTCATCTGAATGGCAAGCCCCGGGCGAGCGTTCAGCTCCAGCAGCATCGGCCCGTGCTGGCGGTCAAGCACCATATCGGTGCCCAGATAGCCAAGCCCGGTCATTTCATAGCAGCTGGCGGCAAGGTTCAACAGCGTATGCCACTGGGGAACGGCAAGGCTTGCCAGGTCGTGCCGAGTATCCGGATGCTGATGGCAGGGCAAATCAAACTGCACGCCGCGCAGCGCCTGGCCGCTGGCCATGTCGATGCCGACGCCGACCGCCCCTTGATGCAGGTTGGCCTTGCCGTCCGAGGCCGCGGTGGAAAGCCGCATCATGGCCATGACCGGGTAGCCCTTGAACACGATAACGCGAATATCCGGCACGCCTTCGTAGGTATAGGCCATCAGGCTGTCTTCAAAGTTGATCAGCGTTTCGACCACGGCCACGTCCGGCGAGCCGCCGAGCGAATAAAGCCCGGACAGGATATTGGACACGTGACGCTCGATGTCGGCAAGCGTCAGGCGCGTACCGCTGGGCTTGAAAAAGCCGTCGGCATCGGCGCTTTCCACCACCAGAATGCCCTTGCCGCCGCTGCCCTTGGCCGGCTTGATCACAAACCCCGGGCACCCCTTGAGCATGGTGCCCATGCGCTTGACGCTGAACTGGGTTGTAACGGTGCCGATCAGCGCCGGGGTGGTAACGCCGTGGCGCTGTGCCAGCAGCTTGGTCTGCAGTTTGTCGTCAACCAGCGGATACAGCCGGCGGTCATTATAGCGGCCGATATAGTAGATGTTGCGCCGGTTCATGCCCACGATGCCCTTGGCTTTCAGGCGCGAAGGGCGGGCCCAGTGACGTAGCCAGCTCATGTGCCGGGCTCGTCGTCGGTAATGGGCTTGAAACGACGCAGTTCAAGCAGCCGATAGCCGGTATAGTTGCCCAGCAGCAAAATCAGCGCCATGAGAATCAGCTGCACGCCCAGAAAGTTGAAGGTGATATGGCGTACCACCGGGTTGTTCATCGCCAGATAGACGACCACCGCGGTCATCAGGCTGCCGCCGCCTTGGATCATTACCTCCTTGGGGCCTTCTTCTTCCCAGAGAATCGACATGCGCTCGATGGTCCAGGAAAGAATGATCATGGGGAAGAAGGTAATGGTCAGCCCGGCGTTGA
The DNA here is from genome assembly GCF_039537045.1 of Halomonas cibimaris. Classification (GTDB taxonomy): domain Bacteria; phylum Pseudomonadota; class Gammaproteobacteria; order Pseudomonadales; family Halomonadaceae; genus Vreelandella; species Vreelandella cibimaris. The sequence continues at coordinate 36,999 of NZ_BAAAZT010000075.1, read as the reverse complement.
GCCCCATGCGATAGGCAATCACCGAAAAGACAGAAATAATCGCAATAACCGTAATGATCACCGCCGACACCCGCGCCACCAGCAGCAGGTTCAAATACGACAGATAGTTACGAATGACCAGCCCTACGGCCACCACCAGCAAAAACCCCAGCAGCCCGGTGATCAGCGATGTCTGGATGAACGCCAGTGCGATGAGCACCGGCATGAAAGTGCCTGATGTCTTGATGCCCACCAGCACGCGCAGAACGACCACCACCAGTGCGCCGATGGGAATCAGCAAAATGGTCTGAAACAGCGCCTGTTCTTCCAGCGGCAGGCTGTGAATCGAAAAATTCAGCAGGGTATCGTCGGAATGATGATTGCGCACCGCCGCGGCGGCCGGCTGAGAGTGGGTCAGCATGGAAAACGTCACGCGCGAATCGCGACCGCCTTCCACCTCCAGCACGGCCTCACCGCCGGCTTCCCACAGCAGCAGGTTCTCCGGCTTGCCTTGTTCTCCGGTGGCCGGGTTGAACAGCCACCATTGCTGGTCGTCTTCGCTGTATACCTGTATCCAGCTGTTCAGCGTTTGTCGGCGGCGGCCGTTTTCAAGGGTCAGGCCGCTAACCGCGCGGGCCCTTACCTTAGCCTGGTGCAGTAGCCGCACAATCAGCTCGGTGGCTTCAAACTGTGTTAGCAGCAGGCGCGCGTTTTCTCCCTGCCGCTCGCCGTTGATGTCTCGAATCAGCTCACGCGCAAAGGTGGCGTTATCGGCACTGCGCGACCAGGCGCGCTCGATGACCTGACGCGCTGCGGTGCCGTAGGGGCGCTCCCAGGCCGTGGCAGCCGCCAGCTTGGGCGGCGGCGGGGCATTGACGCGAGACTCCGGGGAAACCAGCAGCTGAACGGAATAGTAAAGCTGCTGCTGGCCGACCGCACTGCGAGTCGTCCAGTTGGCGCGTCGGCCGTACGCACTGGCCTCGTAGGCCAGGCCGTAGCCCGACGAGGCGGTGTTTTCGGTCAGTACGCGATACCCTTGCTGATGCGAGGGCAGGGCAAAGTCAACCGAGACAGGCCCGTCTTCAGCGTTGAAGGTGATCATCGCCTCGACTTCCCAGACCTGGCGCTGTTCGCCGGGCAGCCAGGGAATTTCGAACTGCAAATGGCGATGGGCAGTCATGGCGATGCCGGCAGTCAGCAAAACGCCGACGATCAAGTAAAACGCGAGCCGTGACATGCAAAAATCCTTGTGAGCAAAGCGGGCGCCAAGCAGCCGCGCGCTATGGGGCGTTATCTCTTGCAGGCGAAGCGGCGTCGTCTTTGTTTGAACCGGCGTTCTGCTCAAAGGAAGGTCGCTTGTGAATATAGCGCTGAGCCACGTCGATCAGCGCGATATCAAGCAGAAATCGCCGACCTAAAAGCACCGGGTAATCCAGATGGGCGCGGTCGTTGAGGGTAAACGCCACGTTTTGGCGAATCGGCCCAAGGGTCATCAGCAAAGAGATCACCGGGCGCGTTTCTTCGCCGGTTGCCTGAACAATCCGCACGCGGCGATCAACCGGCGCTTCAATCCATTTGCCGCGCTGGGCATCCACCACGGCATCGTCGTCAGTCAGCGAAAGCTTAAAGCGTACCCAGTCATCGCCGTCGCGCTCAAACGCGGTAATATCGTCAGCCGAGAGAGAAGAGGTCTTGGCACCGGAGTCGATGCGTGCCTTGAGGTAGGTTTCCAGTTTGGGCAGTCCCACCCATTCATTGCGGCCCACCAGCGTTTTTGTGCTCAGCAGGCTGTCGGCTTCACAGGCTTTGCGCACTACGGTGGGCTGGTCGCTTTGCTTTTGCAGCGCTGAGATATCCTCGCGCAGGCGACGCAGCAGACCGCCGACTTCTCGTACATCCGCCGTCAGGCTCTGGCGATAGCGGCGCTGATCCGCCAGCAGGTCAGACGCGTCACACTGCCGGTCAACCTGTGCTTGCAGCTGAGCCATACGCGCATCGAAGGCCGGCGTCGTTAGCGGGGCAGGCGTCGGCGTTGGCGGCTGTAGGAAAGAGCAGCCGGCAAGCGTTAGCGCAAACATCGCTGCCAGCCCGGCAAAGCCGTAGCGCATACGAGCATCCTTGGTTTATGACAATACGCGATGATAAGGACAATGCCGTTGCGTTGTCCATTGCTGGGGCATCCGGGGCATAAGGTTTTTGCGATATACACACTTGGTGCACGTTTGCCTGCAAGCGCCTTTCTATGCGGATCCTTGTGGGTTCCGCGATTTAACATAATATATATTATGCGAACCTATGCGTTGGCCAGTGATTCTGCTTTCTCTGCGTTTCCAGCCGTATCCCCCATACCGAAAAGCCTCGCACGTGCGAGGCTTTCAGCGGCGGCCGGCAGCTCATCAGCCAGCCGCCGGCCTGGTACAGGCGTGACGCTTACTGTTCGCCGGCCGGCGCGTAAGAGCCGTCTTCACGATGCACTTCGTTACCGGTCAGACCGGGCGTGAAAACGCAGGCCAAATGCATGGTCTTGGAAGCGCGCAGCAGATGTTCATCGTGCTGGTCGAGAATATAAATATCGCCGGGCTTGATCGGCCAGATCTTGCCGTCGGCCAGCGTTTCCACTTCCCCTTCGCCTTCCATGCAGTACACGGCTTCGAAGTGGTTTTTGTAATGAATGTGGGTTTCGGTTCCGGCGAAAATCCGCGTGATGTGAAACGAGCAGTTTCCGCCGTCGTCGGCCAGCGACAGACGCGTGCTGTCCCAGTTGCCGTTTTCCGCGGTTACTTTGCGATCGGTCTGACGCGCTTGCTCAAGGTTGCGAACAATCATGGTTAAGGCTCCCAAAAAAAGCGGCCCGTAGCGGGCCGCTGGAAAATCAGTTAAGCGGCTATCAGTTGGCTGATACGTCCGTTTACCGGCTTTATGGTATCGGCGCTGCGCCGGCGCGCAACCCTTTATGCGGTAGCCGCGGCCTGTTTGCCTGTTACGGCTTTTACAGAAGCTTCAAGGATATCGAGACCCTGCTGCAGATCTTCATCGCTGATGGTCAGCGGGCACAGGCATTTGACCACTTCACCGTCGTGGCCGCTGGTTTCGATGATCAGGCCGTGCTCGAAAGCTTTGCCGGTGATCTTATCGGCCACGTCGCCGGTCTGCACATCAATACCGCGCATCATGCCGCGACCGCGCTCGGACGCCGGCATACCCGCCTCGGTCAGCATGGCGGCCAGTTTCTGGAAACGCTCTTCGATGATCTTGCCCTTGCGCTGAACGTCTTTTTCCAGCGCATCGTCGGACCAGTACTGCTTGATGGCCGCCGCAGCCGTAATCATGGCCAAGTTAAAGCCGCGGAACGTGCCGTTGTACTGGCCGGGCTGCCACTGGTCGAGCTCGGGCCGCATGAGCACGTGGGAAAACGGCAGGCCAAAGCCGGAAAGCGACTTGGAGTTGGTTACCATGTCGGGCACGATGCCGGCATGTTCAAAGCTGAAGAACTTGCCGGTGCGGCCGCAGCCGGCCTGGATGTCGTCCACGATCAGCAGGATATCGTGGGCGTGGCAAATGCTTTCCAGGCGCTTGAGCCACTCCAGGCCGGAAACGTTGATACCGCCCTCGCCCTGCACGGTTTCCACGATAACCGCCGCCGGCAGGTCCAGACCGCCGGACTTGTCGCCCAGCAGCTTTTCAAAGTAGTCCAGCGTGTTGGTCGCCTCGCCCATATAGCCGTCATACGGCACGAAGCTGGCGCCGGTCATGGGAATGCCGCCGGTGTTTTCACGGAACTTGCGGTTGCCGGTGGTGGCCAGCGCGCCCATGGTGACGCCGTGGAAGCCGTTGGTGAAGGTGACGATGTTGTGGCGGTTTTTGACCTTGCGCGCCAGGCGAATGGCGGCTTCGACTGCGTTGGTACCGGTCGGCCCCGGCAGCTGGATCTTGTAGTCGAGGTTACGCGGCTTGAGAATCAGCTGTTCAAGCGCTTCAAAGTATTCGCGCTTGGCCGAGGTCCACATGTCAAGGCCGTGCACGACGCCGTCGGTGGCCAGATAGTCCACCATGGCTTTTTTCAGGTGCGGGTTGTTGTGGCCGTAGTTAAGCGTGCCGGCGCCGGCAAGAAAGTCGATGTATTCACGGCCGTTTTCGTCGGTCAGTCGCGCGCCCTGCGCTTTGGTGAAGACCACCGGGAAAGAGCGCGAATAGGTGCGAACGTTCGATTCCATGCGTTCAAGCGTCTGGGTCTGCATGATCGATCTCCTTTTTTGGATCGTGTTCCGGACAGTGAAAAAGATAAAGCCGCTGCGGGTGTCGTAGACCCGCTGTGCGATGACAAACCCGCACCGGCTGTGTCAATCGGGGCAATGCCTAGATGGCACTGGTCTGGAAAGGACCGATACGTACAAGGTTTTCCGGATCATGCTCACCTCCCAACTGCTCGGTCGAGAAATATTCGCGGCTGTTAAGCGGCGTCTGCCAGCGCGTTGCCAGGCGACGAAACAGCCCCCAGGAAGCCAGATTATCCGGGGTAATCGTGGTTTCGAGATGATGTACGCTGTCAAGTTCCGGACGCGTCATGATGGCCTCTATCAGCCGGCGGGCAAGCCCGGTTCCCCGGGCTTTCTCTCCGACTGCGACCTGCCACAAAAAGTAGGTATCCGGCGCGTTATCCTTGACGTAGCCGGAAACAAAGCCCACCACTTCGCCTTCTTCATTGGTCGCTACCGCACACGTATCACGAAACTGCGTAGCAAGCAAAAGATAGGCGTAGCCTGAGTTAACGTCCAGCGGCGGGCAGGACTTGATCAGCTCGTAAATACCCCAGCCGTCTTCCGCGTTGGGCTTGCGGATAAACAGCGGCATTTCCGTGCGGCCCACTACGGCGTCAGCCACGGTAGGCCGCACAAGATCAGCAGAGGGAGTAAACGGCTGTATAGGTTTGCTCATGTCGTTACGTTTGCGGTTGCGAGATTGCGGCCATGGTAACAGCCGCTTTTTGCAAATTCAAAAGTGCAATTATTCACTATGCCTTTTTCCATAATTACAGTTTATAGTTAAGATCTATAGTTCAGCTCTATAGTTCAGCGCCGGCTTAGAGTACGCAGCGTGACAAACTCTTCGGCACTGGTGGGATGAATGCCCACGGTGCGGTCAAAGTCGGCTTTTGTGAGGCCGGCGCGTACGGCAATAGCGATGCCCTGAATTAGCTCACCGGCGCTGTCGCCGACCATGTGCGCGCCGATCACCACGTCGGTGGCATCGTCTACCACAAGCTTCATCAGTGTGCGCTCGCCGCTGCCGGACAGCGTATGCTGCATGGCGCGAAAGTTCGTGGCATAAACGCGAATATCGCTGTGCCGTTCGCGGGCCTCTTCTTCAGACAGGCCTACGGTTGCAATGTTGGGATGGCAGAATACGGCGGTAGGAATGCTTGAATAATCCAGCGGCTGCGGTGCGCTCTGGGAAAAATGGCTGGCCACCAGCTGCATGGCCTCGGCCAGCGCCACCGGGGTCAATTCCGGGCCGTCGATGACATCGCCCAGCGCAAGTATTGACGGGACTGCGGTTTCAAAGCGCTCGTTGACCGGAATCTTGCCGTGCGCGTTGAGGGTAATCCCCAGCGTATCAAGCCCCAGCCCCTGGATATTGGCATGGCGTCCGGTGGCGGCGAGCACGGCGTCCACTTCCAGCACCTTGCCGTCGGTGAGCGTTACGCGATAGCCGCTTTCGCTTTTGTCGATTTGCGCGATATTGACGTTGAAATGCAGGTGGGTGCCCTTGCGCTGCATTTCGTCTCGCGTGAACGCGCGCACCTCGTGGTCAAAGCCGCGCAGAAACAGATCACGCCGATAAATCAGATGCGTCTCGCTGCCCAGGCCGTTGAAGATGCTGGCAAACTCCACGGCGATATAGCCACCGCCCAGCACCAGAAAACGCTCGGGAAAGGTTTCCAGATCAAAAACTCGGTTGGAGTCGACGACGTGCTCACAGCCGGGAAAGTCCGGCACCCAAGGCCAGCCGCCGGTGGCCACTAGAATTTTCGCAGCCGTAATATGCTGTTCGCCCTGGTCGCTTACCAGCATGACCGTATGCGCATCGACCACCGTGGCTCGCGCGTTGAACAAGGCCACGCCGGCTTTATCCAGAAGATGCTGGTAGATACCGTTAAGCCGTTTTATTTCGCCTTTTTTGTTTTCCCGCAGAGTGGCCCAGTTAAACCGGGCCGGGGTATCCAGCTCCCAGCCAAAGCCTGCCGCATCGTCGAAACTGTCGTGAAAATGCGCGGCATAGGAATACAGCTTTTTTGGCACGCAGCCCACGTTGACACAGGTACCGCCCAGGTAGCGGTCTTCCGCGATTCCCACACGCGCGCCTTCTGCGGCGGCTGTGCGCGCCGCGCGCACGCCGCCCGAGCCGGCACCGATAACAAAAAGGTCATACTCATAGGATGCTGCATCTGCCATTATGGGCTCCTGTGCAAAAGCACTGTCAATGATAAACGGTAGCGTGGCGAGTGCCGATCCGGCCGTCATACGTGCTGATACGCTAGCAGCGCAGGCGAGTGTCGTCACGGGATTTCCGGGCGCCATACGCCCGCGGCTTGCGCGCTTTCAATCGCTGACCGAGTGACGTTTTGTCAATCACCCACCGACGGAAATACGACCCGAGACTTTCATGCCAGACTCGCTAAATCACCTTCTGGATAATAATCGCGAATGGGCCGAGCATATCTGTAAAGAAGACCCCGACTATTTTGCTCGCCTGTCTCGCCAGCAAAACCCCGACTACATGTGGATCGGCTGTTCGGATAGTCGGGTACCCGCCAACCAGATTATTGCCCTGCCGCCGGGGGAAGTGTTTGTCCACCGCAACGTGGCCAACCTGCTCAACCATACCGACATGAACGCGCTATCCGTTGTGCAATACGCAGTGGACGTGCTCAAGGTCAAGCACGTCCTGATCGTTGGGCATTACGGCTGCGGCGGCATCAAAGCGGCGATTGAAGGCGGTGAATGCGGCATGGTGGACTATTGGCTGCATTCGGTACGCGAACTGTACAACCGCCATCGCGAATCGCTGGACCACCTGCCTGCCGCCGAACAGGTGGATCGCATGTGCGAGCTTAACGTCAAAGCGCAGGTCAACAGCCTATGTCGCACCAAGATTTTGCAGCGGGCCTGGCAGCGCGGTGAAGACGTCGCGGTTCACGGCTGGGTCTACGGGCTCAGCGACGGACGGGTAAAAAACCTCAACTGCACCGTTTCCGGCCTGGATCAGGTTGAAACCCTCTACCGCATTGATCGTTTGCATCCCAGCGAATGACGCCGCCCTGCCCGCTTGCCGCCCGGCGGTGTCTGCTAGGCCGTGGGACAGCGCACCCCGGTTCCTTTCAGGCCGCAGTAGCCGCCGGGATTTTTCGCCAGATACTGCTGATGGTAGCCCTCAGCGTAGTAAAACTGCGCCAGCGGACGAATTTCCGTGGTGATGTCACCGCGCCCGGCCGCGCTAAGTGAGGCCTGAAACGCCGCCGCGCTTTGCTCTGCGGCGTTTTTCTGGGCCTGACGTGTGGTCAGAATAATGGAACGATACTGCGAACCGATATCGTTGCCCTGCCGATTGCCCTGGGTGGGATCGTGGTTTTCCCAAAACGTTTTCAGCAGCGTGTCGATGCTGACGACTGCAGGGTCGTACACCACCTTCACCACTTCTGCGTGCCCGGTGCGGCCGGTGCAGGTTTCTTCATAGGTTGGATGGGGCGTTTGGCCACCGGCGTAGCCGGCGGCGGTGACAAACACGCCCGGCTGCTGCCAGAAAAGCAGCTCCACACCCCAAAAGCAGCCCATGCCCAGCACGATGACCTCGCACGCTTGAGGAAACGGCGGATGCAGCGAGCGGCCGTTGACCGCATGGGTGTCGCTGGTGCTGATCGGCGTATCGCGCCCCTTCAGGGCGCCGGCAAATAACGTCATGGCGTTTGACTCCTTCGCTTTTTCAGTCGCTTTTGGGCTGGATTGTGTCGCTTCTGCCGTTGTTTTGCAGCGTTTTCGGATTGCCCTCGCGGCTGAACTGATAAATCAGATCGACCGCCTGATTGGCCCCGGAAACGGCCTCCAGGTACAGGTCGCGCCACAGGGTATACCGCAGGGTGAGCTCGGCAATCGGTGAAAATATCCCGACGCCGTAGCTGACCCGCAGCTTGTCGCTGAGCTGCCCGCTTACCGCGACCTGGCTGCTCTCGCCGGCGCCGGTGGTATCCAGGGTCAGATCATCAATGCCAAACGCCTCACCTACCGAGCCGACCGCGCCGCCGGCGCGCCCCAGGGACATACCGATGAGAGCGGTCGTCAGCGCCGTGTCCACGCCGCCGCCGGAGGCGTCCGGCGCACGACCGCGCAGCAGATAGGACAGTGCCCGGGTTTCATTCATGGCCGGTTCGGCAAAAATGGCAATATTGGGCTCGGCGGCAATGCCGGTAACCTTCACCCCGGCCACCACGTCATCTTCGGTGACCTCCGGGTTGCGGATGGCCTCGAAATCCAGCGACGGCAGCCCCGGCGGCCCGCTGAAATAGATCTTGCCCCGGCGGATTAACAGATCCTGGCCGAATGCCTTGAAGCGCCCGTCCACCAGGCTGACATCGCCGAAAAGCTGCAGCCCGCCGTTGTCCTGGCGCACTTCCAGCGAGCCGGCAAGGCCCGATTCCAGCCCGTAGGCGGCCAGCTGCATATCCTCGCCCAGCGTCACCGTCAGGCGTACGTCGGTGGCCATGCCGGCACTTTGCAGCTCGTCGGCGGCGCTTGGCGTATCAGGCTTTTCGGCGCGGCGCTTGGCTTTCTCGTCTTCGCGCTCGGTGATGATGACCTCATCGGCGCTGGGCGTTGTGGCCGATGCGGGGATCTCACCAACCTCCAGACGCGCCCAGGGTACATTGACGTCGCCACGCACTTGCAGCCGCTCGGGATTGATCCGAATGCGAATATCCGGCGAGGCTTCCAGCCGGCCAAACTGCGCCAGCGCCACCCGTAGCGGCGAGGGCGCGTCAAGATCGACGTTGACCCGCCAGGCATCGCCGCTGGGCCACGCAGCATCGCCGCTGATGTTCAAGCGCCCGCGCTCGGCGGCCAGAAAGCCGTCAATAGTGCCGCGTTCGCCGTTGAACGACACCTTGACTTCCCCGTCCGGGACGGTGACCGGAATATCCGGTCCGGCAACGTTGATTCCGGTGAGCTGCAGCGCGCCTTGCAGGTCGGGGTTTTGCGTTGAGCCGGCGATATTGATCCGGCCGTCAAGGCGGCCGGCCAGCTGCGACATGCCCACCACCAGCGGCCGGTAGGGAGTCAGCGAGATATCGTCCAGCGCCAGCGCCCCGCTCAGGCTACCGCTCCCCAGCGGGTCGTTCACGGTGACGTCCAGCCGGGCCTCGCCGGCTTCGGCAAAAGACAGCGTCACGTTGCCCCCCGCCTGCGCGGTATCGGCGCTGAGGTTGGCGTCAAGGGTCAGCCGCGGCAGCTCCACCGGCTGGCCGTAGTCGTTGCGTGCCGTGATCGAGGCGTCGCTGCGCACCTGGCCGCTTGCGGCAAAGCGCTCGCCGCCCGCCGACCAGGACGCTTCGATATCTGCGGTGGTATCGCCACTTAGCTGCCAGCCGTCGGGCAAAAACGGCTCGGCGGCATCCATGGGCACGTCGCGCAGAGCGAAAGCCGCCTGCCCTTTATCCGCCGAGGCCGTCAAAGGCTCGGATGAACACAGCGCGCCACCCTGGGCACGCCGCAAACAGAACGGCGACAGCCGAGCCTCGCCGGTGTTTATGGCGTAGCGAATGTCCAGCGGCGCTTCCAGGCGCACGTCACCGGCGCTGGCATCCGCGCGAAGCGTGGAAAGCGTGCCCTGATAGCGGCTGCGCGCCTGATCAAGGCCGCCGTTCAGCGCCAGACGCGCCCGGTTCAGCATGTCGTTGCCTTCACCGCCGCGGGCATCCAGCGTCAGCCGGTGCTTTGAGAGCTTGCCGGCAAGCTCAAGCACGACGTTTTCCAGCGACTGGCCGCCGGCCTGCAGGTCGGCAAGCTCGAGCGCTATGTCCATCGCCGGATCATCGATGCCGCGCACCTCGGCATCGAGGCGCAGCTGGCGCAGCCGGTTGCCGGCAAAACGGAGGGCATCGCCGCGCAGGTCGGCCTGGATCTGAGGCGCGGACACGCTGCCACGAGCGGTGACAGCCCCGGTCAGCGTGCCGGCCAGCTCGGTAGAAATGCTTTCCAACTCGCCAAGATTGATATCGGCGTCAAGGTCGAGCGCGTCCTGGCTTACCTGGCCGCTGGCGGTCAGCCGGTTGTTGCCCTGGGCAAACGCCAGCCGGCGAATGTTCATGTTCAGGCGGCTGTCGGCGTCAAGCGCGGCGTCGAGCGTCAGCGGATAGCCCTGCAGCGTGCCGTCAACGTTGATCCCCGGCACGTTAATCGTCCACTGATCGCCTGTCTGGCGCAGGTTGAATTCGGCGCTGCCGCTTAGTCGACCTTCCAGCGATTCAACAAACGTCTGCGGATTGATGTCCTCCAGCGCCAGGGTGGCCTCGGCATTGAACGGTGTTAGCCACTCGACCCGGCCGCGGCTTTGCAGGCGGCCGTCTCCGGTGTCCACTTCAAGCGGCGCCCAGGCAAAATGCGTGATATCGCCGCTGCCGGTGAGGGCTACGTTCGTTGGCGGCACGCTTGGCCCTTCGGCCTGAAACGTCAGTTTCGTCCGGTAGCCATCCAGGCTGCCGCTGGCGGAAAGATCCAGCGAGCGCAGCCGATACGGCGTGGCCTGCAACTGCGGCGCCGATTCAGATGCAGGGCCGGACTCGGCGCCGCGGGGCGGCAGCGGCCACTGCAGCGACTCGCTTTGCACCTGCAGCTCGAACGGTACGGTCGGGGCCAGGAGATTAGCATTGGCGGTAAAGCTTGCGTTGACCGTACCGCTGGCGTTGAGTTCGGCGTGCAGGTCGTCCAGCGCCCCGGAAAGCCCAAGGGTCAGCTCTTCGCCGCTAAGCTCAGGCATCAGCTCGGGCAAAAACAGCACGACGTGCAAGTCGGCCGACAGCGGATAGGTGCGGCTCAGCGTGGTACTTGCGTCCAGTCGGGCGCGGGCATCCGGCGTGACCAGATTGAACCGGGTGAGCGTTAGCTCATCGCCGTTGCCTTCAAGCCCTAAACGCAGTTCGTTGACCGTGTAGGCCGCCGCGCCGCTGACGACAAAGTCGTCGACCGCCAGCTGCTCCAGTGCGACGTTGATCGGCAGCTGTATCGCCGGCAGCTCGATGGGCGTACGCGCGGCAAGGGCTTCATCAAGAGGTCGCGCTTTTGTTGATGCGTCTTCGCCGGTATTCGGCGGCGCTTTCGAGGGTTTTTGCAGCGCCAGTGCGGCATCGATGCCTTCGGCGTAAAGCGGGGTATCCACGTTCCGGGTCAAGCGTACGCCGGGGCTGGGCGGCAAATAAAGCCGGGGCTTGTCCCACGTCGTGGGCGATACCGTGATCTGGTTGCCTTCGGCGTTGACCGCGGTCTCGAAATGCGCCCAGCTCAGGCGAGTGCCGTTACCCAGCTGCACGCTGACGTCGTCGAGCACCAGCTGGCGCAGCGCCACGGGAAACGGCAGGGCTACTGCGCCGGCCGATGCCGGCCGCTTTTCCGGTTCGGGCGGGGGTGCGCTGTTGTCCGACGGAGACAAGCGAATGTCCGCGCCTGCCACGCGCAGCGTATTCAGGCACAGCCGGCCGGAAAGCAGGCAGTCATCCGCCCAGGCCAGCTCAAACTCGTCGATCCGAGCCTGCACGCCGAACGCGTCCATGGCAAAGCCCTGCAGGCGAAACTCGTCGAGCAGCCCGCCCTGGTGCTGCTCGACGCTTATCAGGTCGCGTTTTTCTGCCTGGGAAAGCAAAAAGCCGGTACCGAACGGTGCAAGCACCAGCCCCAGCACAAGCATCAGCAAGGCCAAAAGCCACAGCGGCAGCCAAAAACAAAGGCGCAGCAGCGCCCAGGCAAAACCGCCGAGGCGCTGTTTGCCGTTCATCCGCCGGCGGCCGGCCGGCGTGGGGGAAGTATCAGGCACTACGCCTCCTAAAATTCCGGTCCGATGGAGAAGTGGATTCGCCAGCTGTCGTCGTCATCGTCAAACGGGTGGGCCACGTCAAAGCGCACCGGCCCTACCGGCGAGACCCAGCGCACGCCCAGCCCGGCCCCGGTTTTCAGATCATCCGGGGCCCAGCTGTCAAAGGCGTCGCCGGTGTCAACGAAGGCGGCCCCCCACCAGTTGCCGGTGACGTTACGCTGATATTCGGCGCTTGCGGTCACCATCTGCTGGCCGCCGCGCAGTTTTCCTTTGTCGTTGCGCGGCGCCAGGCTTTCATAGGAGTAGCCGCGCACGCTGTTGTCGCCGCCGGCGAAAAAGCGCAGCGACGGGGGAATCATGGCAAAGTCGTCGGTTTCGATGGCGCCGACGCCAAGACCGCCCACAAAGCGATTTTTCTCGCCCAGCGTGCGAATCCACTGGGTATCGCCGGTCAGGCGGAAAAACTGCGCGTCCGAGCCCCAGGCCGTATCCGAATACTCAAGCGAGAGCTGCTGGCGATCCCCCCAGACGGGAAAGCGCTGCTCGCGCGTGCGGGTGCGCGTCCATTGAATACCGGGATAGTAGATAAGGACTTTTTCGCTCTCGCCGCCCTGGGTGAAGTCTTCATAGGTGGTGCGCAGATACACCGACTGTACCCAGTCGTTGTCGAACTGCCAGCGGCGGGCCAGCTCCACGGTGCCTTCCAGGGAGTTGGTATCGCCGTCGTCGCGGTTTTTAATGCCGTACTGCAGGCGGTAGCTGTCGCGCAGCGGGTTGGCCAGCGGCACTTCGTAGACGCCGGAAAAACGCTGCTCGGGGCCCGACAGGTAAAGATCGTGGTTGAGGCTGTGGCCGTAGCGGTTGATCCAGGGCTGATCCCAGGAAAAGCGCAGGCGCGGCCCGACATCGGTGGCATAGCCTACGCCGGCTTCGAACTGGTGGCGCTTGGCCGGGGTCACCACGGCATCAATCGGCAGGCGGGTATTGCGGCGACGATGTAGTTGCATCGCGCTACCCAGCGCGCTACGTGCGAGCTGCTGCGTTTTGGCGGCGGTGCTGCCTGTGGCCTGATGCCACCAGCTTTGCCCTTGCGACGCCGGCGTTATGGCCAGCTCTTGAGCGCTATCCAGCCGGGGGCGCACCGTGACCGAGCCGAACCAGCCGGTTTCGGCCAGGCGCTGGTTATATTCAGCAATCGAGCGCGCCAGATACGGCTCGCCCGGCGCAAACGTGCGTATGGCCTCAAGCCGATCGGGCTGAATATGGCTACCGCTGATGACCACCTCGCCGAAGCGATAGCGCGGGCCGCTGTCGAAATCCAGATACAGCCGCGCGCTTTGCCGGTACGGACGCACTTCCATGCGCTGCTGCGCAAAACGCCAATCGAAATAGCCGCGCTCAAGCGCCTTTGCCGAAAGGCGACTGCTTAGCGTATCCCACGGGGCGTGGCGCAGCGGATCTCCCTGTGCCAATGGAAACGCCTCCACCGCGCGGCGAAACGGCGGGTCGTTGCGAGCGTCGCCTTCCAGATGAATCGCCAGGGTTTCAATTCGGACCTGCTCGCCGGGGGCCACCTTGATGCGCACGCTTTTTTTACCGCCCGGCTTTTTATCATCCTGCTGGCCGGGACGGTCCTTCGGCTGTGCGGGCGTGCCCTTTGTATCCACGGTGACGCTGATGTCAGGTTCATAATAGCCGTACACGCGCATGGCCTCGCCGCTGCGCCGCTTGATCTCGCTGGCCAAACGCTCAGGGGTGTATTCGGTAGCCTCTATGTTTTGCAGATACGCTTCGATGTTGGCCTTGACCTCGCCTTCAACACCGTCGATAGCGGTATCCAGAGCAAACGCCAGCGGCGCAACACAAAGCAGCGGCAGCGCTGCATAGCGCGCAATCCGGCCGGCATTATGGCGGTGGGGGGGTGGTTCCATCACGGGTATCCTGGGTGTTCTGATCGGTCAGGCGCGCATCGGCTAGCGCAGCATTTCCAGCTGGGCGCTGAGCGCCAGCTGCGACTGGCGTAGCTGGCGCACTTCGTTTTCCAGCGTATCAAGCCGCTGGCGAAAGGTGCCTGCGTCCGCGAAAAGCGTTTCCATGCGCTCACTGAGCCGCCGATGTTCGCTTTCCGCGCTGCGCTCCAGCGCCGCAAGCGATTCGCTAAGCGCAGTTAGCTGATCATCTCGCAGGCCGGCCGCCTCTTGTTGCTTTTTCACCTGCGTCAGCAGGGCTTCAATGGCATCGGCGGAGACCCTGTCATCGCTTGCCGGGATCAGCGTCAGCAGCTCGTCGCGGGTGGCGTTAAAGCGCATTGAGAGCTGCTCTTGCTCTTGGAACAGCGTGCGTACCTGCGCTTGTACCAAGGCTATCTTGTCTTGTACATCGCTGTCATCCGCGGCCAGCCGCGCGTGCAGGTTGGAGACTTCGCCGCTCACGCGCTCCAGCTCCCCCAACAGCCGCTCGCGCTCCAGCCAGGCGCCGCCGGCTAACGCCACCGTGGCTGCCGTCAGCGTGACGATCATCAGCCACAGCGGCCACAGGCGCGGCTTGGGCGGGCGCTGCCGCAGGTGCTGGGAACTCAGGCTCTGATCAACGTCAGGGACGATGCGCGAAAAGGCAGAGGCATCTGACATGGGCACTCCTTACGGCCATGGTGCGCTTTTCATGAAATAACCGGGCGTCAACAGGTCGCAAACACCGCTTCAGGGATCTGCACGCCGGCCAATACCCCGATAAAAAAGCCCGCAGCTTGCAACAAAGCCGGGATCATAAATATTGCGCCCGTCCAGTACCAGTTTAGCGCGTAACGTGCAGGCCAGGCGGTGCCAGTCCGGGTTCCAGTAGGTTTTCCACTCGGTTACCAGCATCAGCGCGTCGGCACCGTCGCACGCCTGGTACGGATCTGCGGTGAATGTCGTCAGGTCATCACGCTCACCGACGGCATCGAGCAGCGCGGGAATCGCGGCGGGATCGTGCAGCCTGACCTGCACTCCCTGGGCCCAGAGGGCTTCAAGCAGGGTGAGCACCGGGGCGTGGTCGATGCGTGCGGTGCCCGGCTTGAACGCCGCCCCCCAGATCGCGATGGTTTTGCCCTGCAGCTCGCCGCCGAAATGCGACCAAAGCTTGCGAAACAGGGTTTCTTTTTTCTGCTCGTTGATGTCCATGACCCGATCGAGCAGTGCCGAGGCGCGTCCGCTGGAGGACTGCACGTCGACCAGCCGCATCAGATCCCGGGAAAAGCTTGGCCCGCCAAAGCCGCAGCCCGGATAAAGGTATTCAAAGCCGATGCGCGTGTCAGCGCCCATGCCCTGGCGCACGTGCTCAACGTCAACGCCGAGGGTATCGGCCAGGCCGGCAATTTCATTCATATAGCTGATGCGAGTGGCGAGCATGCCGTTGATCGCAAGCTTGGTCAGCTCAGCGGCGCGGCGCGGCATCCGCTGAAATACCTCGCTGCGCCGGTTGAAGGCGCGCAGCAGCTCGCGCACCTGGCGCTCACCGTAAGGGTCGTCGCAGCCCAGCAGCCAGCGCGTGGGCCGGGTAAACGTCGCCCACGCGCGGCCTTCTTCCAGCATGTCGGGCAGGGCCACGCCGATGTGGGGGGCGCCCAGGCACTGCTCCAAACGCTCGGTTTCGCCCACGGGAAAGGTGGCGTTATTGACCAGCATCAGCCGTTCGTTGCCGTGAACCGCCGGCTGGCGCAAAAGCGCCCCGGCGTCTTCGCGCTGAGAAGGAGAAAGACCAAGCCAGAGCGTGTCCACGGCGGGAAGGGATTCGACGCTGTCCACCAGGGCAAGGTGCCCGTTGGCCAGGCTTTGCTCCAGCTGAGCGAAAAGCTGGGGCTCCCGGCGCAGCCAGTCGGCGTCTCGCAAGGTGGACCAGGGCTGATCGGCATGGGGCAGCCAGGTGACCCGGTGCCCTACCCAGGCCAACGCCGCCGCTGCGGTGGCCGCACTGAGTTCACTGCCATACACCAGCACTCGCACGGCTATGCTCCCCGGTAGCGCGCCATCAGGGCGCAAACGTCATCGCCCAGCGTCGGATGACGACGCCCGTAGGCCAGCGTGGCTTCCAGATAGCCAAGCGGCTGGCCGCAGTCATAGGTGACGCCCTGCATGCGGTAGGCCTGAACGCCGCGACGGCGGCGCAGCGACTCGATGGCGTCGGTCAGCTGGATCTCGTTGCCGGCGCCGGGCGCGGTGGCCGCCAGCAGCGGGAAAATTTCGCCGGGCAGCGCATAGCGGCCGATCACCGCCAGATTCGACGGCGCCTGCTCACGCGCGGGCTTTTCCACCACGCCGGCTACCGCCGCGGCCGCGCCGGGGGCCGGTATTGTGCCTGTCGGGGCGACGATGCCGTAACGCTCGACGTGTGCCCAGTCGACCTCTTCCACCATCAGCTGGGCCTGGCGGCTGTGCTCGAACGCCGCCAGCATGCCGCACAGATCGCTGCCCGCTGCGCCGCCGCGCTCGGCCTCATCGACCAGCACGTCCGGCAGCAGCACGGCAAAGGGCTCGTCGTCGCCGATGACCGGGCGCGCGCAGAGCACGGCATGCCCCAGCCCCAGCGGCTTGCCCTGGCGTACGCTGATGATATTAACGTCGTCAGGAATGATATCGCGGATGCTTTCCAGCAGCGCCTGCTTGCCCTTGGCCGCCAGGCTGGCCTCAAGCTCGGCGTGGGTGTCAAAGTGGTTTTCGATGGCACTTTTGCTGGCGCTGGTGACCAGCACAATCTCGCTGATACCGGCCGCTATGGCTTCTTCCACCACATACTGGATCACCGGGCGATCGACCACGGTGATCATCTCCTTGGGGATCGCCTTCGACGCGGGCAAACAACGTGTGCCGAATCCGGCGACGGGCAGTACAGCCTTGCGAATCATAGCGGTCCTTAATCGTGCTTACCGGTCATGCTTTCCGGTCCGTGAGTGAGTAGAATGATCATCATACACGACACACTGCCCACAAGGAGGCGCTACATGCACGCCAAAACCCAGGATGCCCCGCGCGGCAACGTCGACGCCGCGGAAGTTGCCAAGTTTGAAGCGCTGGCCGATCACTGGTGGGACCGCGAGGGCGACTTCAAGCCGCTGCACGACATCAACCCGCTGCGGCTGGATTTTATCGACGCCCGCGCCGGACTGGCCGGCAAGCGCGTGCTGGACGTGGGCTGCGGAGGCGGCATCCTGAGCGAGTCGATGGCCCACCGCGGGGCGCAAGTGACGGCGATCGACCTGGGCGAAGCGCCGCTGGAAGCCGCGCGGCGCCACGCCGAGGAAAGCGACGTGCGTATTGACTATCGGCACGTGGCAGTAGAAGCGCTCGCCGAGGAAATGCCCGGTCAGTTCGATGTGGTGACCTGCATGGAAATGCTGGAGCACGTGCCCGACCCGGCATCCATCATCGCCGCCTGCAGCCGCCTGCTGCGTCCGGGTGGGCAGGCATTTTTCTCGACGCTGAACCGCACGCCCAAGGCCCGAGCGCTGGCGATTGTCGGCGCCGAGTATATTCTCGGCCTGCTGCCCCGGGGCACGCACGACTACGCCAAGTTCATTCGCCCGTCGGAAATGGCCGCCTGGTGCCGGCAAAGCCGGCTGGACGTCAGCGAACAGACCGGCCTGACGTATAACCCGTTGACCCGGCGCTACCGGCTGGCGCCGCGCGATGTTTCGGTCAACTACATGATGGCCTGCCGTAAACAGGAAGACGAGGCGTGAGGCCTGCCCTGCCCAGAGCCGTTCTTTTCGACCTCGACGGCACGCTGGTGGATACCGCCCCGGACCTCGCCGCTGCCACCAACGCGCTGCGTCGCTATCACGGCCTTGATCCTTTGCCGTTTGACGTCATTCGCGGCCAGGTATCCAACGGCGGCAGCGCCCTGGTGACGCTGGCGCTGGGGCTTGGCGCTGATCATCCGGCCCACGATGGCGCACGCGCGGTGCTGCTGGCAGCCTATGAGCAGGCGCTTGCCATTCACAGCCGGGTTTTTGCACCGCTGGATCTCTGGCTTGCCGGCTGGCACCGCGAGCGGCGCCCCTGGGGAATTGTCACCAACAAGCCCCGGCGCTACGCCGCACCGCTGATCGAAACGCTGGCCCTGCGCCCCGGCGCGCTGCTGTGCGCTGACGATCTGCCGGTCAAAAAGCCTGCCCCGGAGCCGCTGTGGGAAGCCGCCAGGCAGCTGGCAATAAAGCCTGAAGACTGCTGGTACGTCGGCGACCACCTGCGCGATATGGAAGCCGCCAGAGCCGCAGGCATGACCGCCGTCGCCGTGGGCTACGGCTACATCGACGAACAGGACGACTACCGCCAGTGGCCGGCAGATCTCTGGTTTGACGACTGCGCGGCCCTGGTAAAAGCCCTGAGCGGCGCATAGCGCGAAGGCGCCGGCGCCGAGCCGGCGCCGGTGCTACTGGCGCGGCGGCTGAGCGTCGATCTTTTCGCCGCTGACGCCCTGGCTGTCCGGGCCCATCAGCCACAGGTAGGTGGGCATGATATCGTCAGGCGTGCGCAGCGCCTCTGGATCTTCGCCGGGAAACGCGGTGCGCCGCATCTGGGTGCGCGTAGCCCCGGGGTTTAGCGTATTGACGCGAATGGCGTGCTGATTTTCCATTTCATCGGCCAGCACTTCCATAAAGCCTTCGGTGGCAAACTTGGACACCGCATACGCTCCCCAGTACGCGCGCCCCTTGCGCCCCACCCCGGAAGACGTGAACACGACCGAGGCGTCGCTGGATTCCTTGAGCAGCGGCAGCAGCGCCTGGGTCATCCACACCGGGCCTGTGACGTTGACCTGCATGACCTGCGCCCAGAGCTCGGGGTTGTACTGCTCGAAAGGCGTGATGCGACCCAGCAGTCCGGCATTGTGCAAAATGCCGTCCAGACGCCCAAACTCCTGATAAAGCGTTTCGGCCATATCTAGATAGTCGCTGTGGGTGGCTCCTTCCAGGTTGAGCGGGAAAATCGCCGGCTGTGGCCCGCCGGCCTGCTCAATGGCGTCGTAGGTACTCTCCAGCTTGGCAATGGTGCGGCCCAGCAGAATAACGGTGGCACCGTGGCGGGCATAGGCCAGCGCCGCGGCGCGGCCGATGCCGTCCCCTGCCCCGGTCACCAGGATCGTGCGCCCTTGCAGCAGATCCGCTGCCGGCCGGTAGTCGATGTGACAGTGCATAATAATCCTTAAACGATAGGCAGTACTTGAAAACGGCGCGCCTTAATCGGCCGATTGGCGCAAATAGTCGCTGGCAAGCCCGGCGGCGCTGCTCTGCGGATAGTCTTGCTGAACCTGCTCAAGCAGCTCGCGGCTGCGCTCGATGTTTCCCTGCCGCGCTTTCATCAAGCCCAGCTTATACATGGCATCGGGCATTTTGCTGCTCTGGGTGTGCTGCTCGATCACCCGGGTAAAGGCCTGGTCGGCGGCGTCCAGCTGATCACCTGCGGCATACAGTTCCCCCAGCCAGTAATAGCCGTTGGGCGTCAGCCGGGTATCCGGATAGTCGCTGACAAACTGCTGAAACGCGGTAATGGCCTGATCAAACTCTCGGGCTTGAACGTGGGCAAAAGCCGTTTGATACGCCTTTTGCGCCTGCTTGTCAGCCGCCTGGCTGCTCTGCGCTGGGCGATCGCTTTGCCCGGCCGCGTCGCTTTTGGCCTGTGCGTCTGGCGCGGACGCCTCGTTTGCCGATGTTTCTGAGGTTGTCGATGCCTCTTGCGACGCCGCAGCCCCAGCGCCGGTGGTGTTGGCCAGCCGCTGATCAAGGTCCAGATAGCGCTTTTGCGACTGGCGGCGCAGCTTTTCCAACGCGTGGCGCAGCTCTTCAATGCCGCCGCGCAGCTCTTTTAGTTCGCGCTGCTGCTCTTGTATCTGATTGAAAAGCACCAGGCTGCCCGGCGAACGGCGCGTTTCGGTCTGGTCGTAAAACCCGTCCGGCGAGCCGGAAAGATGCTGGGCCGCCGGCTGCTGGGCCAGGGTACATACCGGCCAGACGGCAACGGCCAGCATCAGGCAGTGCAGTGGTCGCATCGACAGATGACTTGGTTTCATGAAGGCTCCTGGGCGCGATAAGAAACGGCCAAAAGGCCTGAACGCTAAGCGCTTTGGCGCCGCGTCTTAAGCTCGCTTAATAGGTGAACTCGACGCGGCGGTTTTTGGTATAGGCGGCTTCCCCCTGCCCGCGCGCTGCCGGGCGCTCTTCTCCATAGCTGACCACGTTTACCTGGGAGCCGGAAACGCCCTGCACGCGCAAAAAACGCTTGACGGCGTTGGCCCGGCGCTCGCCCAGCGCCAGGTTGTATTCACGCGTGCCGCGTTCATCGGTGTGGCCTTTCAGGATGATGCGGGTGTCGTCGTTGGCGCGCAGATAGCGGGCATGGGCCATGACCACGGATTCGTATTCGTCTTTAATGGTATCGCGGTCAAAGTCGAAATAGATAGTGCGTACCTCGGGGATACGCGCATCAGCCTGCTGACCGACCGCGCCGGTGCCTGAACCGTACTGGCTGCCGGTGCCGGTGCCGGCGCCTGCAGTGCCGGCAGCGGTGCTCTGGGCACTGCCACCGTAGGCGCTGTCATCATGGGTGGCGTTACCGGACGCCCCCGTTTGGGTCGCGCCGGTAGAGCAGCCGGCCACGGCCGCGATAGCCAGCGCCGCGGCAAGCGAGCGGGCCAGCGGCGTTAGCGAAGGCATGGATGCAAACATGGTGTCACTCCTGGGCTACAGTTTGATAAGGCAAAACGAGGGCTAGAAAAACGGTGACCACGCGGGCTCGCGCACGTCTCCCTGCGCTGCCGGCAAGCGAAACGATGCGCGGCCGTCGGCCGAGACCGCACTCAACACGCCTCGCCCGCCCTGCTGGGTGGCAAAGAGTACCATGGTGCCGTTGGGCGCAATACTTGGTGATTCATCGTGGGTGGTTTCGCTAAGGATCACCAGCCGGCCGGATTCTAGCGTCTGGCGCGCAATCTGATAGCCGTCCCGGGAACGGTGGACCATGAAAATTCGCTCACCGTCCGGCCCGAAGCGGCCCCGCGCGTTGTATTTGCCGGTGAAAGTCAGCCGTTCGGCGTGATCACGGGCCAGACGATAGCGATACAGCTGAGGGCCGCCGCTGCGGTCCGAGGTAAACAGCAGGCTGCGTCCGTCCGGGGCCCAGTCAGGCTCGGTATCGATGCTGGCATTGTGCGTCAGGCGCTGCAGGCTGCGGTTGGCCAGGTTCATCACGTAGATTTCCGGCTGGCCGTCCTTGGAAAGTGACATGGCCAGCTTACGCCCGTCCGGCGACCAGGCGGGGGCGCCGTTGATGCCCTCGAAATCGGTCAGTTTGATGCGCTCGCCGCTGGCCACCTGCTGCACGTAGATGGCCGGGCGCTGGCTTTCAAACGATACATAGGCCAGCTTTTCACCGTCCGGCGACCAGGCCGGTGACATGATCGGCTCGTCCGAGCGGAGCACCCGGCGGCCGTTATGGCCGTCAGCATCGGCCACGTAAAGCCCGTAATCGATGCGCTCGCCCACGCCTTTTGACGTCACGTAGGCAATACGGGTAGAAAACGCGCCGGGAATATCGGTGACGGCTTCAAAGACGGCGTCGCTGATGCGATGTGCTGCCCCGCGCAGGCTATTGCCGTTGGCGGTGATGCGCTCTTGCAGCATCGGCCGGCCGCCGCTGATGTCCAGCAAGTCGTAGGCAATCTGGTAGCCGCCGTCGGCGGATTCGGCGCGCCCGACCAGCAGGTAGCGCACGTCCAGCGAGCGCCACTCGCCAAAGGCAACATCGTCGGCGCGATGCGGACGGGCCAGCATGGCATCGCGGCCGAGTGGGGCAAAATAGCCGCTGCGTTTGAGATCATTTTGAACAATCTGTGCGACGTCTTCGGGCATGCCCTCGGCGCCGGCGAACGGCACTACGCCGATGGGCAAGGCCCTATCGCTGCCCCGGGTGATTTCGATGGTCAGGTTGGCGCTCGCCGCGCTGCTGAACAGTACGACAGCCAACAGCACGGCGATCTGCACAAACCGTGCGGCGCGGCACAGGGAAAGGTATCCTGGCGTTATCATCAGCGAATTTCTCCGGGTGTGAAACGTAGGTTGAATCGGCGCAGTTCAGCCTGCTGCGCCGGCGGCAGGTCGAGAAGCTCGGCAAACGGCGCGGCGGCTTCCACGGCCTGTACCGCTGCATTGTCGAAGCCGTCGCTACCGCTTGACTGCGCCACCGTCGCGGCCAGCACTTCGCCAGAGGGGCCCAGACGCACGCGGACCGTAGCACGCATGTGGTCGCCAGCCCGCGGTGGAATGCGCCAGGCCTGCTCGACGGCGCTGCGCACAACGGCGATAAAGCTGTTGGCGGCTTTTTCGGCCTGGCGCGCCTTGGCCGCGGCCTGTTGTTCGCCTTCAAGCTTACGCTGCAGCGCCGCTTCGGCGGCTTCCCGTTCGCGCTTTTGCTGCTCGGCGCGTTCCTTGGCCGCTTGCGCTTGCCGGCGTTTTTCTTCGGCTTCGCGCTTTTGGCGGGCTTTTTCGGCCTTTTCTTGGGCGGCTTGTTCCGCTGCGGCCTTTTCAGCCGCTTCGCGCTTGCGCCGGGCTTCGGCTTGGGCACGCTCTTTTTTGCGCTCGGCGGCTTCCCGGGCTTTTTGGCGTGCTTTTTCAGTACGGCGTTCGGCCTCGGCCCGGGCGCTGGCCTTGGCCTGTTCCAGCGCTTTTTGCTTGCGCTGTGTGGCCATGTCCCGGGCCTGGTCGATGATTTTTTGCTCCAGCTTTTGCTTCTGCTCTTTTGGCGGGGCTGGTTCGGACCTCGGCTCGGGCGCCGGTTTTGCTGGCTGATTGCCGGCAGCGGCCGGCGGCGCTTCAACCTGCTGGGCTTTATCGGTGCGGGTTTCAGTGCTGATCAGTCTCGCCTGGACAATAGCGGAAGACTCGGGCGTTGCTTCGCCCCGGGGCAGGGTCACCAGGCTCAGCGCCGCTACCCCCAGATGCAGCGCCACGGCCCATACCGTCGGCCAGAAATAGCGGTTGGCGGCGCGCTTACTCATCGCGACTCGGCTCGGACATCAGCCCGACGCTGGCCACGCCCGAGCGCTGCAGCGTCGTCATTAACGCCACTACCTGGCCGTAGGCGACGTGGCGATCGCCGCGCACCATGACCGGCGTTTCAGGGCGACGCTGTACGATAGCGCCGACGCGGCGGGAGAGTTCGTCAGCCGCAACGGCGCTGGTGTCCTCGCCCAGCGTGATGTAGTAGTCGCCGGCCTTGTCGACTGAGACAATCACCGGCTCGATGTTGTCCGGGGTGTCGATAGGCTCGGCGGACGCCTGGGGCAGCGCCACGTCAACGCCCTGATGGAGCATGGGGGCGGTAATCATGAAGATGACCAGCAGTACCAGCATCACGTCGATAAACGGTACCACGTTGATTTCCGCCATCGGGCGGCGCCGGCCGCGGCGATTGAAAGGTCCCTGCATGGAAATCTCCCGATTTAGCGGGCAGGGGCGTCACCGCGCCCCTGCAAATTGCGATGCAGTATGGCGTAGAACTCTTCGGCAAAGTTTTCGTACTCGCCCAGCAGGCGCGAGGCCCGGCTTGACAGGCGGTTATAGAAAATCACGGCGGGAATCGCTGCCAGCAGGCCCATGGCCGTGGCGATTAGCGCTTCGGCAATCCAGGGAGCGACCGTGGCAAGAGTGGCCTGTTGGGCCATGGAAAGCGATTGAAACGAGCCCATAATGCCCCACACGGTGCCGAAAAGGCCGATATAAGGGCTGGCCGAGGCAACCGTGGCGAGAAAAACCAGATGGCGGTTCAGGCGCTCTTCTTCACGCGACCAGGCTACGCGCATGCTGCGCTGCACGCCTTCCAGGACCGTATCGGCGCGCGGCGTTTTAGGCGCCAGGCGGTGAAATTCACGAAATCCGGCCTGAAAAATGTGCTCACTGCCCTGGCGGGCGTCATCGGCGGAAATATTGCCGTAGAGATCGTTAAGATCCACCCCGGACCAAAAGGTAGCCTCAAAGGCCTTGTGGGCTTTCCCGGCGCGGCGCAGGGCAAAGCTGCGCTGAAAAATAACCACCCAGGAAAACACCGAGCCGACGAGGAGCAGCAATATCACAAGCTGAACCACCGGGCTGGCGTTGGCGATCAAATGAGGGATGGACAGGGAGGTAGCGTTCACGGTCGTCCTCTTTCCAGGTGGTGAAAAGTGTGGTGCTGATCGGACCTGCAGCAGGCTTTAGGGTAACGCGTCTATACGCTGGCAGCGCTGAAAACGCCCGGCAGCGCGATATTTTCACGTTGCTTGTGCAATCCCGGCAAGCGCTTCCGGCCAGGCGCGCGGCCGCATACGGCGGGCGTCCAGGCAGGCAATCTCGACGTTGGCGCAGCACAGCTGGGTGTCGTCATGCCAGACTTCCTGAGCAAACGTCATGCGGCAGCGGCTCTGCGCTACCACGCTGGCGGTCACCGCCAGGGCGTCGTCAAGCCGGGCCGGACGGGCATAGTGGCAGTCCAGCCGGTAGACCACCAGCTGAATCTGCTCGGCCAGCAGCGAGGCTTGGGTAAAACCGCGCTCGCGCAGCCACTCGCTGCGGGCGCGCTCCATGAACTTGAGATAGTTGACGTAATAGACGATGCCGCCGGCGTCGGTGTCCTCAATATACACGCGCACCGGCAGCGTGAACGTATGGTGCTGATGCGTGTCCTGACAGCTCACGGGCGTACCTCCCCGGCCGCTTGTACGGCGTCTTCATGGGGCGCGCGGCCGAAGTGCGACCAGGCCTGGCGGGTTACCACGCGCCCGCGGGGCGTGCGCATCATTAGCCCCTGCTGAATCAAATAAGGCTCGATGACGTCTTCAATGGTATCGCGCTCCTCGCCGATGGCCGCTGCGAGGGAGTCCACGCCGACCGGACCGCCGTCAAACTTGTCCATCATGGCAAGCAACAGCCGGCGGTCCATATGATCCAGGCCGTGATGGTCGACGTTGAGCATGTTGAGCGCGGCGTCCGCGATGGCTACGTTGATATGCCCCTCGCCTTTGATATCGGCATAGTCGCGTACCCGGCGCAGCAGGCGGTTGGCAATGCGCGGCGTGCCACGCGAACGCCGGGCGATTTCCACCGCGCCGTCGTCGCTTGCCGCTACCTGCAAAAGCCTGGCCGAGCGCGTCACGATGGTGGCAAGCTCTTCCAGATTATAAAACTCCAAACGCTGAACGATACCGAAACGGTCGCGCAGCGGCGAAGTCAAAAGCCCGGCCCGGGTGGTGGCGCCCACCAGGGTAAAGCGCGGCAAATCAAGCTTGATCGAGCGCGCCGCGGGGCCTTCGCCGATCATGATATCCAGCTGGAAGTCTTCCATGGCGGGATACAGCACTTCTTCGACGACCGGCGAAAGCCGGTGAATTTCGTCGATAAACAGCACATCCCCCGGCTCCAGATTGGTTAAAATCGCGGCCAGATCGCCGGCACGCTCAAGCACCGGCCCGGAGGTGGACTTGAGCCCCACGCCCATTTCCGCGGCGATGATGTTGGCCAGCGTGGTTTTGCCAAGCCCGGGCGGGCCAAACACCAGGGTGTGATCCAGACTTTCTTCGCGCAGCCGCGCGGCCCCGATAAAAATTTCGAGCTGTTCACGCACCCGGGGCTGGCCGATGTAATCGGCAAGATGCCGCGGGCGGATGGCATGGTCGATTTTGATATCGCCCTGTTCGGGTTCGGCGGCAATCAGCCGGTCATGCTCGATCATAAAGACGCTCTACTTATGAAGGATGGCGCAGGCAAGCGCCGGCGTTAGCGGCCCATTCGCCGGGTCAGCGCCGCTTTGATCAGTGCTTCGGTGGTCTGGCCGGGATCCAGATCGGCAAGCATTTTGGCCGCTTCGCCGGGTTTGTATCCCAGGCTGATAAGCGCCGCTTCGGCCTCGGCGAGCGTGTCTTGGCAAACGGATGCGGCGGCCTCCAGCGGCAGCGGTGACGCCCCCTGCTGCCATTCGGGAAAGCGATCACGCATTTCGATGATCAGCCGTTCGGCGGTTTTCTTGCCGACCCCGGGCAGTTTGGTCAGCGCCTTGGCATCGTCGTCGTGTACGCAGCGCATGAACGCATCTTCGTCCATCCCCGAAAGGATCGCCAGCGCCAGTTTGGGGCCCACTCCGTTGACTTTGATCAGCGCGCGAAACAGCGCCCGCTCGCCTTCACGAATGAATCCGTACAGCAGGTGGGCATCGTCACGCACGGTCAGATGGGTGTAGAGCACGACGGTTTCGCCCACGGCCGGCAGCGCGACCAGCGTGGTCATCGACGCCTCGATTTCATAGCCGACGCCGCTGACGTCAAGCAACAGCCAAGGCGGCTGTTTTTCCTGAAGCTGCCCGGTCAAACGTCCGATCATGATATGCGTCCTGTATTCACTGCGTTATCCAGCGCGTTTTGCGCTACAGCCGCCAGCGTCCGCTGCGCCGGCGCGCGCTGCGAGAAGAGCTGACGGGCACCTGGCCGCTTTGAGCGTAGGCATGGGTCAGCGCAATCGCCAACGCATCGGCGGCGTCTTCCTGGGGTGTGGCGGAAAGGCGCAGCATTGCCGTTACCATGTGCTGCACCTGTGTTTTATCCGCCCCGCCCTGGCCGGTGACGGCCTGTTTTACCTGGCGGGCGGCGTATTCGGCCACTGCCAGGCCGTGGTTGGCCAAGCATACCAGAGCGCTTCCGCGGGCCTGGCCCAGCTTGAGCGCAGAATCGGGGTTTTTGGCCAGAAATACGCGCTCGATGGCGGCATCGTCCGGACGGTACTCGCTGGTAACGTTGGCAAGTCCTGCGTAAATGCGTGCCAGGCGCTGCTCAAGTGCCCCGTCTCCGGTACGGATGCAGCCGCTTGCCACGTAGCGCGGCTTGCCGTTTAGCACATCGATCACGCCATAGCCGGTGATCCGCGAGCCGGGGTCAACGCCCAATAGGCGCAGGGTCGGCGTGCTGGCCTGCGGCGCGGCAGATGTCATGGCACGTCTCCTGTCGGGTATCTTGCCTTGCAAGACAAAAACACCGGCGCCCGTGGGCGCCGGCGCAGGCGGTTTACGCTCAGCCGCGCGTGGCCTATTCCGCCGTATTATCGGCCTTGGCCTTGTGGCGCAGGCGAATGTTGAGGTCTTTGAGCTGCTCGGACGTTACCGCACCGGGCGCATCGGTCATCAGGCAAGCCGCACTCTGGGTTTTGGGGAAAGCGATGACTTCGCGAATGGTGCTGGCGCCGGTCATCAGCATCACCAGCCGGTCAAGACCGAAGGCCAGGCCGCCGTGGGGCGGCGCGCCGTACTGCAGCGCGTCCAGCAGAAAGCCGAACTTCTCCTGCGCTTCTTCTTCACCGATCCCCAGGATGTCGAGCACCGTGCGCTGCATCTGCTGGTCGTGGATACGGATCGAGCCGCCGCCGAGCTCGGTGCCGTTGAGCACCATGTCGTAGGCGCGGGACAGTGCCCGGGCCGGATCAGCCTTGAGCTCGTCAGGGGTACAGGCCGGCGCGGTGAACGGGTGGTGCAGCGGGCTCAAGCGGCCGTTGCCGTCGGTTTCAAACATGGGAAAATCGACGACCCACAGCGGCGCCCAGTTTTGGGTATACAGGTCGAGATCGCCCCCCAGGCGCACACGCAGCGCACCGATGGCTTCGTTAACCACGCTGGCCTTGTCGGCACCGAAGAAGATGATATCGCCGTCCTTTGCGTCCAGACGGTCGAGCAGGTCTTCGATGATGGTGTCCATGAACTTGACGATGGGCGACTGCAGCCCGTCAATGCCCTTGGCACGCTCGTTGACCTTGATCCAGGCCAGCCCCTTGGCGCCGTAGATGCCCACAAAGCGGGTGTACTCGTCGATGGCCTTGCGCGAAAGCGACGCGCCGCCGGGTACCTTGAGCGCGGCCACGCGGCCGTCGTCGTCGTTGGCCGGCCCGGAGAACACCTTGAAGTTGACGTCTTTCATCAAATCGTCAACGTCGGTGAGCTCCAGCGGAATGCGCAGGTCGGGCTTGTCCGAGCCGAAGCGGCGCATGGCCTCGTGCCAGGTCATGCGCGGAAACTCGGGCAGCGAGACGTCGAGCACCTCGGCAAACAGCTGGCGAATCATGGACTCGGTGATGCCCATGATATCGCCCTCTTCGACAAAGGACGCCTCGATATCAATCTGGGTAAATTCCGGCTGGCGGTCGGCGCGCAGGTCTTCGTCGCGGAAGCACTTGGCGATCTGGTAGTAGCGGTCAAGCCCCGACACCATCAGCAGCTGCTTGAACAGCTGGGGCGACTGGGGCAGCGCGAAAAACTCGCCCGGGTGCGTACGGCTGGGCACCAGGTAGTCCCGCGCGCCTTCCGGCGTGGCCCGGGTCAGCACCGGCGTTTCAATATCGAGAAAGCCTTCCTTTTCCAGAAACGCGCGCACGCTGTGAGAAATACGCGAACGCAGGCGCAGCTTGTCGATCATGTCCGGGTGGCGCAGATCAATGTAGCGGTGCTTGAGGCGAACTTCTTCGCCTACCTTGCCGTGCTCGTCAAGCTGGAACGGCGGCGTGGCGGCAGTGTTGAGGATTTCGACGTCTTTTGCCAGCACTTCGATCATGCCGGTGGGCATATCCGGGTTCTGCGTGCCTTCCGGGCGCAGGCGCACCAGACCGGTAAGACGCAGCACGTATTCACTGCGCGAGCGGTCGGCGTTGGCGAACGCATCGGCGGTATCGGGATCGACCACGAACTGGGCGATGCCATCGCGATCGCGCATGTCGAGGAAAATGACCCCGCCGTGATCGCGGCGACGATGTACCCAACCGCAAACGGTAACCGTTTGATCCACCCATGTTTCGTTCAGCTGGCCGCAATAATGGCTGCGCATGTCAAATCCTGTTGTGTTACGTGGCAAATGAGTACGTAGAAAATCAGTACGTAGAGAGTAAGTACGGAAAATGGATCCGTGGCAAAGTAAGGTGCCGGGCACCGAGCGCCGGCCGGCGCCGTTGCGTATTCGCCTGCCTGCCGGGTAGCAAGCAAACGCCTAAGCGCCTATTGTCAAAGCGAGCATTATACCCTTTTGTTACCCTTGGCGAGCAAGGCCATCCGCGTAAAAGGCCACCGGCGCAAAGCGCCCGCTGCTTAGCAGGCGCTCCATTTGCATGGCGCGCCGATTACCACTGACACGGAGACCACCATGACCCATGCCGTAATGCTGGATGCCCAAAGTTTAGGACCAGCCGTTGATTTAACGCCTGTGCGTCAGCAGGTTGATCGCTTAACGGTATATGACAAAAGTACGGCGCAAAACGCCGCCGGCAGGCTGGCCGATGCCGATATTGCTATTGTCAACAAAGTCGTACTGAACGCACAGACGCTGGCGGCTCTGCCGCAGCTTAAACTGATCTGCGTGCTGGCAACGGGGCTTAACAACGTGGACCTTGACGCCGCGCGGGAACGGCGCATTGCCGTTAAAAACGTGGCCGGGTATGGCACCCGTAGCGTATCTCAGCACACCATGATGCTGATGCTGGCGCTTGCCCATCGCCTGCCCCGCTACCAGCGCGACGTTGCCGGCGGCGAATGGCAGCGCAGCGACTTTTTTTGCCTGCAGGATCACCCCACGCTGGAGCTGACGGGCAAACACCTGGTGGTAGTGGGCCAGGGCGAACTGGGCCGCGCCGTGGGCAGGCTGGCACAGGCGTTTGGTATGCGCGTCAGCTTTTGTGCCCGTCCGGGAAACAATGCCGATGACGCCCGCCCTACGCTGGATGCGCTGCTTCCTCAGGCGGACGTGCTCAGCCTTCACTGCCCGCTGACCGACGCTACGCGCCACCTGATCGATGAAGATGCGCTACGGCGGGCCAAATCCTCGCTGCTGCTGATCAACTGCGCCCGGGGCGGCATCATTGACGAACATGCCGCGCTCAGCGCTCTGCGCGAAGGCCGGCTGGGCGGGCTGGGCGTGGATACCCTGCCGCAGGAGCCGCCCTGTGACGGCCATGCGCTGCTGGACGCCCTTGAGGAGCCGCTGAACTTGATTGTCACGCCTCATAACGCCTGGATAACGCCCGAGGCGCGGCAAAAAATTGTGGCATTGACTGCCGAGAACCTTGCTGCATGGCGCCCGTCATAAGCCGGCCTTGGCGCGCCAAGCCCCTGGCGCGCCGAATTTTAGCGAGTTGTGAAATCTGCCGGCGCGCGCTCCTCGGCCGGCACGTCTCGCGATTCAAATTCAACGTGGGTGACATGGGCAGCGGGCGGGCCCTGCCATAGCCACTCGCACAGTTCGGCAAGTGCCTCGCGACGGCCGTACATAACCACCTCAACGCGGCCGTCTGCCAGGTTTATCGCGTGGCCGGTAATCTGGCGCAACAGCGCCTGCGCCTGGGTCGCCCGGCGAAACCCTACGCCTTGTACCTTGCCGGTCACCGTTGCTTTGTAACACTGTGTCATGGACCGTGTCATGGCAGCCCTCCTTGGTGTTTGAAAGGAACAAAATCAGTGTTGAAAACGACGTTAGTTTTGAAAACGACGTTAGTGTTGAACCAGCTCGCGCTTGACCAGCACGGCGGTATTGCGCGGCAGCAGCGAATGGCCGCGCCGCAACAGCAAGGCGCGCGTAAAGGCCGCGCCAAACAAAAGTATAAGAGACGAATAATAGACCCACAGCAAAATCATAACGACCGAGCCTGCCGCACCGTAGGTTGATGCCGTGGCGGTATACGTCAAATACAGCGCAATCACGCTACGTCCGAGAGTAAACAGCACGGCTGTTACTATTGCGCCGATCAACACGTCTTTCCACCGCAGTATCACATCGGGTAATACTTTGAAAATTGTGGCAAACAGCAGGGTCACCACGGCCAGTGATACCAGCGCCTCAACGCCTTGCGTCAAAAGTGCGGCGTACGGGAACAGATAATTGGCGGCATGCAGCATGGCGCTGACTACTACGCCCAAGACCAGTGAAACCAGCAGGGTAAAGCCGATGGATAGCACCACCGTCAGCGACAGCAGTCGATTTTTAATGAAAATCAACAAACTGTTGGTGGTAGGTTTAGCGGTAACGCCCCAGATTGTATTGAGTGAAAACTGCATCTGAGCAAAAACGGTGGTTGCCCCGATGAGCAACGTGCCGATGCCTAGCAGCGTGGGCAAAATACCGGCCTGTTCAATGCGCGACTGGGCCACTGCCTGCTCAATGGCCTTTGCCACCTCCGGACCAAGCGTATCCTGCAGCTGCGTGACGATCTGCCCCTGGGCGGCTTCTGGCCCCATCACCACGCCGATGACGGTCACGGCGATAATCATGGTAGGTGCCAGAGAAAACAGCGTGTAAAACGCCAGCGATCCGGCATAGCTGAAAGCGTTACGTGCCAGCCATACGCTGACGGCGTCTTGCAACACGTTGACCCAGAAGAGAATCGTGCGTTTCATTACCTACCTTCCTGTGGTTGTGTATCGTGTGCCCAGCATATCGAACCTGCTCAGGTTTCGCTGGGGCGCTTCGTTACACGTTTAGCGTTCGGCTGCCACAATGGCGCCTTCAACGGCGTGTTTACCCTGAACGTGCTTCCTATTAAAGGACATCAATATGGTGCAAGGCCGTACGGTCGCAACGCGATTTGATTTTGACTGCCTGGTTTTCATCGGCCGTTTCCAGCCGCCGCACTTGGGCCACGTTGCGGTTATTCGTGAGGCGCTCAAACGCGCCCGCCAGGTTATCGTGCTGGTGGGGTCGGCCTGGCAGGCACGTTCGCTG
This sequence comes from Halomonas cibimaris, assembly GCF_039537045.1. GTDB lineage: Bacteria > Pseudomonadota > Gammaproteobacteria > Pseudomonadales > Halomonadaceae > Vreelandella > Vreelandella cibimaris. Next base: position 5,208 of record NZ_BAAAZT010000075.1, on the reverse strand, counting down.
CGCAATCCCTGGCGCTTTGACGAACGTCAGGCCATGCTGCGCTCGGGGTTTGACGATGATGACAACCAGCGATTGGAAATCAGCCCGCTGCTGGACGCGTTATATAACGATGATGTCTGGGTGCGCGATGTGCAAAGCCGGGTGCGCGATCTCACCGTGTCAGGCAACGCGCGCCTGCCGCGCATCGGCCTGATTGGCGCCAGTCGCGGGCAGTCCAGCTACTATCTATCGCTTTTTCCCCAGTGGGAGTCGGTCAGCGTTGCGCTGGTTGAAGGCATCTCGGCCAGCCAGATACGCGAGCGCGTGTTTCGCTCGTCGATCTCCAGCGCCGACTATTTAAGCACCGGCGCCTTTCATGAACTGCCGCCGGGCGTAGTAGCACGCATCGAGGCATTTTGCCAAACGCCGCCGTATCATCAGCTGATCGAGGAGCAGCGTCTGCTGGAGCAGTATCGCCGCGCCTGGGCGGATGCCCCCTACCCGCCGATTTTTGTCACCGTCAATGCAGTTGTGGTGCAATCTGGGCATATTTTGCTGGCCCGGCGCAGCGCCGCGCCGGGAAAAGGCCTGTATGCACTGCCCGGCGGCTTTATCAGCCCCCACGAGCGGCTGTTGGATGCCTGCCTGCGCGAGCTGCGCGAACGCATTCGGCTCAAGGTGCCCGAACCTGTGCTTAAAGGATCACTGCGGGGGCAGCGGCTTTTCGATGAACCGCACCGCAGCTGGCGCGGGCGCACCCTGGCCGAGGCATTTTACTTTGCCCTGCGCCCGGACCAGCAGCTACCGCGCTTGAAACCGGTCAAGGGCGGCGATCACGCCCGCTGGGTAGCGCTGGCCGATCTGGAGCCGGAAAGTCTGTTTGAGGATCATTTCTTTATCATTCAAAACTTTCTTGGTCTGCCTGCCGATTTTGGCAGCAGCATTTAAGTAACGCTCAGGCCTGAAGAAAGTCGCGCGGCAGCTCCATCATTTGCTTCCAGAGCCGTTCCACGCCGGGTTTGTGTACCAGCGAGCAGCGATATAGGCGAATTTCCAGGGGGATATCCCAGGTTTCGCCGCCGGCGCGTACCAAACGGCCGGTTCTCAGCTCGTCTCGAATGCAAAAGTCGGGAATCCAGGCAACGCCAAAGCCGTGCAGCACCATGCTTTTGAGCCCCTCGGCCATGGCGGTTTCGTATACGGTACGCAGTCGCAGACGCAGCGGATCGTTTTTTAACAGCATCCGTACGCTGCGTCCGAGAAATGCGCCTTGCGTGTAGGCCATATAAGGAATCGGCCCTGCGTCGGTCAGCGAATAGCGCGGCGCACCGCTGTTATCCGGCAGCGTTACCGGCAGCATTTTGACCTTGCCGACAGAAAACGACGGGAACACGTCCTGGTCCAGCTGCATGGTGGCAAACGGATCGTAATACGCCAGCATCAGGTCGCAGTTGCCCTCGCGCAATACGTGAATGGCATCGCCAACGTTCATTGCTACCAGGCGCGTGGGCAGCTCTCCGAGCCCTTTTTGTAAACGCGAAATCCATGGCGGGAAAAAGCTTAGCGCCAGGGAATGAGCGGCCACGATATCCAGCGCTTCGTTGGCAATGGAAAGCCCGCGCAGATGGCTCAGCGACTCGTTGAGCTGCTCAACCAGGTGGCGTGCCGTTACCAAAAACAGCTGCCCTTCTGCGGTTAGGCCGATAGGCGTTGTGGAACGATCGACCAGGGTGGCTCCCACGGCCTGTTCAAGCGCACGAATGCGCCGGCTAAAGGCCGGCTGGGTAACGTGTCGCTGGCGTGCCGATCCCGAAAAGCTGCGCGTATTGGCCAGGGCGACAAAATCTTCGAGCCATTTTGTTTCCAGGTTCACCCTTGTCTCCTTTTTGCCCCGGACGTTTCTGTACGTAGTCAACGTGGTGTTAGCAGGTCATCTCATTTATCGATGCAGGAAAACCGTTTAACGATAAAGGGCGCCAGCAAGCGTGTGCTACGGCAGCTATTGGATAGGGGAAGTTAAATACGCCGCGCGTGATATGACTTTTTTCCATAGCGGCTGCCCTCGCAGCTCGTCAAGGCTGACCTCACGGCACTGGTGAAAATCACGGCGTAGCATAGCATCAACGTCAGCGGCAAAGTGGGTGCAAGGGAGAAAAGCAGTGATTTCAAAATTTAGCCGAAATGAGCGATTATCAAGATTAACAGTCCCAATGCTTGCTGCATCGCTGTCAATTAGAATAACTTTTTGGTGTAAGAATCCGGGTAGGTAACGGTATATTTTTACGCCACCGCGCAGCATGTCCGGTAAAAATGCCAGCGCCGACCAGTATACCAGCAGATGATCAGGCCGCTCCGGCATCATCACGCGTACGTCAACGCCGCGCATGGCCGCCAGGCGCAGCGCATCTTGCACGCCCTGATCGGGAACAAAGTACGGGCTGGTCAACCATAGCCGCTCTTTGGCGCTATAAATCAGGTTTTGCACCAGCAAGCTGGCGGTATCCTGCTGGTCTGCCGGGCCAGACGGCACGATAACCACCGGATGGTCTGCCGTTTTGGCAACGCAAGGCTGCCAGTCAAGTTCGAGCACCTCGCCTGTCGCCCAGTGCCAGTCTTCCCAAAAGGCTTCTTGAAGCCCCAGTACGCTGGGCCCTTCAAGTGCCAGGTGAGTATCACGCCAGGCGCCGTGACGCTTGCTTTGCCCTAGATATTCCACGCCCACGTTCAGGCCGCCAACCCAGCCCTTTTGGCCGTCTACCACGGTGACCTTGCGATGGTTGCGAAAATTAATCTGGAAACGATGGCGCAGCCCCCGGGAGGAACGAAACGGACTTACAGATACGCCTGCCGCATTCAGTTCGGCCAGGTATGCCTCGCTCAGCGCGTGACTGCCGATCTCGTCGTAGAGAAAGTGCACCTGCACGCCTCGCTCTACCGCCTTAAACAGGTGTTTTTTCAACCGCTGGCCCAAGGCATCATCACGGACAATGAAAAACTGCACCAGGATATATTTTTGCGCGCTATCCAGACCGGCAAACAGGCTACTGAAGGTGGCCTTACCGTCAATCAGCAGGTCAGCCTGGTTCCCCCGGGTCAGCGGCATCATCGCAAGCTGTTCGACGGCTTGAATTTCGGTGCTGCCCGGCTTGGCCAAGTGCGGCATGATCTGCGCGCGATAGCCGGAAAGTGCTTGGCGCAGTACGCTGTCGCGTGCGCCTCTGGCAGAGACATAGCCGTAAAAACGTGGGCGACCAAACAGCCAGTAGGCGGGTACCGCCACGTAAGGAAAGGTGAGCAACGAAATGATCCAGGCCACCGCGCCTTGCGAGGTGCGACTCGACATCAGCGCCATTACCACTGATACCAGGCCCAGCAAGTAAAACAGCGCCACCATCACGCCCACTAGCGAAGACGTCATAAAGACTCCATCGACAAGAACAACAGCGCCACAAGGCAATAAAAAGCCCCGCCGGGCGGGGCTTTATGCAGACAAATGGCGTCCACTCATCAGCGTTCTATATTACGCTTTTTCCGCGATAATCGCCTGCCATTTTGCCGGGCCCGTCTGGTGAATAGACGTTCCCTGGGTATCCACCGCAACGGTGACCGGCATATCTTCTACTTCAAACTCGTAGATGGCTTCCATGCCCAAGTCTTCAAAGCCCACGACGCGTGAGCGCTTGATCGCTTGGGCTACCAGGTAGGCTGAGCCGCCTACCGCCATTAGATAAACGGCCTGATTGTCGCGGATGGCCTCAATCGCTGCTTCACCACGTTCGGCCTTGCCCACCATACCCAGAAGACCGGTGTCTTCCAAAAGGGTGCGGGTGAACTTATCCATGCGCGTGGCGGTGGTCGGCCCTGCCGGCCCCACCACTTCTTCGCCTACCGGGTCGACCGGGCCGACGTAGTAGATAAACCGCCCTTTCAGCTCCACCGGCAGCGGCTCGCCGCGGCCGAGTATATCGATCATGCGCTTGTGGGCAGCGTCACGGCCGGTAAGCAATTTACCGCTGAGCAGCAGCGTATCTCCTGGCTGCCAGTGTTTGACGTCGTCCGGGGTGATGCTGTCGAGGTTGACGCGCTTGACGTTATCCCCGGCTTCTCGGGTAATTTCCGGCCAGTTTTCGAGTTTGGGCGCGGGCAGTGCCGCCGGTCCGGTGCCGTCCAGGATAAAATGCGCGTGGCGTGTTGCCGCACAGTTGGGAATGATTGCTACCGGCTTGTTGGCCGCGTGGGTCGGGTAGTCCTTGACCTTGATATCCAGCACCGTGGTCAGCCCGCCCAGCCCCTGGGCGCCGATGCCGCTGGCGTTGACCCGCTCGAAAAGCTCCAGGCGCAGCTCTTCGGAGCGGTTCTGCGCGCCGCGCTCCTTGAGCGCCTGGATATCGATAGGATCAAGCAGCGCTTCTTTCGCCAGCAGCATGGCTTTCTCGGCGGTGCCGCCAATGCCGATGCCCAGCATGCCCGGCGGGCACCAGCCGGCGCCCATCTTGGGCAGCTGCTCCATTACCCAGTCGACCACGCTGTCCGACGGGTTGAGCATGGCAAACTTCGACTTGGCTTCGCTGCCGCCGCCCTTGGCCGCTACGTGAATCTCGACCGTGTCGCCGGGCACCAGATGGTGGTGAATAATCGCCGGGGTGTTGTCCCGTGTGTTTTGCCGCGCCCCGTCCGGATCGGCGAGCACGGAGGCGCGCAGCACGTTATCGGGTAGCTTGTAGGCTCGGCGCACGCCCTCGTTGACCATGTCATCAAGGCTCATGCCATCGGCATCAAAGCGTACGTTCATGCCTACGTGGACAAACACCGTGACAATGCCGGTGTCCTGACAGATCGGCCGGTGGCCGAAAGCGCACATCCGCGAGTTGATCAGGATCTGGGCGATAGCGTCCTTGGCGGCGGGGTTTTCCTCACGCTCATGGGCATCGGCCATGGCGTCGATAAAATCCTTGGGATGATAGTAGGAAATATACTGCAGCGCATCGGCGACGCTTTGTATTACGTCGTCTCGGGTAATCACGGTCATGGACATACGGCCTCACGGGGTTTTTTCGTTGACACTTCTATTGTACCCGTCCTGTTCTGCCTGCGCGTAGTTGGCTAAGTGTAGTTTTTTAGTTTATGTAACTATTCAGGTGGCGTCGGGTGAGACTCGCCAACCCGCTGTTCCTTCAGGCATAGTACCGTCATTCGACTCCCCCACCCAGCAGGCAACATGACCATCAG
>NZ_BAAAZT010000074.1:0-133648 GCF_039537045.1 Halomonas cibimaris | reverse complement strand
GAGAGGTCCTCTTGAATCAAGTTCTGGCTGGAACATCCTGATTCTACAAGAGAAACCCCTCGCCATCTTTATTTTCAAGCCAGCCTCATGAATAAGCCGGGTTAATGAAAACGGTCGGGCTATTTCGGCCGTTGCCGGCGTCTGCACGTTTTTTCTCTGGGTATTTTACGCTCAGCTGCTCTACGCCGGCTACGTACGCCAGCGGCGGCCGCGCATCATCATTAACCGCGGCAAGGGCATCGGTATAAAAGCGCTGTGCCTGATCAGCAACATGAGCAGCGAAGCGATCTATGTACAGCACCTGATTGCCGTGCTGCACACCGATGAGCGCAGCTATTCGCTGGACGTTGTGGAGTACCAGCAAGAAGGGGAAGAGCAAGAAGAAAGCGGCTATCGCACGCATCAGGGGCCGCTGAATTCGGGAGGGTACCTGCACATCCAGTCGTTCAACGCCATTTTTCAGCAGATTGTGCGCTACTGGAATATCAGCCGCGACGTGCTCAACCGCAGCAGTCTGGCGCTGGAAATACGCGTGGTGGCTATCTACGGCTCTGAAGACATGCCCACCGGCGCCTGGCGCACGTTTCGGCTGGATCTGTCGGCCGCTCCCGCTCACCAGCTGGTGCCCCACTCCATCGATACGCACCGCATGAGCAGCCGACGGCAGCGTAAACAGGTGCTGGAATGGGCAAAAGCCATTGAAATGCACAAGGTATACTAACGGGCAGCCTCTCACATCGGCCGTGAAATCAAGGCGATGAAAGGCAGCGGTTCAGGATAGCGCTATCGCTTGTTTTATCGGAAAAGCGCCACCATATTTTCTTACCCTCGCCGCCTTGACGCTTCAAGGCGTGCCGTTTGCTGAGCGAGTCGGAGCGAGCCATGCCGATACTGATCTTCCTTTCTCTATTTACCCTGCTTGATTTTGTCGTGCTGTTCAGCGTTGGCGGCCAGATCGGGCTTTTGGCCACTTTGCTGCTGGTGCTCATCACCGGTATCGGCGGGGTGCACCTGATCCGCCGCGAAGGCGCCTACACCTTTGCACGCGCGCAAAGGCGCCTCAACGCCGGCGAGCTGCCGTCAGACGAGCTGCTGACCGGCGCGGCGCTGATTTTCGGCGGCGCGCTGCTTATGGCGCCGGGCTTTTTATCCGACGCGCTGGGCCTTGCCTGTCTGATTCCTGACGCCCGGCGCTTGGTGCTCAAACTGCTCACCCGGCTGGGTTTTCGTGCCCGCATGAGCCAGGCCGGCACACGCTGGCACACCCGCAACCCCCATCAGGCAGGCAACCCCGACGACTGGAACGAGGCCCATGCTCGCTATCGAGACAAACGCTCAGCGCCCCACGCTGAGCAGCAGGAAAACGCGCCGCTGGAAGGCGAGTTTATCGCCCGCGACGAGGCATCGCGGCGGCGCTAACCGCAAAGGGCAGTAGCACCATGAAAAAAGCCACTTTTTTTCATTTACGCCCCTTGAAAGGATGCCTCAAGCCCCCATTTTTTAGCCAGCACAAGGAATCGGCCGGGCCGCAAGGCCGGGCCATTAACAAAGAAGGCTCTTTGCCTTCAGCTCTTTCGGGAAGCGCCCGCAAGAGCGTTATAAAAATCGCCTGACAAGGCATTTATAGAGACTTACCGTCACTATCAGGAGAGCGTGAATGAACATCCGTCCCTTGCACGACCGCGTCATTATCCGTCGCGTCGAAGAAGAGCAAACTACCGCTGGCGGCATCGTGCTGCCGGGCAGCGCTCAGGAAAAGCCCACGCGTGGCGAAGTGCTGGCAGCCGGTAACGGCCGGATTCTGGACAACGGCGATGTCCGCCCGCTGGACGTCAAAGTCGGCGACACCGTGATTTTCAAAGACGGCTTTGGCGTCGAAAAAGAAGAAATCGACGGCGAAGAAGTGCTGATCATGAGCGAATCCGACGTTCTCGCCGTCGTCGAAGGCTAAAACGCCCGCGATTTTCGTTTTCCGTTGACCCTTTCACTGTTTTAGGAATACCTCAACATGGCAGCTAAACAAGTCAAGTTCTCCGATGATGCCCGCAAGCGCATGACCCGCGGCGTTGACGTTCTCGCCAACGCGGTAAAAGCCACGCTCGGCCCGAAGGGGCGCAACGTGGTGCTGGAAAAATCCTTCGGTGCGCCGACCGTAACCAAAGACGGCGTCTCCGTCGCCAAGGAAATCGAGCTTAAAGACAAGTTCGAAAACATGGGCGCGCAGATGGTCAAGGAAGTCGCTTCCCAGACCTCTGACGCCGCCGGTGACGGTACCACTACCGCCACCGTACTGGCTCAGGCCATCGTCGCTGAAGGCCTCAAGGGCGTGACCGCGGGCATGAACCCGATGGATCTCAAGCGCGGCATCGATCACGCCGTGACCGCTGCGGTCAAGGAAATCCGTGCGCTTTCCGTACCCTGCACCGAAACCAGCTCGGTCGCCCAGGTCGGCACGATTTCTGCCAACGGCGACAAGAACATCGGTGAGATCATCGCCGATGCCATGCAGAAAGTCGGCCAGGAAGGCGTCATCACCGTCGACGAAGGACGCGGCTTTGACAACGAGCTGGAAGTCGTTGAAGGCATGCAGTTCGATCGCGGCTACCTCTCGCCCTACTTCGTCACCAACCAGGAAACCATGGCGGTCGAGCTGGAAGACCCCTTCATCCTGCTGGTCGACAAGAAAGTGTCCAACATCCGCGAGCTGCTGCCGACGCTGGAAGCCGTGGCCAAGGCCGGCAAGCCGCTGGCGATCATCGCTGAAGACATCGAAGGCGAAGCGCTGGCAACACTGGTGGTCAACAACATGCGCGGCATCGTCAAGGTTGCCGCTGCCAAAGCACCCGGCTTTGGCGACCGTCGCAAGTCCATGCTCCAGGACATCGCCATTCTGACCAACGCTACGGTGATTTCCGAAGAAGTCGGTCTGAGCCTGGAGCAAACGACCCTGGATCACCTGGGCACTGCCAAGCGCGTGACCATGTCCAAGGAAAACACCACCATTATCGACGGTGACGGCGCCGAGGCAGACATCGAAGCGCGCGTCAGCCAGATCCGCGCGCAGATCGAAGAGACCTCTTCTGACTACGACAAGGAAAAGCTCCAGGAGCGCGTGGCCAAGCTGGCCGGCGGCGTTGCGGTTATCCGCGTTGGGGCAGGCTCCGAAGTCGAAATGAAAGAGAAAAAAGCCCGCGTGGAAGATGCCCTGCACTCTACCCGCGCAGCCGTTGAGGAAGGCGTCGTGCCCGGCGGCGGTACCGCACTGGTTCGCGCACTGACCCGTGTTCACGGCCTGACCGGCGACAACGAAGACCAGAACCACGGCATCAACATGGCCCTGCGCGCCATGGAAGCGCCGCTGCGCCAGATCGTCACCAACGCCGGCGAAGAGCCCGCGGTGATTATCAACCGCATCAAGGACGGCGAAGGCAACTTCGGCTATAACGCCCAGACAGGCGAGTTTGGCGATCTGTTCGACATGGGCGTGCTCGACCCGGCCAAGGTCACTCGCACCGCGCTGCAGTCGGCAGGCTCCGTTGCCGGCCTGATGATCACCACCGAGTGCATGATCGCCGACGATCCGGACGAGCAGGACGCCGCTCCGGACATGGGCGGCATGGGTGGCATGGGCGGAATGGGCGGCATGATGTAAGCCGCACGCCCAAGCTTGCCCCGGGCGCCTGCGTGCAGGCGCCCGACCTTAAAAAACCCCGCGAAAGCGGGGTTTTTCTGTTTTCATGGACTTTTCGATCCGACAAGAGGCCTTAGCTGTGCTCCCCCGTATTCGTATCGTACTGGTGCAGACCTTTCATCCCGGCAACATCGGCGCGGCCGCCCGCGCCATGAAAACCATGGGCCTGGCCGAGCTTGTGCTGGTCAACCCTCGGGCGTTTCCCGACGACGAGGCCACCCGGCTTGCCGCCGGCGCCGGCGACGTGGTGGCAAACGCTCGGGTGGTCGCATCGCTGGATGAGGCGGTCAGCGACTGCGTGCAGGTTATCGGCGCCAGCGCCCGGCTGCGCAGCCTGCCGCTGCCCCACTTTAGCGAGCCCGATGCCATGGCAGACAGCGCGTTGCAAAACGCTCAAAGCGCGCCGGTAGCCTTGGTATTCGGCCGTGAACGCTCAGGGCTGACCGCCGAGGAAATCCGCTGCTGCACCCACCAGGTCAGCATTCCGGCCAACCCCGATTACGGTATCCTGAACCTGTCTCAGGCAGTACAGATACTGGCCTACGAGCTTCATCGGGCATGGCGCACTCGCCACCAAAGCAGCTTTATCTATCAAACGCCCGGTGAGGCCACCCCGCCCACGCGGGAGCAGTTCAGCCATTTTCAGCGCCATCTGCACGATGTCATGCAAAAAAGCGGATTTTTATCCCAGCCCCACGCTCGCACCGAAGAGCAGCTGCAGGCGCTTTTTACCCGCGCCGAGCCCAGTCGCAAAGAACTTTCGATGCTGCGCGGGCTGCTAAGCGCGCTACACCCCGATGCCTCGTCTGATCGCAGCTGAGCCTTTAATCGCCTGTAGCAGCCTTAAAGCAGCATTGCCGCTGTCCAGCCAAAGGCAATCATCGGCAGGTTGTAGTGCAAAAACGTAGGTACCACGCTGCCCATGATATGGTCGTGCTGGCCGTCAACGTTGAGCCCTGAAGTCGGCCCCAGCGTAGAATCCGACGCCGGTGAGCCGGCGTCACCCAGAGCGGCCGCCGTGCCCACCAGCACCGTAGTCGCCAGCGGTGAAAACCCGAACTGCACGGCCAGCGGTACAAAAATGGCGGCGATAATCGGGATAGTGGAAAACGACGAACCGATCCCCAGGGTGATGAACAAGCCCACCAGCAGCATGGCAATCGCCGCCAGGCCACGGCTGTCACCAAACAGGGCAAAAGCGCCCTGCACCAGCGCATCGATCTCGCCGGTGGTTTTCATCACCTCGGCGAAACCTGCCGCCGAGATCATGATAAAACCGATCAGCGCCATCATGCGCATGCCGCTGGTGAATAGATCATCGGCCTCGCGCCACTTGAAAATACCGCCGAGTGACAAAATCCCGATACCCACCAGGCCCCCCAAAATCATCGAGCCGCTATAAAGCTGCAGGCCAAGGGCCGCGACGATGGCCAGCCCGGACATCACCAAGCCCAGCGCATGGGGGCCGGTTTCTGAGTGTCCGGGCTGGGCGGCAACGCTTGCCACCTCCCGAGTTTCATAGCGGCGCGGGCGGCGATAGCTGATAAACACCGCCACCAGCATGCCCACCGCCATGCCGCCCACCGGTACGGCCATAGCCAGCGGCAGGGTGCCCCGGGTAATTTCCAGCCCCAGCGGCGCGCCGGCGCTGTTGATGTTGGCAAGCAAAATATCGTTGAGAAAAATGGCCCCGAAGCCTACCGGCAGCAGCATGTAAGGCGCGGTCAGGCCAAACGTCAGCACACAGGCAATCGCCCGGCGGTCAAGCCTGAGCTGATTCATCACCTTCAAAAGCGGCGGAATCAGAATCGGGATAAAGGCGATATGCACCGGAATCAAGTTCTGCGAGGAGATCGACACCAGCAGCACCGCCACCAGCAGCAGGTATTTTACCCGCGCCTGGCGGGCAGCGTCGGCTTCCTGGCCGAGCATATTGATCAGCCGCCGAGCCAGCATATCCGGCAGGCCGGAACGCGAAATGGCCACGGCAAACGCGCCCAGCGTGGCATAGGCCAGGGCCACCTGCGCCCCTCCGCCTACGCCTTCGTTGAAGGCATCCAGCGTTTGTTCAAGAGTAAGCCCGCCGGCAAGGCCGCCCACCAGCGCCCCCACTACCAGCGCAAAAACCACGGAAACCCGCGCCAGCGCAAGGGCGACCATCACCAGTACGGCGAGAATGACTGCGTTCATCGACAATATCCCAGGACGTCAGAAGTAAGAGAAAAGGCATTTGATTTTAGCAAACACCGGTGGCGTTGGGGCCCCGAGAGCGTAAAATGCCGATAACTTTCGACGTTTTTCCGGTTCACAAAGACCGCTGCACGTTCAAGGAGAGACACGCCGCTATGCCCCAGACGCCCGCGCTTACCCACTATTACCGCGATACAAGCTGCGCCATCGCGCTCGTTTTCCATGCTTGAAGTCGTCACGCTATCGTTTGCGTTTGTGTTCGGCATCGCCGTGCGCCAGATCGGCCTGCCCCCGCTGGTTGGCTTTCTTGGCGCGGGGTTTGCGCTCAACGCCTTCGGCCCCGTCATGGGGCTGCCAAGCGATGCCGGGCCGATTCTTGAGCACACCGCGCACCTGGGCGTGCTTTTGCTGCTGTTCACCATCGGACTCAAGCTCAATATTAAAAACCTCATTGAGCCTGTGGTGCTGGGCAGCGCCTTTGCTCATTTGCTGATCAGCAGCGCGGTGTTTACCGCAGGTTTCGTATGGATCGCCGGCCTGACGCTGGAAACCGCTATTCTGCTCTCCATTGCGCTGTCGTTTTCCAGTACGGTGCTGGCGGCCAAGGTGCTGGAGGGCAAAGGCGAGCTGCGCGCTTTTCACGGGCGCATCGCCATCGGCATTCTGGTCATGCAGGATCTGGTAGCGCTGGCCGTGCTCAGCGTCTACAGCGGGCAAACGCCGTCCATCTGGGCGCTTTGGGTGCTCGCCCTGCCGCTTTTGCGCCCGCTGTTCTACTGGCTGATGCGGGTGGCCGCCCACGACGAGCTTTTGGTGCTGATGGGGGTGGTGCTGGCCGTGGCCGCCGGCGGCATGGGCTTTCAGGCGGTGGGCTTAAGCTCTGAGGTGGGCGCGCTGGCCATGGGGCTTACGCTGTCGCAGCACCCCCGGGCGCAAGAGCTTTCCCAGGCGCTTTGGGGCATCAAGGAAGTGCTTTTGATCAGCTTTTTTCTCCAGATCGGCATGTCCGGTTTGCCGGATACCGATGCGCTGCTGTTTGCCGTCGTGATGGCGATGCTGCTGCCGCTGAAAGGCGTGCTGTTTTCCGCACTGATGATTATCTTTCGCGTGCGCGTACGCAACGCTTTTCTCGGCGGGCTGAGCCTGGCGGCGTACAGCGAATTCGGGCTTATCGTCGCCGCCAGCATTCTGGAAGACTGGCTGGTGCCGCTGGCGGTCACCGTGGCGCTGTCGTTTGTGATTGCCGCCCCGGTCAATCGCTTTGCCCACGCCCTGTTTGACCGTCTGGAAAAGCATCTGACGCGGTTTGAAACCAACGTCAAGCATCCCGACGAACAGCCGGTAGAGCTGGGCGATGCCAGCGTACTGGTGCTGGGTATGGGCCGTATCGGCAGCTCAGCCTACGACTTTTTTGCCGAACAGGGCATTCGCGTGACCGGCCTGGATTCTGATCCCAACAAGGTCGGCCGGGACGGGCGTCGAATACGCTATGCCGACGTGGAAGACAGCGGTTTCTGGCAGCAGCTGGATATATCCCGGCTGCAGGCGGTCACCCTTGCCACCCCCAACACTGAAAGCAAGCTGATCGCCTCTCGGCAGCTGCGTAAAGCCGGCTTTACCGGCAGCATCGTCGCCGGCATGCATTTTCAGGATGAAGACGAAAAGACCGCGCTCAAGGCCGCCGGCGTGGATCAGACCTATCAGCTGATGTCCGGCGCGGGTATCGGCATCGCCGAAAAAACCTGCGAGTGCCTGCAGAAATCCACGGCGTAGCCGCACTCCGGGCGCAAAAACCCCGGCACGCTGACGCGCGCCGGGGTAGTTCGATGCGCCTTGCCTTGCGCGCCTAGCGCATCAGGCTGCCGCCGCTGTCGTCATCCAGCGACACGCCTTGTACGCCAAGCTCGGCTTCCAGCGCCAGCAGGTAGTGGCGCAGAGCGCGCCGGGTGGCCTGCTCATGCAGGCTTAGCCGCACCTGTTCGGTTACCGCCTCGTAGGGCAGCCGGCGGCTTTCCTGGCGATCATCAACCATGACCAGGTGCCAGCCGTAGCGCGATGCCAGCGGCCGGTCGTGAAGCCCTTGGGGCAGGTGCTTGAGTGCGCGGTCCAGCTCGGCCACGGTTTGCCCGGGGCTAAGCCGACCGAGTTCGCCACCGTCTTCCCTGGACGGGCAATCGGAATAGCGCTGGGCCAGCTCGGTCATGCGCTCGGGGTGCTCGGCCAGCGCTTCGAGCAGTTCAACGCCCAGATGGTACTGGGCGTCCCGGGCCTCGGCGTCGTCCGGCGGCGCGGCCAGCAGGATGTGGCGCACGTCGAGCTGAACCGGCTGGCTGAAGCGCTCGGGATGAGCGGCATAAAAGCGCCGGCAGTCATCTTCCGAGGGCTCGGGCACGGCAAGCTCGGCCTCCAGCAGCTGAGCCACGGCCTCGTCCACCGCTTCTGCGTCGCTGCCCTCGGCTGTCAGCCCTAGCTGCTGGGCGCGCTGATGGAGAAGCTCGCGCACCACCAGAGCGCGGGCGGCCTTTAACTGAGCGCTGCCGGCGCTGTCCGCCGGGTGGTACTGCATTTCAGCGGCAATATCCGCCTCGCTGATTGCGCGGCCGCCAACGCTCACCGGCGGGGGCGTTTGCGCCCCCGGCAATTCTTCAATATCAATCATCTGCATGGACATGCGTCTTCCTCTCTGCCTGCGTCAACCGTCTAGCGCTCAGCCTCTTTTACGCACCAGCTGGTAGCGCCGCGTAACGTAGCCAAACGGTATGCTCCAGACGTGCACCAGGCGAGTAAACGGAAACAGCAGGATAATGGTCAGGCCGAGGAAGACGTGAACCTTGTAGATCCATGCCACATCGGTCATGTAGTCGGCGGCGCCGCCGCTGAAAAACACGATAGACTGCGCCCAGCCGGCAAGCGTGAGCATCATCTGCCCGTCCAGGTGACCCAGCGAGAAGAACACCGTGGTGGTACCCAGCGCGCCCTGAAACACCAGGATGGCCAGAATCAGCGTATCCATGGTGCTGGAAGACGCCTTGACCCGGGGGTTGGTCAGGCGCCGATACAGCAGCATACCGCCGCCGATCAGTACCATGACCCCGGCAATACCGCCGATGACAATGGCCACGACCTGCTTGGCGCCGGCGCTGATAAACGGCGCGTAGACCCAGTGCGGCGTAAGCATGCCGAACAAGTGGCCGAAAAAAATCACCAGAATGCCGATGTGAAAAACGTTGCTCGCCAGACGCATGTTTTTCGACGAAAGCATCTGGCTGGAACCGGTTTTCCAGGTGTACTGCCCGTGGTCATAGCGCAGCAGGCTGCCGACCAGAAAGACCGTACCGGCCAGGTACGGGTAGTAGCCATAGATCAGGTGTTGCAAATATTCGATAAACATGGCGTTTCTCCTTTAGCCAGCAGACAGGCCGGACGGCATGATTTTCACGGGGTCGCTTGGCGTTTCGTGCTTGCGTTCGGCCAGGCGGCGACCTTCCGCCGACTGCAGCGCGCAGTCCTGGTCGGAGTCGGCGGTAAAACGCACCGCCTCTTCTTCCCAGACGGCGTCCAGCGCTTCGGGCGTATCGTCAGGCGCCTCGGTACGTGCGGCTTCCCGGTGGGCCTCAACGTCGTTTTCAGCGCCGATCAGCGCCAAAAGGCCCAGCGGCACCAGGGCATAATCGGCCTCACGCTCTTCCATGCGCGCCGCCAACAGCGCCAGAATATGGCGGATTTCCCCCAGCCAGCGGCCGATATCGGCCTCCTCCCGGGTCGACAGATATTCCAGAAACAGCGGCAGATAGTCCGGCAGCTCGCGGGCATCCAGCTCAAAGCCGGCGCTTTCATACTCGTTCATCAAATCGACCATGGCCTGGCCGCGATCTCGAGACTCGCCGTGAACGTGCTCAAACAGCAAAAGCGACGTCGCCTTGCCCTTGTCAAAAAGCGCTACGTATTCGGCCTGCAGCGCCAAAAGCTCGGCATCGGCGATGCGCTGACACCAGTCCATCAGCGTACGCCGGCGCGCTACCGACCAGCGGCGCTCGGCGTGGATGATCTCGATCATCTCGCCGGCGGCGTCCTGCAGCTCGGCGGTCGGGTAGTCCAAAAGCCTGGCAAGCACGCGCAGGCTGAGCATGCCGGCCGGTGCCTCAGAAGCACCGGCGGTGGCAGCCGCGTCGGGAGTATAGACTTCGGCGGCGCTACTCATGGGGCACCTCCAGCTTGGTTTCTGCCGGCTTGTGCGCTTCAGGCTCATACACGTCTACCGGCTTGACCAGCGTTGAGGTAGTCGACTGCCCGTTGAACAGGCTCGCCTCGCTCTCGCCGTGGCAGCCGTCGCCAAAGCTGAAACCGCAGCCGCCGCGCTCGGGGAAGGCGTCGGTGGCCAACTCCCGGTGGCTGGTGGGAATCACAAAGCGGTCTTCGTAGTTGGCAATGGCCAGATAGCGGTACATGTCTTCCACTTGCGCTTCGGTAAGCCCTACGTCGTCCAGCACGGCGGTGTCGGCCTTGCCCTCGACGTGCTTGCCGCGCATGTACAGGCGCATGGCCATCAGCCGCTTGAGCGCCAGCACGATAGGCGCTTCTTCGCCGGCGGTGAGCATGTTGGCCAGGTACTTCACCGGGATACGCAGGGATTCAATCTTGGGCATCACGCCGTCAAACTCAACGTCGCCGGCCTCGGCGGCGGACTGAATCGGCGACAGCGGCGGCACGTACCACACCATCGGCAGCGTGCGGTATTCCGGGTGCAGCGGCAGCGCCAGCCCCCAGTCCATGGCCAGCTTGTACACCGGCGATTCCTGGGCGGCCTTGATGACGTTGTCCTTGATGCCGTCCTTTTTCGCCTGGGCGATAACCTCGGGATCGTGCGGATCAAGAAAGATCTCGCGCTGGCGATGGTACAGATCCTGCTCGTCCGGGGTGCTGGCAACCTCTTCGATGCGGTCGGCGTCGTAGAGCAGCACGCCCAGATAGCGAATGCGGCCCACGCAGGTTTCCGAGCATACCGTAGGCTGGCCGGCCTCAATGCGCGGATAGCAGAAGATGCACTTCTCGGATTTGCCCGACTTCCAGTTGTAGTAGATCTTCTTATACGGGCAGCCGGAGATGCACATCCGCCAGCCGCGGCACTTGTCCTGGTCGATCAGCACAATGCCGTCTTCTTCGCGCTTGTAGATCGCCCCGGACGGGCACGCCGCCACGCAGGTGGGGTTCAGGCAGTGCTCGCAAAGCCTTGGCAGATACATCATGAAGGTGTTTTCAAACTGGCCGTAGATATCGGCCTGCACCTTCTCGAAGTTCATGTCACGGCGGCGTTTGGCAAACTCGGTGCCGAGGATTTCTTCCCAGTTGGGGCCCCATTCCACCTTGGTCATGCGCTGGCCGGAGATCAGCGAACGCGGCCGCGCGGTGGGCTGGTGCTCGCCCTGCTTGGCGTTGTGCAGGTGCTGATAGTCGAAGGTAAACGGCTCGTAGTAGTCGTCGATTTCGGGCAGATCGGGGTTGGCGAAAATACTCGCCAGCACCCGCCACTTGCCGCCGATGCGCGGCTCGATCTTGCCGTTTTTGCCGCGCATCCAGCCGCCGCGCCACTTGGCCTGGTTTTCCCATTCTTTGGGGTAGCCGATGCCGGGCTTGGTCTCGACGTTGTTGAACCAGGCGTATTCCACGCCTTCACGACTGGTCCAGACGTTTTTACACGTCACCGAGCAGGTGTGACAGCCGATGCACTTGTCGAGGTTCAAGACCATGCCGACCTGGGAGCGAATCTTCATTTCACGGCCTCCTGAACGTAGTCGTTATTCTCGCCGTCGAGCCAGTCGATGTTGTGCATCTTGCGGACCAGCACAAACTCATCGCGGTTGGAGCCCACGGTGCCGTAGTAGTTGAAGCTGTAGGAAAGCTGGGCGTAGCCGCCGATCATGTGCGTCGGTTTGGGGCACACTCGCGTCACCGAGTTGTGAATGCCGCCCCGGGTGCCGGTTACCTCGGAGCCGGGAATGTTCACAATGCGCTCCTGGGCGTGGTACATCATCGCCATGCCGTTTTTGACCCGCTGGCTGACCACCGCCCGCGCGGCAATCGCGCCGTTGGCGTTGTAGGCCTCGATCCAGTCGTTGTCTTCCACGCCGATGGACTGGGCGTCTTCTTCGGACATCCAGATGATCGGCCCGCCCCGGGACAGCGTCTGCATCAGCAGGTTGTCCGAGTAGGTGGAGTGAATCCCCCACTTCTGGTGCGGCGTGAGGAAGTTCAGCGCGATTTCCGGGTTGCCGTTGTCCTGGGGCACCGAGACGCTGGCCGCCGCTTTGGTGTCAATCGGCGGGCGATACACCAGCAGGCTCTCGCCGAAGGCGCGCATCCAGGGGTGATCCTGATACAGCTGCTGGCGACCGCTCACCGTACGCCACGGAATCAGCTCGTGAACGTTGGTGTAGCCGGCGTTGTAGGACACGTGCTCGTCTTCCAGGCCCGACCAGGTGGGGCTGGAGATGATCTTGCGCGGCTGGGCCACCACGTCACGAAAGCGGATCTTTTCGTCTTCCTTGGGCAGCGCCAGATGGGTGTGATCGCGGCCGGTGATCTTCGACAGCGCCCCCCAGGCCTTCACCGCTACCTGACCGTTGGTTTCCGGCGCCAGAGTGAGAATCATCTCGGCGGCGTCAACGGCGCTGTCCAGTCGCGGCTGGCCTTTGGCCGGGCCGTCAAGCTTGCGATGATTCAGCTTGCCCAGCAGGCCCACTTCGGATTCGGTTTGCCAGCTGATGCCCTTGCCGCCGTTGCCGACGTTTTCCAGCATCGGGCCGATGGAGGTGAAGCGCTCGTAGGTTTCCGGGTAGTTGCGCTTGACTTCCATCAGGTGGGGCATGGTCTTGCCGGGCACCGGATCGCACTCGCCTTTTTTCCAGTCAAGCACCGAGGTTTGCGCAAGTTCGCCGGGGGAGTCGTGCTGCATGGGCAGCGTCACCAGGTCGGTTTCTTCGCCCAGGTGCCCCTCGCAGGCCTTGGAAAATGCCTTGGCAATGCCTTTGTAGATTTCCCAGTCGCTGCGCGACTCCCACGCCGGGTCGGTGGCCGCGGTCAGCGGGTGGATGAAAGGGTGCATGTCTGAGGTATTGAGGTCGTTTTTCTCATACCAGGTGGCCGTAGGCAGCACGATGTCGGAATACAGGCAGGTGGTGGACATGCGAAAGTCCAGCGTCACCAGCAGATCGACCTTGCCTTCCGGGGCGTCGTCGTGCCACTTGACCTCTTCGGGCTTGTGCGCGCCGGCCTCGCCCAGGTTCTTGCCCTGGATGCCGTGGCGGGTGCCCAGCAGGTACTTGAGCATGTACTCGTGGCCCTTGCCCGAGCTGCCCAGCAGGTTGGAGCGCCAGACAAAGAGGTTGCGCGGGAAGTTCTGCTCGCTATCCGGGTCCTCCGCGGCAAAGCTGAGCTTGCCGCTTTTGAGCTGGTCAACCACGTAGTCGGCGGTGCCCATGCCGGCCTTTTCCGCCTCGCCGGCGAGATGCAGCGGGTTGGTATTGAGCTGCGGGGCGGACGGCAGCCAGCCCATGCGCTCGGCGCGGACGTTGTAGTCGATCAGGTTGCCAGCATAGTCTTCGGCCTTGGCCAGCGGTGAGAGCAGCTCCTTGATTTCCAGCTTTTCGTAGCGCCACTGGCTGGAATGGTTGTAGAAAAACGAGGTGCCGTTCATGTGGCGCGGCGGGCGCTGCCAGTCGAGGCCGAAGGCCAGCGGTGTCCAGCCGGTCTGCGGGCGCAGCTTTTCCTGGCCCACGTAGTGCGACCAGCCGCCGCCGCTCTGCCCCACACAGCCGCACATGATCAGCATATTGATCAGGCCGCGGTAGTTCATGTCCATGTGGTACCAGTGGTTCATCCCGGCCCCCACGATGATCATGGAGCGTCCGCTGGTCTTGTGGGCGTTGTCGGCAAATTCCCGGGCGATGCGGATGGCCTGCTCGGCGGATACGCCGGTAATTTTTTCCTGCCATGCCGGCGTATAGGGGCGAATCTGGCCGTAGTCGGTGGCACCGTCGTCTTCACCCTCGGCGCCGAAGCCTCGATCGATGCCGTAGTTGGCGCACATCAGGTCAAATACGGTAACGGCCAGCACCTCCGAGCCGTCGGCTTTTTTCAGCCGCTTGACCGGCAGGCTGTGGTAGAGAATCTCGTCGTGAGCACCTTCGTTTTTCACGCTTTCAAAGTGCTTGCGCTCGATGCCGCCAAAGTACGGGAAAGCGACCCGGGCCACGTCGTCGCGCTTTTTATCCAGGCTCAAAAGCGGCGCCAGCTCGACGCCGTCGGCGTCCAGCGATTCCAGGTTCCACTTGCCGGGCTGGGTCTCGTCTTCGCCCCAGCGGAAACCGATGGAGCCGCGCGGCACAACCAGCTGATCGCGGGCGTCGTCCCACACCAGGGTTTTCCACTCGGGGTTGTTGTCCTGGCCAAGGCTTGCCTCGAAGTCGCTGGCGCGCATCTGCCGGCCGGCGGCGTAGCTGCCGTCTTCCCGGGGCTCAAGCTCTACCAGGCACGGCATGTCGGTGTAGCGACGCACGTAGTCGGTGAAGTAGGCGCTGGGGTTATCAAGGTGGAATTCCTTGAGAATCACATGCCCCATGGCCAGCGCCAGCGCGGCGTCGGTGCCCTGCTTGGCCGACATCCATTCGTCGGTAAGCTTGGAGACTTCGGAGTAGTCCGGCGTGATCGATACCGTCTTGGTGCCCTTGTAGCGCACCTCGGTGAAAAAGTGCGCGTCCGGCGTGCGCGTCTGCGGCACGTTAGAGCCCCAGGCAATGATGTAGCCGGAGTTGTACCAGTCGGCGGATTCCGGCACGTCGGTCTGCTCGCCCCAGGTTTGCGGGCTTGCCGGCGGCAGATCGCAGTACCAGTCGTAAAACGAAAGGCACACCCCGCCGATCAGCGACAGGTAGCGCGCGCCGGAGGCGTAGGAAATCATCGACATCGCCGGAATCGGGGAAAAGCCGATGATGCGGTCCGGGCCGTACTGCTTGGCGGTATAGACGTTGGAGGCGGCGATGATTTCGTTGAGCTCGTCCCAGTCGGCGCGAACAAAGCCGCCCATGCCCCGGGCGCGCTTGTACTGCTTGGTGAGGGCCGGGTCTTCGACAATGGTCGCCCAGGCGTCCACCGGGTCTTTTTTATCCGCCAGCGTTTTGCGCCACAGCTCCAAAAGTGGCTTTCTGATCAGCGGATACTTCAGCCGGTTGGCGCTGTACATGTACCAGGAGTAGCTGGCACCGCGCGGGCAGCCGCGGGGTTCGTGGTTGGGCAGATCAGGGCGGGTACGCGGATAGTCGGTCTGCTGGGTCTCCCAGGTCACCAGGCCGTTTTTAACGTAGATTTTCCAGCTGCACGAGCCGGTGCAGTTAACGCCGTGGGTGGAGCGCACGATCTTGTCATGCTGCCAGCGGCGGCGGTAGCTGTCTTCCCACTGGCGAGACTCCTGGCGCCGTTCGCCGTGGCCGTCGGCAAACGGCTCGCGCGCCTTGCGGAAAAAATTCAGCCGGTCAATGAAGTGACTCATGGTCGATCTCCGTGGCTTTTAATGAACAGCTTTAATCAAAAAGCTGGAGTCAAAGCAATTACCTGATAGCAGGTATCTTGAGACCGATTTTGCCGGATTAGCCTGGTGATTTCTGCCCGGTTACCTCTATAAACTTGCCCCCTACCTCTTAGGTGATACAGGGCAAAAATAAAAACATGCATTTTATATACATGATTGAATCGGCAGGCGTTTTCGGCGGGCGCGGCCCTGCTCTGCGACAATTCACCACGACAAACCGTCAGGTGCAGGGCCGCGCTGCGTTAGCAAACGCCCCCAAAGGTCGTATAATAGAGGGAAAGGTTTTTTTAGGCGATTTTCTATGCATTTAACGCGCTTCACTGACTATTCTGTTCGCGTGCTGCTGTATCTTGCCACCAAAGGCGAGCAGCGCTCAACGATCAGCGAAATCGCCGAGACGTTCCATGTTTCACGCAACCACCTGATGAAAATCGTTCAAGAGCTCAACCAGAAAGGCTACTTGAAAGCAATACGCGGCAAGCACGGCGGGCTTTTGCTTAATCGGCCACCGGCAAGCATCAGCCTGGGGGCCATCGTGCGCGACACCGAGCAAGAAATGGCGCTGGTGGAGTGCTTTCGTCAAGACAACGCCTGCGTCATTACGCCCCAGTGCAGGCTGCAGCCGATTCTTGCCGAAGCCTTGAGCGCTTTTATGGGCGTGCTTGACAGCTATACGCTTGCCGACATGCTCGACGGCCGTAGCGCTGAGCTGGCCCGACTGATGAAAATCCCCGCGGTTAATACCTAGCCTTTTAACAGCGCAGGCTACCTCAGCCCAACGCCTGCCTCGCCCAAAGGGGTAGCTCGGCCACTTCTTATACCTCCAAAGACGTAATACACTGCCCGTGCCGTCAGGCGCGCCGAGTGCGCGCCGTATCAATACACGCCGGCCCACGGGAGATATATGAACGCCTTACGGCATTCGCTGGTTGCGCGCATTGTCGTTTATCTAATGCTGATCAGCTGCCTGGCGCTGGCCAGCATCGGGTTGACCGTGCTCATGGCGAAAAGCACCCAGGGCAATGCAGCAACGATCAACGAAGCCGGCGCGCTGCGCCTTGCCAGCGCCCGCGTTATTACCGCTTTGGAACGCCCGGATGCCGACCCCGTCAGCCAGGCCCAGACCTTACAGCAGCGGCTGGAAAACCCCGCGCTTAAAATCCGCCCCCGTTACGGGGTGATCGGCCGTCAGGCCGCCCGCGAAACCAATGCCGCCCTTGTCACGCTGCGCACTACTTTTCAGCGCCAAATACTGCCCGCCGTCACCGCCGCCCGCCGCGGCGAGCCGGCCGCTGTCTCGCGTGCCCGAACGCAGATTAACGATTTCATCCACCAGATCGATCAGTTTGTCACGCTCCAGGAGCGCGCCACCGAAGCCCGGATTACCCTGATGGGCAGGGTGCAAATGCTGTCTCTTGGCCTGGTCGCCCTTTTGCTGCTTTTTGCCATGCTTGACATGCGCCGCAACCTCGCCCGCCCGCTGCGCCGGCTGATGCAGCTAAGCCAGCACTTCAGCCAGCGCCGTTTTGACTATCGCAGCCATTTCACCTGCCCCGACGAGCTGGGCAGGCTGGGGCGCACTCTGGATCACATGGCCGCCGAGCTGGACGCCAGCTACCAGGCGCTGGAAAACCGCGTCACGCAGAAAACGGCCGAGCTGGAGCGCCATAACCATGCGCTGCAGGTCATCCATGACAGCAGCCGTGACCTTTACGCCAGCGGCAACGATCTGTGTGCCAGTGCCGCACCGCTGCTGCGCCGGCTGGAAAACATCCTCGATATCGGGCCTATCGTGCTGTCGTTGCACAACGAGCACGACGGCAGCGACATCGAGATTCTGGCCACACACTCGCCAAAGCGCCCTCTCTACTGCCGTGACCTTGCGTGCTTTGCCTGCATCGGTGAAAACGACACCGACGCCGCGGATCGGCATATTCCGCTGGTTGACGCCAACGCCCGTGCGCTGGTGTTTCCCGTTGTTGCCGGCCACTTGACGCTGGGCTATCTGACGGTGAGCTATCTGGAAACGCCGCCTCCATCCACCCGCCAGCTCCTCAACACGCTGACCGATCAGCTGGCCACCGCTATCTACCTGGAACAGCGTATCGAGGAGCGACAGCAGCTCTCGCTGATTCAGGAGCGCACCATTTTGGCGCGAGAACTCCACGATTCGCTGGCACAGTCGCTGTCGTATCTGAAAATGCAGGTTGCCCGGCTTGAACGCATGCAGGCCCGGGACTTTCCCGCTGAGCGCCAGAGCGAAGTGATCGGCGATTTACGCGAAGGCCTCAACAGCGCCTATCGCCAGCTGCGCGAACTGCTGACCACCTTTCGCCTATCGCTGGACAAATCCGGCCTGCAGCCGGCCCTTGAGCAGACCGTCCACGAATTCAGTCAGCGGCTGGAATTTCCCATTGAGCTGGTGTATCAAATACCGCCTTACCTGCTGAGCGCCAACGAAGAAATCCACCTGCTGCAGATCACTCGGGAAGCGCTCGCCAACACCGTCAAGCATGCCCACGCCCACTGGGCACGCGTCAGCCTGACCTTCCGCCAGGCACGCCTGCACCTGGCGATCGAAGACGACGGTATCGGACTTGAAAACCATGACTCACCGCCCATGCACTACGGGCTTATCATCATGCGGGACCGCGCACGACACATTGATGCCGAGCTTGAGCTGCAAAACCGCGCAGAAGGCGGTACCGGCGTGCATCTTTACATGTCCCCCCAGGCGGATCGGCTGATTAAAGAAGAGAGTTCGTGAATATGACCCATAACGTAACCGACTCACCTGCAACCATCATGGTGGTTGACGATCATCCCTTGCTGCGCCGCGGGGTGGAGCAGCTGCTGGAGATCGAAGACGATCTCAGGCTGGTATTCGATACCGGCTCGCCCCGCGAAGGGCTCAAAAAGGCCCTTGAACACGAGCCCGACATGCTCTTGCTTGATCTGAACATGCCCGACCTCGACGGGCTTGAAGTGCTCAAGCGCCTGCGCAACGGTGGCTATGCCGGCCGCATTATCATGTACACCGTTTCCGATCAGGAAGACAACGTGGTGGAGGCCCTGCGCAGCGGCGCCGACGGCTACCTGCTCAAGGACATGGAGCCCGAAGAGCTGGTGCACCAGCTGCGCCAGGCCGCGCTGGGGCGCATGGCCATCAGCGATGATTTGACCAGCCTGCTGGCCCGCGCCCTGCGCACCCAGCACCATGCCGAGCGTGCGCCCACGCTGGATGTTTTGACGCGGCGCGAGCGCGAAATTCTGGTCGAGCTTGCCGCCGGTATGTCAAACAAACTGATCGCTCGCAGGCTGGACATTACCGAAGGCACGGTCAAGGTTCACGTCAAGCATCTGCTGAAAAAACTGCGGCTGCGCTCACGCGTCGAAGCTGCCGTCTGGGCGGTACAGCAGGGACTTGCGCCAGATCATTAAAACCGCCGTTTGCGGTGGCTACCTCCAAAGAGCAAGCCGGCGGCCAAGATGCGACCCAAAGCCCTTCTTCCACAGCAAAGCGTATGAAAAACAGCGGCTTATACGAAAGTGCAACTACCCCAAAAGTAGTAGCCAATGGGTACAGATGGTTGGCTCCCCCGTTTATTCTCGTCTCGGCAATGCGTATCTTTCCGTACAGCACTGCTTTTTGCGCTACCTGTATCCAAGGGGATATGCCATGACCAGAAAAAATGCCGATATTGACCAGTGGGATATTGAAGATCCCGATTTCTGGCAAAAAGAAGGCAAAGCCGTTGCCACCCGCAACCTGTGGATTTCCATCCCCAGCCTGCTGCTCGGGTTTGCGGTATGGATGATGTGGGGCATGATCGCCACCCAAATGCAGAACCTGGGGTTTGCTTTCAGCGTCGATCAGCTGTTTTCGCTGACCGCCATTGCCGGGCTGGCCGGCGCCACGCTGCGTATTCCCGCCTCGTTCATGATCCGCGTGGCCGGCGGGCGCAACACCATTTTCCTCACCACCGCTTTGCTGATGATTCCCGCCGCGGGCACCGGCATTGCGCTGATGAATCCGGCCACGCCGTTCTGGGTTTTTCAGGCTCTGGCGCTGCTGTCGGGCATCGGCGGCGGCAACTTTGCCTGCTCGATGAGCAACATCTCCAGCTTTTTTCCCAAAAAGCAGCAGGGCTACGCGCTAGGGATGAACGCCGGGCTGGGCAACTTTGGCGTCACTACCATGCAAATTCTGGTGCCGCTGGTGATGACGGTGGGCATTTTCGGCCCTCTGGCCGGCGGCCCCATGGCGCTGGAAAGCGCCAGCGGCACGCTGATCGGGCGCATTGACGCGGGCACCGATACCTGGATTCAAAACGCTGGCTTTGTGTGGATGCTGTTTTTGATTCCGCTGGCGTTTGCCGGCTGGTTCGGCATGAACAATCTCAAAGCGCTCTCCCCCCAGACCGGCAACCCGGCCACGGCATTCGGCAAAATACTCGGGCTCTACGCGCTGGGCATGATAGCCTCTGTGGCAGGCGTCGTAGCGCTTGACTGGATCAACATGTGGCTGGCTCTGCCGCTGACTATCCTGCTGACGCTGGGTCTTTTGCTGCTGCTTCCCGGCACGCTAAAGCCTGCGATTCGCAATCAGTACAGCATCTTCGGCAACACCCATACCTGGGCGATGACCGTTATCTACACGGCCACGTTTGGCTCTTTCATCGGCTTTTCTGCTGCCCTGCCGCTTTCCATCAACATTATTTTCGGCAACATGATGGACGTAGCCGCTGACGGCACCGTGACCCGCATTACCAACCCTGATGCGCCCAGCGCACTGACCTGGTCGTGGATCGGTGCCTTCGTCGGCGCGCTGATTCGCCCGGTAGGCGGGTGGATTGCCGACAAATTCGGCGGCGCTATCGTCACCCAGATCATCTCGGCTGTCATGGTGCTGGCCTCTGCCGCCACCGGCTATGTCATGATGCTGGCGTACAACGCAACCGATCCCAACCAGTATTTCTGGGCATTTCTCGCGCTGTTCATCGTGCTGTTTGCCGCCAGCGGCATCGGCAACGGCTCTACTTTTCGCAGCATCGGGGTGATTTTCGACGCCAAGCAAAAAGGCCCGGTGCTGGGCTGGACGTCAGCCATCGCCGCCTACGGCGCCTTTATCGCCCCCCAGGTCATCGGCGAACAGATCAAGGCCGGCACACCAGAGCTTGCCATGTATGGCTTCGCTGCCTTCTACGCCGCTTGCCTGGCCATCAACTGGTGGTTTTATCTGCGCGGCAACGCCTATGTGAAAAACCCGTAGCGCTTCAGAGCATGGCCAGACTATGGCACTCCGGGCCATGCCGCCGAGCACGCTTATAGAACACTTCGCCACTGAAGAGGTAACCCATGGAACACCTTAAGGGCGTTACTCGCCCTCAACAGTACCGAGCGCTATCGTTTAGTACCCTGGCCTTTACGACCTGTTTTGCGGTCTGGACGATCTTTTCCATCATCGGGGTGAAAATCAAACAAGACCTGGGCCTGAATGAAACCCAGTTCGGCATTCTGGTGGCCACACCGGTACTCACCGGCTCTATCAGCCGCATCTTTCTGGGCATCTGGACCGAGCAGCTCGGCGGACGGCGCGTTTTCAGCCTGCTGATGCTGGTCACCGCCGCCTGTGTTTTCCTGCTGTCCTACGTCGAATCCTATGCGATGTTTCTCGTCGCGGCACTGGGCGTGGGCCTGGCCGGCGGCTCGTTTATCGTCGGCATCGCCTATACCTCTTACTGGTTTGAAAAGGAAAAACAGGGCACGGCACTGGGCATTTTCGGCGCGGGCAACGCCGGCGCTGCGGTAACCAACTTCGCCGCTCCCTTTTTGCTGCTGGCGGTCGGCTGGGAGAAAACGGCCGTCGTCTACGCCGTTGTGCTGGCGGTGATGGCTGTGGCCTTCTGGGTTTTCACACAGGAAGATCCGCTGACCCGCTCGCGGCGCGGTCAGGGCGGCAAGGCAACGTCTGCCATCGCCCAGCTGGCACCGCTTAAGGATATTCGGGTATGGCGTTTTTCTCTTTACTATTTCTTCGTCTTCGGTGCCTTTGTTGCGCTGGCTTCGTATCTACCCCGCTACTATGTCGGTGCCTACGAAGTAAGCATCACCGTGGCGGGCACCCTGGCGGCGCTCTATACCCTGCCGGCCAGCGTTTTCCGGGCCTTTGGCGGCTGGCTATCGGATCGTTACGGCGCTCGGGTTATCATGTATCTGACGTTTTTTGCCTCTCTGGCCTGCCTGTTTTTGCTGGCTTACCCGGAGACCCGCTACGTGGTACAGGGCAAGGAAGGCGAAATCGCCTTCTCCATGGCTATGCCGCTGTGGGGCGTGGTGATCATCACCGTGCTGCTGGGTTTTTTCATGTCGCTGGGCAAAGCGGCGGTCTACAAGCATATTCCCGTCTACTACCCCCACAACGTCGGCTCTGTCGGTGGCCTGGTCGGCATGATCGGCGGGCTTGGCGGTTTTTTCCTGCCGATTCTGTTCGGTGCAGTGCTTGACCTCACCGGCATCTGGACCAGCTCTTACATGGTGCTGTTCGTGCTGGTCGCCGTTTCTCTGGTTTGGATGCACGCCGCCATTCGCCGCATGGAGCGCCGGCAGATTCCCGAACTCAGCGAGGAGCGCTATCGCTACCTGCCGGAAGTGCAGGACCCAACGCACACGCCGTCTCGTTAACAAACCCTATCGCCGCTAGTATACTGATGGCCGTGACTCTCACGGCTATCAGGAGTGAATCATGGCAGGTGGCTGGACGCGCGACGGCGCCGTACAAGACCAGATTGACGCCAGCGTGGAAGACGCGGTAGAGCGTGCCAGAAGCGACTTGCACGCCGGCGACTCGGCGGCGTTTTGCGAAGAATGCGACGCGCCCATCCCCGAGGCGCGGCGCAAAGCGATTCCCGGGGTTCAACTATGCATTGATTGCCAGGCCGAGCGAGAAAAGCAGCGCAACGCATCGGGCGGCATCAATCGGCGCGCCAGTAAAGACAGCCAGCTGCGCTAGTACCCGATCGCCAGATCGCGGCGGTGCTCTACCAGCCGGCGATGGGTCAAGGCCACACCTTCGCCCTGGGCGGCAAGCGTGAGCGTCGATTGACACCTTCAGGGCACCTATCTGGACCTTGACCTGCTCGAATCACGTTTGCGCGTGCTGGCTCGCCGGGCGTAAGGCCAGCGTTCGCCCCGCCAATGTTCAACAAAGCTAAATACGCCGCTAGACGAGAGCAGCCGGGGAAAGCAAAAATCAGGAGGTCTGAAACGAGGAGTTTGAAACTGAGGCTTTGAGACAAGGGGCTAAAATGGAGGCGGCCCCAAAAGCCACATCCCGGCACACGCATCCACCACTACCGTTGCTCCCTTCCGGGCCTGGCGGGGTTCGCGGTTTCGCGTTGCGAGAGGACCTAAGGGGCCACCATCGCCGCAGGCTGGCGCCTGCGCTTTTCGCCGTGGTGGCTACGCCCTGATTCGAACAGGGGACCCCATCATTATGAGTGATGTGCTCTAACCAACTGAGCTACGTAGCCTTTTCGCCATCAGCGGGGACGTATTGTGCCTTCAGTTTGCGGCAAAGGCAAGCCCTTTTTCCTGCCCTTGCCGCCGATGGCGTTACCCGACTCGCATCAGTTCAGCGCGGAGCGCACGGCCGGCGCGCCCGGTTCACCGTTCACGGTGGTAACCCCGTCAAGCCAGCCATCGAGCACGTCGTCGTTGGCTTTCAGATAGGCCCGGGCGGCATCCCGAGGGTCTTCGCCCTCGTCCATGATGCTGGCCATCAGCCGGTTTTCCATCTCCAGGGTGAACGACAGGTTGTCCAGCAGCGCGCCGACGTTGGGGCACTCTTCCACGTAGCCTTCGCGGGCGTTGGTGTACACCGTAGCGCCGCCGAAGTCAGGACCGAAATACGCATCCGCGCCGGACAGGTAGGCCATGTCGAAGTTGGAGTTCATCGGGTGCGGCTCCCAGCCCAGAAATACCATCCACTTTTCCTTGGGCGTGCGGGCCTTTAGCTCGGAGAGCATGCCCGCCTCGCTGGAATCCACCAGCTGCCAGCCGTCCAGCCCGTAAGCGCCATCATCGATCATGCCCTGGATCATCTGGTTGCCGTCGTTGCCGGCCTCGATGCCGTGGATGCGGGCATCGAACTTGTCTGCGTGATCGGCAAGATCAGTCACCGAGGTCACCCCGGCGTCGTAGACGTACTGGGGAACGGCCAGCGTATACTTCGCCCCCTCCAGATTGGCACTCAGACGCTCAACGCTGCCGCCGTCGACGTAGCGGTCGCTGATGGTCGCCATGGTCGGCATCCAGTTGCCGAGAAAGACGTCGAAATCGTTGTTCTTCATGCCCGAGTAGGCAATCGGCACGGAAACGGTATCCACTCGGGTGTCATAGCCCAGCCCTTCCAGCACCTCAGCGGTCAGTGCCGTCGTTGCGGTAATGTCCGTCCAGCCGACTTCGGCAAAGCGTACGGTATCGCACTGCTGGGCCAGTGCAGATGCCGGCATACCGGCGGCGAACGTCAGGGCGGCAACCCAGCGCAGGGAAGACGAGGCAGACAAGCTCATGGGATTTTCTCCGAACACGTTGTTAATTGAACGTTCAATAAAAAGATGTCACGCTACACAGGTAATCACGCCTTCACGCTGGTTTCAAGGGCAACACGCCAGGCCATGATGCAATACGCGCATTGAACAATGGCATAATCGCCCGCTTTATCATGTCTTGTTCAACACGTTTCAGGAGGTACCGCCGTGCCCAAGGTGGGAATAGAGCCAATACGCCGCCGGCAGCTGATCAACGCCACCATGGGCGCCATTGATGAAGCCGGGCTGGCCGACGCCACCATTGTGCGCATCGCACGACGTGCAGGCGTATCAACAGGCATCATCAGCCATTATTTCGGCGGCAAGGACGGCCTTCTGGAAGCCACCATGCGCCAGATCCTCACCGATCTGGGCAATGCCGTCGGCGAGCGCCGGCGCAGACTTGCCGACGATTCGCCCCGGGCCTGCATCGGCGCGGTGATCGAGGGCAACTTCGATCGCACCCAGGTCACCGGGCCCGCTGCCAAGACATGGCTGGCGTTCTGGACGAGCAGCATGCACAAGCCGGCCCTTGCGCGGCTGCAAAACGTCAACGACCGTCGCCTATACGCCAACCTGTGCTTTCACTTTTCGCGGGTGATGCCCCGCGCCCAAGCTCGCGACGCCGCCCGGGGCCTGGCGGCGATGATCGACGGACTGTGGCTGCGCGGTGCACTCACGCCCGACGGGCTCGACGCCGAAAGCGCCCGGCGCCTGGCGTTTGCCTGCCTTGATCAGCTGTTGGCCCAACACGGCGGCACGCCGGCCGCCGCTACAGGAGAAACTCATGGTTAATGCTATTCAGCCGCTCTATATCGACGGCTCCCCCGTTGTTGCGACGTCAGGCGATACGTTCGATGTGACCAACCCCTTTGATGCCAGCCGGCTGGCCACCGTCGGCCAGGCAAGCCGGGAAGACGTGGATACCGCAGTGGCCAGCGCTGCCCGGGGGCAGAAAATCTGGGCGGCCATGACCGGCATGGAGCGCGGCCGAGTGCTCAACCGCGCCGCCGCCATGCTGCGCGAGCAAAACGACGCCCTGGCCGCGCTGGAAACCCGCAACACCGGCAAGCCGCTGAGCGAAACCGCCGCGGTGGACGTGCAGACCGGCGCCGATGCGCTGGAGTATTACGCCGGGCTGGCACCGGCCATCGAGGGCAGCCAGATTCCGCTGCGCGAGACTTCCTTCGTTTATACCCGCCGGGAGCCGCTGGGCGTGATCGGCGCCATCGGCGCGTGGAACTATCCGCTGCAGATCGCCTGCTGGAAAGCCGCCCCGGCGCTGGCCGCGGGCAACGCCGTGGTGTTCAAGCCCAGCGAAGTCACCCCGCTTACCGCGCTGAAGCTGGCTGAAACCCTCACCGCTGCCGGCCTGCCCGACGGCGTGTTCAACGTAGTGCACGGCGACGGCCGCGTGGGCGAAATGCTCACCGGCCACCCCGGCATCGCCAAGATTACCTTCACCGGCGAGGCCGGCACCGGCCGCCAGGTGATGGCCGCGGCCGGCGGCTCCACGCTGAAAGACGTCACCATGGAGCTTGGCGGCAAGTCGCCCATGCTGGTGTTTGCCGACGCCGATCTGGACCGCGCCGCCGACGCGGCGATGATGGCCAACTTCTACTCCAGCGGCCAGGTGTGCACCAACGCCACCCGGGTATTTGTCGAACGTTCGGTGAAGGACGTTTTCGAACACAAGCTGCTGGAGCGCGTGGCGCGCATTCGCGCCGGCGACCCGCTGGACCCCGAGGTCAACTTCGGCCCGCTGGTGAGCTTCGAGCACCAGCAAAAGGTGCTGGACTACATCGCCCTGGGCCGCGAAGAAGGCGCGCGGGTGCTGACCGGCGACGACGCGGCCTTTACGCAGGGCACGTTCGCCAACGGCGCCTGGGCGGCGCCCACCATCTTTACCGACTGCCGCGACGACATGCGCATTGTGCGCGAGGAAATCTTCGGCCCGGTAATGGCGCTGCTCGCCTTTGACGACGAGGCCGAAGCCGTTCGCCGGGCCAACGACACCGACTACGGGCTGGCCGCCGGCGTCTTCAGCGAAAGCCTCAACCGCGCGCACCGCGTCATCCATCAGCTGGAAGCCGGCATCTGCTGGATCAACACCTGGGGCGACTCCCCCGCGGAAATGCCCGTGGGCGGCTACAAGCGCTCCGGCATCGGCCGGGAAAACGGCGTGGAAACCCTGGCCCACTACACTCAGACCAAATCGATCCAGGTCGAAATGGGCCCCTTCGAATCAGCGTTTTAAAACGCCTCAAGGAGACTGCCATGTCCCGGACACGTGAATTCGACTACGTCATCATCGGCGCCGGCTCGGCGGGCAACGTGCTCGCCGCGCGCCTGACCGAAGATCCCGACACCACCGTTTTACTGCTGGAGGCCGGCGGCCCCGACTACCGCCTGGACTTTCGCACCCAGATGCCCGCGGCCCTTGCCTACCCGCTGCAGGGCACGCGCAACAACTGGGCCTTTGAAACCGACCCGGAGCCGCACATGGGCGGCCGGCGCATGGAATGCGGGCGCGGCAAGGGCCTGGGCGGCTCGTCACTGATCAACGGCATGTGCTACATCCGCGGCAACGCCCTGGACTATGACGGCTGGGCGCAGCGCCCGGGGCTTGAAGACTGGGACTATCTGCGCTGTTTGCCCTACTTCAAGAAGGCCGAACGCCGAGACATCGGCGCCAACGACTACCACGGCGGCGACGGCCCCATCGACGTGGCCACGCCCAAGCCGGGCAACAACCCGCTGTACCGCACCTTCATCGACGCCGGGGTGCAGGCCGGCTACGCCGAAACCGACGACGTCAACGGCTACCGCCAGGAAGGCTTTGGCCCCATGGACCGCTTTGTTACGCCCAACGGCCGGCGCGCCTCCACCGCCCGGGGGTATCTCGACACCGCCAGAAAGCGTGACAACCTGACCGTGGAAACCCACGCGCTGACCGACGTCATCGAGTTTGACGGCAAGCGCTCCGTGGGCGTGCGCTACGCGCGCAAGGGCAAGCCGCAAAGCGTGCGCGCCCGGCGCGAGGTGCTGCTGTGCGCCGGCGCCATTGCCTCGCCGCAGATTTTGCAGCGCTCCGGCGTCGGCGATCCGGCCCTGCTTGAACGCTTCGGCATTGCCCCCGTTCAGGCGCTGCCCGGCGTGGGCGAAAACCTCCAGGACCATCTGGAAATGTACCTGCAGTACGAGTGCAAAAAACCGATTTCGCTCTATCCCGCGCTCAAGTGGTACAACCAGCCCAAGATCGGCGCCCAGTGGCTGTTCGGCGGCACCGGCATCGGTGCGAGCAACCAGTTCGAGGCCTGCGCTTTCATCCGCTCAAGCGAAGACGAAGCCTGGCCCAATCTGCAGTATCACTTTCTGCCCATCGCCATCAGCTACAACGGCAAAAGCGCGGTACAGGCCCACGGCTTTCAGGCCCACGTAGGCTCCATGCGCTCGGAAAGCCGCGGCCGGGTGCAGCTCACCTCCACCGACCCAGCGGCCGCGCCCAGCATTTTGTTCAACTACATGGCCACGGAAAAAGACTGGCAGGAGTTTCGCGACGGCATCCGCCTGACGCGCGACATCATCGCCCAGCCGGCGTTCAACGCCTATCGGGGCCGGGAAATCGCCCCGGGTGCAGATGCGCAAACCGATGTCGAGCTGGACGATTTCATCCGCAACAACGCCGAAACCGCCTACCACCCCTGCGGCACCTGCCGCATGGGCGATGACGATATGGCAGTCACCGACGGCCAGGGCCGAGTGCACGGCGTTGACGGCCTGCGCGTGGTGGATGCCTCGCTGTTTCCGGTGATTCCCACCGGCAACCTCAACGCGCCGACCATCATGCTCGCCGAAAAGATCGCCGACCGGATTCGCGGCCGCGAGCCGCTGCCCCGGGCCGAGGTGCCCTACTACGTGGCAGGCCAGCCGGCCGGCGACGACGCGGCCAAGACCGGCTGATGCGATAGCGGCCCGGCGGCAAACGCCGGCAGCCTGCTACCCGCTCTGAAAAAGCGCTGCGGCCCGATCGCAGCGCTTTTTTGTGCCCGTCTGCGCTCAGCTCTACATTGACAGACAGCGCCGGCCTGCCCGATGCGGTGGCTCATAAAATGCCTCACGAAAACGACACGGCGCTTGCACGCTGCGGGCCGTGTCTGCCACTATCCAAACAGGCATCCAAACAACTGTTTGAAACCGGTTGCAACGCTGAGGCACAACCGCCGTAACGTTCGATGCCCCCACACAGACCGGCGTCTCGCTCGGACGCCATCGGGAGAAAACCTATGCTCACCCTGCTGCTGATCGCGCTGGCCGTGGCTGGCCTGCTGATAACAATGCGGCGCGAAGCCGGTGCCGGCGCCGCCCTGCTGGCCACCGGCATCCCCGGCCTTTTGGGCCTTGTCGCGGGCACGCCGGTCATCGGCGTGCTGCTTTTGATCGTCGCGGCGGCCATTGCCGTGGCCGGCCTTCCGGCGCTGCGCCGGCGCTGGCTCACCCCGCGCCTGTTTGCGCTGTTTAAAAAAGTAGCACCCAAGGTGTCGGCGACCGAGCGCACCGCGCTTGAGGCCGGCACCGTCGCCTGGGACGGCGAACTGTTCTCGGGCCGGCCCCAGTGGCACAGGCTGCTGGCCTATAGCGACGCCGGTTTGACCGACGCCGAGCAGGCGTTTCTCGACGTTCAGTGCGCCCGCGCCGCCGGCATGTGCAACGCCTGGGACATCACCCGGGAGCGCGCCGACCTGCCCCGGGCGCTGTGGGACTATCTGAAACAGGAAGGCTTTTTCGGGATGATCATCCCCGAAGCCTACGGCGGTCTGGGCTTTTCCGCCAAGGCGCAGTCCATGGTGCTGCAAAAGCTTGCCGTCAACGAGACGCTGATGGTCACCGTAGGTGTGCCCAACTCCCTGGGCCCGGGCGAGCTTTTGCTCAAATACGGCACCGAAGAGCAGAAAAACCACTACCTGCCCAGGCTTGCCGACGGCCGGGAGATTCCCTGCTTTGGCCTCACCGGCCCGCGGGCGGGCTCGGACGCCACCTCACTGCCGGATACCGGCATCGTCTGCAAACAGACCGTAAACGGCGAAGAAGTGCTGGGCGTGCGCCTGAACTTTGAAAAGCGCTGGATCACGCTTGCCCCCATCGCCACCGTGGTGGGCCTGGCCTTTCGCCTGTTCGACCCGGATCATCTGCTAAGCGAGGAAGCCGACCGCGGCATTACCCTGGCGCTGGTCCCCCGGGATACCGCGGGCATGGAAATCGGCCGGCGCCACGCGCCCATCGGCAGCCCGTTTTTGAACGGCCCGATCAAGGGCCGGGACGTGTTCGTGCCGCTTTCCACCGTCATCGGCGGCGAGGCGATGATCGGCGAAGGCTGGCGCATGCTGGTGGAATGTTTGTCCATCGGCCGCTGCATCACTCTGCCCTCCGGCGCTACCGGCACCGCGCGCTACGCGCTGGGCTGGAGCGGCGGCTTTACCCGCATTCGCCGCCAGTTCAACGTGCCGGTCGCGGATATGGAGGGCGTGCAGGAGCCCCTGGCGCGCATGGCATCGCTTGCCTACATTGCCCGGGCCACGGTCTACCAGACCGCCAACCTCATCGACCACGGCGAAAAGCCCGCCGTGCCCTCGGCGATTTTGAAAAGCCAGCTCACCGAGTTCCAGCGCGTGCTGCTCGGCGATGCCATGGACGTCCACGGCGGCAAGGCGGTCACGCTGGGCCCGCGCAACTATCTCGGCATCGGCTACAGCGCCAACCCGGTGGCGATTACCGTGGAAGGCGCCAACATCATGACCCGCAACCTGATGATCTTCGGCCAGGGGGCGATCCGCTGCCACCCCTACGTGCTTGACGAGCTCGCGGCCAAGGACGCCGACGACGCCTACGCCTTCGACAAGGCGTTTTTCGGCCACGCCGGGCTGATATTCGGCAACGCTGCCCGTGCGTTCACCATGGGGCTTGGGCTGGGCAGGGCCAAGGTGCCCTTCAGCGAGCCGGCGCGCACCTACGCCCGGGATATTTCTCGGCTTTCCGCCGGTTTCGGCCTGTGCGCCGATGCCGCCATGGCAAGCCTGGGCTCGGCGCTAAAAAAGCGCGAAATGCTCTCCGCTCGACTGGGCGATGTGCTTTCCAACCTCTATCTGGCCTCGATGACGCTCAAACACTGGGAAGCCGGGAACAGAGTCGAAGGCGAAGAGGCGCTTTTGCACTACAGCTGTCGCTTTTTGCTCTATCGCGCCGAGCAGGCGCTTGTGGAGATCTTCGATAATCTGCCCAACCGCGCGCTGGGCAAAACGCTAAGGCGGATCGTCATGCCCACTGGCCGGCGCTGGCATACGCCCCACGACGATCTGGCGCGGGATATCGCCAAGCGCGTATCAACCCACTCGGCGCTGCGCACGTATCTTCTGGAAAACACATGGGATAAAAACGACGGTGACCAGCCCAATCCGCTGGCCACGTACAACGCCCTGCTGGCCGACTACGATCGCGCCGAGGCGCTGTACCGCACGCTCAACCGCGCCTACGCCAAGGGTGAGCTTCCCGAGACTGCGCTGCACCCCGAGCAGCGGGTCGAAGCCGGGCACAAAAAAGGCCTGATCAGCGACGAGGACGCGCAGTTCATGCGCGGCTTTGAAGCCGAAGTGCTGGAGCTTCTCACCGTGGACGACTTCGCCTTTGACGCGCTGGCCAGCAACAAAGACGAGGTGATTGACCACCTCGGCCAAGCGCCCTCTGCCTGAGCGTTCAACGTTTTACCCGCCAACCCGCCAACCCGCATCGCCCCGGCCCGCCGGGGCGATGCGTTTTTGTGGCAGGTTGCAAGGGCGCAGGCGACGGGGGCTAAAGCGGCCAGCGCCACAAAATCACAGGAATGGCCACGGCCATGACGATAAGCGAAAGCGGCAGGCCCAGCTTCCAGTAGTCGCCAAAGCGGTAGCCTCCGGGGCCCAGCACCAGCGTGTTGGACTGATGCCCGATGGGCGTTAAAAAAGCGCAGGAGGCGCTCACCGCAATCACCATCAAAAACGGGTCCAGCGAGACGTTCAACCCGTTTGCCAGGCTGGCCCCGATGGGCGCCATCAAAACCGCCGCTGCGGCGTTGTTGACCACGTTGGACAACAGCATCGAAACGACGAACAGCCCGACCAGCGTCACCACTGCCGGCCACTGGCTCCCCGCCTGAAGCATACTTTCGGCAATCAGCTCAGCACCGCCGCTGCTGTCCAGCGCCTTGCCCACCGGCAGCATCGCGCCCAGCAGCACAATCACCGGGCCGTCAAGCGCCTGATAGCCTTCGCGCAGGGTAAGCACCCCCGCCAGCAGCGTGACCACCGCCGCTGCGCTAAGCGCGACCGCGGCCGGCAGCCAATCCAGCAGCATGGCGATAATCGCCAGGCCGAATACGCCAAGCGAGAGCGCCATCTTGCGCGGCTTGCCAAACGTCAGCTCGCGGTTTGCCAGCGGCAAACAGCCCAGGGTAGCAAGACTTTCATGCATCTCGCTTTCGCTGCCCTGAAGCAGCAGCACATCCCCGGCCTGAAAGCGGATATCACGCAGGCGCTGCTTTAGCCGGGTGCCGTCCCGGGCCACGGCAACCAGGTGCAGCCCGAACTGATGCTGCAGCCGCAGCTGGCGCACGCTGCGATGGATCATCATTGAATCGTTGCGCACCACCGCTTCCACCAGCTGCAGCCCTTCTGTGTCCACTGCGCGGGAGCGGCCGTCACTTTTATCGGCATCGGCACGCGCATCCTGGTGGGCCTGCGGCTTCGAGTCCTTGCCGGTATCGTCGGGCTCACGAACCACGCTCAGGCCGAGCTTGTCTTCGAGCTGCTTGAGCTCATCGGTATTGGCTTCCAGCAGCAAAATATCGCCGGTTTCAAGCGCGCCGTAAAACGCATAGCCGGCGCGGCGCTTGTCATCGCGCACCACGGCCAGCACCGGAACCGCCTCGTCGATCTCCTCGCGCAGCTGCTGCAGCGTCAGGCCGTTGGCCCCGGCGTCTTCGCCGACTTTCAGCTCGACCAGATAGCTTGCGGTATCAAACATGTCGCTATTGGCAGCCTGCCCGGCACGCCGGGGCGTTAAACGCCAGCCCACCAGCACGATAAACCCCATCCCGGCCAGCGCCACTGCCGCCCCGACCGGAAAAAAGCTGAAAAGGCCGAAATTCTCACCGGTAATGTTGCCGCGAAAACTGGCAATAATGATATTGGGCGGCGTGCCGATCAGCGTAGTCAGCCCGCCCAGCAGCGAGCCAAACGCCAGCGGCATCAACAAAAGCGACGACGAGGTATCGTGTTCGCGTGCCAGGCGCAGCGCCACCGGCAGCAAAAGCGCCAGCGCGCCGACGTTGTTCATGACCCCGGAAAGTACCACCACGGTTCCCACCAATACCGTTAGCTGCAGCGTCAGCCGCTCACCGGCTTTGAGCACCTGCTCGGCGATCAGATCCACCACGCCGGCCCGCTCGAAGCCGCGGCTTAGCACCAGCACCGCCGCCACGGTAATCACCGCTGGATGACCAAAACCGGCAAACGCGTCGGCGGCGGGCACCAGCCCCAGCACCACCGAGGCCAAAAGCGCGCAGAGGGCGACCAGATCGTAGCGCACGCGCCCCCACATAAAGGCGACAAGCGTTACCCCCAGAACCACAAACGCCACAGTGCTAGGCGCTATGCCAACGGGCAGCGTGTCCAACATTCCGGTCTCCTGTCAGGACGGAAAGGCGTTATGAAAGCAGCCCGCGATACGCGCGGGCAATAAAAACGGGTACCTGCAAGAATACAGGTACCCGTCGAGGCGTCATGCTATGGCCGTCAGGCTATGCGTTGCCGGCCTTGCCCTGGGGCTCGGCTTTTTTATCCTTGCCGCTTTGGTTCTTGCCGTTTTGCGCGCCGGCTTCGCCACCTTTCTGCTTAGGCGCGGGGTCAACGTTTGCGTCTTGGCCCGGCTTACCGGCGCCGCGCTGGCTATCGGACGATTGCCGGTCTGACATGTGTTGCCCGGCTTTTTTACCTTCGGGTTTTTTGCCTTCGCCCTTCTTGTCTTCAGCCTTCTTGCCTTCAGCCTTCTTGCCTTCGGCCTTTTTACCTTCGCCTTTTTTGCCTTCGCCCTTAGCGCCTTTTTGTCCGGCGCTTTGCGGCTTGGCGCTGTCCTGGGTCAGCTGCTGTTCCAGCGAGCCAAGCTCGGTGCGCCACTGGTCAAGCTGGCTCTGCAGGCTTTCCAGCTGCCCCTGGCGCCGGCTGATACCGCTATTGACCTTGTCTAACGTGCCGCTGCCGGCAGTCAGTTCGCGGGTCAGCTCACCGAGCTTGCTGCGCGTTTGCTCAAGCTCTTGCGCCTGCGCGCCGCGTTTATCTTCCAGCGCGGCGGCTTTATCCCGCAGCGCTTTAATATCGTCGCGCAGCGCGTTACGCGTTTGGCTCAGCTCGTCACGCTCGCGGGTAACGCGGGTGATCTGCTGGCGCACGCCGTCCAGCTCATCTTCTGCGCTGTCGATATCCTGCTTAAGCGCTTGCAGGCGCTCTTCGGCCGCCTGGCGCTGCTCTACCGCCTGCTGGCGCTCGTTTTCTGCCTGCTGGCGGGCCTGCTCCGCCTTTTGCCGCGCGTCTTCCGCGCTTTGGCGGGCTGCTTCGGCTTCCTTGCGCGCCGCTACCGCTTCGTTTTGCGCGGTCTTGATCTGCTCTTCCTGTTCGGCAAGCTCGGCAAGCTCCTGCTCGGTATCGCGCACCTTCTGGTTGAGCGTCTCAAGCTTTTGCTGCTGGGCCTCACGCTCGTCTTGCTGGCTTGCCAGCGCCGCTTCGGCGTCTTCGATCTTGCCGCGCGTCTCGTCCAGGGTGGCCTGGGCGCTGTCCTGCTGCGCTTTAAGCGAGGCAATCTGCTCTTCCAGCCGGGCTATATTCTGCTCGGCTTGTTGCTTTTCGGAGAGCTGATCGTTGAGCTGGCTGTTTTTCTGCTCGATATCGGAGAGCCGGTCGTTAAGCTGGCTGTTTTTCTGCTCGACATCGGAAAGCTGGTCGTCGAGCTGGCGGTTTTCCTGCTGGGCATCGGCCAGCTGGCCTTCCAGATTTTCGATGCGCTCACCGCGAGAGCCGGCGCTGGACTGGGCGATAATCGCCCATACCACGGCAATGGCGGCCAAACCGGCAATCGCCTTGACGCGGTTGTCTTTCATCAGCGAGCCCGCCGCAGGCGCAGCCGGCGACGCTGGCGTGCGCGCCTGAGACGCGCCGCTGTCGGCGGCCGCGCCGGACTGGCTGCTCTGGCCATCGGCCGACGGCTGCTGCGTATCCTGCGTCTCGCCTTTGGCATCGGGCTTGCTTTCTGCCGGGTCCGAATCTTTCGCGTGATCGTCTTGTGAGCGCTGATCTTCTGGACGATGATCATCTGCCATAGTGGACTCCCCTTTGCATTGACGCGGTCAATAAAACGTGATGAATGAGACGATACAGTAAGACTGCGCATACCGCCCGCTTGAACGGCCGCCCCTTACCAGCATACACACCGAGTCGCGTCTGGCTACCCGCAGCGCCGTTGCTAGGTCACACCGCGCGCCGGCGCGGGCCGATCCTCGTCGATAAAGCTGTAGGCACGGCCACCGGGCGCATTAAACCAGGCAAGCGAGCGATGAAGCTTGACCACCTCGCCGATGAGCAAAAGCGTCGGCGATTGGATCGCATCGGCCCGGTCGCATTCAGGCAGGGCCCCAAGGGTGCCAATATGCACGGTCTGGTCTCGCGTGGTGCCCTGGGAGACCAGCGCCAGCGGCGTATCCGGGGCCAGACCGTGCTCGATGAGCCCCGCGCTGATCGCCGCCAGGCTGGTCAGGCCCATATAAAACACAAGCGTTTGCCCCGGCCGCGCAAGCGAGGCCCAGTCAAGCTCGCAGCGCCCGCTTTTCAGATGCCCGGTGACCAGCCGCACCGACTGGGCATAGTCGCGGTGCGTCAAAGGGATACCGGCATAGCTTGAGCAGCCCGAGGCGGCGGTAATGCCGGGGATGACTTCCACCGAAATCCCCTGCTCGACCAGCGTTTCCAGCTCCTCGCCGCCGCGGCCGAAAATAAACGGATCCCCGCCTTTAAGCCGCACTACGGCGTACCCTTTAAGCGCCCAGTCCGCCAGCGCCTGGCTAATATCTTCTTGCGCTACGCTATGGTGGGAGCGCACTTTACCCACGTACCGTCTGTGCACGCCGGCCGGAATAATCGCCAGCACTTCCTGGCTGATCAGGCGATCGTGAAGCACGATATCGGCGTTTTGCAGACGCTGATAGGCTTTCAGCGTCAGCAGCTCCGGGTCGCCGGGGCCGGCACCGACCAGGCTGACGCTGCCGGACGGCTGGCGAGAAATTTGATCCAACAAAGCCACTAAACACCTCGACAAGAGTCTACAACCGGGGAAATTCCAAAGAGAACAAAAGCAAGATAGCGAACTTTACGCCGTCTCAGAAGCAATCCATCACAAAAACACAAGATTGAAAAAAATCGCGATGCGATCGATAAAACATGGACAGTGGCAGAGTATCCGCCACGATGGCATGATGATGGACCCATGGGGCCGGCGCTTTGGCGTTATCGGCAAGCGTTTTGTCAACGCCAAAGCCGCTTCATTACCACACCGCCAGCAACGAGGTAGTTCTATCCATGTTCGAGCATATTGAGCGAGTCCCCGGCGATGCCATTCTCGGGCTGATTGAGGCCTTTAAAAAAGACACCAATCCGCAAAAAGTTGATCTCGGCGTCGGCGTGTATCGCGATGCCGCCGGCAATACGCCGGTCATGCGGGCGGTGAAAGATGCCGAAGCTCGCCTGCTCAACAATGAAACCACCAAAGCCTACATCGGCTCTCACGGCGCGCCGGCCTACGCCGATGCGGTGCTGCCGCTGGTGCTGGGCGCCGACTCTCCGGTGCTGGAAGCCGATCGCGCCAGCGCTACCCAGTCTCCCGGCGGTACCGGCGCACTGCGCCTTGCGGCAGACTTCATCGCCAAGGAGCTGCCCGGCAAGGGCATCTGGGTCAGCGATCCGACCTGGCCCAACCACCACGGCATCTTCACCGCGGCCGGCATCACGCTGCACAAGTACCCTTACGTGGACGCCGACAACCGCCTGGACTTCGACGGCATGCTGGCCGCGCTGAAACAGATCCCCGAAGGCGACGTGGTCGTGCTTCACGCCTGCTGCCACAACCCCACGGGCTTTGATCTCTCTGCCGAGCAGTGGCACGCCGTGCTGGAAGTGGTGCGCAAGCGCCGCCTGCTGCCGCTGATCGACTTCGCCTACCAGGGTTTTGGCCAAGGCCTCGACGAAGACGCCTACGGCGTGCGCCTGTTTGCCGAGCAGCTCGACGAAGTGCTCATCACCAGCTCCTGCTCGAAGAACTTCGGCATCTACAACGAGCGTACCGGCTGCTTGATCGCCGTGGCCAAGGACGCCGAGCAGAAGGACAACGTGCGCTCGCAGTTTGCCATTGTCGCCCGGGAGAACTATTCCAACCCGCCGGCCCACGGCAGCTCGATTGTGGGGGAAATTCTCCACGATCCGGAACTTGCCGCCACCTGGCGCGAGGAGCTCACCGAGATGCGCGACCGGGTCAACGGCCTGCGTCAGGACTTCGTCAAGGCGCTGGAACCTTACGGCCTGGCCGACAAGTACGCCTGCGTGGGCGAGCAGCGCGGCATGTTCTCCTACACCGGCCTGACGCCGGATCAGGTAGACCGCCTGCGCGACGAGTTCGGCATTTACATGGTGCGCTCGGGTCGGGCCAACGTGGCCGGTTTCTCCCGGGAAAACCTGCCCTACATCGCCCGCGCCATTGCCGTGGTCAACGGCGTCAAGGTCGACTGATGCTGCATTGATTCGGCGCCGCGATTGCGCGCCGCCTCTACACGCCCGGCCGTGCCCTGCACGGCCGGGCGTTTTACTGCAAAGCTCGCCGCCAGCGTGTACAATCCGCGCCTTCGCCGCCAGAGCCTGGGGCGCCCGTGCGGCGTCTCACGCTTGCGCAGCGCTTGACCGTTCAGTCAGCAATACGCTGCGCCTCCCACTCAAGCGCAACCAAGAGGCTTACCATGGCGGCCGACCACTCTCACGACGCTTCTCTTTCTACCCACCCTCGCATCCGCTATCCCTGGTACAAAAAAGAAGATACCGACGCGTTTTTTGCGCTGTTTCAAAACAACATTGCCAATTTCGTCATTATTGCCATCTCCATGCTGGGCATGGGCTTTCCGGCGTCTATCGTCTACGGTCAGGTGCTGCCCGGTGCTGCCATGGCGGTCATGGTGGGCAATTTCTACTACGCTTTTACCGCCGCGCGGCTGGCCCGGCGCGAAAACCGCAGCGACGTCACCGCGCTGTCCTACGGCATTTCCACCCCGGTCATGTTTGTATTTTTGTTCGGCGTGCTGCTGCCGGCCAAACAGCTCACCGGCGACGCTGAGCTTGCCTGGAAAGTCGCCGTGGCGGCGTGCTTTATCAGCGGCGGCATCGAAGCGGCCATCAGCCTGGTGGGCCGCTGGGTGCAGTATCACCTGCCCCGGGCCGCCATGCTGGGGGCCG
Organism: Halomonas cibimaris; assembly: GCF_039537045.1. Taxonomy (GTDB): domain Bacteria; phylum Pseudomonadota; class Gammaproteobacteria; order Pseudomonadales; family Halomonadaceae; genus Vreelandella; species Vreelandella cibimaris. The sequence continues at coordinate 96,022 of NZ_BAAAZT010000074.1, read as the reverse complement.
TGGCCGGGGTGGCGCTGACGTTTATCGCCGGCGAGATGCTGTTCAAAACTCTGGAAATTCCGCTTGTCGGACTGGTGGTGCTGGCACTGATCATCGTGGGGCTAATCGCCCGGGTCAGCATGCCGCTGCGCATTCCCACCTCGCTGTTTGCGATTATTCTGGGCACGCTGCTGGCCTACCTGATCGGCGAAGCCGACGGCAACACGTTCAGCGATGCCTTCACGCACCTGGGGTTTTATCCGCTGCTGCCCAACGCGGCGTGGTTTGAAGGGCTGGGGCTTTTGTTTACCGGAATGCTGGCCGTTCTCACCGTGGTGCTGCCCATCACGCTGTATAACGCCATTGAAACCATGAACAACGTCGAGGCCATGGAAGCCGCCGGCGACAAGTACGACGTGCGCGAGTGCCAGGCCGTGGACGGCGCCGGTACGATGATCGGCGCGCTGTTTGGCGGGGTGTTCCCGACCACGGTATACATCGCCACCGTCGGTGCCAAATGGATGGGGGCCGGACGCGGCTACAGCCTGCTCAACGGCGCGGTATATGCGCTGGCCACCATGTTCGGCCTGATCGCCGCGCTGGCGGCGATTATCCCGGTCTCGGTGGTCGCACCGATTCTTGTGTTTGTGGGGGTGTCCATGATCGCCACGGCGTTTCAGTCCAACGATACCCGCTACTATCCGGCCGTGGCCCTTGCCATGCTGCCCTACTTTGCCAACTACCTGATGACGCGGTTTAACCGCGACGCCGGCGAGGTGGTCAGCGGTATTTCCAGCTCGATTGAAGCGATGGGCCAGGGGGCCATGTTCATGGCGATTTTCCTCGGGGCGATAACGGTATCGGTCATTGATCATCAGTTCCGCCGGGCTGCGGCTTTTGCCGTACTGGCCGCCGGCTTTGCCTTTGTCGGGCTGATGCACGCGTCGAAAATGGCCTTCAACGCCGCGCCGGACTTTGTCATCGGCTATCTGGCCATGGCGGTGTTGTTTATCTACTTTGCGTTCCAAAAGCGCCGCAGCAGCGAGATGTAACCCCTGCTGGCCGTCAAAGACTCATAGCCTGCCGGAGGGCTGCCCCAGCGGCAGGGCTATGCCTTGATCATTCGCCGCAGCAGCTGCCAGGCCACAAAGCCCGCCAACAGGTTGCCCAAAGCCGCCCCCGCGGCGAGCCCTGCCCAGCCGCCAAGCTGCATACCTGCCCACAGACAGGGCAGGTAGCACACAAACAGCCGTACCCCCGACATGGCCATGGACCACAGCGGAAAGCCCAGCGCGTTGCCCGCCGACACCACCAGCATGCACACTCCCAAAGCGGCGTAGCTGGGCAGCAAAAAGCGGATCAGCAGCGTAAGCTCTTGCTGCACCGCGGGCTGGCCGGCCAGCACCGTGGCGACCCAGTGCCCGGCCAGCGCCATGATGCCCCCAAGCGCCAGCTGCCAGACCACCGCAACCGTTAGCGCCAGCCGCATCAGCCGGCGTATCTGGGGCCAGTCGCCGGCCCCGTAGCAGCGCCCGAGCCACGGCGGCAGCGACATGGTCAACGCCAGAATCGCCATCAGCGAAAGCGTCTCCAGACGGCTGGCAAGCCCCCAGGCAGCCACGAAGGTTTCACCCAGCGAGGCCACCACGGCCACCGCCAGCATGGCAGAAAGCGGCGGCATGAGCTGGCTGATCATCGCTGGGCCGGCAATACCGGCAAAGGGCCTGAACGATTGTCGAGCCTCGGCGCCAAGCCCCCGGCGGGTCAGCCACTGGCGGCGGGTCAGCCGATGCAGGGTAATGCCCAACCCCGCGGCAAAGGCGATGACGCTGGCCCAGGCCGCACCGGGCAGGCCCAGCCCGCCAACGGGGCCAACGCCAAAAATCAGCACTGGATCAAGCGCCAGGTTAATCAGGCTGGTCACCAGCATCATGTTGCCGGGCAGGCGCGTGTTGCCGTGAGCGCGAAAAACGCTGTAGGCAAAGTACGCCAGCGCGCCAAGCCAGCCGGCCAGCAGCTGCACCGGCCAGTAGCGGGCAATATAGCCAAGCGCGGCATCGTCTGCGCCCATGGCAATAAACACCGGCCGCTGGCCTAGCCAAAGTCCCAGCGCCAGCGCGCCGATCATCGCACTGCCTGCCATCAGCACCAGCGTACTCAGCCGCCGGGCACGCGCGTGCTGCAGCGCGCCCAGCGCCCGAGAAATCAGCGCGGCGATGGCAATGCCGATACCCACCTGAAAGCCGATCAGTAAAAACGACAGCGGAAAGGTAAACGACTGGGCCGCCAAGGGCCCGGTACCCAGCCGGGCAATAAAGGCGCTGTCCACCAGCTGAAAGCCCAGAAGCGAGAAAACGCCGATCGCCATAGGCCAGGTTTGCTGCCATAGCTGCCGGCCCAGCGATGCGGATGCCGGCGGCACGGTTGTCTGCGGTGCTGCTGCCAAGGGGGGCTCCTGTGTAAAAAACCGCTTTTTGAACGCAAAACGCCACCGCCTCGGCCAGGCCAAGGCGGTGGCGTTTCGGGTATCAGGCCGGGTTACTGACGAATGCCCTCAAAGGTAACGTAAAGCTCCAGCTCTTGCATGGGCTCGGGAAATTTCTGCATATTGATGCCAAAGTCCGAAAGCGTAAGCGTGGTGCTGCCTTCAAAGCCGGCGCGATAGCCGCCCCAGGGGTCTTCGCCTTCGCCCACCAGCGTCACCGGCATGTCGATGGTTTGGGTTTCGCCGTGCAGCGTCAGCTCACCGGTGATGACCCCTTCTCCCTCGCCGGTGGATTCAAAGTCAGTAGAGGAAAACGTTGCCGTGGGGTATTTATCGGCGTTGAGAAAGTCCTCGCCCAGAATATGACGATCGCGCTCGGCGTGGCTGGAGTTAAGGCTTGCCACGTCTACTTCAAACTCAACGGAGGAGGCTTCAGGATTGGCCGAGTCGTAGTCGAACTCGCCGCTGTATTCCTCAAAGCTGCCGAGGATGTAGGAATAGCCCAGGTGGGTGATCTTGAACTGGACAAACGCATGCTGGCCGTCCACGTCCACCTTGTAGGTATCGGCCTGGGCCTGGGTGAACGGCAGCAGTACAGCGGCAACGGCCGCCGCCGTGGCGGTCTTTTTAAGCGTATTGACGGTCGACATTCTGTGTTCTCCTTGCAGAAATGGTCTGTGTTAATCACGTTTTGCGTACTGGGCGCTGATCATGCGCACAAGCGTTTGCCGCTTGTCGATCCAGTGGTGTTTCAGCGATATCAGGCCGTGGCCGGCGGCCAGCACCAGTAGTGCAAGCGCGCTGTACCAGTGAACGGTTCCGGCGATCTCTGCCTGGTTATCGTAGCCGTATAGCGTCGCCGGCAGCTCAAACCAGCCAAAAACGCTCACCCCGCTCCCCTTGGCCGTGGTAATCAGATAGCCGCTGACCAGCGCCACCAGCAGCAAGACATACAGCAGCAGATGGCCGGCGCGCGCCGCTGCGGCCTCAAAGCGGCTGCCGTCTTCCCGAGGTGTCGGATGAAAAAGCCGCCAGACCAGCCGGAAAACGGTCGCCAGCAGCAGCAGCGCACCTACCGAGCGATGAAGCCACGGGCCCTGGTTATACCAGGGGTCGTAGTAGTCCAGCCCGGTCATCCACCAGCCCAGGGCAAACAGGCCAATAACGGCCAGCGCGCTAAGCCAATGCAGCGTAATGCTGACCCACCCCCAGCCGCTACGCGTGTTGCGCCACATATCCACGTTCCTTTTTTAATAGTTCAAGGTGACGTAGCAGCATAACCAACGGGCGACGCTACAGCATTGAAAATACTCGTACGCTGTCGTGCAAAAAATCGTTGCCGGCCCGCGGACTCAGCTGCGCGCCAGCGCGTCCAGCCCTCGCGCCAAATCCGTACGAATATCGGTCAGCGCCTCAAGCCCGACCGACACGCGCAGCAGGCCGGGAACAATGCCCGCGGCCTGTTTCTGCTCGCTGGAAAGCCGCCCGTGGGTGGTGCTCGCCGGGTGGGTAATGGTTGATTTAACATCGCCCAGATTGCCGGTAATCGAGAGCAGCCGCGTGGCGTCGATCACCTGCCAGGCGCCCGGCTGCCCGCCTTTGACGGTAAAACCCAGCACCGCGCCGAAGCCTGCCTGCTGGCGCGATGCCAGCGCATGCTGGGGATGGCTTGCAAGGCCGCTGTAGTAGACCCGCTCCACCGCCGGATGCGCCTCCAGCCATTCGGCCAGCCGGGCGGCGTTGTCGCAGTGGGCGCGCATACGCAGCCCCAGGGTTTCCAGCCCCTTGGTGAAAATCCAGGCGTTGAACGGGCTCAGGCACGGCCCGGCGGTGCGCACCGCGCCGAACACGCCTTCGAGCAGGTCATGGCCGCCGACCACCGCGCCGCCAACCGCCCGGCCCTGGCCGTCAAGGTATTTGGTCGCCGAGTGAATGACCAAATCCGCGCCCAGCGCCAGCGGGCGCTGCAGTGCCGGGGTCAAAAAGCAGTTGTCGATGGCCAGCCACGCCCGGTGGCGATGGGCAATATCGGCAAGCGCGGCGATGTCGGCGACTTCCGACAGCGGATTGGACGGCGTTTCGGCAAACAGCAGCTTCGTCGCCGGCGTGATCGCCGCCTCCCAGGCGTCAAGGTCGGAAAGCTCGACGTAGCGGGTGACGATGCCGAACCTGGCCAGGTACTTGTCCAAAAGGCTCACCGTGGAGCCGAACAGCGAGCGCGAGGCGACGATTTCATCGCCGGCGGACAAAAGCGCAAGCGCGGTACATAAAATGGCCGACATCCCTGAGCTTGTCGCCACGCAGCGCTCGCCGCCTTCCATGGCCGCCAGGCGACGCTCAAAGGTGTTGACCGTAGGGTTGGTAAAGCGCGAATAGATATTGCCCGGCTCTTCGCCGCTGAACTTGCGCGCCGCCTCGGCGGCGCTTTGGTAGACAAAGCTTGAGGTAGGGAAAATCGGCTCGGCGTGTTCCTGCTCAAAGCTGCGCTCGTGGCCTGCGCGAATGGCCAGCGTTTCCCGCGACCACGGCGCCTCGTATGCGCCGTCGTGCGGTGAATGATCGTGCGATGAATCGTCGTGCGATGAATGATCGTGCATACAGGCTCCCGGGTAATCGCTCAGTCGTCCAGATCGTCGTCCTGGTTGTGCATGCCGACCAGCGCGTGGTCCCCGGCGCTTTCGTCCATGGCGGCGTCGCTGCGGCTGGCTTCCAGGGCATTCAGGTAGGCCGCGTCGATGTCGCCGGTCACGTAGTCGCCGTCAAACACCGAGCAGTCAAAGCCTTCAAAATCGGGATTGACCTCGCGGCAGGCGGCCTTGAGGTCGTCCAGGTCCTGATAGAAAATCCGGTCAGCGCCGATCAGCTCGCCCACTTCGGCCTCGCTGCGGCCGTGGGCGATCAGCTCGCTGGCCGCGGGCATGTCGATGCCGTAGACGTTGGGATAGCGCACCGGCGGCGCCGCCGAGGCAAAGTAGACGTTGCGCGCCCCGGCGTCCCGGGCCATCTGGATAATCTGCTGGCAGGTGGTGCCGCGCACGATGGAGTCGTCCACCAGCAGCACGTTTTTGTCCTTGAACTCGATGTCGATGGCGTTGAGCTTTTGACGCACGGATTTCTTGCGCTGGGTCTGCCCCGGCATGATGAAAGTGCGCCCGATATAGCGGTTTTTCATAAAGCCTTCGCGATAGGTCACGCCCAGATGCTGGGCCATTTCCAGCGCTGACGTCCGCGAGGTATCGGGAATGGGGATGACCACGTCGATGTCGTGGTCGGGCCATTCGTTGAGCACGCGATCACCCAGCTTGCGCCCCATGTGCATGCGCGTGCCGTAGACGTAGGCGCCGTCGAGAATCGAGTCCGGCCGCGCAAGATAGACATGCTCAAAGATACACGAACGCAGTCGCGGGCGGTCGGCGCAAATCTGGGTATGCACGCGGCCGTCCATGTCGACAAACACCGCCTCGCCCGGCGCCAGATCACGCGCAAGCTCGAAGCCGCCCACGTCCAGCGCCACGGATTCCGACGCCACCATAACTTCCTGCTTGCCCTCGATTTCCCGAGTGCCGAACACCACCGGACGAATGCCGTTGGGATCGCGAAACGCCACCATGCCCACGCCGTTGATCACAGCAACCGCCGCGTAGCCGCCGTTACAGCGGCGATGCACCCGGCGCACGGCATCAAACACGTCTTCGGGTTCGAGATGAAGCCCCTGCTTGCCAAGCTCATGGGCAAACACGTTAAGCAGCACTTCCGAATCCGAGCTGGTATTGATGTGGCGCAGATCGGTGGAAAAAAGCTCCTGTTTGATCCGATCCGAGTTGGTCAGATTGCCGTTATGCGCCAGCGCAATACCGTAGGGCGAGTTGACGTAGAACGGCTGGGATTCCGCCTCGCTCGACGAGCCGGCCGTTGGATAACGCACATGCCCGATGCCCAGGTTGCCTTTCAGCCGCGCCATATGGCGGGTGTGAAACACATCGCGCACAAGACCGTTGCTTTTGCGCAGAAAAAAGCGTCCTTCGTCCCAGGTCATCATGCCGGCGGCGTCCTGGCCCCGGTGCTGAAGCACGGTCAGGGCGTCGTAGATCGCCTGGTTCACCGCCTGGGTAGCCATAAGGCCAACGATACCGCACATGCTATTTACCTCGCGTTGTCACGACTTGCCAAGCAGGCCTAAGCCATTGGAATTCATAAGCGCCCGGCGCCCGGGCGGATGCTGCGTTGGCCGGTGCGCGTCAGGTCGCGTCGCCCCGGCTGAAACCCGGCAGTCCAATATCGCGAATGGATCGCGGCGCTTCCGGCAGCGGCTGGCCCCACTGCTCAAGCTGGCCCAGCGCCCAGCCGTGCAGCTGCTCGAAGGTCGGGCGCAGGCGCGCGTCCTGCCACGCCTGAAGCTGCTCAAGCGGGGTGAGCGTCAAAAGCACAGTGGCGACCAGCAGCACCGCCACACCGCGTATCACCCCGAATACTGCGCCGGCCAGGCGATTGAGAAAACCCATGCCTACCCAGACAATCGCTGCGTGCAGCAGGCGAATGACCAACCCGGCAAGCAAAATGACCGCCAGCACCACCAGCACAAACGCCAGCACCAGGCGCGCATCGAAGCTTTCGATAACGCCGTCAAGCATCGCGGCCACAGGCTCCGCCAGCGCCTTCGCCGCCACCAGGGCCGCCACCCAAGCGGCAAGCCCCAGCGCTTCGCGCACCAGCCCCCGGGCAAACCCGGCCAGCATGGAAAGCGCCATCACGGCAAGAAACAGCATGTCGATCCAGGTCAGCGCCACGGAGTCTAGTCCTTGATGCGAATCAGCAGGCCCTGCTGATTGGCCTTTTGCTTGATCAGCGCACGGGCTCGCTCGCCGTCTTCGGCGCTGCCGTAGGGGCCTGCCAGCACGGTGGTCAGGTCGTTATCCCGGGCGCGGGTATACACGCGAAAGCCTTGGTCTTCGAGCCGTTTTTTCAGCCGACGGACGTTGTCGGCCTGGCCGAAACTGCCGACCTGAACCGCCCATTCCCCGCTCTCGACGGCCTCGGGGCCCCTGCCGCCCTGGCGCACCAGCGCGGCGATGGGATCGTTTATCGTATCGCTGCTTTGCGGCCGGCGACCGGCCTCGGGCGAGGCCTCGGCGTTTTGCGCATCGTCGACGGTGCCGGCCGGCGGCTCGGCGGCGGCCGGCGCATCGGCCCGGGCCCTATCCGGGTCAGTCCTATCCGCCTCAGTCCTGTCAGGCTCGGTTCCAGCAGAGTCGGCCACACTGGGGCCTTGCGTGCCGAGCTCAGGGGCCGCCGGCTCGGGCGCAGTGGGCTTTGCAATGGACGCGGGCTTTTGCGGCGCGGAGATGTCGCGACGCGGCGCATCCACGGGCGTTTCGATGTCAAAGGACGGCGGGGGCGACGCGTCGCGCGGGGCCGGATCGCTCATCAGCCAGGGAACGAGGATCGCGGCCAGCGCCAGCAGGATAACCATACCGCAGATACGTTCGGTCTTGCCGTATTTCATAGCTGTCCCCTCCAGGTCAGTCCCTGCCGAGCCGTCTTACGGCGGTTAAACGTCGGCGGCAAAGCGGGGCATAGCCAGCAGCGCCCCAACGGTGAAAAACGAACCGGCCACCAGCACACGATCGTCGTCCGCCAGCTGCTCGCCGAGCCATTCGGCGCCGGCCTCGGGCGAGGCCGCGCAGTAGCGCACGCGCCCGCCCCCGGCCACAACGTCCGCTGCCAGCGCCTGGGCATCGCGCCCTCGCGGGCCGGCAAGGCTGACGCATACCCAGTCGCTGATCGCCGGCGCCAGCGCTGCTATCACGCCGGCCGCGTCTTTGTCGTCTAGCATACCCAGCAGGCACCAGCGGCGTCCGCGCTGGGGCAGCGTTTGCAGGCGGCCGGCTACGTAAGCGGCGGCGTGGGGATTGTGGGCTACGTCCAAACACCACTGGCCGCGCCACTGCATGCGTCCGGGCAGGCAAACCTGTCCCATGGCCCGGCGGGCCGCGGGCGACGTGAGATCGACGCCGGCAAGCGCCAGCGCCTGTAACGCAGCGGCGGCGTTATCCAGCGGCAGGCCGGGGTCAGGCAAGGCGGCAAGCGAAGGCCCCGCCGCGCGGTGAAACGCCCATTCGCCCGGCTCGCATCCGGCATCACCCGCCGGCGTGCGAGAGAAATCCCGGCCCAGCGCGTACGCCGGCGCGCCAAGGTCGGCGGCTGTCTCGGCAACGCTTGCGGGCAGTGCCTCGCTGCCCAGCACCGCCGGGCGCCCGGGGCGGAAGATACCGGCTTTCTCCCGGCCGATCTGGTCGAGATCGCAGCCCAGAAAGCCGGCGTGATCCCGGGCGATGGTGGTCACCACGGCGACGTCGGCGTCGATGATATTCACCGCGTCCAGCCGCCCGCCCAGCCCCACTTCCAGCACCAGCACGTCCAGCCCGGCCCGGGCCAGGCACCACAGCGCGCAAAGCGTTCCCGCCTCGAAGTAGGTCAGGCTGACACCCGCCTCGCGGCGCGCCTGTTCCACCGCGGCAAAGCCGGCCGCCAGCCGGGTATCGCTTGCCGGCTCACCGTTGAGGTTGACCCGCTCGTTGTAGCGCAGCAAGTGCGGTGAGGTATACGTGCCGACGCGCTTGCCGTGCGCCTGCGCCAGCGCTGCTATCAGCGCTACCGTGGAGCCTTTGCCGTTGGTGCCGGCCACGGTAATCACTCGGGCGGCGCTGGCTGACAGGCGGCCATCCTTGAGCAGCGCCATGCGCCGAGCCACTTCGCGCACGCGTTCAAGCCCCATGTCGATACCCGTCGGGTGCAGGCGCTCCCAGTAGGCCAGCCAGTCACCCAGAGACGAGGATGCTCCCGGCGAATCACCCATTGCGGGGCGTGTCACCGGCGTCATCGTCTGGTTTTTCCTCGGCCGCAGGCGGCGTTTCATCGGCGTTTGGCAAGGCGTCTGCACTGGCGTTTTCGCCATCGTCGGCGGGCGCGTCTTCGGCTTTTTCCGGCTCTGCCTGCTGGGGCGGTTCAGCCATCGCGTCGCCGCTATCGTCGGTCTCACCGGCGGGCTCTGCTACGGCGGCTTCGGCCCGGGGCTCAGGGGCCGGCTCCGCATCGTCACGCGGGGCCTCAGCCAGCGGCAGCCCGGTCAGCTTGCGCAGCATCCCGGCCAGGCGAGCACGCATTTCGTGGCGATGTACGATCATGTCCACCGCGCCATGCTCAAGCAAAAATTCGCTGCGCTGAAAGCCTTCGGGCAACGTTTCACGCACGGTCTGCTCGATCACCCGGGGGCCGGCAAAGCCGATCAGCGCATTGGGCTCGGCCACGTTAAGGTCGCCAAGCATGGCAAGCGAAGCCGATACGCCGCCGAAAACCGGATCGGTCAGTACCGAAATATACGGCACGCCGGCCTCTTTCAGCCGCTCAAGCGCCGCTGAAGTCTTGGCCATTTGCATCAGCGAAAACAGCGCTTCCTGCATCCGTGCCCCGCCGGAAGCGGCAAAGCAGATCAGCGGCAATCTCTCTTCCCGGGCAAGCGTTGCCGCACGAACGAACTTTTCACCGACCACCGCGCCCATGGAGCCGCCCATGAAGGTAAACTCAAACGACACCGCCACCACCGGCATGCCGTCAAGACGGCCGCGCATGACAATCAGCGCGTCTTTCTCGCCGGTGGCTTTTTGCGCCGCCGTCAAACGGTCGCGGTACTTCTTTGAGTCACGAAACTTCAGCCGGTCCACCGGCTGCACGTCGGCGGCAAGCTCTTCGCGATCATCCGTGTCGAGAAACCAGTCCAGCCGCTTGCGCGCGGTCAGGCGCAGATGATGGTCGCACTTGGGACACACGCTGTTGAGCTTTTCCAGCTCGGGCAGGTAAAGGACGGCGTCGCACTTGGGGCACTTGCGCCAAAGGCCGTCGGGCACCGTGGCACGACGGTCTTTACGCTGGATTCGCCCCATCGTCGAGGGCACAATTTTATCTAGCCAGCTCATATCACAAAGCTTCCGTTATCAAAGGCTTCCGTTACGGGTTTACGCCCGGCAGGGCCGGGTTCGGAACATCGCACGACCGCAAAGGCCGCATCAGCGCGGCGCATCTGCCGAGGCCGGTGCGGTGGCCGCGTCCATGGCCCGGCGCATATCGCCAAGCACGGCTTTCAAAGCATCGGGAATCGCCTCGGGCGTTGCCGTGTTATCGGCGATGCGGCTGACCAGCGCACTGCCGGCAATGACGCCGTCGGCTACTTTGGCCACTTCAGCGGCGGTGGCGCCGTCACGGATGCCGAACCCCACGCACAGCGGAAGCGTGGTCAGCGCGCGCAGCGGCGCCAGGTGCTCAGCCACATCGACGGCGTTCAGCGTCGCCGAGCCGGTCACGCCCTTGAGCGAGACGTAGTACAGATAGCCTTGCCCCTGGGCACAGATGGTCGCTGCGCGCTCCCGAGAGGTCGTCGGCGCGACAAGGAAAATCGCGGCCACGCCCTGCTCTTTGAGCAGCGGGGCCAGCTCGTCGGCCTCTTCCGGGGGCATGTCAACCATCAGCACGCCGTCAACGCCGGCCCGGGCCGCCTGTTCGGCAAAGGCCCGGTAGCCAATGCGTTCCACCGGGTTTAAATAGCCCATCAGTACCACCGGCGTGGCCGTATCGCTGCGGCGAAATTCGGCCACCATGTCCAGCAGGTCCACCAGCCGAGTGCCGGCCGCCAACGCTCGCTCACAGGCTTTCTGGATTACCGGACCGTCGGCCATGGGGTCGGAAAACGGCACGCCCAGTTCGATGATATCGGCACCGGCTTCTACCAGTGCATGCATGAAGGTAACGGTATAACGCGGCGCCGGATCACCGGCGGTAATGAACGGGATCAGCGCACGGCGCCCTTGCTGTTTAAGCTCGCTGAATCGTTGATCAATACGGTTCATGATTGTCCCTTGAAAACGGGCTATTAAAGACGAGCCCTGAAAAAAATCGGGTCTTTAAAATTCGATGCCGTCCAGCTTGGCCACCGTCATGATGTCTTTATCACCGCGCCCGGAAAGGTTGACCACGATGTGCTGGTCAGGCCGCATGGTGGGGGCCAGCACCTTGGCATGTGCCAGCGCATGGGCCGACTCCAGCGCCGGCATGATGCCTTCCATGTGCGTCAGTTCGCGAAACGCATCGAGCACTGCGTCATCGTTGGCGGCCACGTAGTGAACGCGTCCGACATCTTTCCACAGCGCATGCTCAGGGCCCACGCCCGGGTAGTCCAGCCCGGCGGAAACCGAGTGGGTATCCGCCACCTGGCCGGCCTCATCGGACATCAGGTAGGTACGGTTGCCGTGGAGCACGCCGCGCGGCGCGCCGGACGACAGCGGGGCGGCGTGGCGGCCGGTTGCCACGCCGTCGCCGCCGGCCTCAACGCCGTACATGGTGACGCCTTCGTCTTCCACGAACGGATAAAACAGCCCCAGGGCGTTGGAGCCGCCGCCGACGCAGGCAATCAGCGCATCGGGCAGCCGGCCGATTTGGTCAAGCGACTGGCGGCGCGCCTCGCGCCCGACCACGGCGTTGAAATCGCGCACCAGCAGCGGATACGGATGCGGCCCGGCCACGGTGCCGATGATATAGAACGTGTTATCCACGTTGGTGACCCAGTCGCGCAGGGCTTCGTTCATCGCGTCTTTCAGCGTTTTGGTGCCGGATTCCACCGGGATCACCCGAGCACCCAGCAGCCGCATGCGGTAGACGTTGAGCTTTTGGCGCTCGACGTCGGTCGCGCCCATGTAGACGTCGCACTCAAGCCCTAGCCTGGCGGCTACGGTGGCGCTGGCAACGCCGTGCTGGCCGGCGCCGGTTTCGGCAATGACCCGCGGCTTGCCGCTTTTCTTGGCCAGCAGCGCCTGGCCGATGGTGTTGTTGATCTTATGGGCGCCGGTGTGATTCAAGTCTTCACGCTTAAGCCAGATCTGTGCGCCGCCAAGGGCGTTGGACCAGCGCTCGGCGTGGTACAGCGGCGATGGCCGGCCCACGTAATGGGCCAGATCACGGTCAAACTCCGCCTGAAAGGCGGGGTCGTTACGCAGACTGGCGTATGTCTGCTCCAGATCTTCCAGAGCAAAGCTTAGGGTCTCGGATACGAAGCGACCGCCGTAGGGGCCAAAGTGGCCTCGGGCATCGGGCATCCGGGTCAGTTCGCTAAACGGGGTCGCGCCGGGCTGGGTAGCAGAAACGCTCACGGGTGCACCTCACAAAAAACGCCAAGAGTTAAGCCAGCCGCCTGCTCCCCGGCGCGCGGCCCCGAGGTGACTTCCCTCACGGGAAGGCGGTTCTGGCAAAAAGTAGTTGACCGGTAAACGCAAGGCCCGGTTCCTTGCCGCGCAAGCCGTTATCCGGTCGTCTTGCGCGTTTGGTTGGCAATAGCCACCTCGCGGACAAAAGCCGCCATGGCGGCCGATTCCTTGCCGCCGGGAAACGCCTCGATGCCGCCGGAAACGTCAACGGCATGCGGGCCAACCTGATGGATCGCGCGGCCGATATTATCAGGCGTCAGGCCCCCGGCGAGAATAACAGGTTTTGTTAGCGTAGCGGGAATTCTCGACCAGTCGAAAACCTCGCCTGTGCCTCCCGGTACGCCGGGGCGGTAGGCGTCCAGCAGCAGCGCCGAAGACGCCGAATAGCGCGCCGCTTCCCGGTGCAGATCAAGGCCGTCGCGCATGCGCAGCGCCTTGATCCAGGCGCGGCCGTAGCGCTCGCACTCGGCGGGCGACTCGTTGCCGTGAAACTGCAGCAGATCAAGATGCGGCGCGCACTGCTCGACAAGCTCGGGCGCGGCGTCCACAAACAATCCTACTCGCGTCACAAAGGCCGGTACCTCGGCGGCAAGCTCGGCAAGGGTTGCGACATCCACGGCGCGCTTGCTGGCGGGCCACAGCACAAAGCCCAGCGCATCCACCCCGAGCGCCACGGCCCGGCGAACATCCGCCGGGCGCGTCAGCCCGCAGAACTTGATGCGGGTACGGGCAGGCACTGCGCTCATGACACGCTCTCCCGGCGGCCGTTACCGCACTCGGCCATGCGCGGCCGCCCGCGGCGCAGGCGCACCATGTGCGAATCAGGAATCGGCCGCTCGCCGGTCCACTCCCCGGTCGAGAACAAAAGCCCCGGCCCCAGCGGCTCCTCGGGCAGGGCAAAGGCCTCTTCGTAGCGCACGTCCACAAAATGCAGCCCGCAGGCCGGCGCGGTAACGTCACCCTGCTTGCGGTCTTTCAGCGCCAGCAGCCGGCCCATGTAGTCTTCCTGTTGGGCACCGCGCCCCACGCTCACCAGCGCGCCGACTACGTTGCGAATCATGTGGTGCAAAAACGCGTTGCCCTGGATATCCACCGTCACCAGCGGGCCGTGGCGGGTGACCTCAAGAAAATGCAGGTGCCGCCAGGGGGTCTTCGAGCGGCAGCCGGCGGCGCGAAAGCTGGAAAAATCGTTTTCGCCGACCAGCGCCTGAGCGGCGCGATGCATGGCATCAACGTCCAGCGGGTCGCGACACCAGGTCACGTTGGCGCGCTCCAGCACCGGCCGGTGGAGCTGGTTGACCAGCACGTAGCGATAGCGCCGGGCCAGCGCGCTCAAACGCGAGTGAAAGTCATCGGGCACGGCCTTGACCCAGCGCACGGCGATATCCCGGGGCAGGTTGGCGTTGGCGCCAAAAACCCAGCCTTTCTCGGTGCGCAGCGCCGGCGGATCAAAGTGGATGATCTGGCGCGTGGCGTGTACGCCGGAGTCGGTACGGCCGCTGGCGTGAACACGCACCGGCGCATTGGCCACCCGGCTTAGAGCATGCTCCAGCGCGCCCTGGATCGAGGCGGCGTGGCTCAGGCGCTGAAAGCCGCAGTAGCCGCTGCCGTCGTATTCGATCCCCATGGCCAGCCGCCCGGTCAGCGGCGTGGTTTCGTCAAAGCGGTCAAACAGCGTCATCAACTCACATCATTCAGGAAAACGAACGCGTATTATCCTGACTCGACGGCGTGAATGCCACCTTTTCGCCGCTGCGGGCGGCATTCTCCTGCTCGCCCCGGGAAGGGGCAAATCCGGCGGTAAAGCGCCGGCGGTAGCGCCAGCCCAGCCACACCGTCACCAGCGCGCCCGCCACCAGCGGCCAGCGGTATTGCGCGGCCAGGCTCAGCATGCCGCGCCGGGCCACGGCCAGCTCGCTGGCCGGTGCGACAGGCGCCCCCTGGCCGGTAGCGCCCTGCTCGCCGGCGCCCCCTGGCGCTGCGCGCTCGCGAACTTCCCGACGCGCAAGCTCAACTTCCTGAAGCGCCAGCTCTTCGGTCAGCCGCGTCATTTCGGTTTTCAGCCGGGTGACCTCGTCGCGCAGCCGGTCACGCTGAGCGGTGATACGCTCCAGTTTGATCTGCATGGCTTCACGCTCGTCTTGACCGTTCAGCTGGCCCAGCCGGGCGGCCAGGGCCGCCGCGTCGGCGTCCAGAGACGCCGTATCTTGCACCGGCAGCGCCGGCTTGCGCGTCCGGTCTGCCAGCGCCTGCTGCGCGGCGGCGTCTTCCGGCCCCAGCGGCACGTGCACCGGCCCGTTCGGGCCGCGGATACGCCAGGCGATATTCATGTAGTCGATGGTTTGTATCGCCTGGGCCTTGCTGCGGCTCAGCATGCGCGCAACGCCGGGCACGCGAAGCTCGGCGTTGGCGTTCATGTCGTTGATGTTGCCGCTGGGAAAGGCCTCGGGGTTGGCGGCCACCAGCGCCAGCATGGCCTGCTCGACGCTGGCCGCGGCGGGCTTGACACGCTTGGCGACGTTCCATAGCGCGTCACCGCTGCTGACATGGAGTGACTGCTGCGTATGAGACAGCGCATCGCGCAGGCCGGCGCTTTCTGGCTCGCCGTCGTCAGCACAGGCCGGCAGCGGCGCCAGCATCAGCACGAGCAGCCCCGCCAGTACGGGTGATCGTTTCATGAGTCGCTTATCTCTTGTGAAAGTGCATCACGCTGTACCGGAAACGTCAGTACCGGAAAAGCCAGTATCGGAAAAGCCTGCACCGGAAAAGCCAGCACGATCTGCAAACAAAAAACGGGCGCTGGCCCGGCGCCCGTTCGCGGTGACTTCACCGTTTTTTACTGCTCGCGCAGTATGGTCAGCATGCGCTTGATAGGCTCGGCGGCACCCCACAGCAGCTGGTCACCGGCGCTGAAGGCCGAGAGATACTCCCCGCCCATGGCCAGCTTGCGCAGCCGCCCTACCGGCACGTTAAGCGTTCCGGTAACGGCCGACGGCGTCAGCCGCTCGATGGTGGCGTCCTTGTCATTGGGCACCACGCTCACCCAGTCGTTGTGTTTGGCCAGACGGTCTTCTATCTCGTCAAGCGGCACGTCCTGCTTGAGCTTGATGGTAAACGCCTGGCTGTGCGAGCGCATGGCACCCACGCGCACGCAAAGCCCGTCGATGGGCACGGGGTTGTCTTCCAGGCCGAGAATCTTGTTGGTCTCAGCACCGCCCTTCCACTCTTCGCGGCTCTGGCCGCTGTCCATTTTGCTGTCAATCCACGGCAAGAGGCTGCCGGCCAGCGGCGCGCCGAAGTTGTCCGTGGGAAAATCGCCGCTGCGCATGGCCGCGGTGACCTTGCGATCGATGTCGAGAATCGCGTTGGACGTATCCTTGAGCTCTTCACCGACGCTGTCGCGCAGCCCGCCCATCTGGTTGAGCAGCTCGCGCATGTGCTTGGCACCGGAGCCGGACGCGGCCTGATAGGTCATCGAGGTCATCCACTCGATCATGTCGGCCTCAAACAGCCCGCCAAGGCCCATCAGCATCAGGCTGACGGTGCAGTTGCCGCCGACAAACGTTTTTGTTCCGCGGGCCAGATTGGCATCAATCACCGCACGGTTGACCGGGTCGAGCACCACGGTGGCGTCGTCGGCCATGCGCAGGGTGCTGGCCGCGTCGAGCCAGTAGCCGTTCCAGCCGCCGCTACGCAAATCGGCGTAGACCGCCTTGGTATAGTCGCCGCCCTGGGTGGTGACGATAACGTCAAGCGCTTTGAGCTCGCTCAGGTCAAAGGCGTCTTTCAACGCGGGGACCTCAGCGCCGATATCTGGCCCGGGCTGGCCGACCTGGGAGGTGGTGAAAAAGGTAGGCTCGATGCCGTTGAAATCCCCGTCTTCAAGCATCCGCTGCATGAGCACCGAGCCCACCATGCCGCGCCATCCAACAAAACCGACTTTCAGCATGAAAAGTCCTCCGTTAAAAATTGTGACGCCATTATACACGATTGCGCGGCGCGTTTTTTAACTGCCCAGCCGGCAACGCTCAGGGTGTCTGACGGATAAAAGCCTCAAGCACGGCGTCACCCATGGCGCGGGTGCCGACGGCCTGGCTGCTGTCGTCGGCCAGATCGGCGGTGCGCAGGCCGTCGTCCAGCACCTGGCCCACGGCCTTTTCGATACGCTCGGCGAGCGCGTTTTCGTCAAGCGAATAGCGCAGCATCATGGCCACCGAAAGCATCATCGCCAGGGGGTTGGCCATGTCTTTGCCGGCGATGTCCGGCGCGCTGCCGTGGCAGGGCTCAAACATGCCCCGGCCGGACGCGTTCAGCGAGGCCGAGGGCAGCATGCCGATGGAGCCGGTGAGCATGGCGGCGGCGTCGGACAGGATATCGCCGAACATGTTGCCGGTGACCACCACGTCAAACTGCTTGGGCGCGCGCACCAGCTGCATGGCGGCGTTGTCCACGTACATGTGGGAAAGCGCGACGTCCGGGTACTCCGGTGCCAGCCGCTCCATCACCTCGCGCCACAGCATGGTCGCTTCCAGCACGTTGGCCTTGTCCACCGAGCACAGCTTGCCGCCGCGCTTTTGCGCCATCTCGAAGGCCACCCGGCCGATGCGCTCGATCTCCGACTCGCTGTAGACGTAGGTGTTGTAGCCCACGCGCTCGCCGCCCCGCTCTTCGATGCCCCGGGGCTGGCCGAAGTAGATGCCGCCGGTGAGCTCGCGCACGATCATGATATCCAGCCCCGAGACCAGATCGGGCTTGAGGCTTGAGGCGCCGGCCAGCTGCGGATACAAAAGCGCCGGACGCAGGTTGCCAAAAAGCCCCAGATGCTTGCGCAGGCCCAAAAGCCCCTGCTCCGGACGCTTGGCACGGTCTTCCAGCGCGTCCCACTTGGGGCCGCCCACGGCCCCCAGCAGCAGCGCATCGGCGGTTTTGGCTTTTTCAAGCGTTGCCGCCGGCAGCGGCTCGCCGTGGGCGTCATAGGCCGCCCCACCCACCGGCGCTTCTTCAATCTCGATATCCAGCCCGGCCTTTCGGCAGGCGTCCAGCAGGCGCGCGGCCTGGGCGGTGATCTCCGGGCCGATGCCGTCACCGGGAAGTAGCAGTACCTTGCGTGTCATTGAGCGCTCCTTGTGGGGTATCCGGGTGGGCCATCAGGCGTGATCGCGGAACAGCCAGGGGCGGCGGGCGCGATGGCCGGCCTCGAACTCGCGAATGGCGTCTTCGTCTTTCAGCGTAATACCGATGTCGTCGAGGCCTTCCAGCAGGCACTGCTTGCGAAACGCGTCCACCTCAAAGCCGATGGCTTCGCCGTCGGGCGTGGTGATTTGCTGGTTTTCCAGGTCCACGTCCAGCGCGTAGCCGTCGTTCGCCTCGACGGCCTTGAACAGCCGGTCCACGGTGTCTTCGTCGAGCGCAATCAGCAGCAGGCCGTTTTTGAATGCGTTGTTGTAGAAGATATCGGCGAAGCTCGGGGCAATAATCGCGCGAAAGCCGAAGTCCTCCAGCGCCCAGGGCGCGTGCTCCCGGGAGCTGCCGCAGCCGAAGTTGCGCCGGGCCAGCAGCACCTCGGCGCTTTGATAGCGCGGCTGATTGAGCACAAAGTCCGGGTTGAGCGGGCGCTTGGCGCAGTCCTGGCCCGGCTGGCCTTCGTCGAGATAGCGCAGCTCGTCAAACAGGTTGACGCCAAAGCCGCTGCGCTTGATCGACTTCAAAAACTGCTTGGGAATGATCAGATCGGTATCGACGTTGGCGCGGTCAAGCGGGGCGACCACGCCTTCAAAACGGGTAAACTGTTTCATGTTCAGGCCTTTTGCGCGTGGCGTTCATCGTTGGCGGGCAGGCGGCGCACGTCCACAAGACGTACATCAACAAAGTGGCCGGCAATCGCGGCGGCGGCGGCCATGGCCGGGCTGACCAGATGCGTTCGGCCGCCGTAGCCCTGACGCCCTTCGAAGTTGCGGTTGGAGGTAGACGCGCAGTGCTCGCCGGCGCCGAGCTTGTCGGCGTTCATGGCAAGGCACATCGAGCAGCCCGGCTCGCGCCATTCAAAGCCCGCCTCGATGAAGATCTTGTCCAAGCCTTCTTCCTCGGCCTGGCGCTTCACCAGCCCCGAGCCCGGCACCACCATGGCAAGCGTAACGCTATCGGCGACTTTTTGGCCCTTGGCCACCGCGGCGGCCTCGCGCAGGTCTTCAATGCGCGAGTTGGTGCACGAGCCGATAAACACCTTGTCGAGCTTGATGTCGGTGATCTGCTGGTTGGGCGTAAGCCCCATGTATTCCAAAGCGCGCGTGTAGCTGGCAGCGACCGTTTCATCCGGCGCGGCCTGGGGGTCGGGCACCTGGCCGGAAATGCCGGTGACCATCTCGGGGCTGGTACCCCAGCTCACCTGGGGCTCGATCTCGGCGGCGTCAAGCGTTACGACCTTGTCAAACTCGGCGTCGGGGTCGGAGACCAGCTGGCGCCAGTCGGCCACGGCGGCGTCCCAGGCCTCGCCGGTGGGCGAGTACGGGCGGTTGCCGATGTAGTCGACAGTGGTGTCGTCCACCGCGATCATGCCCACCCGGGCGCCGGCTTCGATGGCCATGTTGCAAACCGTCATGCGCCCTTCCATGGAAAGGCTTTCAATGGCGCTGCCGGCAAACTCGATGGCGTGGCCGGTGCCGCCGGCGGTGCCGATGCGGCTGATAATCGCCAGCACCACGTCCTTGGCGGTCACGCCCGTGCCCAGCTCGCCTTCCACGCGCACCTGCATGTTTTTCATCTTTTGCGTCAGCAGGCACTGGGTAGCCAGCACGTGCTCGACCTCGGAGGTGCCGATGCCGTGGGCCAGCGCGCCGAATGCGCCGTGGGTGGCGGTGTGCGAGTCGCCGCAGACCACGGTCATGCCGGGCAGCGTCGCGCCCTGCTCGGGGCCGACCACGTGGACGATGCCCTGGCGCGGATCGTTGATGCCGAACTCGACAATGTCGTATTCCCGGCAGTTCTCGTCCAGGGTTTCGACCTGGATCAGCGATATCGGATCCTTGATGCCCTTGTTGCCCTCGGCGCGCTCGGCCACCGTGGTGGGCACGTTATGGTCGGCGGTGGCGAGGTTGGCATCCAGCCGCCAGGGCGTGCGCCCGGCCAGGCGCAGGCCTTCAAAGGCCTGGGGCGAGGTGACTTCGTGGAGCATGTGGCGGTCGATGTAGATCAGCGCGGTGCCGTCGTCGCGCTGCTTGACCAGGTGCTGCTCCCAGAGTTTGTCGTAAAGCGTTTGCGCTGCCATGTGGTCTCCCGGGCGGCTGCCCTGTCTCACGCATTTTGACGTACCCGACGCGCGCAGCGTGTGCTCTGTGTGGTGTGCGTAACGCTGCGCGATGCATAGCGGTATCGTATAAACGTCGTCGTTATTATGTGTTGTATAAAAGGCTTGTATAACTGATGATGTGGCCTTCGCGCCGGTAAAAGGGCCAGAACGTGCCGAAGCCCCGCTTTACAAAGCCATCACCGCCGCTGCCTTGGCCATAACGGCAGTGTTGCTTGCTGCATAAATAAATGCAATTCATGTTATTTATGGTTTGGATTCCCTAAAGGAATACATTATGGATACCCAAAGCCTGCAAGCCTTTCTTGCCGTGGCCGACTGCCAAAGCTTTTCGCGGGCAGCAGACAAGCTGCACCTGACCCAGCCGGCCATCAGCAAGCGTATTGCCGTACTGGAAGAGCAGGTCGGGGTGCGCCTGTTTGACCGCATCAACCGGCGCATCGCCCTGACCGAGGCGGGCCATCTTCTGCGGCCCCGCGCCCGGCATATTCTTCTGGCCGTCGACGACAGCCGCCGAGCCCTGGCCAATCTGTCAGGCAAGGTGGGGGGCCGGCTGAGCATGGCCACCAGCCACCATATCGGCCTGCACCGCCTGCCGCCGCTGCTCAGGCGCTACACCCAGCGCCACCCCGAGGTGCAGCTGGGGCTTGAGTTTCTCGACTCCGAACAGGCCTACCAGGGGGTGCTGGACGGCCGGCTGGAAATCGCCGTGGTCACCCTTTCACCCGAGCCCCACGAGCGGCTGGACGTGGTGCCGATCTGGGTGGATCGCATGTGTTTTGTCTGCGCGGCGGATCATCCGCTGCATCGCGCCGCTTCGCTGACGCTTGGCGAGCTGTGCCAGCATGCAAGCGTACTGCCCGGCCCGCTGACCTTTACCCGCACGCTGCTGCGCCGGCGTTTTGAAAGCGAAGGCCTGCGCCTGACGGCGAGCATGTCGACCAACTATTTGGAGACCCTGAAAATGATGTGCCGCGTAGGGCTGGGCTGGAGTATGCTGCCCGAAAGCATGATCAGCCAGGATCTGGTAGAACTCGACGTTGCCACCCCGCCGCTTTATCGCCCGCTGGGCTATCTGGTCCACCACGACCGCACGCTATCCAACGCTGCGCGCTGCATGATCGAAGCGCTTGAGCAGGCTTGCGATCTCGGCGCCGACTATCGAGCTACGTTTACCGACCAGGACATCACGCCATGACGCTATCAAGGCCCTCTCTGTGGAAAACCTACCGCGATACCCCGCTGGTGCTCAAAATGGCGACGGGCTTTTTGCTGGGCATTGCCGCCGCACTGCTTTTTCGCGAGCAGGCCACCCTGGTCAAACCGCTGGGCACGCTTTTGATCCATCTGTTGAGCCTGATCGCCATTCCGGTGATTTTTCTCACCGTGGTGCTCGCCGTCAGCCAGATGAACCTGCCTCAGCTGGGCAAAATGGGCGGCAAGCTGTTTCTCTATTACTTGACCACCACCGCCCTTGCGGTGCTGATCGGCGTGTCGCTGGCGCTGTTTTTCAGCCCCGGCGAAGGGCTTTCGCTGCCGGATACCAGCGTGGACAAGCCCGACGTGCCGCCGATGTCGGACATTTTGCTGCGCATCGTGCCGCGCAATATGTTCGCGGCGTTTAGCGCCGGCGACCTGATGGCGATTCTGTTCGTGGCGATCATCATCGGCATGGCGATATCGACCATGCTGTTTTCCACCGACGACGCCATGCGCGAACACGGCACCCTGCTGAATCGCTTTTTCACCGCGATAAACGAAATGTTCTACCGCGTGTTAAACGGTATTCTGCTGTATGCACCCATCGGCATCTTTGCCATCAGCGCGTCCACCTTTGGCAGCCAGGGGTGGGAGACCCTGAAGTCGCTTTTGTACTTTACCGGGGTGTTTTATCTAGGGCTGATTATCCTGTGGAGCGTGGTATACACCGGCTTTATCAGCCTGTCTCGGCACTCGGTGGGGGCGTTTTATAAAAATATCCGTGAGGCGTTTACCACGGCGTTTTTTACCTCCAGCAGCCTGGCTACCTTGCCCGTTGCCATCAAGGCGGCCAAAAAAGCCGGCGTGTCGGAAAAAACCGCCAACTTTACTCTGCCTCTGGGGGCCATTTTCAACTCCGACGGCGGCGCGCTGCGCATGGGCGTTTCTCTGGTATTTGCCGCCAATATCACCGGTCTTGATCTGGCGTTTTCCAGCTTTGTGGTGATCGTGGTGATCGGCACGCTGCTCTCGGTAGGCACCGCCGGCGTGCCGGCGGCGGGGCTGGTGACGCTTTCTGCCGTGCTCAGCATGTTCGGTTTGCCGCTCGAAGTGGTGGCGCTGATTGCCGGGGTGGATGCGCTGATCGGCATGGGCGGCACCGCGCTCAACGTCACCGGCGATATTGTCGGTGCGGCCGTGGTCGACGACGAGAAACCCAACGCCCGGCGCCACGCGTCACGCCTGCACGAGACCTCTGCTCAGCCGCTTTCCGACTGACCGCCCGGCGTCGCGCACAGCACCGCGTTGCGCGGCGTCAGCGCCCGGTCGCAAAACGTCGCCAGGCTCGCCGTAAAGCCCGCCTCGCGCAGAAACATCAGCCGGTCGAGCAAAAGCCAGACCTCCAGCGGCCGGCGAAAAGCGTGGCGGGCAAGCTCCAGCCGCTGAACCTCGGCAAGCCGCGCCTGCCCGGCGGCCTCCCAGTTTCGCCGGGCAAAAACGTCAGCCGGCAGCGTAATGCCCTTCTGCGCGGCCGCCCAGCGGGCAAAGCCGGCGAAGTCCGCCGGCATCTTGCCGTAGGCCAAACTGGGTACCGGCAGGTACGCATCCACCCCGCGCACCTCGCGCTGGAGCAGATCAAATCCCAGCCGCCGGGCGCCGGCGCGCTCGCGCTGGCGGCTGACCGCCGGCGGCGCGGTGACGGTTTCCTGCACGGCAAGCGCCAGATCATCGCGCTCAAGCACAAGCCCGGCATCCGCCATCAGCCGACGGCCCAGCATCGACAGCGGCCGATAGCGCTCGGCCGCCGTGCGCTGATAGCAGCACGGCGCCAGCGTAACGGAGACACCCCGGCACGCGGCCTGCTGCAAAAGCGCGACGTGAAGGTCGCCGCAGGCGTGAAGCGCTACGGCGTGGCCGCCGCCGTCCAGCCAGCCGCCAACGTTCGGCGCCAGCACGTCCTGCTGCGCCAGGGTGACCGCCACCCCTTGCTTTTGCGCCAGGCGCTGCCCCTGCTCGCAAAGCATGGCCTGCCATTCAAGCCCTGTGACCTTGCAGCCGCGCATACGGCTTAGCGTGCGCGCCAGGTGCCCTTTGCCGGCGCACCATTCCACCAGTGGCCCCGCGTTAGCGGGCACGCAGCGCGCAAACGCCTGTAACTGGCGCCATTTACGCCCGCCGACATGATCGCCCCAGGCATTGGGCAGCGCCGGGACCCTGGCCGGATGCTCCGACAGATGAGAAAGCGCGCGCAGCTCGGTTACCGGCAGCCACGCCGCCAGCGCGTCATCCGCCAGCGGGGCGTTTTCCAGCCGCTCCACGCAGGCGTCGTCCAGCGCCAGCAGCGCCTGGTACAACTCCGGATACGCGCCGGCCCAGGGCAGGCAGCGATGGGTAAACGGCGGCGTGCCCCAGAGCGGCTGCCAGTGAGCCAAAAGCGCTGTCAGGCGCTGGAAGCGCTCGGCATACATCATGATCGACTCTCTCCATGCGGGTATAGCGGTGGCGGCGCGCTGGCTTTTCCACGGCGTTGCCGTTAGCCTGCCAAAAATTTTCAGGAAGGCGGACATGCACGAATACTCTCCTCGGCGGCGCATCGCCGGCGGGCTGATTCTACTTGCGCTGCTGCTGCAGATTGCCGGGTTCAGCGGCGTAGTCAGCACCGCGGTAGCGGTGAGCTACGCACTGTGGCTGGCCGTGGTCCTTTTGTGGCGGGATATTCCCACGCGCTCGCGCCGCCAGGCCGGCGCGCTGATTGCGCTGGGGGTGAGTATGCTGCTGGGCGCGCGCCTTGGCTACGGCGCTGAAGTTGACTGGCCGGCGATGCTTACGCGCAACGCCTTTGTTGTCGCCATGCTGGTGGGGGTGAGCTTTATCGGCCTGGTTGGCACCCAGGGCAACCGCGGCGCACCCGGCGCGCGGGTCACCGGCACCGGCGGCGTGCTGAGAAGCTGGGCCGGGGTGCACTTTCTCGGCACCATTTTAAACCTGTCGGCGGTGTTTATGGTCGGCGATCGTCTATCCCGGGAAAGGCCGCTGTCCACGCCCCAGCTGCTGGCGCTGAACCGCGGGCTTTCCAGCGCGGCACTGTGGTCGCCGTTTTTCGCCTCCATGGGCGTGGTGATCGCGCTGGTACCCGGCATGCAGTACGGCTACGTGGCGCTGGCGGGCTTTCCGCTGGCCATGTGCGCGGGGCTTTTCACCGTCGTGGAGCTGAGACGACGCTTTGATCTCGACGACGTCGACGGCTTTTCGCTGGCCCCCCAAAGCCTTTTGATGCCGCTCGGCATGGCGGTACTGGTAATGCTGTTTCACTTCTGGCTCACGCCTGCGCTTTCCATTGTCAGCATTATTACCTTTTTGCTGCCGAGCGTGGCGCTTGTGGCCAACCTGGCCTACGGGGCGCGCTATACCGCCCGTCGCATCCGTCAGCACGCCATGACCCGGCTGCCGGCCATGCGCGGGGAGATTTCGCTGTTTCTGGCCGCCGGGCTTTTCACTCTGGGGCTTTCTACGCTGGTCGACGCGGCCACCCCGGACGACTGGACGCTGTTTGCCCGCTTCGGCATGCCCCAGGCCATGGCCAGCCTTGTAGCGATTGTGCTCAGCGCGGTGATCGGCCTGCACCCGATTATCGGCGTATCCACGCTGGCCTCGATTCTCTCGCTTGAAGGCAGCGCTCAGACGCTGTTCGCCTTTGTCGCCCTGGCGGGCTGGGCGGTGGGCACCGCGGTGGGGCCGCTTTCCGGCATCAACCTGTCGCTGCAGGGGCGCTACGGCGTCAGCGGCTTTTTTATCATGCGCCAGAATTTGGGCTACGCGGCGATGACGGGCGCGCTGGCACTCGCCGCCATTGCTGCGCTGGCGCTGCGGCTCGGGCTTGGCTGACGGGCCCGGCGGTGCCGGGCCGCCCGGGCGTTTTCAGCCCTTGCGCGTGGCGGTCAGACGGGTGAAATAGCGCCCGCCGCACTGGTGGCAGGGTTCCAGCAGCTGCACCCGGTCAAGCACGACTTCAGCGTCGCAGTGGGTGCAGGCCATTTTACCGGGCGCGGCCATTTCGCCTTCGCAGTAGTCGGCCCGGGCGGCTTCCAGATCCTCATCAAAACGCTCGCGCTCGACCACGCTGCGATCGGCAATGGACAAAAGCGACTCGCTCACCCGGCGGGAGAGCTGCTCCAGATCCACGCCCAGCCACTCGGCCACCTGGCGGCCGGTCGCGCTGAGATAGCCGCGCATATCGCGCAGGTCGCGCTCGACCCAGGCACGCAGCAGCGCCAGCTCATCCCGGGTGTATTCGGCCAGTTCGCTTTCAAATTCGACGGCGTCGTCCAGCTCTTTTTGCAGATTATCCCACGTCAGCTCTTCAGTGCCGCTTTTCACCCGTTCCAACAAGCGCTCATAGCCTTCACGCAGACGGCTTTCGCTGTGCTTTTCCATGATCTTCTCCTTTGCCGTTTCAACTTCGACCCGACGGGCACGCCCGGCGTGCACCGATGCCGATGCGTGTGCTTTGCCTGCTTGCCCGTTCAAGGTTACCCCTTCATAGGATACAATCGAGACAACGCAAGCATTCAACTTTTTCTCATTCACGCTCGCCCGGCTACGCCGGGTGAGCAGCCCAAGGCCTTGAATAAACCGATGGACGCACAATACAGCCCCCGCGAGATTGAACGCGACGCCCAGCAGTACTGGGACAAACACCAGTGCTTCAAAGCCGTGGAAGACGCCAACCGCGAAAAATTCTACTGCCTGTCGATGTTTCCCTACCCCAGCGGCAAGCTGCACATGGGGCACGTGCGCAACTACACCATCGGCGATGTAGTATCGCGGTTTCAACGTATGCAAGGCAAAAACGTTCTCCAGCCCATGGGCTGGGACGCCTTCGGCATGCCGGCGGAAAACGCCGCGATTCAAAACCAGGTGCCGCCGGCCCGGTGGACCTACGGCAACATCGACTACATGCGCCGCCAGCTCAAGGCGCTGGGCTTTGCCTACGACTGGGACCGTGAGTTTGCCACCTGCGACAGCGACTACTACCGCTGGGAGCAGTGGTTTTTCACCCGGCTTGTTGAAAACGGCATGGTCTACAAAAAGATGGCCACGGTAAACTGGGACCCGGTGGATCAGACGGTGCTGGCCAACGAGCAGGTCATCGACGGCTGCGGCTGGCGCTCCGGCGCGCCGGTGGAGCGCCGCGAAATCCCGCTGTGGTTTTTGAAGATTACCGACTACGCCGACGAGCTATTGGCCGATCTGGACAAGGTCGAATGGCCCGAGCAGGTCAAGACCATGCAGCGCAACTGGATCGGCAAGTCCCGCGGGGTCGAGCTTTCCTTTGCCATCAACGACGAAAACGGCGGCGAGTGCGCGCCGCTATCGGTCTACACCACCCGCCCGGACACGCTTTTCGGCGTGACCTACGTGGCCGTGGCCGCGGACCACCCGCTGGCCAAAAGCGCCGCTGAACGCCGCCCTGAGCTGGCCGCCTTTCGCGAGGAATGCGCCAAGGGCGGCACCACCGAAGCCGAAATGGCCACCAAGGAGAAAAAGGGCCTGCCCACCGGCCACGTCGCCATCCATCCGCTTACCGGCAAGAAGGTGCCGGTCTATGCGGCCAACTTCGTGCTCATGGAGTTCGGCACCGGTGCCGTGATGGCGGTGCCCGCCCACGATCAGCGCGACTGGGAGTTTGCCCACGAATACGCGCTGCCGATTACGCCGGTGATCGCCGACCCCGACGGCAATACGCCGGACTTAACCGACGGCGCCTACGTCGAGCACGGCCGGCTGATCAACTCCGGTGAGTTCGACGGGCTGGACTTCGAGGCCGCCTTTGACGCCGTGGCCAAGGCCCTTGCCGAGCAGGGCCGCGGCGAGGTCAAGACCAACTACCGCCTGCGCGACTGGGGCATCGCCCGCCAGCGCTACTGGGGCGCGCCGATCCCGGTGAAGTACGGCCCCGAAGGCCAGACCGTACCGCTCACCGACGACGAGCTGCCGGTGAAGCTGCCCATGGAGGTCACCGTGGACGCCTCGGGCTCGCCGCTGAAGAAGATGCCCGAGTTCTCGGAGCTTGGCGACGGCTGGACCCGCGAGACCGACACCTTCGACACTTTCATGGAGTCGTCCTGGTACTACGCACGCTTCTGCTGTGCCGACAACGCCAGTGCCATGCTCGACGAGCGCGCCAACTACTGGCTGCCGGTGGATCTCTACATTGGCGGCATCGAGCACGCCATTTTGCATCTGCTCTACGCGCGCTTTTTCCACAAGCTGATGCGCGATTTTGGCATGGTGGATTCCGACGAGCCGTTCCAGCAGCTGCTCACCCAGGGCATGGTCATCGCCGAAACCTACTACCGCCCTACCGCAGGCGGCGGCAAGCAGTGGTTCAACCCGGCGGACGTCAAGGTCCAGCGCGACGACAAGGGCCGTGCGGTCAGTGCGGTGCTGCTCGCCGACGGCGAGCCGGTCACCGCCGGCGGCATTGAGAAGATGTCCAAGTCGAAAAACAACGGCGTCGATCCTCAGTCGATGATCGATGAGTTCGGCGCCGATACCGTGCGCCTGTTCATGATGTTTGCCGCCCCGCCGGAGCAGTCGCTGGAATGGTCAGACGCCGGCGTGGAAGGCGCCCACCGTTTCATCAAACGCCTGTGGCGCCAGGTCCACGAGCACGTCGCTGCGGGCACACCGGCCGCGCTTGCCGAGGTGGCGCTAAACGACGCTCACAAAGCGCTGCGGCGCAAAACCCACGAGACCATCAAAAAAGCCAGCGACGACATTGGCCGGCGCACCACCTTCAACACCGCCATTGCCGCGGTAATGGAGCTTTCCAATACGCTGGGTCGCTTTACCCACGAAGTTGACGCCGCCGACGCCGACAACCTGGCCGTGGCCCGCGAGGCGGTGGAAACCTGCGTGCTGCTGCTCGCCCCCATCACCCCGCACCTGTGCCATGCCCTGTGGCAGCACCTGGGCCACGATGGGCCGGCCATCGACGCCGCCTGGCCGGCGCTTGACGAAAAGGCGCTGACCCGGGACAGCATTGAGCTGGTGGTTCAGGTCAACGGCAAACTGCGCGCCCGCCTCAACGCCCCGGCAGACGCCGACAAGGCCGCTGTGGAAGCGCTTGCCATGAATGATGACAACGTCAAGCGCCACATCGACGGCAAGACCGTGCGCAAGGTCATCGTGGTGCCCGGCAAGCTGGTCAATATCGTGGTGAGCGGATGAGCGTCACCGACCGCACACGCCGCGCGCTGATAGGCGCGACGCTGGGCACCTCGGCCGCTGTTCTGCTGGGCGGCTGCGGCTTTCATCTGCGCGGTCGCAATGGCCTGCCCACGCTTCCGCTCTTTACCCTTGAAGGGCAAAGCCAGAGCGATTTGGGCCAGGCCCTGCAGCGCCAGCTGGAACGCTATGACAGCGGCACAAGCGCTAATGCCCCCTGGCGGCTAACGCTTGGCAACGTGGATATGCGTAGCCGCCGCCTGGGGGGCGACGGTCGCGGCAGCCGCGAACACGAATTCACCCTAAGCGTTCGCGTCTCGCTACAGCAGCGCGACAACCAGGCCTACGTGTGGAATCGTAAATCCCTCAGCCGGTCGGTCAGACAGCGCGTCAACGATGACGACCTGCTCAACCGCGACGTGCTGATCAATGAAGCCCGCCGGCAGCTGGCCGATCAGCTGGCCCGGCGCATTAGCGAACGCCTGGCAAGCCTTGAGGCGCTCAAGTGAAGGTCTTTGCCGATCAGCTGCCCGGGGCGCTGGCTAAACGCCTGCCCCGCGCAGTCATCGTCTCCGGCGACGAGCCGCTGCAGCACCGTGACGCCTGTGACGAGGTGCGTGCAGCCGCGCGCCAGGCCGGCGTGGAAGAGCGCGAAGTACTGGACATCGAGCCCAATTTTGCCTGGGGCAGGCTTTTTGAAGTAGCGGGCAATCTCTCGCTGTTTGCCACCCGCAAGCTGATCGAAGTGCGTCTTGGGCGGCACAAGCTGGGCCAGGAAGGCGCCAAGGCGCTTGCCGAATACGCTGAACGGCTGGCCCATGGCGACGATATTCTGCTGCTTAGCACCGGCAAACTGGATGCCCGCCAGCAAAAAAGCGCCTGGTTCAAGGCGCTGGACAAGCAAGGGCTGTTCGTGCCGGTATGGCCGATTGATGCCTCGCGGCTGGGCTTTTGGCTGCGTGATCGGGCGCAGCGACACGGCCTGCAGCTGGAACTTGACGCCGCTCGCCTGCTCGGCGAGCGCACCGAGGGCAACCTGCTCGCCGCCGATCAGGCACTGCAAAAGCTCGCGCTGATACTGCCGCCTCATGCCCGAGTGAATCTGGAAAGCATCGCCCAAGGGGTGGAAGACAGCACGCGCTTTGACGTTTTCAACCTGGCAGATGCCTGCCTGAAAGGGGAAATTGCCCGTACTTCGCGCATTGTCTACGGGCTGAAAAGCGAAGGCACCGAAGCACCCGTCGTACTCTGGGCGCTGGGGCGAGAAATGCGCACGCTTCTATCGCTGCACCAGCATCTAGAACAGGGCCAAAGCTTCGAGCACGCCTGCAAGGCGCAAAAGCCGATGATTTTCGATCGCCGCCGCCCGGCCTATCAGCAAGCCATCCGGCGGCTTCCCATGCGCCGGCTGCACAAGCTATTGCTCATGGCCCAGCGGCTTGACCTGGCCGTCAAGGGCGCCTCCCCGGTGCCGCTGTGGCAGGGCCTGCACGATCTGGCCATCACCCTTGCCGGCGGACGCGGCCCGCTGGCTGAAACGGCCTGGACATACCGGATTCATTAATGTGCCGGCGACGTTACCGGAAGATACAAACTTGGCATTTTACTGCACAGCCCGATGTTAACCGCGCCGATGCTTCTTTCTATACTCCAGAGGTAGGATAAAACCCGGATACCGCCGCACCGGCTATCCCGGTTCGGCGGTATCTTCTCTATGCAATGCAATTCTATGCAATGCCATACAACGCACCGCAAGACCACGCCATTTACCGAGGGAACCGCCATGCCATATTTTCGTCGTTACGTCGCCGTTTTACTGATCGCGGTACTTAGCCTTGGCGCCCTGCCTGTTGGCGCTGCACAAACCGCCGGTTTGGTGAGCACCCAAAGCGCTCTGCAGGCGGATACCGCAAGCAGCGACCGCCAGCGTATCAATGACGTGCTGGCCCGGGCCGATGTCCAAAAACAGCTGCTGGCCCAGGGCGTCAGCGTCGACCAGGTTAAAAACCGCGTGGCCGCGCTGAGCGACGCCGAGGCGAAACAGATGGCCGAACGCCTCGACGCGATGCCCTCCGGGGCCGGCGTGGTTGGCGCTTTGTTTGCGGTATTTGTGATCTTGCTCGTCACGGATATTTTGGGCCTGACCGATGTCTTTCCCTTTACCCGCTAAGCGCGACGCGCACCGCAAAAGCCCGCAAAACGCCCGCCGCGCGGGCGTTTTACTGTGTGGCGCCTTGCTTGCCGTGTTACTCAGCGGCTGCGCTACCGGCCCGGCTCTGCAGCCGGCAACGTATCAGCTTCCTAAACGTGTAGAGCTTACAAACGTGCCGTTTTACCCGCAGGAAAAATACCAGTGCGGCCCGGCGGCGCTGGCCACGGCGCTCAACTATGCACCGGCAGCCAAGCCGCGTTCAGCGGCTGTCTGGAAAGCCCCTCAAGCCCGGGGCCGCAAAAGAGACACCCACATCACCGCTAAAAACCTGGTGCCCCAGGTATTCATTCCCGGCCGTGACGGCAGCGTACAGCCGGAAATGCTGGCCACGGCGCGCCGCCATGAGCGCATCGCCTATCCCGTACGCCCCACGCTTGATGCTCTATTGGCACACGTTGCCGACGGCTACCCGGTGGTGGTCATGCAAAATCTGTCGCTGCCGGTTTGGCCCATGTGGCACTACGCCGTGGTGATCGGCTACGACCTGGGCGAAGAGTCCCTGATACTGAGAAGCGGCGAGACCCGCCGGCACCGCGTCTCATTCCGTCGCTTTGACGCAACCTGGGCACGCAGCCAGCGCTGGGGTTTTGTGCTGGCAAGACCAGGGCGTATCCCCTCGGGTATTACGCCCCGGCGCGCGGTGCAGGCCATCAGCGACTATCAAGCGCTGCACGGCATCCGGGCCGCCCTTTCCAGCTGGCAGGCGCTGACCCAGGCGCAGCCGCACAATGCCATGGCGCATTTTGGTTTGGGCAACGCCTACTACGAGCAGCAGGCGCTGCAGAAATCGGCCTTGGCCTTCCAGCGTGCCACCGCAGCGGATGCCGCACTGGGCGTGGCGTGGCTGAATTTGGGGCTGGTAAACCGCGAACTGGGCCGCATGAACCGGGCGCGCAAAGCGCTGGAAAAAGCCGCCGAGCTTGACAGCACTTGGCAGGAGAAAGCCCGCACCGCTCTGGAGACGCTCTAGCGCACTCGGCTTCTGAGCCGAGGCCTGCGACGTGCAAAAAAAGCCCGCGCTGAGCGCAGGCTTTTTTCATGGCGTTAGTGTGGCAGGTGCCGATCAGCGGGCGATGTTATAGCCCAGGTCCGCGCCGCGGCCTTCATCGCTTTGCCGGCGGGCGCTGATGCCCTGGCGCTTGCGGTTTTTTTCTTCGCAGACATCGTCCTTGCCGCCGCATACCTCGCAGCCTTCCTTCAGCCCCAGCTGGTTCAGCCCGCCGCAGGAGCCGGCGATGGGCTTGCGCCCCATCAGCACGCCCACGGCCATGGCGGTCATCAAAAGCAGCATAAAGCCCAGTGCCAATAGCCAGATCGTCATTGTCTACCTCCCGATGCGGCGGCTTGCCCGGTGACTGCCGACCGCTTGTCTGATTGAGCCGATACGGCTCGAAGTCTGTACCAAAACGTTTTGCCTGTGCCGCCATTATCGTAATAAACGGCGGCAAACACAAAGGGATGGCCCGCTGTTGCGCAGCCTGCCTGTATCGCATAAAAAAGGGCCGACTCTATGGCCGGCCCCTCGTCTTTCTCATCACCGAATAGCGCCGACGTTAACCGCCGAAGTCGTCCAGCATGATGTTTTCCGGCTCAACCCCGAGATCCAGCAGCAGCTTAACCACTGAGGCGTTCATCATCGGGGGGCCGCACATGTAGTACTCACAGTCTTCAGGGGCCGGATGGTCCTTGAGGTAGTTTTCGTAGAGCACGTTGTGAATAAACCCGGTGGGGCCGTCCCAGTTGTCTTCGTCAAGAGGGTCAGACAGCGCCAGGTGCCACTCGAAGTTGTCATGCTCTTCGGCCAGCTTGTCGTACTCTTCGTTATAGAAGGTCTCGCGCCAGGAGCGCGCTCCGTACCAAAAGCTCACTTTACGGTCGGTATTCAAACGCTTGAACTGATCGAAGATGTGGCTGCGCATGGGCGCCATGCCGGCGCCGCCGCCGATAAAGATCATTTCGGCGTCGGTGTCCTTGGCAAAGAATTCGCCGAACGGCCCCATGACCGTCACCTTGTCGCCGGGCTTCAGGCTGAACACGTAGGTCGACATCAGGCCGGGCGGGTGGCTGGTTCCCGGCGGCGGCGTGGCGATACGGATATTGAATTTGAGAATGCCCTTCTCTTCCGGGTAGTTCGCCATGGAGTAGGCGCGGATCACCTCCTCGTTGTTTTTGTGCGAGACGTCAAAGAGGTTGAACTTCTTCCAGTCGCCCTGGTATTCCTCGTCGATATCAAAATCGGAGAACTTGATATCGTAAGGCGGCGCTACCAGCTGCACGTAGCCGCCGGCACGGAAATCCACTTCTTCGCCTTCCGGCAGTTTGAGGTTCAGCTCCTTGATAAAAGTGGCAACGTTGGGGTTTTCGATCACCTCGCATTCCCACTTCTTCACGCCGAAGACTTCTTCAGGCACCTCGATCTTCATGTCCTGCTTCACCGGCACCTGGCAGGAAAGACGCCAGCCCTGCTTTTTCTCACGCATGGTGAAGTGGGACTCTTCGGTAGGCAGAATCGAGCCGCCCCCTTCTTCTACCCGGCACTTGCACTGGGCGCAGGAACCGCCGCCGCCGCAGGCGGACGACAGGAAAATGCCGTTGGCCGCCAGGGTGTTGAGCAGCTTGCCGCCGGCCTGGGTGGTGAGCGTGCTATCAGGATCGCCGTTGACCTCAATGGTCACGTCACCGCTGCTCACGAGTCTGCTGCGGGCTGCCAGGATGATCGCCGTCAAACTGATGACGATGACCGTGAACATGACAACACCGAGCAAGATGATGGATGTATCAACCATGTCGGTTTCCTATTGCTGAGGGTTATTCCGAGACCGGCGATGCCGGGCATCGCCGGAGAACCGCTGCATCAAAGCTGAATGCCGGAGAAGGACATAAAGCCCAGCGACATCAAACCCACCGTAAGAAAGGTGATGCCAAGCCCCTGCAGGCCCGCGGGAACGTCGCTGTATTTCAGCTTTTCACGAATGCCGGCCAGTGCAGCAATCGCCAGCGCCCAGCCCACGCCTGCACCGAAGCCGTACACCACGGACTCGCCGAAGTTGTAGCTACGCTCAACCATGAACAAAACGCCGCCCAGAATGGCGCAGTTAACGGTAATCAGCGGCAGAAACACGCCCAGCGCGTTGTAAAGCGCCGGTACGTACTTGTCCAGAAACATCTCCATGATCTGTACAAGCGCGGCAATCACGCCGATATAGCTCAGAAGCCCGAGGAAGGACAGATCGATGTTTTCTGCACCGGGAATGCCGGTCCAGGTCAGCGCGCCTTCCTGCAGCAGATAGGTATAGACCAGGTTGTTGACCGGTACAGTCACCGAAAGCACCACGATCACCGCAACGCCCAGCCCCAGTGCCGAGGAGACTTTTTTGGACACGGCAAGAAAGGTACACATGCCCAAAAAGAACGCCAGCGCCATGTTCTCGACGAAGATCGCTTTCGTCAAAAGGCTCAGATAATGTTCCATGCTACACGGCCTCCTTCGGCTGAGTGTTGTTCTTCATCTGGAATTCGTTTTCTTCCACCTGTTCGGGATTGATGGAGCGCAGCACCCAGATCAGAAGGCCGATGACGAAAAACGCCGACGGCGGCAGCAGCAAAAGGCCGTTGCCGATATACCAGCCGCCGTCCTGCACGGTCTGCAGCACGGTAAAACCGAACACGCTGCCCGAGCCGAGCAGCTCACGGACAAAGCCTACGACCATCAGCACAAAGCCGTAGCCCAGGCCGTTGCCCACGCCGTCGAGAAACGAAAGCCCCGGCGAGTTGGACATGGCAAAGCCTTCGGCGCGCCCCATAACAATGCAGTTGGTGATGATCAGCCCCACAAACACCGAAAGCTGCTTGGACATCTCGTAGGCGTAGGCCTTGAGAATCTGATCCACCACGATGACCAGCGAGGCGATGATGGTCATCTGCACGATGATACGAATCGACGACGGGATGTGATGGCGAATCAGCGAGACGAAAAAGCTCGACAACGAGGTAACAAAAATGACCGCCAGGGTCATGACCAGCGACACGCTCATGCTGGTGGTTACCGCCAATGCCGAACAGATGCCCAGAATCTGCAGGGCGATGGGGTTGTTCTGGAAGATCGGCGTCGTCAGGACGCTTTTGGGAGTAACGTCTGCCATGATTAGGCTCCTTCGGATTCGCGTTCAACATCGGCACTTTGTGCCTGCGCCGGGCTGACATCGCTGCGGAACCTGGCCAGATAGTTACCAAAGCCGCCTTCACCGAGCCAGAACTGCAGCATGTTGGTCACGCCGTTGCTGGTCAGGGTCGCACCGGACAGCGCATCCACTTCGTACTTGCCGGATGCCCCGCCCTTGGCCAGATGGATTTCCGGTGACAGATCGCCCTTGTCGTCGTAAATCTTCTTGCCTTCCCACAGCGCCTGCCAGCGCGGGTTGTTGACTTCGGCACCCAGTCCGGGGGTTTCGCTGAGCTCGTAATAGGTGATGCTGACAATGGTATTGCCGTCACCCTTGACCGACAGGAAGCCGCGCATCAGCCCCCACAGGCCCTGCCCGCGAATCGGCAGCACAATCTGGCTGGGATCGTTCGGATCGCCCACCAGGTATACCGTGGAGTATTCCTCCACCCGGGAAAGCCCGGCGATATCCTCGGGGCCGGAGAGGGTACGGCCGGTCGCCGGATCGCTTGCCGCCTCGAAGTGGTTGAAGGTATCCGGATCATACTTGTCGGTATATTCACCGGTACGCATATTAACGACGCGGGCCGCCATGCGCTCGCTGAACACCTCTTCTACGTCCATGCCCGGCTCATAGAGGTTGGCGACGTTGAGGATGTTGGTCTTGCGGTCCAACTCCTGGTTGAGCTGCTGCTGCGGGCGCAGCGCCACCGCCGCTGTGGATACAATCACAGAGCAGACGATACACAGCGCAAACGCCACAATCAGCGTTTTTTTGATCGAGTTGTTACCCATCAGGCAGTCTCCTCGGCCGGCACGCCCACGCGCTTGACGCGACGCTTGATATTGGCCTGGACAAAGAAGTGGTCAATAAGCGGCGCGAACAGGTTGGCAAACAGAATGGCCAGCATAATGCCTTCAGGGAAGGCCGGATTGACCACGCGGATCAGCACGGTCATAAAGCCGATAAGCACGCCGAACAGCAAACGCCCCGGATTGGTCATGGAAGCTGACACGGGGTCGGTCGCCATGAACACCGTACCGAAGGCAAAGCCGCCTACTACCAGGTGCCAGTACCAGGGCATGGCAAACATGGCGTTGGTATCAGAGCCGATCAGATTAAACAGCGTACTGGTACCCACCATGCCCAGCAGCACGCCCAGCATGATGCGCCAGGAGGCAATCTTGGTCCACAGCAGCACAATTGCCCCCAGCAGAATCGCAAAGGTCGACACCTCTCCGACCGAGCCGGGCACAAAGCCCCAGAACGCATCCCACCAGCTGAAGGTGGAAGCCACCTGATCCATACCGTTTTGAAACGCCATGGACAGCGCGGTAGCCCCGGTGTAGCCGTCGGCCGCCACCCAGATGGAGTCACCGGAGATCTGCGCGGGGTAGGCAAAGTACAAAAAGGCACGCCCGGTCAGCGCCGGGTTGAGGAAGTTCTTGCCGGTACCGCCAAACACCTCCTTGCCGATCACCACGCCAAAGGTAATGCCCAGGGCTACCTGCCACAGCGGAATCGTGGCCGGCAAAATCAGCGCGTAAAGCACCGAGGTTACAAAAAAGCCTTCGTTGACTTCGTGGCCGCGCTTGATGGCAAACAGCACTTCCCAAAAACCGCCGACCACAAAGGTCACCAGATAGATCGGCAGGAAATAGGTGGCACCCAGCACGAAGTTGGCCCACAGGCTGTCGGGGTTATGGCCCGACGCCAGCAGCATCATCAGCCCCTCGCGCCAGCCGCCCATTGACGCATAGCCGGCTTCAATGGCGGTGTTGGCCTGCCAGCCGGCGTTCCACATGCCAAAAAACATGGCCGGGAAGGTGCACAGCCAAACGGTGATCATGATGCGCTTGAGATCGATACCGTCGCGCACGTGGGCGGTGGTCTTGGTAACGCTTGGCGGGGTGTAAAAAACCGTGTCTACCGCTTCAAACAGCGGATAGAACTTTTCAAACCGGCCGCCTTTTTCAAAATGCGGCTCGATGTTGTCGAGCGTTTGTCGAATACCCATCATCAGGCCTCTTTCTCGATCATGGTGAGATTGTCACGCAGGATGGGGCCGTACTCGTACTTGCCCGGGCAAACGTACGTGCAAAGCGCCAGATCCTCTTCATCCAGCTCCAGACACCCCAGCTGCATGGCAACCTCAATGTCCCCCACGATCAGTGAGCGCAGCAGCTGCGTCGGCATGATATCCAGCGGCATGATTTTTTCATACGCCCCTACCGGCACCATCGCCCGCTCCGACCCGTTGGTCGTGGTCGTCGGTGCGTAGTGGCTCAGACCGGTAATTTTGGACAGATAAATGCCCAGCACGGAGTGGCGATTGCGCCCCGGCGACAGCCAACCCATGAAGCTGCGCTTGTTGCCTTCTTCAAGCAGGCTGAACTGATTATGAAAGCGCCCGGCATAGCTGAGCTTGCCTTCGGCGGTAAAGCCGGAAAACACCGCGCCGGAAATCACGCGCGTGTCGTCAGGCTTGACGACTTCATCTGCGAGCAGCTCATCAACGCTTGCACCGATGCGCGTGCGCAGCAGGCGGGGCGACGCTGCCCGCGGCCCGGTCACGGCCATGATGCGGCTGACGTCAAGCTTGCCCTGGGTAAACAGCCGCCCCACGGCAATCACGTCCTGATAGCCGATGTGCCAGACCTGCCGATGCAGCGCCACCGGCGACAGGTAGTGGATATGCGTGCCTACCAGGCCTGCCGGGTGCGGCCCGGAAAACGTCTCGACGCTTACGCCGTTCACATCGCCGCCGGGAATCGACGCCTCGTTTCCGGTGCACAGATACACCTTGCCTTCGGTCAGGCGGGCCAGCACCTTCAAGCCGTCTTCGAACGCCTCGGGGGCTTCGTTGATGATCGTTGCAGGATCCGGGCTTAGCGGCTGGGTATCCACAGCGGTAACAAAAATATCGGCGGGCTGGCTGTCGAGTGCCGGCGTGCGGGAATACGGGCGCGTGCGCAGCGCGGTCCACAGCCCGGAGTCTACCAGCTGGTCCACGACCGTCTGGCGCTCCAGACGCTCCAGAGCGCTGCGCGAATGTGCGGTGAAAGAGACGGCTTGCTCTTCCCCTTCATCGACTTTGATCACCACCGACAACAGGCGGCGCTTTTCGCCACGATTGATAGCAGCAATCTCACCGGCTGCGGGTGCCGTAAAACGAACCCCCGCTATTTTCTTGTCAGTGAAAAGCAGTTGGCCCAGTTTGACCTTTTCCCCAACCTGCACTTCCATGGTCGGCTTCATGCCGACATAGTCAGTGCCCAGGATAGCTACGTGACGTGCCGGCTTTGCCGCGTCGATGCGCGGCACCGGCACCCCCGTGATGGGGAGATCCAGGCCTTTCTTGACTTCGATCATAGTCTCGCCCAGTTGATGGATCGGATATACGAAGATAAGGGGTTCGAAAAGTTTCGAATTCTTGGTATCCGCTAGATTGTTACCAGTCGGGCCCGAGACGTGCTCGAACCACCCCAAAAATCCACCGTATTATAAAGATAAGCGCGGCCAATGACCACATCCATCAGGCCTCACCAAAGTGGTAGGCGCCTGTGCCAACCGTCTCTCGACAACGCAAAACGCCACCCGAAGGTGGCGTTTACACAGCCCTTGGCAATACGCTAACAACGGCGCATCAGCTCGCCTCGTGGGGCAGTTTGAGGAAATTGACGTGGGAGATATGCTGCAACAGGCGAATCACCTGGCAGCTGTAGCCGAACTCGTTGTCGTACCATACATACACCACGGCATGGTTGTCGTCGGCGATGGTGGCCTTGGCATCGACGATGCCCGCCTTGCGATTCCCCACAAAGTCCGAAGAAACCACTTCGGCGGAATCGACAAAGTCGATCTGCTTTTGATAGGCCGAGTGAATCGACATTTGCCGCAGATAATCGTTGAGCGATTCGGCATCGACGCCTTTTTCCAGGGTCAGGTTGAGAATGGCCATGGAAACGTTGGGCGTGGGCACGCGAATAGCGTTGCCGGTCAGCTTGCCGGAGAGCTCGGGCAGCGCCTTGGCCACGGCCTTGGCCGCACCGGTTTCGGTCAGCACCATGTTAAGTGCTGCACTGCGCCCGCGGCGATCGCCCTTGTGGTAGTTGTCGATCAGGTTTTGATCGTTGGTATAGGCGTGGACGGTTTCCACATGCCCGGTCGCTACGCCGTACTCGTCGTTGATGACCTTGAGCACCGGCACAATCGCGTTAGTAGTGCACGACGCCGCCGAAAGAATGCGGTCGTCTTCCTGAATGTCGTCGTGATTGATGCCGTAAACGACGTTTTTGATATCGCCTTTGC
This sequence comes from Halomonas cibimaris, assembly GCF_039537045.1. Classification (GTDB taxonomy): domain Bacteria; phylum Pseudomonadota; class Gammaproteobacteria; order Pseudomonadales; family Halomonadaceae; genus Vreelandella; species Vreelandella cibimaris. The sequence goes on along the minus strand of NZ_BAAAZT010000074.1, from coordinate 56,889 downwards.
CCGGCGCGGTCAGCAGCGCCTTGGCCGCGCCCTTGCACTCAAGGTGCTGCCCCAGACCGGCCTCGTCGCGCCAGATACCGGTGTTGTCCACGATCACGGCGTTATCAATGCCGTAGTCGGTGTAGTCGATATCGGCCGGTGAATCGGCGTAGATCATCTGAATGACGTTGCCGTTAACGGTCAGCGTGCGCGTCTGGACATCCACGTCGATGGTGCCTTCAAAGGGACCGTGGACGGAATCCCGGCGCAGCAGGCTTGCGCGCTTTTCCAGATCCCTGGCGATATCGCCGCGGCCGCGCACGACAATCGCCCGCAGGCGCAGCAGATTGCCGCCGCCGGCCTTTTCGATCATTACCCGGGCCAGCAGCCGGCCGATGCGACCAAAGCCGTAAAGCACCACGTCCTGGGGCGTACCGGTGCTCGCACCGGGCTGATAGGCGTCGACGATTTCGTGCAGCTCGCGGCGCAAAAACGCCTCAACGTCGCCGCCGCCCTGGCGCTTGAAGCGCACCGCAAGCTTGCCCACGTCAACGTGAGCCGGCCCCAGATTCAGCTCGCCCATGGCCCGCACAATAGGGTAGGTGTCTTCTACGGTCAGCTCGGTGCCTTCGATTTTGCGCACAAAACGGTGATCCTTGAGAATACGAATCACCGATTGCTTGATCAACGAACGGCCAAACATGGTGGCCACGACGTTATTTTGGCGGTACAAGCGCCCGACCAGCGGCACCATCTGCTCGGCCAGAGCTTCGCTGCTCTGCCATTCCCGAAAAACGTTATCAAGCATTGGCTGACTCACGTGCGACCTCTTTGGGTAATGAAGGAAGTTCGTGCGCGTATTATCCTGACCTGCCGGCCGTCGCGCAAATTTTGGATGGTCGCAGCGCCTGTAAACCGACTACAGCGCGCCTGGCTTGCCACCCCGTCCGCGCCGGATGACCGTGCCCGGCCGGCGTATCGTGTATGATCGGGGCGTTCATTTTTGCGTCAACCCGCCAACTGATATCGACTATGCCGACTTTTTCACTGCTCGACCCGCCCTCTCCTCAAGGCACCCGCGATACGCTGTACTGGACAACGCCGCCGGGCAGCGCACCGGCGCTGGCGCTTGCCCGCGCGGCGGCGCAGGCGCCCTTGCTGGTCATCACGCCCAGCACCGCCAGCGCCCAGCAGCTGGAACAAACGCTGGCCTTTTACAGCGATATGCCGGTACTGCCCTTTCCTGACTGGGAAACGCTGCCCTACGACAGCTTTTCCCCGCATCAGGACATCGTATCCACCCGGCTGCGCACCCTGCGCGAGCTGCAGGGCGGGGTCCACGGCATCGTACTGGTACCCATCAACACCTTGATGCAGCGCCTGCCCCCGGTGGACTACATCGCCGGGCGCGTGCTGACCCTTTCCGCCGGCGACACGCTGGATCGCGAACAGCTGCGCACCTCGCTTAGCCGCGCCGGCTATCGCGCGGTGGAAACCGTTTTCGAGCCCGGCGAGTACGCCATGCGCGGCGCACTGATCGATCTGTATGCCATGGGCATGGAGCAGCCTATCCGCATCGATCTGTTCGACGACGAAATCGATACCCTGCGCTATTTCGACCCCGGCACCCAGCGCTCCAGCGACAGGGTCGAACGCGTGGAGCTGCTCCCGGCCCATGAATATTCGCTGTCACGCAGCGCCATCGCCTGTTTTCGCGAACAGTTCGAAACCCTGTTCGACGTCGACCCGCGCCAGTGCCCGCTGTACAACGACGCGCTCAAGGCCATCCCCTCGCCCGGGCTTGAACAGTATCTGCCGCTTTTTTTCGAACACACCGCTTCGCTTTTCGATCACCTGACCGACGCCACCCGCGTGGCGCTGCTGCCCGGCGTGTACGACGCCGCCGAACAGCACTGGAACGCTATCGAAGCGCGCTACACCAACCTTGGCGTAGACCCCACACGCCCGCTGCTGCCGCCTCATCGCGCGTTCTGGCCGGTCAGCGACATTTTTGCCGCGATCAAGCAGCGCCCGCGCATCGAGCTGACCGATGACCCCGCCCATCCCCACGCGCAGCCGTCCAACGCTGTCGCGCTGCCCGATGTGGCCATCAACGCGCGCAGCCCAGCGCCGCTGGCCGGCCTTGAGCGCTTTATCGACGGTCATCCGGATACGCGCATCCTGTTCGTGGCCGAATCCCGCGGCCGGCGCGAAGCGCTGGAAGAGCTGCTGGCACCGCTGGCGCTGTCGCTGCCTCACGTTGACGGCTTTGCCGAGTTCATTGCCGGCAACGCCCGCTTTGCCCTGACCGAAGGCCAGGTGGACGCCGGCCTGTGGCTTGATCACCCCAACCTTCTGGTTCTGACCGAAACGGAGCTGTTTGGCGAGGTGGTACGCCAGAGCCGGCGCCGGGAAAAAGCCACCGACGACAATGATTTCGCCGTGCGCCACCTGTCTGAGCTCAAGGCCGGCGCGCCGGTGGTGCACCAGGCACACGGGGTGGGCCGCTACCTGGGGCTGGAAGCCATCGAAGCCGGCGGCCAGGCCAGCGAATTCTTGGCGCTGGAATACGCCGGCGGTGCCAAGCTTTACGTGCCGGTCGACAACCTACACCTGATCTCACGCTACAGCGGCGTCGACGACGAGCTGGCGCCGCTGCACAAGCTGGGCTCGGACCAGTGGGACAAAGCGCGCAAGAAAGCCGCTGAAAAAATCCGCGATACCGCCGCCGAGCTGCTGGATATCTACGCCCGTCGCGAAGCCCAGCAAGGCGTGGTTTACGACGCGCCGGGCAGCGACTATCAGCGCTTTGCCGCCAGCTTCCCGTTCGAAGAGACCCCCGACCAGAAAGCCGCCATCGACGCGGTCATCAGCGATCTGACCGCACCCCAGCCCATGGACCGCGTAGTCTGCGGCGATGTCGGCTTTGGCAAGACCGAAGTGGCCATGCGCGCGGCCTTTCTCGCCGTCCAGTCCGGCCGCCAGGTGGTGGTGCTGGTGCCCACAACGCTGCTGGCCCGCCAGCATTTCGAGAACTTCCGCGATCGCTTCGCCGATACCGCCGTCAACATTGGCCTGCTGTCGCGCTTTACCGGCGGCAAGGGCGCCAGCGAAGCGCTGGAGAAGGTCAAAAGCGGCCAGACCGACATCGTCATCGGCACCCACAAGCTATTGTCAAAAAGCGTTGCGCTGCCGCAAATGGGGCTATTGATCATTGACGAAGAGCACCGCTTCGGCGTCGCGCAGAAAGAAAAACTCAAGACCCTGCGCGCCGAAATCGACATCCTCACGCTGACCGCCACGCCCATTCCGCGTACGCTCAACATGGCCATGAGCGGCATTCGCGACCTGTCGATCATTGCCACGCCGCCGGCCCGGCGGCTGTCGGTGAAAACCTTTGTTCAGCAGCGCGCCGACGGCGTGATCAAAGAAGCCCTGCTGCGCGAGCTTTTGCGCGGCGGCCAGGTATATTTTCTGCACAACGAAGTCAAAACCATCGACAGCGCTGCGGAAAAAATCCGCGAGCTGGTGCCGGATGCCCGGGTAGCCGTGGCCCACGGCCAGCTGCCCGAACGCAGCCTGGAGCGGGTCATGTCGGATTTCTACCACCGCCGCTTCAACGTGCTGGTATGCTCAACGATTATTGAAACCGGCATCGACGTGCCCAGCGCCAACACCATTGTGATCGAGCGCGCCGACAAGTTTGGCCTGGCCCAATTGCACCAGCTGCGCGGACGCGTGGGGCGCAGCCACCACCAGGCTTACGCCTACCTGCTCACGCCAACGCCCAAGGCCATGACCCGGGATGCGGTCAAGCGGCTCGAAGCCATCAGCGCCTCCGACGATCTGGGCGCCGGCTTTACCCTGGCCAGCCACGACATGGAGATTCGCGGCGCCGGCGAGCTTTTGGGCGACGAGCAGAGCGGCCAGATGGAAACCATCGGCTACACCCTGTACATGGAAATGCTCGACCGCGCGGTGAAGGCGATACGGGCGGGCAAAACGCCCAACCTTGATGCCCCCTTCGACAGCGGCATTGACATCAATCTGAACCTGCCGGCGCTCATTCCCGACGACTATATTCACGACGTGCAGCAGCGTCTGGTGATGTACAAACGCATCGCCAGCGCCCGGGGCGACGCAGACCTCAAAGAGCTTCAGGTAGAGCTGATTGATCGCTTCGGGCTGCTGCCCACCCCGCTTAAGCATCTGATTCGCCAGACGCGGCTGCGCCATCGCGCCGAACCGCTGGGCATTCAGCGCCTGGAAGCCGGCGAATCGCGCGGGCGAATAATCTTCGCCGCCGATACCCGGGTGGATCCCATGACGCTGGTCAGCCTGATTCAAAAAGCCCCGGATGCCTATCGTTTGGACGGCTCGGATACGCTGCGTTTCACCCAGCCCATGGAAAGCGCCGACGCTCGCTTTGAGCAGGTGGAGTCGCTGCTGCACACTCTCAACCAGACCTCTTCCGCCGCCTGATCCCCCAAGGAACCGCCATGCACGCGCCCCCTTTCTACCGACGCTTACCGGTCGCCATGCTGCTCGCTGCCGCCATCAACGCGGGCTTCTCTCTACCTGATGCGGCTGCAGCGGCCTCTGATCTGTCGCGCGGGCAGTTTTCTCTGCCCGACACCGGCGACGTCATCGGCACGCCTTATACGGTCACGGTGCAGGATCACGAACAAACGCTGATTGACCTAGCCCGCCAGCACAACATCGGCTATGAAGAAATCCGCATGGCCAACCCCGATATCAGCCTCTGGGTGCCGGGCAAGGGCACCGAGGTCGTCATTCCCCGCCGCTACCTCCTTCCCGATGCCAAGCGCGAAGGGATCGTCATCAACCTCTCTGAGCTGCGCCTTTACTACTATCCTGCCGACCGGCCGGACATCGTGGAAACCTACCCCGTCAGCGTCGGCCGCGAAGAGTTTGCCACCCCGGTAGGCGTCACCAAAACCACCGTCAAGGTCAAGGATCCGGCCTGGGCCCCGCCGGCCTCCATGCGCCGGGAGGCCGCTGAGCGCGGCGATCCGGCTCCCAAAGTAGTGCCGGCCGGCCCTGACAATCCGCTGGGCCGCCATGCCATTCTGCTGGGTATTCCCAGCTATCTGATTCACGGCACCAATCGCCCTGAAGGGGTTGGCATGCGGGTCAGCCGCGGGTGCATTCGCATGTATCCCGAAGATATCGAGTCGCTTTATCAGCGAATCCCGGACAGCACCCGGGTCAACATTATCGATGCGCCGTTCAAAGCCGGCTGGGATAGCGACTCAAGCCTGCTGGTGCAGTCGTTTCCCCGGCTGGTTGAACAAGGCGCCGGCTTCGAGCCGCTGCTCAATGCGTTTGAGGTTATCGAGGCGCAGATCGACGACGACATTGCCATCGACTACGCAGGCGTTAAGCAGGCCGTTGAAAATCCCAACGGGACGATGGTGGCGCTTTACGGGCCTCAGGCGCCCACCCTCAGCGGCGGCTTTAACTGGATGAACGCGCTGCAGCTTCATCCCCCGCTTTCCGCCGGAACGCCGGACCGCGGCGAATATCCTGAATAACCCCGGGGCCAGACAGCAAAAAACCCTGCCGAAGCAGGGTTTTTGTGCTATGCAAAAACGACCGCGAAGAGCCTATGCTCCGTTCGCGGCTTGCACGCAATATTACTTCTGCATGGAGCGCTCGAACATGCGGTTCATTTCTTGACGGTTCTTTTCCGACATCTGCAGTGCCGCACGTGCGTCGCGCTGCGCCTGTTTTGCGGTGTTCAGCGCCTGGGAAGCGGTGCTGCGTGCTTCAGCGGCGTCGGCCTGAGCGGATTCTGCGGTTGTGCGGACTTCTTCCAGCGCGCTGGTAGAAGCACAGCCGGCCAGAATCGCCAGAGAAGCGGCAGCGGCAGACATTTTCAGGGTCGTCTTCAGAGTCATAGTGTTCTCCTTGAGTCTTCCTTGGTGCTACGTGGATGAAACGACAAGAACAAGGCTAAAGGCCTTATACAATCTTGTCTACCTGCGATTGGCAGGTTTCACGGCAGCGACATATGCCGCAAGGCACAGACGCGAAACACCGTTGTATTATAGCAGAAAGCGTTTGTCTATTGCCGCACGATCAGATGCTAAAACTTTGAACAATCTTTAACAACAATACCTTAGCGAATGACCACGCGAGTGCCCATGTCTACCTGCGTTTTCAGCCGATCGATTTGCGCATCCGTCATCGCCACGCAGCCCTGCGTCCAGTTCATCCGCCGATGGATGGCCGGATCCGCCGGCCCCAGCCCGTGAAGACCGATGGCCCCGCCAAGCACGGTATCTTGCGGCGGGGTTTTATAGCGCCGATAGTGGTCAAAATACGCCTGATACTCTTCGCGCGAATAAAGCCCGGTGCGCAGCGCCATTCTGGCGTGGTCAGGCGTCGGATAGTCAACGCCCATAAACAGATGCCAGCGGCTGTCAAAGTTAAAGCGGTTGACGCGAAACTCGCCTTTGGGCGTTACGCTGCTACCGCTGATCCGCTGAGTGGCCGCACCGCCACGCCCGATCGACACCGGGCTGAAACGTTCGATGCGCGTGCCGCCACGATAGACGTCAAGCATGCAGGCCCGGTCATCCACCAATACCCACACTTCATCAACGTGCTGCGGCCGCACGGCATCGGCCAGCTGCTGCTCGACCAGGTCAACAAAAGCGACCCGGGCCATAAACGAAGCGCTGGCCGGCGCGGCATAAAGCGCAAGGCACCCGGCGGTGCCGGCCAGAAAGCGGCGGCGGTCCAGAGGCATACAAAAATGCTCGGCAGATAAAAGACGACGCGGCCGGGGCGGGCCTAGATGTCGTCAAACTCTTCAAACTGCGACACGATGCGGCGCACTTCGGCCTCGTGGCCTTCGGCCAGCGCGCCAAAGAACTCTTCTTCGGCAGGAATAACGGCTTTTTTGGCGCGATATTCATACAGCTTCTGCAAGGCCTTGTGCGCCTCGGTTGCGGCCTGCATCGCCGCGTCAATGCTGTCGTAGGTGGCATACTGTGCCAGACGCTCAAGCTCGGGCGGCTGAGGGAAATCCGCCGGGTTGTCAAACCAGGTGTTAAGCACTTTTTCATGGCCCGAGGCTTCGGCCAGCACCTCTTCAAGCCCGGTTTTCATGCGCAACTCTTCTTCGGCCAGATAATTCAGCGCCATGGTCAACCGCTCGCTTTGCGCGGCTTTCGCCTTATCGCTGAACTGCCGCGCCATCCGCGCATGAAAGTCGGCCGCCCAGGCTATCAGGTCACGTACTTGGTTATAGCGCATATCCTCTCCTTTTCCGATCGTCACGCGGACAGTGTAGCTATTGTTTTGCCTTGCGTTTGTCATCGACTACCCAGCGCCCGCCCTCGAAGGTGGCTTTCCAGCCCGTAGCTTTGCCCCCTTCATCACTCATCACAAACTGCGCTTTGTTCTTGCGCGAAAAGCGGACCTGCGCCGGCCGGCCGTCAGGGTCTTCGTCGGGCGCATCGAGAATGAAACGGTATTTTTCCGGCAGCTCATCGGCATGCGCCTTGAGCTCTTTGACCAGAGGCGGGCGCGTTTCGCGGTTTTTGGGAAACTGGCTTGCCGCCATAAAAAGCCCGCTGGCACCGTCGCGCAGCACGTAGTGATCGTCGACTTTCTGGCAGGCAAGCTCCGGCATGGCAATCGGATCCATCTTGGGCGGGGCCACCTCGCCGCTGCGCAGCAGTTTGCGGGTGTTTTTGCATTCGCTGTTGGTACAGCCGAAATACTTGCCGAAGCGTCCGGACTTCAGCTGCATCTCGGCGCCGCATTTATCGCATTCGATCACCGGCCCTTCATAGCCTTTGATCTTGAATTTGCCGCTTTCGATTTCATAGCCCGAACAGTCCGGGCTATTGCCACAAACGTGCAGCTTGCGCGCCTCGTCGATCAGGTAGCTGTCCATGGCCGTTTCACAGACCGGGCAGCGGCGCTTGGCGCGCAGCGCATCGGTTTCGGCGTCTTCGCCGGCATCGGCGGCCACGGCTTCTTCACCGGGAAGCAGGTCAATCGTGGTCTTGCAGCGCTCCTTGGGCGGCAGATTATAGCCGCTGCAGCCCAAAAAAACGCCGGTGGACGCCGTACGAATCTGCATGTGGCGAGCACATTTTGGGCAGGCAATCTCAGTGGGCACCGGCTGGTTGGGGCGCATGCCGTCTTCGCTTTCGGCGCGGGCCAGTTCTTGGCGAAATTCGCCGTAAAAAGCGTCCAGCAGCGCACGCCAGTTGCGCTCACCTTCCGCTACGTCGTCCAGCTCATCTTCCATGCGCGCCGTGAACGAATAGTCCATCAGATCGGGAAACGACTCCTTGAGCCGCTCGGTGACGATATCGCCGAGCTTTTCGGCATAGAAGCGCCGGCTTTCCAGCTTGACGTAGCCGCGATCCTGAATCGTGGAGATAATCGCCGCGTAGGTCGACGGCCGGCCAATGCCCTGCTTTTCCAGCTCCTTGACCAGAGCCGCTTCGGTATAGCGCGCCGGCGGCTTGGTGAAATGCTGCTGCGGGTCGAGCGCATCCAGGGTCATCGCCGTGCCCTCGGGCAAATCCGGCAGGTGCTGGTCTTCGTGCTTGCCGCTTGGCGGCATCACCCGGGTAAAGCCGTCAAACTTGAGCACTCGGCCCTTGGCACGCAGCGCATAGCCGTCAACGTCGATGCTCAGGGTGCTGGAAAGATACTCGGCCGGCGTCATCTGACAGGCCACGAACTGCCGCCAGATCAGCTCATAGAGGCGTTCGGCGTCGCGCTCCATGCCGGACAGATCCGCAGCCCGGCGCGCCACGCTTGAGGGGCGAATCGCCTCATGGGCCTCCTGGGCGCTTTCCTTGCTGGCATAGCGGTTGGCCGTCTCCGGCAGGTAGCGCTCGCCGTATTCGTCACGGATAAAATCGCGCGCGCCGGCCACCGCCTCGTTGGACAAGTTGGTGGAATCGGTACGCATGTAGGTGATGTAGCCGGCTTCATACAGCCGCTGGGCCATGGTCATGGTCTTTTTCACCGAAAAGCCCAGCCGCCCGCTGGCCGCCTGCTGCAGCGTCGAGGTGATAAAGGGCGCGTTGGGTCTGGAGCGCGTAGGTTTGTCTTCCCGGGCGGTAATCGCCAGATCGGCGCTTTTGAGCCCGGCAATACGTTCAAGCGTCTCGCTTTCGGTGGCAGGGCGAAACGCTTTGCCGTGCTGGCGCGCCAGCACAAAGCGCACCGCTTCGCCCTCGGGGGTGACCAGATCGGCATGAACGTCCCAGAACTCTTCGGGAATAAACGCGCGGATTTCGCGCTCGCGCTCAACGATCAGGCGCATCGCCACCGACTGCACCCGCCCGGCGGAAAGCCCGCGGGCCACCTTGGCCCACAAAAGCGGCGAGAGCATAAAGCCCACTACGCGGTCGAGAAAGCGCCGCGCCTGCTGTGCTTCAACGCGCGGAATGTTCAGCGTACCCGGCGCCTTGAACGCGTCCTGTATGGCGTTTTTGGTGATTTCGTTGAACACCACGCGCTTGTAGCGGTTTTCATCGCCGCCGATGGTCTCGCGCAGGTGCCAGGCAATGGCCTCGCCTTCGCGGTCCAGATCCGTCGCCAGGTAGACGGCGTCGGCGTTGGCGGCCAGCTTTTTCAGCTCGGCCACGACCTTTTCCTTGCCCGGCAAAATCTCGTACTGAGCGTCCCAGCCGTTATCCGGATCAATCCCCATGCGCCGGATCAGCTGGGTATGCGCCTTGCGCTTTTTATGCGCCACCTTTTCTTCTGCGGACATCTTGCGGGTCAACGCCGCCTGGCGCGCCCGCTCCTTCGGGTCCGCAGCGGGTTTGCCCGAGCCGCTGGTCGGCAGGTCACGAATGTGACCCACGCTCGACTTGACGATAAAATCGCGGCCGAGATATTTGTTGATCGTCTTCGCCTTGGCCGGCGACTCAACGATGACCAGTGACTTGCCCATAGTGCTCCACTTAATACGATGCCGACAAACATGAAACGGCGGTTAAACAGGCGTATCGCGCTGTCTGGCACTTTTGCGCGAGTGAAAAAATGCGCCTACCCTAACCCACGCCCCAACGAAGCGCTAGCCCCGCAAGCGGCATTTGTCCTGCTGCCTGCAGCGGCCCGGGCCAGGGCATGCACGTCTTTCACCGGCGTCACGCGTACAGGGAAATATCGTACGCGCCTGTAGCTATGTTACATTAGGCGGATTGATCGACGTATCCATCGACGAGCCGACGCCCCCCACTGAGTTTTGGCGGTTTGGCGCGTCACCGCACAGTAGAGGCTGTTTTCCGTTATGAGCAACGATACCTCACAGCGCGTACAAAGCGGCGAAAAGTTCCGCAACGAGCGCGGCATGTCAGTCATCAAAGACGGGATCAAACAGCGCAAAACGGCGAGTGATTCCGCAACCGCCGAAAGCGCCTCGCTGGCACGCAAGCCCAAGTGGCTACGCGCCCGCATTCCCGGCGGCGAGCGCTTTGATGCGGTCAGGAAAAACGTTGCCAAGCATCGTTTAAGCACCGTATGCGCCGAATCCCACTGCCCCAACCTGGGCGAGTGCTGGAGCAACGGCACGGCGACCATCATGCTCATGGGGTCGGTTTGCACCCGAGCCTGTCGCTTCTGCGCGGTGGATACCGGCAATCCGCAAGGGTGGCTCGACGCCGAAGAGCCGGCCAACACCGCCGAGTCCGTAGAGCTGATGGGGCTGCGCTATATCGTGCTGACCTCGGTGGACCGTGACGATCTCGACGACGGCGGTGCCGGCCACTACGCCAGCTGCATCCGCGCCATCAAAGAGCGCACCCCCGAGGTCGTAGTAGAGGCCCTGACGCCGGACTTCGACGCTGATCCCACCGCGATCGAGCACGTAGTGGATGCAGGCCTTGAAGTGTTCGCCCAAAACGTAGAGACCGTCGAGCGGCTGACCGAACGGGTGCGCGACCCTCGTGCCGGCTACCGCAAGACGCTGGACGTGCTGGCACATGCCAAGCGCCATCGCCCGGACATTATTACCAAGACCAGCATCATGCTGGGGCTGGGCGAGACCGACGAGGAAATCCTGCAGACCTTCGACGACCTGCGTGCGATCGGCGTGGATATCGTCACTCTCGGCCAGTACCTGCGCCCGACCCAGAACCACCTGCCGGTAGAGCGCTGGGTAACGCCCGAAGAGTTTGAAAACTACCGCCAGCTGGGGCTGGAAAAAGGCTTCATGGAAGTGCCGTCCGGCCCGCTGGTGCGCTCAAGCTACCGCGCCGACCGGGTATTTGAAAAAAACAACCTGGGACTTGCCTCCCCGGCGGCGGTGCCCGGCCAAAAAGCCGGCGGCGACGACAACCTGATTGCGGTGCAAAGCGTCGGCTAACCGGCGATACCGCCTGCCCCGATCAGCACAAGGGCCGCCGTGAAAACGGCGGCCCTTTTTTTAAGGTCAGCCCATATCTCTTTAAGGTCGTCAGCTAAGGTCAGCGCATACCTCGCAACGCCGCTCAGGCAGGCACCAGCGGGCGCTGAATGCGCGCTGCCAGCGCCGCGGCCAGCCGCTCGCCGACGCCTTGCGCATCGACATCGCGCGCGAGCAGCGCAGCCAGCCTTGCCATGGGCATCCCCGCATAGCCGCAGGGATTGATGCGCGAAAACGGCGCCAGATCAACGTCGACGTTCAACGCCACGCCGTGATAGCTCGACCCGCGCCGAATACGCAGGCCCAGAGAGGCGATTTTAGCCTCTTCGCCGCGATCGTCGATGACATACACCCCGGGGGCGTCCGGCCGGGCACGCGCGGCGATGCCGTCGTCGGCGAGCACGTCGATCACCGCGTTTTCCAGCGCGGTGACCAGCTGGCGCACGCCGAGCCCCGCGCGACGCACGTCGATCAGCGGATAAAGCACGACCTGGCCGGGGCCGTGATAGGTCACCTGGCCGCCGCGATCGGTCTGGACCACGGGAATATCGCCGGGCATCAGCAAATGCTCGGCCTTACCCGCCTGCCCCTGGGTAAACACCGGGTCGTGCTCGACAAGCCAGAACTGATCCGGCGTCTGCGCGTCGCGCTTATCGGTCAGCTCGCGCATGGCCTCCCACACCGGCAGGTAGGCGCGCCGCCCCAGACGGTGCAGCCGCACAGGGGGCCGGGCAGTGCTTGCATCGCTCATGCTATACCACCATGTGCACGCGGCCGGTCGCCTTAAGATCGTCAAACAGCGCCTTGAGCTGCGCCTCGCCGGTGGCCCTGATGCTCAAGCGCACCGACTGAAAGCGGCCGTTGCGGCTGTCAATCACTTTGACACGGGCGGCGTTGAAGTCGGGGTCGTGGCCCTTCACCACCTCGCAGACCGCGGTGGCAAAGTCCGGTGCCGCATCGCCGACCACCTTGACCGGGTAGTCGCACGGGAAGGTGATTTTGGGAGGGTTGTTCTCCGCTTTCGGGCGCAAATCACGAAACGACCGGTTACCGCCTGGCTGCATGGTGTCCTCCTGGCATACGTTGCGAAACGACACTGATAAAACGGCTCAGCCCGTAAAACGGCTCAGCAGGCCGCTGAAAAAGCGCTTGACCTGATCAAACAGACGCTTGAAGAAGCCGCCCTCTTCCACGTCCTCAAGGGCCACCAGCGTACGCGTACCCACGACCTGGTCGCCCAGCATCACCTCAAGCGTGCCTACGTCGGCCCCCATGGTGACAGGAGCATTCAGATCGCCGGACACATCCAGCCGAGCGCGCAGCTCCTGGCTACGGTTGCGCGGCAGCGTCATGCTGACGTCGCTGTCCACGCCTACGCGCACCTTGTCGCTCTCTCCGCCCCAGATGCGCGGCGAAGCCAGTACGGCGCCCCGCTCGTAGAGATGGCGGGTTTCATAAAAGCGAAAGCCGTAGCTGAGCAGCTTTTGGGTTTCCTGCACCCGGGCTTCTTCCGACTTGGCGCCCATCACCACCGAAATCAAACGCATATCGTCGCGCTTGGCCGACGACACCAAGCAGTAGCCGGCGGCGTCTGTCCAGCCGGTTTTCAGCCCGTCCGCCGAGGGGTCACGCCATAGCAGGCGATTGCGGTTGGGCTGCTCGATGCCGCCGTAGCTGAACTGGCGCTCGGAGTACATTTTATAGTGCTCGGGATAGTCGTTGACGATGTGGCGGGTCAGCTTGGCCAGATCGCGCGCGCTGGAGTAGTGCCCCTCCACCGGCAGGCCGGTGGCGTTTTTGAAATGGGTGTTGTCCATGCCCAGCCGGGCCGCGTGCTGGTTCATCAGGTCGGCAAACTGCGCCTCGCCGCCGGCCAGATGTTCAGCCATGGCGACGCTTGCGTCGTTGCCCGAGACGATCACAATGCCGTGCAACAGCTTTTTTACCGCTACCTGGTTGCCCACTTCGATAAACATCTTCGAGCCGCCGGTACGCCAGGCTTTTTCGCTGACGCTGACCTTGTCGTCCGGGCGGATGCTGCCCTGATTGAGCTCACGCTCAACCAGATACGCCGTCATCAGCTTGGTCAGGCTCGCCGGAGGCAGGCGCTTGTCGGCATTGTGCTGGGCAAGCACGTGGCCGCTGTTGGCGTCCATCAAAATCCAGGAGCTGGCGGCAAGCCGGGGCGCGGCCGGAATCAGCGTCTGCGGCTGCGGCGCCGTCTGGGCCTCGGCCGGTACCCAACTAAAGGCCAGCGTCACCGCCGCCGCCAAAGCCACTGCCGCCGCCCGCAAGCGGCGTGCCGAACGCCCAGCGGCGTCGAAAGAAAAGTTCGTTACCAACGCTTTCATCACATGATTTCTCGTATAAAACATTCAACAACGGCAAGGCGGGCACTATACGCCGCTTACGCCCGGGACGCATTATCGCACGATAAACGCCCGGGGAAAGCCTGCCCGGCGCAAGGCGGCGCGCAGCGTTTTGTCGTCAACGCCGGGGGCGATGGGCCCTACCTGCACCCGATGCACACCGTTGCCCCGGGCAATTCGCACGCGCTGCTCAAGCTCGTCTTGCAAACGGCGCTTGAGCTTTTGTGCCCCCGTGCGGCTTTCCAGCGCCGCTACCTGCCAATAGGTGCCGCCCTGTGACGCAGCGGGCACGGCAGCGCTGCTCGGCGCCGGGTCAACGGCTTGCGTGCTTTTTTGCTGTGCCGACCAGGTCTCCGGATCAATGGCTTCCACCCTGACCCGGCCCGTACCGTGATCCAGCAGATCCAGCCGCGCAGCCGCGGCATAGGAGAGATCAATGATCCGATCGCTGTGAAACGGCCCGCGATCGTTGACGCGCACAATGACCGACTGTTCCGTGCCCACCCGGGTCACCCGGGCAAACGTCGGCAGCGGCAGCGAACGGTGGGCCGCGCTCATGCGGTACATGTCGTAAATTTCACCGCTGGATGTGGCATAGCCGTGGAACTTCTTGCCATACCAGGACGCGGTGCCCACCTCGTCGTAGCCGGTCGCATCGGGCAGCACCCGGTAGCTTTTGCCCCATACCGTGTAGGTTGCCTTGTTGCCCGCCCGGGAGCGCAGCTGCGCGCGCGGTACGGCATCGGGCACCTGCGAGACATCCGGCGGGTCCAGCGGATAGGCGTCGGCGTTCATGGCATAGCGCCCGCCGCTACCGGCCGTGCCGGCGTCCGGCTCGGCATCGAAAGCCGCAGTACGCGGGCTTGGCCCGGCACAGCCGGCCATGATCAGCAGCGCGCAAACAGCGCCTGCCAACGCCAAAAAACGGGAGAATACGGCAAGGCGCCGTACAAAAACGCGCTGTCTCATGCCGGCTCCTCATCTTCCGGGAAGGGCCGGGGGAGCGCAGCAATGGCCCGGGCCAGCTCGGCCACCGCCATCGCATACAGGTGGCTGTGGTTGTAGCGTGTGATCACGTAAAAGTTGTAGCCGCCCAGGCGATACTGCGGCGCGCCGTCGGGCATGTTCAGGCGCAGCGCCACGATACGCCGGTCGGCATACTGGATCTGTGTGGCCAGCGCACCGCCTGGCAGATACAAGCCGGCGGCAGCGGCCTCGCCCAGCGTCAGCTGCGGGGCGGTGGTCTGGTTGAAGGCGATCGCCTCGGGCGGCGTGGCAGGCCCCAGCGCCAGCTGATAAATCGCCGCCCCCGGGCGCCAGCCGTGCTCGGCAAAGTAGTGGGCCACGCTGCCGATGGCGTCCACCGGGTTGTGCCACAGGTCGCGCCGGCCGTCGTCGTCGAAATCCACAGCGTAGGCATCATAGCTGGTGGGAATAAACTGCGGGTAGCCCATGGCCCCGGCGTAGGAGCCCATCAGCGCCCCCGGATCCTTGCCCTGCTCATGGGCCAGGCGCAGAAAAGCGGCCAGCTCGCCGCGAAAGAATTCACCGCGGCTGGGGTGCTCAAACGCAAGCGTTGCCAGCGAATCCAGCACCCGATGGCTGCCTTTGTAGCGGCCGTAGAAGGTCTCCACGCCGATAATGGCGGCGATAACCTCCGGCGGCACGCCGTATTCGTCGCGGGCCTTGTTCAGCGCGTCACGGTGCTCGCTGATGAACGCAGCCCCTTGTTCAATGCGCTCATCGGTGAGAAAAATCGCGCGATATTCGGGCCATTCAAGGCGGCGCTCGGCGGCGCCGGACATGGCGTCAAGCACCTGCTGGCTGTGGCGTGCCCGGCTCAGCGTTTCGACCAGATAGTCCCGGGGCAGCCCCTGTTCGCTGAGCTCATCTACCAGCGCGGCGGCCTGGCTGCCCGGACGCGCCGGATCAAAATCCACGGCGGCGCGGGCGTTGCCCGCAAGGCCCGCCCCGCTTGCCAGCATGACGCCGGCCACCGTGGCACAGGCCGCGGCCCACCCCTTGAGCCGTCGCTGAATGGCGTTGTACAGCATGTCTGCCTCCTGGGATCAGCGCGGCAGCAGCCGGCGATGAGCGTGAATGGACATGAGAATACCGAACCCTGCCAGCAGCGTCACGCTGGACGTCCCGCCGTAGCTGATCAGCGGCAGCGGCACCCCCACCACGGGCAGAATGCCGCTGACCATACCCACATTCACGAATACGTAGATGAAAAAAGTAAGGATAATGCTGCCGGCCACCAGCCGGCCGAAGGTATCCTGGGCGCCGGCGGCCAGCCACAGCCCGCGGCAGACAATCACCAGATAAAGCGCCAGCAGTGCAACCATGCCCACCAGGCCAAACTCTTCGCCCAGCACAGCGATGATGAAGTCGGTATGGCGCTCGGGCAGAAACTCAAGCTGGGACTGGGTGCCCTGAAACCAGCCTTTGCCCCAAACGCCGCCGCTGCCGATGGCCGTCGTCGACTGAATGATGTTCCAACCGGCCCCCAGCGGGTCGCTTTCCGGGTTCAAAAACGTCAGCACGCGCTGGCGCTGATAGGACTGCAGGTTGATCCACAAAAGCGGCAGCGCCGCTGCCAACAGCAGCGCAAACATACCGATCAGCCGCCAGGAGAGCCCGGCCAGCAGCACCACGATCAGCGCCGCACTGGCAACCAGAATGGACGTGCCCAGATCGGGCTGCATGGCGATCAGCACCACCGGCACGCCGATAATCAGCGCACAGACCGTGAGATGGCGCAGCCGCGGAGGAATGCCCGTGTGCCCCAGGTAGGCGGCCACCATCAGCGGCGTGGCGAGCTTCATCATTTCCGAAGGCTGAAAGCGCACCACCCCGGGAATTTCCAGCCAGCGCTGGGCGCCCATGCCGATATCGCCCACCAGCTCCACCGCGATCAGCATGGCAACGCCCGCCCCGTAGGCCAGCGGCGCCCAGCGGAAAAACGTCGCGGGGGAAAACTGGGCCAGCACGGCCATAACCGCAAACGCCACGCCAAAGCGCAGCGCCTGGGCCATAACCGTATCACCGCGCTGCCCCGAGGCGCTGTACAGCACCAGCAGCCCCGCACCGACCAGCAGCAGCAAAAGGACCAGCAGCCACGGGTCCAGGTGCAGATTTTCCCACAGGCTTTTGCGCCGCGACATGCCGCTGTCCGGCGGGCGTACAGGATGGCGATTGAGCAAACGCGACAGCGTGGCCCGGGGCATGGCTAGCGCTCCTCTGTGCGGCGGCGAGCGGTGGCGGCTGAGTCGCCTGCGGTATCGTCGCTGTCATCTTCACCGGGCATATGGCCCTGCTCCAGCAGCCAGGCATCGGTCATTGCCCGCGCCAGATGGGCCGCGTGGGTGCTGCCGCCGCCGGCGTTTTCCACAATCACCGCAACGGCAATCTGCGGATCGTCGACGGGGGCAAAGGCAATAAACAGCGCGTGGTCGCGCAGCCGCTCGGCCAGCTCCTCGGCGTTATAGCGTTCGTCCTGGCCCAGCGAGAACACCTGGGCGGTGCCCGACTTGCCGGCCATACGGTATTGCAATCCTTTGCCGGTGCGCCGGGCCGTACCTTCACGGCCGCTCAGCACTTTTTCCATGCCGTTGAACACAGCGTCCCAGCCGTCGGGGTCGGAAAGCGCAATATCTTCAGGCGTGCCGGGCAATTCATCGGGCAGGGGCGCATCGCCGATTTTGCGCGCCAGGTGCGGTTTGACCCAGTCGCCCTTGTTGGCAAGCGTCGCCGTGGCCGTGGCCAGCTGTAGCGGCGTCAGCTGCAAATAGCCCTGGCCGATGCCCACCGACAGCGTTTCGCCGGGATACCAGGGCTGATTGTAGCGCTTGCGCTTCCATTCCCGGGACGGCAGCAGCCCCCGGCTTTCGCCCTGAACGTCGTGAGCCACGCGCTGGCCCAGGCCAAACGCCGCCAGCTGGCGCTGCAGCCGGTCGATCCCCAGGTCGTGGGCCAGCGAATAGTAGTAGGTGTTGTTGGATACCGCCAAAGAGCGCTCCATGTCCACCTTGCCATGCCCCCAGCGCAGCCAGTTGCGGTAGCGGCGCGAGTCGTTGGGCAGTTTGAAATAGCCCGGATCGTGGATGACTTTTTCCGGTGTGATCACGCCTTCGCGCAGCCCGGCAATCGCCACGAACGGCTTGATCGTCGAGCCGGTGGGATACTGGCCGCGAATTGCACGGTTGAAAAGCGGCAGATCGATATCCTGCTGCAGCGCCCGGTAGGAGGCGACATCAATGCCGGTGACAAACTGATTGGTGTCAAACCCCGGCGCCGAGGCCATGGCGAGAATATCGCCGCTTTCCGGCTGAATGGCGACAATCGAGCCGCGCCGGCCGTCCAGCAGCTCAAGCGCCAGCTGCTGCATGTCGGTATCCAGGGTCAGCGTCAGGTTCTTGCCCGGCACCGGGTCCTGGCGCCCCAGCTCGCGCAGCACGCGCCCCCGGGCGTTGGTTTCTACCTTGCGCAGCCCGGCCTCACCGTGAAGGGCGTCTTCGTAAAAGCGCTCAATGCCGGTTTTGCCGATAAAATGGGTGCCGGCGTAGCGCCCGGTGTCCAGCTTTTTGAGCTCCTCGGCGTTGATGCGCCCCACATAGCCCAGCGCATGGGACATAATGCGGGCGTAGGGATAGTAGCGCAGAAGCTGCGCTTCGATCTCGACGCCGGGCAGCCGGTGGCGATTGACCGCCAGCCGGGCGATCTGCGCCTGGGTCAGATCACTCATCAAAAGCGCCGGCTGAAAGGGGCGCTGACGCTGGCGGGAGCGCTTTTTAAACGCCGCGACGTCCTCTTCGGGAAGATCCAAAAGACTCACCAGCCGTTCAAGGGTCCGGTCCAGATCGTCAACGCGTTCGCGCACCAACGTCAGGTTGTAGGTCGGTCGATTTTCCGCCAGCAGCACGCCGTCGCGGTCGTAAATCAGCCCGCGGGTCGGCGGCAGCGGTTCCACGCGCACGCGATTGCTTTCCGAGCGGGTGCTGTACTTGTCGTGCTCGATGACCTGCAGATAGACCAGCCGGCTGGCCAAAAGCCCCGTCAGCACCATAACCACCGCCAGCGCCAGCAGCGCCCGGGCGCGAAAAATGCGCAGCTCCTGTTCGGTGTTTTTCAGCGTATCAAGACGCGGCGGCATGGCAGCAGGTCACGGTTACACAAGGAAAAAACAATCGAAAAACCCCCGGCTTTTGCGGATGATCGCGCCGACGCGCGCCGGCGGCGCCGCATCAGCGGTGGTACGGATGGCCGACCATCAGCGTCCAGGCGCGATACAGCTGCTCGGCCAGCATCACCCGCACCAACGGATGCGGCAGCGTCAAGGGAGAGATCGACCAGGCGCTTTCGGCCCGGGCCGAGAGCGCCGGATCCAGACCATCCGGCCCGCCTACCAGCAGCGCAATATCGCGCCCCTGCATGCGCCAGCCTTGCGCTTGGCAGGCCAGTTCAGCGGTCGTCCAGGGCTTGCCGTTTACCTCCAGCGCGATGAGGTGCTCGCCGCCTTTCAAGCGCTCGTCAATACGCCGCGCTTCTTGCTTTCGGGCCTTGTCGGCCGATGTGTTCTTGCCGCGCCGGGCCGGGGCAATCTCTTCGATTTCCAGCGCAAAATCCCGCGGCAGGCGTTTACGGTAGGTCGCCACCCCTTCTTCCACCCAGCCGGGCATGCGCGTGCCCACGGCCAGCAAACGCAGCTTCACCGACTGGCCTGCGGTTCTTCCACGCGCTCGCGCAGCTGCTCCACGCTGCCCTCGGCGGGCAGATCGGCCCACAGGCGCTCCAGGTCGTAGAGCGTGCGCGCCTCGGGGAGCATCACGTGCACCACCACGTCGCCCAGATCCACCAGCACCCAGTCGGCGCTGTTGCCGCCTTCAACGCCGCGCGGATGAAGTCCCTGAGCCTTGGCTTTTTCCACCACGTTTTGCGCCAGCGCCGCCAGGTGGCGCGTGGAAGTGGCGCTGGCAATCAGCATCACGTCGGTTACGTCGGTGAGCTTGGCCACGTCAAGGGTGCTGACGTCCCGGGCCTTGAGTTCTTCCAGCGCGTCAAGCGCCATCTGTTTTAGTGTCTCAATGTGCAACTGCCAACTCCGTTGGAAAGCGTATAAAAGCCGGCTATTGTAACGGCTTTAGGCGCGACTGCCAGCGCTATTCGCCCGTGCGATCGTCGCTTGGAGCGGCGCTTGGCTGATAGAGCCGCCGGATCACGGCGGCACGTTCCACCGCCTCGGGCAGCAGATAGCGCACGCTTTGCCCGTGCTGCAGCCGGTGGCGTATGTCAGTGGCGGAAATCGCCATGCGCGACGGCAGCGTTACCCGCAAAAGCCCGCCGCCGGGACTTTGCATCAGCGTCTCGGGGTCTGCGACCTCACGCGTACCGATGAGTTCCCGCAGCCGGGGAGAATCCGCCGGAGCATAGCCCGGGCGCGCCACCACCACGATATGCGCCAGCGCAAACAGCCGCTCGGGTGCGTGCCAGTCGGCCAGCCGGGCAAAGGCGTCCTGGCCCAGCGCCATGACCAGCCGCGCTTCCGGGCCGTATTCGGCACGCAGCTCCGCCAGGGTGTCGGCGCTGTAGGAAGGCCCGGTACGAGACAGCTCGCGCCCGTCGGCGTAAAGCCCGGGCGTATCGCCGATGCCGGCTTCAAGCAGCGCCAGACGCGCCTTAGCGGGTACCTGCGGCCGCCCGCGCAGGGGCGGCTGGGGAGCCGGAATCATGTGCAGCCGGTCAAGCGCCAGCGCCTCGTGCAGCTCCACGGCGCTGCGCAGATGGCCCAGATGCACCGGATCGAAGGTGCCGCCCAGCATGCCGATGCGCGGCGCGCGGCGCTCGGATGCGGCAGCGTCACGCAGGCCAGCACTCATGGGCATCTCCTATTGGCGAACATGGCCGTCACCGAACACCACGTACTTGCGCGTGGTCAAGCCCTCAAGCCCTACCGGCCCCCGGGCGTGGAGCTTGTCGGTGGAAATGCCGATTTCCGCGCCCAGCCCGTATTCGGTGCCGTCGGCAAAGCGCGTGGAGGCGTTGACCATTACCGAGCTGGAATCCACCTCGGCCATGAAGCGCCGGGCAAGGCTATAGTCCTGGGTGACGATGGTGTCGGTATGCTGGGAGCCGTAGCGCTCGATGTGTGCCGTGGCCTCGTCCATGCCGTCCACCACCTTGATCGCCAGTACCGGGGCGAGATATTCCTCGGCCCAGTCGGCATCAAGGGCCGGGGTAATGTCGCCGAGCACTTCGCGGGTGCGCTCGCAGCCGCGCAGCTCCACGCCGTGCTCGGCAAAGCGCTCGGCCAGCGCCGGCAGCAGCGAGCCTGCCACGGGCGCATCCACCAGCAGGGTCTCCATGGTGTTGCAGGTGCCGTAGCGCTGGGTCTTGGCATTGATCGCAATTGCCAGCGCCTTGTCGGCGTCGGCGGTGGCGTCGATGTAGACGTGGCACACGCCGTCCAGGTGCTTGATCACCGGCACCCGGGCCTCCCGGGAGATGCGCTCGATCAGCGACTTGCCGCCGCGCGGAATGATTACGTCGACGTAGTCGGGCATGCAAATCAGCTCGCCCACGGCGGCGCGGTCGGTAGTGGCCACTACCTGCACCGTGCCCGCGGGCAGGCCGGCGTCCTGAAGCCCGGCCTTGAGGCATTCGCTGAGTGCAGCGTTGGAGGCTCGGGCCTCGGAGCCGCCGCGCAGGATGCAGGCGTTGCCGGATTTCAAACACAGGCTGGCGGCTTCCACCGTGACGTTGGGCCGGGACTCGAAAATGATTCCGATCACGCCCAGCGGCACGCGCATCTGCCCGACCTGAATGCCGCTGGGCCGGGCGCGCAGGCCGTCGAGCTCGCCGACCGGGTCGGGCAGGGCTGCGACCTGATGCAGCCCGTCGATCATGGCGTCGATACGCGCCTCGGTCAGCGCCAGACGATCCAGCAGGGCATCGTCGAGGCCGGCTTCCCGGCCGCGCTGCATATCTTCAGCGTTGGCGGCAAGCACGGCTTGGCGCGCACGGTCCAGCCGCTCGGCCATGGCCTTGAGCGCCCGGTTCTTGCGCCCGGTATCGGCGCGGCGCAGGTGCTTTGCGGCTTGCCGGGCCGCCTGCCCCAGCGCCTGCATGTAAGCGGCAATATCGGTGGTGTCGTGTAATGCGGGGGAATGGCTCATACCTTGCTCCGTGTCGTCCACAATCGTTGATCACTTTTCAGCCTGCCGTTTTCAGCCTGCTTCAGCGGCCGGGACGGATCTGGTAACGTGCGCGGGTAATGCGCATGCCCACGCGGCACCGCCATCGCATCCGCCGGGTGCAAACGCCGCCCGTGGCCCAACGGTAAAGCATAAGCCACCATGCAAAACAAATACAAAGTCCATCCTTTGCGGGCCAACCTGCTGGCCGTTGCCGTCGCGCTTGTGCTCTGGACCCCGGCCGCGCCGCCGGCGGCCGCGCTCATGCTGTGGGTCAGCGTGGGCTGGCTTTTCATCACCGCACTGCTTTTGGACTTCAGCCACCGGCACAGCCGCGGCGGGCTGCCCTGGCAGCTGCTGCCCGGCGCGCTACTGGTGGGCCTGGTGGCCGCCGCGCCCCAGCGCCACATGCTGCTGGTGTGGGCTTGGGTGGCGCTGTTCATGCTGCCCCAGCCTCACTGGGTCGCCGCCTTTAACCTGAGCGGCATGCTGCTGAGCATGGCGATGATTCTACCGCGGCTGGGCCTGCCTACCGGGACGCTGATGCTTTGCACCCTGATCATTCTGTGCCTGGTGGCCATGTCCCGGGCGCGCCAGCTGACGCTGATCAACGGTGATATCCTCAAGCGTCTGCGCCTGATGCCCGGTATCAATTTCTGGGCCCGAGAGCAGCTGCTGCGCGATCTCCAGCGAGAAGCGGTGCGCTGCGAGCGCGAATCCATTCACGGTGAGCTGATACTGTTCCATGTCCGACGCCGCCAGCTGTGGCCGCTGGCCCAGCGGCTGTGCCATCTGCTCTACGACTTTGAAAACGCATACCGCTTTGACACCCGCACGCTCGCGGTAATACTGCTTTCGCGCTCGCCGCACGAGGGGGCACAGCGGCGCCGGCGGCTGACCCAGGCGTTCCCCGATAACGCCGTCAGCCAATACGTCACGCTTGCCGATGTGCGCCTGGAGCCGCTGGATCTCCAGGCGCTCAGCGATAGCATTCCCTGTCGATCCGGCAACGCCGCGGAAACGCCGTGATGCAGCATCATATTTCGCACCGCTTGATGACCCTGGCGTTTGCCGCCAGCACCGCGCTCATGGGGCTCTATGCCGGCTGGCACTACGCCATGGGCGACTACGTTGCCCTGTTCACGCCGCTTTTCATGATGCTGGTGCTGCTGGCGGCACTGCTGCTGCACGTCTACCGCTCGCCTTCGCCGTACCTGCCGCGCCTTATATTGCTGCTGGCGACCTATCTAACAATGCTGGCCGCGATCTGGCATCCGCCGGATATCTCGCTGGTATGGCTGGGCCTGCCGCTTGCCGCCACCTTTCTTCTGCTGCCGCTTTGGGCAGCGCTTGCCATTACTGTGCTGCTGGCACCGGTATGGTGGCTCACTCCGCTGGCAAACGCCCCGGCCAGCTGGATCATGGGGTTTCTGGTCACCGCTTTGCTGCTGGCGCTGCCGCGTCTGGAGCACGCCCGGCGGCAAGCCCTGCTGCGGGCCACCGATCCTCACGACGCTGAATGCGATGCCTTTCACATCGAGGCCCTGCACCGGCGGCTGCGCAGCGAGCATCAGCGTGCGCTGGTGCTCAATCGTCATCTGGCGGTGCTGGTCATCCACTTGCCTCAGCTCGATATGGCCGGCGAACAGTTTGGCCACCGCGCTCAGACGGCGCTGCTGGCCACGCTGTGCGACGAGGTGCACCACCAGTGCCGAGGCTACGACGTGCTGGGGCGCGCAGCGCCGGCAACGTTCTGGCTGGCCTTGCCCCACACCAGCGAAAGCGGTGCGCTGCTGGTACAAGAGCGCCTAATGCGCGGGCTGTCTCGCCGCATCCCGGTGGAAACCGGCCGGCTGGAAGCGCGCATCGGCATTTGCCTGCTGGGAAACGAAGAAAGCATTGATGCGTTTCTCCAACGCTTGGCCCACCGCGGCGAAACGCTGTCTGCCCCGCCGGAAGCGCTATAGGAACAAACCCGCAAGGCTATTTCCGCGCAAGACCATCCCAGCGCAAGACTATTCCAGCGCAAGACTATTCCAGCGCAAGACTAGCCCAGCGCCAGCCATAGCCCCACGCCTGCCATCAGCGCCGCGGAAACCCGGTTGAGCAGCCGCACGCCGGCCCCTCGCGACAGCAGCCGTCGCAGGGTTTTACCGCCGGTGGCGTAGAGCACAAGACAGGCAAACTCGATAGTTAGAATCACCGCCACTAGTATGGCCAGCTGCGGCCCCAGCGCCCGGCTGTCATCCAGAAACGGCGGCAGCAGCACCATCAGAAATGCCCAGCCCTTGGGGTTGGCCACCGCGGTGACCAAGCCCTGCACAAAAAGCGGGCCGCGCCCCGCCCGCACGCCCTGATCCAGTCCTTCAGGAATTGCCATGCGCCCGCGCGAGCGCCACATCATCACGCCCAGATAGATCAGGTACGCCCCGCCCAGCCACTTGAACACCGCGAATACGCCCGGAGTCTTGAGCATCAGCGCGGCCACGCCGACACCGGCCGCCACGGCCACCAGCCCCACGCCCAGAAGCTCGCCGAGCATCATCCACAGCGTACGCTTCACGCCCTGGGTCATGCCCAGCACCATGGCCAGCGTCATGCACATGCCCGGCGTCAGCGATACCAGCAAAAAGGTCGGCACAAACACCGACAGCGTAGCGGGGGACAGCATAAAGGCTCCTGGTCAGTGCGGCGGCTCGCCGGCCTCGCCCCAGCGCGGCATCAGCGCATGCTCGATGCCCAGCTGGTTGAGAATGCGCGCGACGATAAAATCCACCAGATCGTCGATGCTTTGCGGGCGGTGATAAAAGCCGGGGGCCGCGGGCAGAATCACCGCGCCAAGCCGGGAAAGCGTGAGCATGTGCTCCAGATGAATCGGCGAAAACGGGCTTTCCCGGGGCACCATCACCAGCCGGCGGCGCTCCTTGAGGGCCACGTCCGCGGCGCGCTCGATGAGATTGTTGCTCGCCCCGGTGGCCACCGCCGACAGCGTGCCGGTGGAGCACGGGCAGATCACCATGCTGGAAGGCGCCCCGGAGCCCGAGGCCACCGGCGCCATCCAGTCTTCTCGACCGAAACAGCGGAGCTGGCCCTCGGCGGCGCCGCTGCGCTCGGCAAGCGCATCCACCAGCCGCCCGGGAGCGGCAGGCAGCGCAGCGTCGGTTTCGGTGGCAATCACCATGTGCGCCGCCTTGGAAATCATCACCCAGACTTCGTGGCCGGCCGCCACCAGCACATCGATCAGACGCAGGGCATACTGCGCGCCGGAAGCGCCGGTCAGCGCCACGGTCACCGGCGGCTTGAAGCCGGCCGTCTCGTTTTCTGCCCCGCTCATGCCCGGCTCCCCGCATGGGCGCGCTCAAGGGCGTCCAGCAGCCGCTGGTGAATGCCGCCAAAGCCGCCGTTGGACATCACCACGATGCGGTCTCCGGCCTCGGCGCGGCTGACCACGGCCGCCACCAGCGCGTCGATGTCGTCGTGCAGGCTGGCCCGTTCGCCCTGGGGGGCAATCAGCGAGGCAAGCGACCAGCCAAGCTTTGCCGGCTGGTACCAGAACGCATGATCGGCGCTTGCGACACTTGCGTTGAGCTGCGCTTTGAGCGCGCCCAGACGCATGGTGTTGGAGCGCGGCTCGATCACCGCCAGCAGCCGGCCTCGGGCCGTGGCGGCGCGCAGGCCGGAAAGCGTCGCGGCAATGGCTGTGGGGTGGTGGGCAAAGTCGTCGATCACCTGAACGCCGGCGACCTCGCCGCGCACTTCCTGACGCCGGTGCGGGTTCTCAAAACGCGCAAGCGCGGCACAGCCGCGCGCCAGGTCCACCCCGCAGGCGTGCGCCGCGGCCAGTGCGCCAAGCGCGTTATAGGCGTTGTATTCGCCGGTCAGCGACCATTCCACCACGGCGTCGTCGCCGTCTTCCACCGCGTGGGTTACGGCAAAGCGGCTGGCGTCGGCGTGCTCAAGGGCCAGCTGCCATTCGCTGGCGTTTGCGTCTTCCTTTGCCGCCTTGCCAAAGCGTGCCACCGGCGTCCACACGCCCTGGGCAAGCGCCCGCTCAAGGGCCGGCTGGCCGTTTGCC
Source organism: Halomonas cibimaris (assembly GCF_039537045.1). Lineage (GTDB taxonomy): Bacteria > Pseudomonadota > Gammaproteobacteria > Pseudomonadales > Halomonadaceae > Vreelandella > Vreelandella cibimaris. The sequence continues at coordinate 30,864 of NZ_BAAAZT010000074.1, read as the reverse complement.
ACCAGAATCTTGCCGTTTCCCGGCACGGTGCGCACCAGGTGATGAAACTGGCGCTCGATGGCGGCCAGATCAGAAAAAATATCCGCGTGATCAAATTCAAGATTGTTGAGCACGGCAATGTTGGGCCGGTAGTGAACGAACTTCGAGCGCTTGTCGAAAAACGCCGTGTCGTATTCGTCGGCCTCCACCACAAAGGGCGCATCAGCCCCGCCAAGCCTGGCCGACACGCCGAAGTTGCGCGGCACCCCGCCGATTAAAAAGCCCGGATTCTGCCCTGCACTTTCCAAAAGCCACGCCAGCATACTGGCCGTGGTGGTCTTGCCGTGCGTGCCGGCCACGGCGATGACGTTTCTGCCGGGCAAAACATGCTCGCCGAGCCACTGAGCCCCCGAAGTATACGCCAGCCCGCGGTTGAGCACGGCTTCCACCTCCGGGTTGCCCCGAGACAGCGCGTTGCCCACCACAACCAGCGCAGGCGCGCTGCCCGTAGCGGCGTCCAGATTCTCCGCGCCGTAGCCTTCCTGCAGGGCAATGCCGGCGTTTTTCAGCTGGGTGCTCATGGGCGGATAGACGTTGGCGTCCGAGCCGCTGACCCGGTAGCCCCGCTCCCGGGCGAGCAGCGCCAGGCTGCCCATGAAAGTGCCGCAGATGCCGATGATATGCAGATGCACGGTAGTCATGCCCTCCTGAAAATAACCCGTGTACGGCCGGCGTTGGCCGCCTTGGCAGCCGCGCGTGGACGGCGGCAAAGCCTAGCATGGCGTGGCCGGGGCTCACAGCGATGTGACAAACGCCGCTGCGTGCGTCACGATGGCCGGCACTACGCGCCGGTCAACGGCGTTTTCCTCCGCTGTTTTTTTACCTTTGCTGTTAAGGAAGGCCCATGCGTATTCTGATTCGCTACTTTTTTCGCGGCGTGCGGCTTTTGCTCGCGCCGGTGATGCTTGTTTCCGAGAAACTCTCCACGCCCAAGGCGGTGGAGCGCTCCGAGGCCGAGCAGGCCAAGGTCGATCGCGCCTGCGAAAAGCTCGCGCTGTATCAGTTTCGCACCTGCCCGTTTTGCATCAAGGTGCGCAAGGAAATGGCGCGGCTAGGGCTTGACATCGAGCGCCGCGACGCCCAGCTCGACCCGGCCCACAAGCAGGCGCTCAAGGAAGGCGGCGGGCGCGTCAAGGTGCCTTGTCTGCGCATCGAAAACGACGATCAAAGCGTTGAATGGCTGTACGAATCCGACGACATCAACGCCTATCTCAACCGCCGCTTCGGCGCGGCCTGAGACCTTGGCCGGCGGCGGCCGGCCGCCTTCATTCGGCGGATGAATACCCCCTGTCATTATTTCGATTGTACCGCTGGCGTGCTCGGCCAACAATCAACGACGCTACCGTCGTTATAAAGCGCTACCAACAACAACCACAGAGACTTTCCGCCATGACCGTGACTTGCACGCCCCGCGTCAACAAGACGCTGATCGCCGCCGCCGTTGCCGCCGCTTTTGCCGGCGGTGCGCTAAACGCCGCCGCCCAGGAAGATATCACGCTGCGCATGGCCTACGACGCCGACCCGGTGTCGCTGGACATCCACGAGCAGCTCTCCGGGGGCATCATGCAGCTGTCCCACCTTTTGTTCGACCCGCTGGTGCGCTGGGACCAGTCGCTGAACTTCGAGCCCCGCCTGGCCAGCGACTGGGAGCAGATCGATGACACCACCATGCGCATGTCGCTGCGCGAAGGCGTCACCTTTCACAGCGGCAACCCGTTTACCGCCAAGGACGTGGTCTGGACCATTGAGCGGCTGAAGCAAAGCCCGGACTACAAGGCCATCTTTGCTCCCATTGAGCGCGCCGAGATCGTTGACGAGCATACCGTCGAGATCCACACGACCAAGCCCTACCCGCTGCTGCTGAACCTGGCGACCTACATCTTCCCCATGGACAGCCGGTTCTACTCCGGCAGCGCGCCGGACGGCGACCCGAAAGACGAAATCGTCAAAAACGGCAACTCCTACGCCTCTTCCAACGTCTCCGGTACCGGCCCGTTCACCGTCACCGAGCGCCAGCAGGGCGTGCGCACCGAGTTTGCCCGCAACGCTGACTACTGGGATGAAAGCTCGCCGGGCAACGTCGACAACCTCGTGCTGACGCCCATCAGCGAAAACGCCACCCGTGTGGCCGCACTGCTCTCCGGCGACGTGGACTTCATCGCCCCGGTGCCGCCCAACGATCTGGAACGCGTGCGCCAAAGCGACGACGCCAAGCTGGTCACCATGTCCGGCACGCGCATCATCATGCTGCACATGAACCAGCAGCGCGTAGAGGCCTTTGAAGACCCGCGGGTGCGCAAGGCCTTTGCCTACGCCGTCAACCAAAAGGGCATCGCCGACCGGCTGATGAAAGGCTTCGCCACCCCGGCCGCTCAGATGTCGCCGGAAGGCTACGTGGGCCACGTGGACTCGCTCAATCCGCGCTACGACGTCGCCAGGGCCAAGGAGCTCATGGCTGATGCCGGCTACGCCGACGGCTTTGACATCACCATGATGGCGCCCAACAACCGCTACGTGAACGACGCCAAGATCGCCCAGGCGGTCGCCGCGATGCTGGCCCGCATCAACGTCGACGTGGACCTCAAGACCCTGCCCAAGGCCCAGTACTGGGGCGAGTTTGACGATCGCGCCGCGGACATGATGCTGATCGGCTGGCACGCCGACACCGAAGACAGCGCCAACTTCCACGAGTATCTCACCGCCTGCCCCGACGCCGACACCGGCGCCGGCCAGTACAACGCCGGCAACTACTGCAACCCGGAGCTGGACAAGCTGGTCAAGGAAGCCAACCAGGAAATCGACCTGGAAAAGCGCGCCGCGATGCTCCAGCAGGTCGAACAGACGCTGTACGACGACGCCGCTTTCGTGCCGCTTCACTGGCAGGATCTGGCCTGGGCTTCCGCGCCCAGTGCTCAAATCGAGCCGGTGCTCAACGTCATGAACTTCCCCTATCTGGGAGATCTGGTGGTCAACGCCGACGCGGAATAACCCCGCCGTCTGACCGCCCTGTCTGACCCGCTTGATGACGCGCCCCGCTCGGGGCGCGTTGCTTCCCTGTTGCCGCTACGGGATATTTTTCATGATCGCTTTTCTGATCAAGCGCCTTTTTCACGCGCTGCTGGTGATGTTTGTCATCAGCATCATTGCCTTCGCCATTCAGGACAACCTGGGCGACCCGATCCAGCAGCTGGTGGGCCAGTCGGTCCCCGAAAGCGAGCGCGAGGCGCTGCGCGAGGAGTTCGGGCTGAACGATCCGTTCTTGACCCAGTACCTGCGCTTTGCCGGCAACGCGCTGCAGTTCGACTTCGGCTACTCCTACGTGTTCAACCAGCCCACCACCGAGGTTATCGCCCGCCACCTGCCGGCGACTCTGGAGCTGGTGGCCGCCTCGACGTTTTTGATCATTGCGCTGTCGATTCCCATCGGCGTGTACAGCGCGATCAAACCCAAGGCCTGGCTGACGCGCTTTTTCATGAGCGTGTCGATTGTGGGCATCTCCATTCCGGTGTTTCTCACCGCCATTGTGCTGATCCAGCTGTTTGCCATCGGCGTGAGCGTCTCGCCCTTCCCGGCGGATACCGGCTGGGGCGCCTGGCTCAACGACGTACTCTCCACCGAAGGCGGCATGCCGGCCTACGGCCGCGGCGATCCGGTGCCCGTGTTCGGCACCTGGGAGACCAACTTCGCAAGCCTCGACGGCCTGACCTATCTGGTGCTGCCGGCGGTGTCGCTTGCCTCCATTATGCTGCCGCTGTTTATCCGCCTGATACGGGCGGAAATGCTGGAAGTGCTGCAGTCCGAGTACGTCAAGTTTGCCCGGGCCAAGGGCATCTCCATGCGCCGCATCTACTTTTTGCACGCGCTGAAAAACACCATGCTGCCGGTGATCACCGTAGGCGGGGTGCAGATCGGCACCCTGGTGGCCTACACCATTCTCACCGAGACGGTGTTCCAGTGGCCGGGCATGGGGCTGATGTTTCTTAACGCCATCCAGCGCTCGGATATTCCGCTGATCGTCACCTACCTGATGATCGTGGGCCTGATTTTCGTGATCACCAATACCCTGGTCGATCTGATCTACGGCCTGGTCAACCCCACCGTCAAACTCACAGGGAAACCCGCATGAGCCAGCCGACACCGACTCCCGAATCCCGGGCAGATGCCGCGCCGGCGCTACCCGGCCGCTGGGAACGCTTTCGCGATTCCTATCTGCTCTACAGCTTCAAGCGCGACGTCATCGCCCAGCTGAGCCTGGTAGTATTCATCGCGCTGGTGGCCATCGCCGTCTTCGCCCCCTGGCTTGCGCCGATGAACCCTTACGATCTGGCCCAGATCGACATTCTGGCATCAGAGCTTCCGCCCTTCTGGGTCGACGGCAGCGACCCGGCCTATCTGCTGGGCACCGACGCCCAGGGCCGGGACATGCTATCGACGATTCTCTACGGCGCCCGGGTCTCGCTGGTGATCGGCTTTGGCGCGGTAGCGCTGCAGGCGATTCTCGGCGTCACCTTCGGCCTGATGGCCGGCTATCTGGGCGGGCGCATCGACGCCTTTTTGATGCGCCTGGCGGATATTCAGCTGTCGTTTTCCACCCTGATGGTGGCGATCATCGTCGGCGCGCTGGTCAAGGCGGTGTTCGGCGGGGCGACGTTCAGCACCTACGCCGTGCCGCTTTTGGTGGTGATTATCGGGCTGGCCGAATGGCCCCAGTACGCGCGCACCGTGCGCGCCTCGGTGCTGGCGGAGAAAAACAAGGAGTACGTCGACGCCGCCCGGGTCATGGGGCTCAAAAGCCGGCGCATCATGTTTCGCCACGTTTTGCCCAATACGCTGTCGCCGATATTTGTGATTTCCACGGTGCAGATTGCCAACGCGATCATTTCCGAAGCCGCGCTTTCGTTTCTCGGCCTTGGCATGCCGGAAACGCACCCGTCGCTTGGTTCTTTGATCAAGGCCGGCTTTGACTACATTCAGTCCGGCTCCTGGTGGATCACGCTGATCCCCGGCGCGGTGCTGGTGGTGCTGGTGCTGTCGATCAACCTGCTGGGCGACTGGCTGCGCGACGTGATGAATCCGCGCTTGTACAAAGGCTAAGTCGACAAGGGCTAAAAGCACAAAGGCTAGAACAACAAGGGCTGAAAACACTATGGCACTGCTGGAAGTCAACCATCTCGACGTTCGCTTCGCCCTGCGCAAGGGCGAGGTGCGCGCCCTGCGCGACGTCAACTTTACCCTGGAGCGCGGCGAGCGGCTGGGCATCGTCGGCGAGTCCGGCGCGGGCAAATCCGTGGCCGCCTTTTCACTTTTGAACCTGATCGCCAAGCCCGGCTTTATCGCCGGCGGCGAGGTCACCTTCGAAGGCAAGACGCTCAACCACATGAGCGAGCGCGGCCTGCGCAAGGTGCGCGGCAACCGCATCTCGATGATCTTTCAGGACCCGATGATGACGCTCAACCCGGTGCTGTCCATCGGCGAGCAGATGGTCGAGTCGCTCAAGGCGCACCGGCGCATCAATACCAAAGCCGCACGCGAGATCGCGCTTGATCGGCTGCGCCAGGTGCAGATCCCCTCGCCGGAGGCGCGGCTCGATCAGTACCCCCACGAGCTTTCCGGGGGCATGCGCCAGCGCGTGATCATCGCCATCGCGCTGCTGCTCGACCCCGACATCATCATCGCCGACGAGCCCACCACCGCGCTTGACGTGACCATTCAGGCGGAGATCATGGCGCTTCTGCTCAACCTTTGCGAAGAGCACAACGTCGGGCTGATTTTGATCACCCATGACCTGGGCGTGGTCAGCCAGGTCACCCAGCGCATGCTGGTGATGTACGCCGGCCGGGTAATCGAACAGGGGCCGACCCGAGAAATCATCAACGACCCCCAGCACCCCTACACCCAGGGGCTGATCAACGCCCTGCCGCAGATGGCCACACCGGGCGAGCCGCTCAACCAGATTCGCGGCAGCATGCCGTCGCTTTCCAATCTGCCCGGCGGCTGCGCGTTTCATCCGCGCTGCGACTTTATTCGCCGTGCCGACGGCGAGGTGCGTCCGGCCTGCGTAGAACAGGTGCCGGGCTTTACGCACTCGGGCAATTGCCGCGTGGCCTGCCACATGGTCGCGGAACTGCAGCAGGACCGCCGCACGAAGGAGGAAGGCCAATGAGCGCCCCCGCATCCCGCATTCCCGCCGTTGCGCATGCCGAAACGGCCCAGACCTCCGCGACGGCCCGGCCAAGCGAAACGCTGCTGGAAATTCGCGATCTGGAAAAACACTTCTCGCTTTCCGGCGATTTTCTCGACCAGCTCAAGTTCAAGGGCGGCAAGCTCATCCGCGAGCAGAAGTTTGTCCACGCCATCAACGGCGTCAACCTCAACATCCAGCGCGGCGAGGCGCTGTGCGTGGTGGGCGAGTCCGGCTGCGGCAAGTCCACCGTGGCGCGTACGGTGATGGGGCTTTTGCACCCCTCCGCCGGGGAGATCCGCTACGACGGCACGCGCATCGACAACCTTGATACCAAAGCGCTGATGCCGTTTCGCCGGCGCATGCAGATGATCTTTCAAAACCCCTACGCCTCGCTCAACCCGCGCATGACCATCCAGCAAACGCTGGAAGAGCCCGTGCGCCTGCACCACCCCGACTGGAGCCGCCAACAGGTGGCCGACCAGGTGGAGCGGGTGATGGCCTCGGTGGGCATCGACCCGGACTGGGGCAAGCGCTTCGGCCACGAGTTTTCCGGCGGCCAGCGCCAGCGCATCGCCATCGCCCGGGCGCTGGCGGTGGACCCTGAGTTTATCGTCGCCGACGAGCCCATCTCGGCGCTGGACGTGTCCATCCAGGCCCAGGTGCTCAACCTGCTGATGGACGCCCAGCGCGAACGCGGGCTGACGTATCTGTTCATCACCCACGATCTGGCCGTGGTGGAGCACTTCGGCACTCGCGTGGCGGTGATGTATCTGGGCACGGTATGCGAAATCGCCGACACCGCCACGCTGTTTGCTCGGCCGCGCCACCCCTACACCCAGGCGCTGCTCTCGGCGATTCCGCGCCTCGACGACGACGGCCCCCGCCACATCCGCCTGGAAGGCGAGGTGCCCACGCCGGTCAACCTGCCCTCGGGCTGCGTGTTCCACGGCCGCTGCCCCTACGCCAACGCCCGCTGCAAGGCCGAAGTGCCCGCGCTCATCACACAGGATGACGGCGTGCGCGTGGCGTGTCACGCTGTAGAGGAAGGACGCCTTCAGGCGGCCGAAGATTCCTGACGGGCAGAGCAGACTATGGAAATACGCTGGCTGGAAGACTTTATTGCGCTGGCCCGAACGCGGCATTTCTCCCGCGCCGCCGATGAGCAGCATGTCTCCCAGCCGACGTTTTCCCGACGTATCAGGCTGCTGGAAGAGGAAATGGGCGCCACGCTGATCAACCGCCAGACCCTGCCGCTATCGCTGACCGCCGAGGGCGAGGCGTTTCTCGCGCTGTGTGAAAAAACCACCGAAGGCGTGCGCCTGACCCGGGAGCGCATTCGCGATATCAGCGCCGGGCACGAGCGGCGCATCAGCGTGGCCGCCCCGCAAAGTCTGCTGGCGCATTTCTTCCCCGACTGGCTTGCCATCAACGGGCTGGAAGGCCGCATGCAGCCTGACCTGCGCGCTACCGGCTGGGCGGCGGCGGACTACTTCAAAGCGCTCAACCGCGGCGAATGCGACCTGGCGCTGTGCTACTGGCCGCTTGCGCGCTGCGACCTGGAGCTGGATACCCGGACGTGTCGCTACCGCACCGTCGGCCATGAGCGCTTGATCGCGGTCAGCGCGCCCACCTCTGCCGGTACGCCCTGCTTTACTCTGCCTGCCAGCCGCGAAGCGCCGGTGCCGTGGTTTGCCTACCCCCGGCTCGGGCTTTTGGGTGCAGCACTGCACACCCACCTGGCACGGCTGCCCGAAGCGCCGGGGCTGGCGGTCAAAAACCAGGACCTCTACGTGACCAGCATCAAAGAGCTGGTGATGCTGGGCTACGGCATCGGCTGGCTGCCCGAGCGCGCCATACGCCAGGCGCTTTATGCCAACACCCTGGTGCGCGCCGGCGACACCCGCTGGGATGTACCGCTGGCGCTCAGGCTGTATCGTCACCAGCACCACCATCATGCCGAGCTCGACACTATCTGGAATGCGCTGCCCCAGGCCAGCCCGCCCCCCTGATCTTTTGGTGTCAACGGCGTATCCCTGTCACCCACAAAGGAGGCCCCATGGCCCAGACTCTTGATCGTCTGCAACAAGACCACATCCAGCGGCTGCTGGCTGCCTATCGCACGCTCATGCAGCAGCACGGGCTGGACGCCATTGCCCTTTACAGCGGCCACGCGCTGCCCCACTACGGCGACGACCAGTACCCCAACTTCAAGGCCGCCGGGCATTTCGTCCACTGGTCACCGCTGTTTGAAGCCCAGCACAGCTGGCTTGTGATTACACCAAACGCCAAGCCGCGCCTTTTGCTCCACGCGCCCACGGACTTCTGGCACCTGACGCCTACGCTGCCCGACGAGCCCTGGGTCGGCGAGTTTGATGTTGAGCTTGTCAACGAGCCGGCCACGCCGGCCCTGCAAGGCAACGTGGCGCTCATCGGCGACGTGGACGCCCTGCAGCAAGGCCCCGTCGCGCTGCCCCACGGCGAGGCCAACCCGCCCGCCCTGGTGGCCGCGCTGGACGAGCTGCGCATGCACAAAAGCGCCTACGAAATCGCCTGCCTGCGCGAGGCCAACCGCCTGGCCATGGCCGGCCACGAAGCCGCCCAGGCGGCATTCGCCGGCGCCGGCGCAGAGCTTGATATCCAGCTGGCCTACCTGGGCGCCAGCCGCCAGCGCGAGTCCCACGTGCCCTACGACAACATCGTCGGGCTTAACCAGCACGCCGGCGTGCTGCACTATCAGCACTACGACCTCCACCCGCCGGCCGGACGCTACAGCCTGCTGGTGGACGCCGGCCGGCGCTTTCGCGGCTACTGCTCCGACATTACCCGCACCTGGGCCGGCCCGGACGCGCCGACGCTTTTTGCCGAGCTGATTAAAGCCGTACACGAGCTCAAGGACACGCTGATTGCACGCATTGCCCCGGACGTGGACTACGTCGAGCTGCAGCGGGCCATGCACCGCCAACTGGGCGAAATTCTTGTGCGCCACGACCTCTACCACGGCTCGGCCAGCGACTGCGTTGCCAGCGGCGTTACCCGCGCCTTCTGCCCTCACGGCGTCGGCCATTCGCTGGGTATCCAGGTGCACGATATTGCCGGACTCAAAGCCCCCGATGCCACGCCCGCACCGCCGCCCGAAGAGCATCCGGCGCTGCGGCTGACCCGCAAACTGACCCCGGGCATGGTCGTTACCATCGAGCCTGGGCTTTACTTCATTCCCATGCTGCTTGACCCGCTGCGCGATACCGGCGCTCCGATCAACTGGCCACTGGTTGAACAGCTCATGCCCTGCGGCGGCATCCGCATTGAAGACAACGTCGCGGTAACCGATACCGGCCATGACAATCTGACGCTTTGAATCCGGGTCTTGAAAAGCGGCGCTGAAAGATGCCGATAGAAAAATCCTGAACTTTATTTATACAGGCCAGTCACAAAAGGTGCACAAGCGCAGGGAGGCGCTGCCTTGACAGACACCGCCAAGGCATCAAGAATGGAGCGCGCATCACGTATGACTCACATAACCGAACGGCCAACAGCACCGCTGCTGTCCGGCAACGCCCTCACCCTGACGACCGTTGCCGCCACCGTTACGGTATTACCGCAACGCGGTAATTCGCCCGTCAACCAAGCGTAAGGACCATCACCATGAAAACATCCTGGATGCTGATTCCCGCCGCCGCTTTTGCCGCCATGGCTTTCGCATCTCCGACCATGGCCGCCGACGATGAGGCGTGTAACCTCACCATCGAAGGCAACGACGCCATGCAGTTCAACAAAGACGCAATGAGCGTGCCGGCCAGCTGCGACGAAGTCACCGTTACGCTCAAGCACACCGGCCAAATGGCCGCCAGCGCCATGGGCCACAACTGGGTGCTGTCCGACTCTGACGTTTACGAAGACGTCGCCAAGGCCGGCATGAGCGCAGGCATGGACAACGACTATCTGCCCCAGGACGACGAGCGCGTCATTGCCTCTACCGACGTCATCGGCGGCGGCGAAGAAACCAGCGTGACCTTCTCCACCGAAGGCCTGGAAGACCGCGATCTGACGTTCTTCTGCTCCTTCCCGGGCCACTACGCCGCGATGAACGGCAGCTTCACCATCACCAAGGAAGACTAACCGCAAAAGCGCTCGGGCCACGCCCGGGCCAGCGTTTAGCCGCACGCCGGCAGGCAAGCCCTGCCGGCGTTTTTGCGTGCCGGGCAAAGCCGGCCATCTGCTGGGTTACCGCGCGGCACGGCGCATGACCGCGGGGTAGCGGGCAGGATTAAAGCGCAGGGTAACGGCCAGCATAGCGACGATGCCCACGGCCAAAAGCGCCCAGGCTGCGATGAAGCTGCCGGTCATTTCCCGCAGGGTGCCGCTGATCCACGGCGACATGGCGTTGAGCATAAAGCCAAAGCCCTGCATAAAGGCTGCCAGCCGCCCTGCCGCACGGGCGTCGGGCAGATGATCCAGGGCAAGAATCAGCCCCAGCGAGAAACACGCCCCCAGCCCAAAGCCGCCAACGGCATTCCAGAGTAGCGCAAGCGAGGTCGGCATGAAGAGAAAACCCAGATACCCGATAAGCTGCATCACCAGGCTTATCGCCAGCAGCAGACGCCGGTCAGCGGTCTTCTGGCGCTGGGCGATCATCGGCATGGTCAGTGCGGCCAGCACCTGAAAGAGCGTCATCCACGCCAGCAGCCGGCCGCCGGCCACCGCGCTCCAGCCAAGCTCCTGGTAATACTGCGGAAGCCAGGTCACCACGCTTGAATAGCCCGAGTTGATCACACCGAAAAAAAGCGCCAAAAGCCAGGCGCGCGGCAAACGCCAGGGGCGCACGCCTTCAATCGCGGCGGTATTCGCGGCGGGCGCACCGCGGCGGCGAAAAATCAAAAACCAGCCGGCAAGCGTCACCAGCGCCGGCACCCACCAGATGCCCACGCCCAGCTGCCAGCCGCCCATCTCGGCCAGCCGCGGACTGATCCACGCCGAAAGCCCGCCGCCGGACATCAGCGAGGCCGAATAAAATCCCATGACCAGCGGCATGCGCGAACCAAAGCGGCGCTTGACCAGCCCCGGCACCAGCGCCTGAATCAAGGCAATACCCGCCCCGCCCAGAAGCGCCGTGGCGAGCAACGTCACGCCGGTGCCGCTTAGCTGGCGCAGCGCGCAGGCCACACCGATAGCGGCCAGCGAAAGCATGATGCCGCGATTTTCACCCAGCAGCCGGTGCAGCCGGCCGCTGGCCAGCGCCACCGCGCCCATGCACAGAAACGGCAGCGTGGTCAGCCAGGCAAGTATGCCGTAGCCCAGGCCCGTCGCGGCGCGAATATCCTCCATCAGCGGGCTGGCCGAAGCCAGCAGCGGACGCAGGTTAAGCCCCAGCGCCATGATGAGCAAAAGCCCGCCGATAAACGCCAGCGTTTCCGTGTGGGCCGCTTTTACGCTGGCCGTATTGCCCGATGTGGTCATCGTCGCCTCGTGGTTGCGGTTTAAAGTGAGGCACACTTTTAACACGCTACCGGATAAAACTGTATATAAGACCCGCCTGCATACCAGAACCTGCCTGCAGCAAGAAGTGGCCGGGCCGCTTCGCCGGCCCATGCGTGCCAGACAAGCCCCGGCCCCCGTCAACGCATAAAAAAAGCGCCCTTCCGGGCGCTTTTTACATGGCGCGGCAGGCGCTACCCCCTACCGATCAGGCCTTGAGCACGTAGCGCAAAATCTCCACCACCTGGTCGGTTGTGGTGCTCCACGCCTGGGCGTCGGCGTCGACTTCTTTCAGCGGGTGAACGATGTCTTCGCTGTGCAGGGTAACGTAGGGCTTGTCCAGCGCGGCGCAGTAGCCGGCGTCAAAGGCCGCATTCCACTGCTTGTACTTGTCGCCGAAGCGCACCACCACCAGATCGCTCTGCTCGATCAACGTGCGAGTGCGGATGGCGTTGATCTTGGACGACTGATGATCGCGCCAGAACGGTTTGTCCTGTGCGCCCAGATGGTCGCCGGCCGCATCGCTGGCGTCGTGGTCGGTGACCGGCGCGGTAAACACCACGTCCAGGCCGGCGGCTTCGGCGCCGCGCTGGATTTCATCGCGCCAGTCGGTGTGAATCTCGCCGGAAAGGTACACGTAAAAACTCATAATGATCGCCTCCTGCTATGGGTCACAGAACGTGTGTCACACACGGCCTGTCATAAATAATGCCCATGATAGCCCATATAACTTTTTATGGAAAACATTTCCATAAATATTTTCCATGAAGATCTTCCATAAAAACCTCCATAAAAAGCCTTTTAAAAAGTAGCTCTATAAAAAACGTGTCTGCAGACGCGCCGCCGCTAGCCGTTTACCGGCACAAACACCGGCGCGCCGTCGACTTCCACTACCCTGAGCCGCTGGCGGTAGAGCCGCTCAAGCGCGTCGGGTACCAGCATATTCTGCGCCGCGCCCCAGCAGGCCTCGCCGCTGGGGTAGAGCAGCAGTACGTGGCTGCACCAGCGGGCGGCCAGGTTCAAGTCGTGCAGGCAAAGCATCAGCGCCCGCCCCGCCGCGGCCTGTTCGCGCATTAGCGCCATCACCGCGCTCTGGTGGTGCAAATCCAGATGATTGGTGGGCTCGTCGACCAGCCACACCGCCGGGTCCTGGGTTAACAGCGTGGCAATCGCCACCCGCTGGCGCTCGCCGCCGGAAAGCGTGCCCACCGGCCGCTGCCTTAAATGCGCCACGTCCAGCCGCTCAAGGGCGGCCTGCACGCGGCGCATATCCTCGGCGCTTTCCCGCTGCCAGTACGATAAATACGGATGCCGGCCCAGCATCGCGGTTTCTTCAACCGTCGCGGGAAAGCCGTCCACTCGCTCCTGAAACACCACCCCCAGCCTTTGCGCAATCCGGCGACGGCGCAGCCGGGCAAGCGGCGTTTCATCCAGAATCACGCTGCCCGCGCGGGGCGGGTGCAGGCCGGCCAGGGTGTGCAAAAGCGTCGTCTTGCCCGCGCCGTTGGGGCCCAGCACGCCCCACACCTGCCCCGGCTCAACGGCGAGGTTCAGCACCTGGCCGCTTTGGCGGCCGGGCACGTCGATGACCAGATCACGCGCGGCAAGCACGCTCATGGCCCGCTCCGGTAGAGCAAAAACAAAAACGTGGGCACGCCGAGCAGCGCGGTGATCACGCCCACCGGCAGCTGCTCCGGGGCGATGACCGTGCGCGCCAGGGTATCCGCCAGCAGCAAAAGCGTGCCGCCGGCCAGCGCGCAGGCGGGCAGCGCAATACGCTGGTCGTTGCCCAGCACCAGGCGCAGCATGTGCGGCACCACCAGCCCCACAAAGCCGATGCTGCCCGCGGTGGCCACGGCCACGGCGGTGAGCAGGCTGGCGATGGCGTAAATGCCCCACTCCAGCAGGCGGGCATCCACGCCCAGCGCGGCGGCCTGACGGGGCCCGCGCGCCAGCACGTTCAGGCTGCGCCCCAGCGGCAAAAGCCCGATGCACGTCAGGGCCAACAGCGCCAGCGGCAGCCCCGGCTCGCGGGCGTAGGAAAGATCACCCATCAGCCAGTAGAGCATGCCCGGCAGGCGCTCCGCCGGCGTCATCGCAAGCATCAGCGTAATCATCGCGCCCCAGCCCGAGGCCACTACAATGCCGGTGAGCAGCAGCCGGGTAGGCGCCCAGCCGCCCCGGCCGTGGGCGAGGCCAAAGACCAGCAGCGTGGAAAACAGCGCACCGCCGAAGGCCGAGGTAGACGCCAGCATACCGCCCAGCCCCAGCATCATCGCGCCCAGCGCGCCCATCGCCGCGCCGCCGGAAATCCCCAGCACGTAGGGGTCGGCCAGCGGGTTGCGCAGCAGCACCTGCATTAAAGCGCCGGCCACGGCCAGAAGCCCGCCCACGGCAAACGCCGAAAGCGCCCGGGGCAGGCGCAGCTCCAGCACCATGGTGCGCGCCAGGCCGTCGCCCTCACCCAGCGCAATCGCCCAGAGCCGGTCAAGCGGGATCGACGCGCTGCCCACCCCGAGCGACACGCCAAGGGCCGCCAGCGCGCCCAGCGCCAGCAGCCCCAGCGGCACAAACGCTTGCAGACGCATATCCCGCATTACTCGGTGCGAGCCCGCTTTTCACGCGCCCGGTCTATACGCTCACACAGGCTTTGCGCGCCCTGCAAAAAGCGCGGGGTGGGCCGCACCAGCGGGTCGGCGGGCACCGTATAGAGGTTCTCGCGTTCTACGGCGGCCATGCTGGAATACGGCTGCCAGTGGGCAAGCCACTGGTTGCGCGCGTTCTCATCCGCATCGCGGCTGCCGGTAATAATCACCTCGGGGTTGGCGGCAAGCACCGCCTCGTCGCTCAGGCGCGGCACCAGCCGCGGGCGCGCGCCGAACACGTTGACCCCGCCGCAGTCACGGATCGCCCGGCCGATCAGATGCTCGTCGTTGAGGCTCATCAGCGGCGCATCCCACACCTGATAGAACACGCGCACCGGCGCGCGCTCGGCGTAGCGTTCCTTGAGCGCGGCCATGCCTGCCAAAAACGTCTCCGCTTTTTGTTCAGCGGTCGCCTCGCTGCCGGCAAGGCGGCCCAGGCGGGTCAAGGCGTTGGCCACACCGGCAGCCGTGCGCGGCTCGATGTAGAACACTTTGGTGCCCAGCGACGCCAGCGTTTCCAGCTGCTTGCCGGGATTGCCGGTTTCCCAGCCGACCACGAGATCCGGCTCAAGGCCCACCAGCGCTTCCAGATCAATGCGGTTGTAATCCCCTACCGAGGGCAGTTTTTGGGCAGGCGGCGGATAGTTGCTGTGCGCTGACACCGCAACGACCCGATCTCCCGCGCCGGCGGCAAAGGCAAGCTCGGTAGCGCCGGGGGACAGCGCCACAATGCGCCGAGCCGGCGCCTCAAGGCAGACCTTGCGCTCCAGATCATCCACGGCGCAGGGCTTGGCGCTGGCCTGGGCGACGCTGGCGACGGCGCCCAGCATCAGGGCGCCGACCAGCAGAGGCTTAGCGGCCATCGATACCCACGCTCAGCATGACGCTGCGGCCGGGGTTCTCATAGGCAAAGCCCTGAAAGCTATCAAAGGCGGTGACGTAGTCCTTGTCGAAGACGTTATCCACGTTGACCCGGGCAAACCAGGCCGGAGCAAAGCGCCAGGTGGTGCGCAGGTCGAGCTTGCCGTAGCCGCCCAGACGCTTGTCGTTGGCGCCGCCGTTATAGCGGTGGTCTTCCGCCACCAGCGAGCCGCCCAGGGTCCACTCGCCCAGGGTGCGGTCCACGTCAAGACGGGCGGACTGGGTGACCTCCCGGGCCAGGCGGTTGCCCGTTGCGCGATCTTCGGGGTCGGTGTAGGCCAGCGCCGCCTGGATATCCCAGCCGCTCATCGAGACGCCGCCTGCAAGCTCCACGCCGCGAATTCGGGCTTTGTCGACGTTTTCCGGCCGGGTGACAAAGACGATCTTGTCGTCGATATCGGACTGATAAATCGCCGCATCCCAGTACCAGCTGCCGTATTGGCCGCGAGCGCCCAGCTCGTAGGTTTTGGCGGTTTCGGCTTCTACGTCGGGGTTGTTGGCGCCCGGGTAGTACAGATCGTTGAACGTCGGCGCGCGGAAGGCGGTGGCGTAGCTGGCGCGCAGGGTGTGGGCATCGTCCAGGTCATAGCCCAGCGCCAGGCTGCCGGTAACTTCGTCGCCGTAGGCTTCGTTATCGTCAAAGCGCAGGCTGGGCTGCAGGGTAAAGGGGGCGAAGTCCAAAAGCCCTTGGGCAAACACCGCCTTGTTGTCGCGGCTGTCGGCGTTATAGGCCGTGGTGCTGTCGACCTTGTCTTCCAGATACTCGGCACCGACGATCAGCTGGTGGCGGCCGATGCTCAGCGTGTTATCCAGCCGTGCGACGCGGGTTTGCGTGTTGAACTCACCCGGAAAGCTGGAAAAGTCTTCCATCTCGTCGCGGGATTCGCTGAGCGTAAGCCGGCTGGTCCAGTGCTCGCCCAGCGCCACTTCGCCGTACACGCCGCCGACCTGCTGCACAAAATCCTGCTCGCCGCCGATATATTCGGTATTGCCCCGAGCGCGCAGCGCCAGCAGCCCCACTTCCGCCCCTTCGCCCAGCCGCTGAGACAGGCGCACCAGCGCGCTGGTGTTGTCGTAGGACTTTTTCTCGCCGCCCTCGCGCAGCTTGATGCCGTCGGTATCAAAGCGGCTGGCGGCCACGTGGTAGCGGGTGGCGCCGTCGCTGCCGGAAAACGAGGCGCTGGCGCGCCGGGTATCAAGGCTGCCGCCGCTGAGCGTCACGGAAGGCGTTGGCTTGCCGTCGCCCTTGGGGGTAAACAGCTGCACCACGCCGCCCATGGCGTCAGCGCCGTAGAGGCTGCCTTTGGGGCCGCGCACCACTTCGGCGCGCTCGAACATGCGCGGGTCCAACAGCTGCCAGGAGGCCCCGCCGGCGGTGGCCGAATGCAGGCGGATGCCGTCGATCATCAGCAGCGTGCCGCTATTGCCTGCGCCGCGAATGCTGACGCCGGTGGTTTTGCCAAAGCCGCCGTTGGAAGAGACGTTCACCCCCGGCTGGCCGCGCAGCAGATCGGTTACGTCGGCCGGGTCCTGGCGGCGCAGCGTGGCCTCGTCCAGCACGGTGACCGAGGACAGCGTCTCGTCTGCGGTGCGCGGCGCGCGGGTAGCGGTGACCACTACAGGGTTTAAGCTAGCGACAGCAGCCTGGTCGGCGGGCTCGGATGCAGGCGGGGTCTGGGCAGAAACGGCCAGCGGCAGCGCGGCCAGCGCGAAAGGCACAAGCGTTTTGCCGGCGGAAAAACGGTTAGACAGGAAAAGACGGTTGGACATGAAAGTTCCCTTGCTCATCGTGCTCACCCGCACGGATATTTTCGTTTTATGCCGGGCGAAGGGGATGGCAGGAAAGCAGCAGAGGGAGTCGGCGCGCGCCAGTCCGCCTGCCAGCGCCCACCGCGCCACGGCCTGTATCGCTCCGGCGCCGCGTTGAAGCGGGCCGGACGGCTCAGGCCGGTCTCCGGGCTGACGAGCAAAAGGCTTTTTTCACCCTTGCGGGCGCTGGGTCACCAACATAGAGCCTTTATGCCGCCGCGCCCTTCCCACGCGTTTTTCTTTATAAAACAGAAAAAGCGGCGCAGTGGCTTGCGTGGCGGCTGTCTCGATCACCGTTGCGGGGGCAGCGTCGGATTGGGCACCGACTTCCCGTTTCACCGCCGCGACGATCGCGCGGCTGGCACCTGAGAGTGCGCGTAAGCTAGCAATTTGCGCGCGCTAAAGCAACGCTGCCGGAAGGAGCAAAGAGGGCGTGCGCCGTGGGCAAGCCACTATTACCCTTTAAGCGCCATGACCAGCCCGTGGCGCACCAGCCAGACGCGCTCGGCGCTCGCGGCGACGTCCTGATTGAACCAGCCGTTCATGTCGCGCAGGCGGCGCTCAAGGCGCGCCACGGGCACAATGCCTCGCCCTATTTCATGGCCGATGATAATCAGCGGCGCGGCATGAAACCGCGCGTCGAGCGCGGCAAGCGCCGCCTGCCACTGCCGGCGCAGGGCGTCGTCGTCATCGCTTTGAGCCAGAGCATCTTCAAGCCAGGGCAAAACGCCGTGAAGCACCGCGGGCTTATCTTGCACCACGGGCGGCACGCGCGCTGCCCAGTCGGCGAGCGTCTCACCGAGCGTAAGCGGCTGCCAGCGGGCCCCGGGCCAGCGGGCGGCTACGGCGTCGCGCTTGCCGGCGCGGGCACCGCCGAGGAACAGCTGCACTGCCACGGGTCGTCTCCCTTTTTGTCTGCCTCGGGGGAATAGCTCAGCTGCCAGCGCCGGCCTTCGGCCTGGCGCACGGTGGAGTCCCAGAACGCCACCTTTTCAAAACGCCGGCGCAGCTCGCGAATCACCCCGCCGTGGGCCACGGCCAGCACCTTGACCGGCTGGCCAACCGGCGCTTCAACGCGTTCCGCCACCTGCCGTGCCGCGCAAGCCACGTCGTTTAGCCAAGCGTCCAGCCGGGCGCGCAGATCGGCGCCGTTTTCACCGCCGGGGATGCGCCGCTCGCCGACGCTGTCGATCCATGCGCGGTAGTCCGGGCGGTGTTTCAGCTCGTCGTAGGTTTTGCCCTCGTAGTCGCCGAAGTCGATCTCGCGCAGGCGCGGCTCCAGCGCGGGCGCAACGGCGCTTTTTTCTGCTGCGCCGGTCCACTCCAGCGTGCGGCGACAGCGGGTCAAATCGCTTGAGTAAATCAGCGCAAAGCGCTCACGCTCAAGGCCAAGACGCAGCCGCTCCAAGGCCGCCTCGGCCTCGGGAAACTTAAGCGCAATATCGCGCTGGCCCTGGTAGCGTCGCTCCAGGTTCCAGGACGTCATGCCGTGGCGAACGGCCACCAGCTCCACAGACACAGCAGCAGCCATAGCTCTCCTCCTTCAATCATCGCACCGGCCAGATCGCCGGTCACGCCGCCAAACCAGCGCTTGAGCGCGGCGCGCGCTACAAGAAAATAAAGCCCCGCGGCGGCAATGGCCAGCCACACGCCGGGCCAGATAAAGGCCAGCAAAAGCGGTGCCACAAGTCCCAGCGCGGCGTCCATGGGGGTAAGCGAGCGCTGCCAGGCATGCGCCAGCCCGCCGGGCTTGGCACAGGGAATCAGCGCCAATGAGGCCGCACCCAGCCAGCGGCCAAGCGCGGGTACGGCAACCAGCCAGCCCACCGGCGCGGCGTGCGCCAAAAGCGCCCACAGCAGCACGCCCTTCCACGCCAGCATAAAAAACAGCGCGAGCATACCGAAGCTGCCCACGTGGGGGTCCTGCATAATGGCAAAGCGGCGCTCCAGCGGCTGGTTGCTGCCCAGGGCGTCGGCCATGTCCATCAGGCCGTCCAGATGCAGGCCGCCAGAAAGCCCCACCCAGAGGCTAAGCAGCACAAGGGCGGCAAGCGGCGCCGGCGTGGCGGGGAATACGTGCGTCATGGCATACGCCGCCAGCGCCAGCACGCTGCCCAGCAGCAGGCCCGCCAGCGGATAGGCGCGCACCGCCCAGCGGCGAGTGGCGGGCGTCCAGGGGCAGGCCACCGGCACGGGGATGCGGGTTAAAAACTGCAGCGCAAGTATCAGCCCGAAGGCGGCGTTTTTCATCGCTTGGCGTCTCCTTGAAATGGCCTACTTCCCGCGCGGCTCTCAGGCTTCCACTCAACGCAGCCTCCGGCCACCACTTCCAACACCGAATCCGCACGGCCGGCGACCAGGCGGTGGGCGCGCTGTAAAAAATCCACGTAGCGCCACGTTTCAGCACTTGCGTCACCGGTGGGCAGCAGCGCTTCGTTAAGGTCGTTGGAGACGATTACAAGCGCCACCCCGCGCCGGCGGGCGTCTTCAAGGCAAGCAGCCAAATCCGCCAGCGCCTGCTCGGGCGTGGGGTGCCGGGCACTATCGGCCGGCGGGTAAAGCACCTGGCTTGCCCACAGCGTCAGGCAGTCGATTAGCCCTACCCCGCCGCCGGGCACCTGAGCGATGGCCGAGGCAAGCGCCAGCGGCGCTTCGAGGGTGACCCAGCCTTCGCCCCGGGAGCGCCGGTGGCGCGCCACACGCTCGGCCATTTCACCGTCGCTGACGTTGGCGGTAGCCACGTAATACGCTGGCTTCTCGCCGGCGGCTCGGCGCACCGCCGCCTCGGCCACCGCACTTTTGCCCGAGCGCGCCCCGCCGCTAACGAAGACAAGCATCAAGCACCTTGAGCAGCCGGTGGTTGGCGCGTTCATCGCGCAGGGCGAGGCGCAGCCATTCGCCGTCAAGCCCCGCGTAGCCGTGGGTGTGGCGGGCCAGTATTCCGCCGCCCAGTAGCCACTCAAGCATGACCTCGGCGGTGATGCCCTGCCGGCGAAGCGCAACGCCCGGACGCAGCAGAAAAAAGCACGTCGCGCCGGGGGCGACCTCAAGCCCGCGGCGTTCAAGCGCTTGCTGCATGCGCGGGCGCTCGGCGGTAAGCCAGGCCTGGGTGCGCGCGGCAAAGTCGCTATCTGCCAGCAGCGGCGCGACCAGCCCCGCCGCCAGCTGATTGACGCTCCAAGGCGGCTGGCGGCAGGCCATGGCGGCAATCAGCGCCTCGCTTGCCAGCGCGTAGCCCAGCCTGAGCCCGGGCAGGGTATAAAACTTGGTCATCGAGCGCAGCAGTATCAGGTTAGGATGCGCGGCCAGCCTTGCCGGCAGCGCATTGGCATCTTCATCAACGGTCAGATCAATAAAGGCTTCGTCGACGATTAACCGACAATCTGCCGCCGCGGCGCGGGCGAGCAGCGCCTCCACTTCTACAAGCGCCAGCAAACCGCCGTCGGGGTTGTTGGGCCGGCAAAGAAACACCGCGTCGAGGCCGTCGAGAGGGTGGGTAAAAGATATCTCACACACCTCAGCGCCTACGCCATCCAGCGCCCGAGCGTATTCATTAAAGGTGGGAGTCAGCACCCCGGCGCGGCCGCCGGCGCAGAGCGACGCGGCGAGAAAAATCGCCTCGCCGCCGCCGTTGGTGAGCAGCACCTGATCCCGGCTTACGCCGTGGTGAGCAGCAATGGCCTCGCGCGCTGCCACGTAGTCCACGTCCGGGTAGCGGGTAAGCTCGCTTACGTGGCGCTCAAGCCACGCGGGCACCCAGTCAGGCGGGCCCAGCGGGTTGAGGTTGGCGCTGAAGTCCTCAATGGGGTGATCCGGCGGCAGCCCGAAGCGGGCAAGCAGCGCGGCCGCCTGACCGCCGTGGCGGGGCCACTGTGAGGTTTTATATCGGCTCCTCAATGGCATTAGCTTCCGCCTCCTGCCGCCTGTATTAGCCACTCAATGGCAAGAATCAGCCCCGCCGCCAGCACAAAAAACCGCACCCAGGCGTGGTGCATCAGCGTAATAGCGCGCTGAATATGCCGCGCATCGGGGGCTTCAACGGGCTCGCCAAGCGTGGCGCTGTGCAACACCACGCCCTGATAGGTGCTAGCGCCGCCGAGCTGTACTTTCAGCCGGTAGGCCATGGCCGCCTCGGGCCAGCCGGCGTTGGGGCTTGCGTGTTTAGGGGCATCCCGCCGCGTGCCCTGCCAGGCTTTTTGCTCCATGCCCCGTCGACTCAGGCAAAAACACAGCGCAGTGAGCCTTGCCGGCAGCCAGTTGGCGGCATCGTCCAGTTTGGCGGCGGCGCGGCCAAAGTCTTCATGGCGCGGAGTGCGATAGCCGATCATGGAGTCCAGCGTATTCACCGCCTTGTAGGCCAGCGCCAGCGGCGCACCGCCAATCAGCGCCAACAGCAGCGGCGCGGTAATGCCGTCCGAGGTGTTTTCCGCGACGGTTTCGATCGCGCCTCGGGCAATGCCGGCTTCATCAAGCGCCTGGGTATCGCGCCCCACCACTCGGCCCAGCGCTTTTCGAGCGGCGGGCAAGTCGCCCCTTTTAAGCGGTTCCGCCACGGCGCGGCCGGCGTCCCCCAGCCCTTTTATCGCCACGGCGGTGGAGACCAGCCACAGCTCGGCGGCCGTGCCAAGCCAGGGGTGAATCGCCCCAAGCCCCCGGCAGATCAGCCAGGTCACGATGAACGTGCCGGCTACCGTGACCAGCACCGTCAACCGCCCGCCCCGCCGGCGCGCGCGGGCAGAGCCGCGGTTGAGACGGGCCTCCAGCACGCTGATCAGCCGCCCGATCAGCACCACCGGATGCGGCAGCCGGCGCGGATCGCCCACGACGAAATCCACCGCGATGGCGGCGGCCACAAGTGCGGTCAGCGCAATACCCGGCGTCATCGTCCGCGCTCCGCGTCGCTGCCGGCACGTAACGATTCACCCACGGCCAGATACACCGTGCGGCCGATGGCGCGGCCAAGCTCAGTGCCGGAGCCGGCATAGGGCGTGGCCGCGCCGCGCTGGGTGGCGGCAATGCTTACGCAGTCGGTGGAGGTGCCGGTGGCGAGCGTTTGGCTATGGGCATCGATGACATTTGCATCGCGCATGGCCGCCACCTTGGCTTCAGTTACCGATAAGCAGGCGTTGACTAATGCGCCGGGCGTCAGATGCGCGTCCACAAACACAAAGACGTTGACGGTGCCGGCCACCAGCCGGGGGTCTGTGCCCTCGGCGGTGATATCCACGGCGTTACCGCTGCCCGCGGTGGCAAGGGTCAGCACGGCGTTTTCACGATTACCCAGCGGAGCGCTGTGCATGGCGGCGTACTTGAGCTTTACCGCGGTCATCATCGCGACCGCACTGCCCGCCTCGATGTCGCGTTCGCCAAGCCAGCGGGCAAGGTCGTCCGCCGGCGCGTGGCCGGCGTAGTCCCTGTCCACGTAGAAGTTGCAGAAGTCCCGCGCCGAGCCCAGCCCGCCGCCGATAAGCGCGGAGCTTAGCGTGGCAAGCGGGGCGTCGGCGCGCAGGTGGATCGCGTCATGGGTAAAGTGCCCGCAAAGGCCGGCGCTAAAGGCCAGGCGCACGGCCCCGGCGTTGCCTAATACGCCTGTGGTCACGAGCGGCTGTCGTCAACGCCGGCATCGGCAAAGGTGGCCATCTCGCGCAGCATGGCGCAGGCGGCGTCCAGCAGCGGAAACGCCAGCGCCGCGCCGCTGCCCTCGCCCAGGCGCATGCCCAGCGCCAGCAGCGGCGCGGCGTCAAGCGCTTCAAGCGCCACGTCATGGCCGGGCTCTTCGCTGCGATGGCCAAATATCAGATAGCCGCGCACCTCGGGGCACAGCTCGCAGGCCAGCAGCGCCGCCACGGTGGCTATAAAGCCGTCCACCAGGCAAGGCACGCCGCGAGCGGCGCCGGCCAGGTAGGCGCCGGCCATGGCGCCGATTTCCAGCCCGCCGACGTTTGCCAGCACGTCCAGCGGGTTGCTTACGTCCATCCAGCGAGCCTCGATGGCGCGCTCGATCACGCTGACCTTGTGGCTCAACCCGGCGCTGCTGATGCCGGTGCCGGTGCCCACCACGCCGGACACCGGATGCCCGGTCAGCACGGCGAGCATCGCACTGGCCGCGGTGGTGTTGGCAATGCCCATTTCGCCCACGATCAGGCAGCGGCAGCCGGCATCCAGCGCACGGCTGGCGGCCTGGGCGCCGGCATCCAGCGCGGCCACGGCTTCTTCGCAGCTCATGGCCGGCTCGGTGAGGATATTGCCGGTGCCGCGGCGTATTTTGGCGTTGACCACCGGGTTGTCGGCAGTGCCGGTATCGGCCATATCGCCGGCGACGCCGACGTCGACCACCTCAAGGCGTGCATCAATACAGCGGGCAAAGGCGTTAATCGCCGCCCCGCCGGCGGCAAAGTTGGCCACCATCTGAGCGGTAACTTCCTGATCGAAAGCCGACACGCCTTCGGCCGCCACGCCGTGGTCGGCGGCAAACACGATGCACGCCGGCGGGGTGACCTCGGGCTTGGCCTGGCCGGTGATTTCGCCAAGTTGCACGGCCAGCGCCTCCAGATCACCGAGGCTGCCCGGCGGCTTGGTCAGCGTATCCAGATAGGCGCGGGTGGCGTCTCCGGCGCGCCGATCCACGGGACGAACGCGATCCGCCAGCGTTTTGAGCGCAGGCGCATCAGATAAAGGGGGCATGGCGGGGCTCCGGTGCTTCAGGTCATGGTTACAGGCGGCGATGATAACAAAGCCCTGCGCCCGATACCTGCATCCGCTGTATGCTGGTAGCAGCAAAGGACGATAATACGAGGTGCCCATGCCCGGCCAGCCGCACAGCCAGACGCTAAACCCTACGGTGGCCGAGGTGACTCGGCGCATTGCTCGGCGCTCCGCCAAGCGCCGTGCCCGGTATGAAGCGCGCATGGCCGAGCAGCACGCCCGGGGCGTACACCGCGCCACGCTGTCCTGCGGCAACGTGGCCCACGGCGTTGCCGCCTGCGGCTCTATTGATAAAAACGCGCTGAAGCTGATGAACGCCGCCAATATCGGGATTATCTCGGCGTATAACGACATGCTCTCGGCCCACCAGCCGCTGACGACGTTTCCCGAGACGATCAAGGCCGCCGCCCAGCGCATGGGCTCTACCGCGCAGTTTGCCGCCGGCGTGCCGGCGATGTGCGACGGCGTCACCCAGGGCCAGCCGGGCATGGAGCTGTCGCTGTTCTCCCGGGATGTGATCGCCATGTCCGCCGCCGTGGGGCTTTCGCACAACATGTTCGACGCCGCGCTGTACCTGGGCGTGTGCGACAAGATCGTGCCGGGGCTGTTTATCGCCGCGGCGCGCTTTGGCCACCTGCCGGCGATGTTTGTGCCCGCCGGCCCCATGGAAAGCGGCCTGCCCAACAAGGAGAAGGCGCGCATTCGCCAGCTGTACGCCGAAGGCCGAGTGGGCCGCGACGCGCTGCTGGAGGCCGAGTCGGCTTCTTATCACAGCCCCGGCACCTGCACCTTTTACGGCACCGCCAACGCCAACCAGCTGATGATGGAGATGATGGGCCTGCACCTGCCGGGCACCTCGTTTATCAATCCGGGCACGCCCCTGCGCGAGGCGCTGACCGCGTTTGCCGCCGAGCAGGCGATTCGCAACAGCGAGCCCGGCGGCGAATACCGGCCCTTCTACCGCCAGATCGACGAACGCGCCATCGTCAACGCCGCGGTGGGGCTTTTGGCCTCGGGCGGCTCAACCAACCATACCCTGCACCTGGTGGCCATGGCGGCGGCGGCGGGCATCACCCTGACCTGGGACGACTTCACCGCGCTGTCTGCCGTCACGCCAAGCCTTACGCGCATCTACCCCAACGGCGAGGCCGACGTGAACCACTTTCACGCCGCCGGCGGCATGGGCTACCTGTTCCGCGAGCTGCTTGGCGCGGGGCTCTTGCACGGCGATATTCCCACCGTGTTCGGCACGGATTTAACCGCCTACACCCGGGAGCCCAGGCTCAAAAACGGCGAGCTTACATGGGAGGAAGGTGCGACCCAAAGCGGCGACGTTAGCGTGCTGCGCGGCGTCGCCGAGCCCTTTGCGCCTACCGGCGGGCTTACCGTGCTTGACGGCAATCTGGGGCGCGGGGTGATCAAAACTTCCGCCGTCGCGCCCGAACACCGCGTCATCGAAGCGCCGGTGCGGGTGTTTCACGAGCAGGAAGAGTTAAAGGCCGCCTTTGACGCCGGCGAGCTGGACCGGGACGTGATTGCCGTGATGCGCTTTCAGGGGCCGCAGGCCAACGGCATGCCCGAGCTGCACCAACTCACGCCGATTTTGGGCGTGCAGCAGGATCGCGGCTTCAAGGTGGCGCTGGTCACCGACGGGCGCATGTCCGGCGCATCAGGCAAGGTGCCGGCGGCGATTCATATCACCCCGGAGGCGCTCGACGGTGGCCCGCTGGCGCGCCTGCGAAACGGCGACGTGGTGCGGCTGGACGCCAACGCCGGCACCCTTGAAGCGCATATCAGCCCGGCAGAAATGGCGGCACGGCCTGTTAGCAAGGGGACGCACCTGGCCGATCATCACTCAGGGCTGGGGAGAGAACTATTCAGCGGCTTTCGCCGGCTGGCCGGCCCCGGGGAGCTCGGGGCCAGCGTGTTTGGCGGGTTTGAAGACGATGATCAGTGATGAAACCGCTCGGCGGCCTGACGGGCCAGCTCACGGATGCCGTCCCAGTCCTCGGCGTCGATCAGCGCCTTCGGCGTCAGCCAGGAGCCACCCACGCACATGACGTTATCCAGCGCCAGATAGTCGCCGGCGTTGTCCATGCTGATGCCGCCGGTGGGGCAAAAGTGCGCCTCGGCCAGCGGCGCGCCAATGGCCTTGAGCGCGGGCACGCCGCCGCTGACCTCGGCGGGGAAGAACTTGAAGCGGCGGTAGCCGTACTGCCAGCCGGTCATCACCTCGGACACGCTGGATACGCCGGGCAGCATCGGCACCGGGCTTTCGATGCCGTGGCGATACAGCGCCTCGGTGGTGCCCGGCGTGACGACAAAATCCGCCCCTGCCTGCTCGGCCTGGCGGTACTGGGCCGGGGTTAACACCGTGCCCACGCCCACGCTTACGCCCGGCAGGGCTTTGCGGATGCGAGCCACGGCGTCCAGCGCGCAGGCGGTACGCAGGGTGACTTCCAGCACCGAAAGCCCGCCTTCCACCAGCGCCCGGGCCACGGGCACGGCGTCTTCCAGACGCTCGATGATCATGACCGGCAGCACCTCGGCCTTGAGGCAGATGCTGTCCAGCTCGGCGGTGCGGGTTGAGGGCAGCTGTTTATCGATCATGCGCGTCTCCAATGTGCCAGTATGTCGAAGGCCCGTTCAGGCTCAGGGGGCCCAGTATACCGCTAACGGGCAGGCCAGAAAGGTGCGTATGGGCAGCTCACGGACGTCGTCGCCCACCATGGCATGGGCCAGCACGGCGCGCTTGTGCTCGCCGGTAATGTGCAGAAAGTGCCGCCGGGCACGGTGCAGGTAGTCCGCCGAAAGCGTGATTCGCGGCTCAAGCCCCGGCGTACGCACCGCCACCAGGGGCTCCGAGGTGGCCAGCGCCCGCTCAAGCTCGGGGCTGTCGGCAAACAGCGAGGCGGTATGGCCGTCCTCACCCATGCCCAGCACTACCGCACTCGCTGGCCAGGCCAGCGGGGTGATGCGCTCGGCGGCTTCGGCCACGCCCTCCTCTGGCGTGCCGTCGGGGGTTTTCAGGCCGACGAATCGGGCACCGGCGGCGTGGTTTTGCCGCAGCGTCTCGCGCACCAAGCGAGCATTGCTGGCAGGATCGCTTTCCTCTACCCAGCGCTCGTCGGCAAGGGTGACGTCCACGTGTGTCCAGTCCAGCGGGAGGGTGGAAAGCGCAC
Source organism: Halomonas cibimaris (assembly GCF_039537045.1). Classification (GTDB taxonomy): domain Bacteria; phylum Pseudomonadota; class Gammaproteobacteria; order Pseudomonadales; family Halomonadaceae; genus Vreelandella; species Vreelandella cibimaris. The sequence goes on along the minus strand of NZ_BAAAZT010000074.1, from coordinate 3,907 downwards.
GCAAGAACGCCGCCGGAGTGCTGCCGCCAGAGACCACCAAAAGCACTCGCGACTGATGCTCAAGATCTGCTTTCAGCGCTGCGGCCACGGCCTCGGCCAGCTGTTGGGCCAGCGTTTCGCGGGGCGAATTCACATCAGCACCTTTCATATCAGTACTCCTCATACCAGCTGCGGCCGTCCCGGGTGATCATGGCGATGGAGGCCACCGGCCCCCAGGAGCCCGCCGGGTAGCGCCGGGGCGGGGTATCCAGCGCCTGCCAGTGGTCGAGCAGCTGCTCGCACCAGCGCCAGGCGTATTCGACCTCGTCCCGGCGCACAAACAGGTACTGCCGCCCTTTCATCACTTCCAGCAGCAGGCGCTCATAGGCGTCGGGGATGCGCGCCTCGGGGAAGGCGCTGTTGAAGTCCAGATGCAGCGGGCCGGGGCGCAGGCGCATGCCCTTTTCCAGCCCGCTGTCCTTGGTCAGCACCTGCAGGGCGATGCCCTCGTCCGGCTGCAGGCGGATGATCAGCTTGTTGGCGGCCAGGCTGCGCTGGTCGGGGTCGAAAATATAGTGCGGCTGCTGGCGGAAATGAATCACGATCCGGGAGCGCTTTTCCGGCAGGCGCTTGCCCGTGCGCAGGTAAAACGGCACGCCGGCCCAGCGCCAGTTGGCGACTTCGGTTTTCAGCGCAACGAAGGTTTCGGTGTGGCTTGCCGAGTCGGCGCCGTCTTCTTCCCGGTAGCCGGGCACCGGCTGGCCGTCCCGGGTGCCGGCGATGTACTGGCCGCGCACCACGTCCTGCTCAAGCGCTTCTTGAGTCAGCGGTTTCAGCGCCTTGAGCACCTTGACCTTTTCATCGCGAATGGCGTCGGCGTCAAGGCTCGAAGGCGGCTCCATGGCGATCAGGCATAAGAGCTGCAGCAGGTGGTTCTGCACCATGTCGCGCAGCTGGCCGGCGCCGTCGAAATAGCCAAAACGGCCCTCGATGCCGGCGGTTTCCGCCACGGTGATTTCTACATGGGAAATATGGTTTTGATTCCACTGGTTGCCAAACAGCGGATTGGCAAAGCGCAGGGCAATCAGGTTTTGCACCGTTTCCTTGCCCAGATAGTGGTCGATGCGGTAGGTGCGCGATTCGGGAAACACCGCGCCCACGGCGTCGTTGACCGCGTGGGACGAGGCCAGGTCGTGGCCCACGGGCTTTTCCACCACCACGCGGTCGTGTTCGCCCAGTGCGCCGCCGCGCTCAAGCCCGGCGCACACGTCGCCGTAAAGCGCCGCGCCCACGGCCATGTAAACCACCAGCGGGCGGGCGTTTGACCCCTCGCCCCTCAGCTCTTGTCGCCATCGGGCGATCGCGGCGTAGTCGTCGGGGCGGGTGAAGTCGAGCCGGCGATATTCCAGGCGCGCCGCGAAGCGTTCAAGGCTTTCGGCGTCGCGCTCGTCGCCGTTCAGACCGTCCTCAAGCAGGCCGACAATCTTCCGGCGAAAGTCGTCGGTGTCGCTTTCGTGGCGGGAAAGCCCCAAAAGCCGGGTGCTGCGCGCCAGCAGGCCTTCGCGGTCGAGCTGATAAAGCGCCGGCCACAGCCTGCCCCGGGCGAGATCGCCCAGGGCACCAAAAATCGCCAGATCCACGGCGCGGTCAGCGTTTTCAGCGCTACCGGCTGCGGCTTTTTGATCCGGCTTCATGGGCGCTCCTTGTAGCAGGCATCAAGCACTACCGGCGGCCGGCAAGCGTCTGGCGTTTATCCGGTCGTGACGCTTACCCGGTAGCCGCTGAACTTGCGCAGGTTGATAACGCCGGTATCGAGCAGCAGGTACTGGCCTTTTATACCCTCAAGCACACCTTCTATCCGGGGTGTTTTTTCCAGATTGAGCGATGCCACCTTGTGAGGAAACGTCCTGACCGGATACGTAAAGCGCTGAGCGGGTGCGTCCAGCCGCCGGATGGCATCCGCGCCGTGGGTCTTGCGCAGCTCGGCCAGCGCCGGCTCAAACCGCGCCAGCAGCCGGTCGCGCTCGGCGTCAAGATCCAGCAGGTCAATCTCACCTTTGAGCATGGTGCGCCAGTTGGTGCGGTCAGACACCGCGTCTTTGAGCATCACTTCTGCCTGCCCCGCCTGCTGGCGGGTGGCCACTTCCAGCATGGGGATGCCTTGCACTGCGCCCTGATCAAGCCAGCGAGTGGGCAGCTGGGTCTTGCGGGTAATGCCCACTTTCAACCCGGACGAGTTGGCCAGATACACCACATGAGGGGTGAAGCAGTGCGCCTCGCCCCATTCGGGCTCGCGGCAGGTCCCCTGAAAATAGTGGCACAGCTCGGGTTTGACGATGCACATGTCACACCGTGCCAGGCGCTTGAAACACGGGTAGCAGTGCCCCTGGCCATAGCTTTTGCGGGTGCGGCGCTTGCAATGCACGCAGTGAATAACGCCTTCCCACTCCAGGCGCAGCGGCGCACCGATGCAGGCGTTGAGGTCGGCTTCATACTCGCCTGCCCGCAGGCGGTATAAAACCTGACCCCGGGCATCCGGTGCCGCCTTCATTTTGCGCAAATCGCCAACGCCCTTTGCGGCCGGGAGCTCAGCGGCCACGCGTTGCGTCCGTGGCCAGGCCGGCCATTTCCGGCGATACGCCGCTGCCGTCGTTTCCGCCACCGCAGGTGCGGCGGCGCAAATAGCCGACGCGAGCCTCTTCGGGCACGTTGTTTTCCACCTCGTAGCGCATTACCGCTTCCAGGCACAGGTTTACCTGTTCGGTGCTCAGGCGCCTGCCGTCCGGCCATTTGCCAAGCGCCACCGCTTCTTTCAGGCTGGCGTATATGCTCGGCGTCATCTGGCCGATCATCTTGTCAAAGGTCATCTCAGTCATCCCATGCTCCAGGCCGATGTATGAAGGGGCTCAGCATAGCATTCTTACGAAAAAAACCCGCAGCGTTCAGCGCCGCGATGAGGCCACCCAGCCGGTAACCAGCCCAACTACCAGCCCGCCCAGGTGGGCTTCATTGGCAACGTTGCCAAACCCTACTCCATCTGCCATGGAGGTCATGGTGAAGACCATCCAGCCGAGCATGAAAATCACCAGCATGGACGGCACAAAAAATCCGCTTTGCGGCGCGCGGCGTGACATCACCCAGACGTGGCCCAGCAGCGCATACACCACGCCGGACATACCGCCAAACAGGGCCGTGCCTGCCGCGTACTGGGCCAGGTTGGCGCCCACCCCGGCAATCAGCAGCAGCGCCAGCATCCAGCGGCTGCCCTGCAGCGTTTCCACTTGACGGCCGAAATACCAAAGCCACATCAGGTTGAACACCAGATGCATCCAGCCAAAATGTAAAAACGCCGGCGAGATCAAGCGCCATAGCTGACCGTCGGCCAGCGCTTGGGTCAGCGTGCCGTAGGCCAGCTGGTCACCGGCAATATGCACCGGCACGATGGTCAGCTGCACGATCAGCCAGTCGCCGAATACCCCGATCAAAGCAAAGATGGCAAGGCAGAGTACAAGGGCCGTCGCCGTTACCGGCACGCGCTTGGCCAGCGCCGGCAGGCCGGCTGCACGCGCCCGCCGGCGCGACGCAGGCGGTGTGGTATCCAGCGGAGCACCGCGCTGCCAACGAGCGACAATTTCCTGCAGGGCATCGTGCTGGGCAGGATCGGCCAGCCACAGCAGCTGGCCTTGTTCCTGGGTGGTAATACGGTGGCCGATACGGTGCTGCCAGAGGGCCTGGCGCAGCGGCCGGGTATCGGCGTCGAGGGGCAAAAGCATGACAGGCTGCATGTAATGTCTCTTGTGGAAGGTGGCTTACACGAAACCGAAACGTAACTATTCAGGTGGCGTCGGGTGAGACTCGCCAACCCGCTGTTCCTTCAGGCATAGTACCGTCATTCGACTCCCCCACCCAGCAGGCAACATGACCATCA